>CAYMIH010000007.1:0-28334 GCA_964390585.1 uncultured Alistipes sp.
TGGCGGTTAACCTCAACAATCCAGAACTGAAGTTTAACATAATATTGGTCGCAATCGTTGAGGTACAGCAATCCGCGTTCTTATATTCGGCAAAAGAAAAGGGACGGCCGACCAGCCGTCCCCGATTTGAAATGATAAAAACCGCCTAATTTCGACAAACCCGCCGCAAGTGATAGGGGACTCGTATTTGTGGGAGATCGTCGAAATTTAGACATCCTTGCGTTAATACGGGGCGTTGTCGTTTTGTGTTGCTCCCGCGCTTCGCCGTTCATAGTCTTCTATGCGGGTCAGACTCTCGTTATGACGAAAGAGGATGAAGCCCGTGCTGCCCTCGCGGTTCTTGGCAATCGTAAGACGCCCGACGCCTTTCGGGTCGACTGTTCCGTATCTACCGCCGGCGTTAAAACATTCGGGACAGTGCACCGCGGGACGGTCGATGAAGATCACCATATCGGCGTCCTGCTCAATTGCGCCCGACCCTCGGAGATCGTTGGCACCTCGCTCGATCTTTTCCCGGTCGGTCGCGTTTATCGATCCGCGGCGGAACGCGTTCGCGTCGACCCCCGAAACTCCGACCAGCATACGCCCCGTTAATTGGGCGTTCGGCATCTCCAGCGAGAAGATACATACGGGGACTCCAGCCATAGCGGCCGTACGGGCGAAATGCAGCGATACGGCCGTCTTTCCCATCGCGGGACGCGCTGCCAACACCACCAGTTGCCCGCCGCGCCAACCGCCCGTAATGCGGTCGAGAAAGGGCAAGCCCGTCGGAATTCCCACGCATTCGCCTCGCTGGTACGCCTGTTGGCGGCGTTCGAGGTCTTGCAAAGTCTCTTGCATTACATCGCCGATATGTCGTGCCGCATCCACGCAAACCGCCTTGCCCGTAATTGCGTCCAGCTCTGACAATGCCCATTCGGTCGCATCGTTACCCGCTTGCGCCTTTGCCGTCAGTTCGGCGGCGTACGCGATCAACATCCGCCGCGTGCGTAGGTCGGCCAAGCATCGGGCACGGTTCAGCACCTCAACGCCCGTGCCTATCGATTGTGTTAGGCCTGCAATATAGGCGTCGGAGATGTTCGACCCTTTGACTGCGCGAACCGCTGAAAGCATATCCACCTCACGGTCCACATCATCATCCAGTCGGCAAATTGCCTCGTATATCGCCGCATTGTCGGGATTGTAGAACGCATCCGCCGTAAGGATACCTCGAACGTCGGGAACGTAATTCGCCTCAACCAGTAGCGCGCCCAATACCGCCGCCTCCAGTCGTTCGTCGTGCGGTAACGTATCATTCGTCAAAGGCCTCGTATCTCGGTCTCGTTTCATGGTGCATCGTGTTTTTGTTGTTCGCAAATTCGTTATGTCGGGCATTCCAGTTGCGCGCCGCCGCCCGCCAGTCTTTCATCGGGTTTTTACCAACACGCCAACCGTTCGACTCATAGTAACCCATAAACGCGTCAGGGTTGACGTTTTTCAAATCTTTTTCTCTCAAATACGCACAAAGCGCATCGCGCGTCGGAGCAACAAACGCAGCGCGTTTGGTTGCGACTTTCTTTTTAGTATCTTTTTCTTTCTCTATTATCTTATCTTCTCTTATCTTATCGGTAGCGTTTGTATACGGTCGTATTTTTCGTATACGGTCGTATTCATTTGTATCGTCTTGTGCGGCTGCCTCTCGTACGCGTTTCCACCGTTCGTTTATGTTGTTTCTATTCGCGTTACAAGTTTCTGTATAGCTTATGCGATCCCGATCTAACTGCGACCGCATAAGGCCGAACATCGAATATAACACCTCTCTATCGGTCGGTTCTTCACCATAAAGCACGTAACGTTTAACCGCATCGTCGATTTTCAGGCGTAAATCGGCTGGGACGGTTAGTAGCTGTTCGGCCCAATCCGTGTAGTAGTAGAAACGCCTGCGCGATGTTTCTTTCGTCTTACTCATTGCCTACCTCCTTTCCCAAAAAGTACTTCTTAAAACCACGGCCGCGGCCGTTTGCATTGGAGTGCCATTCGTCGAGAATCGGAATACCTTTTTTGCGCAAATCGCGGATCGTGCTGCGCGGGTCGCAAGCGCGACCACCGAGCGCAACCGTAATTTCACCAACCGCATATCGACCGCCACGGGCCAAAATATTATAAACCCGTTTTTGTTGAGGTGACAAATTTTTTATAATTTCTGTGGTCATAATTTATCGCTTTTTACGGTTAGCACTTGCCGCAATACGCTTTGCGGCGTCGTCTTTTGTTTCGGGACGCTCGGTGTTATCCTCGATCCACTGTGTTAACTCTCGTTTGGAAAATACGGTGCGACGGCCGAATTTACGGTGCGGAATAGTGTTTTTGTACACGAGATTGTAGAGTGTGGCGCGTGTTGAGGGAATGCCTTGTGCGGTTAGAACCTTCGCTGCCGCCTCAGCTGTCATTGCATCCGTTTCGACTGCTTCGTTTTTGCGGCGGAAATCTGCCAATTTGGGAACCACGGCTGCTACTGCGTCGCCTATCAACGTTTGCAGTTCCTCACGGTTCGTAACGATAATTTTATTTTCCATAATTAGGAAATATTAAATTAATAAATTGGCCGTGTACTTTGGCCGTTACCGATCGTCGGTACTGCAAAGGTTGGATAAATTGATATGACACGAAAAAAAACGAAGTTGTCATTGGTTGTCGACAACCAATGACAACCAATGACAACTTAAACGTTAGTCTGGTTACTATTTAAGTAATCGTTTTATGTCATTTAATTCTTGCGATGGCAATACGGCATTACTCGCATTTGTTTCACTTGTGAGATATTTTATTATTCCAGCATTAGACCCGATATCACCATATTTCACGCGAAGCGATGTAAGCAATGATGAGTATTCCCCAGATGTAACATTAATATAATTTAATTCTATTAACGCTCGAATAATAGTAGCAACCTTTTTACCTTTTGAATTATGTATTATCAGTCTTATTTTTTCTATTAATCCCGTCTTATCATCGATAATAATAAAATCCTCGAATGTCTTTTGCGGCTTTGTGCATCGAGATTTGGCGGACTGCGTTGTTGGGTTATTGCTTGTTGCCATTGCCCGCCAATTGGTACGCATCAGTTCTCCGAACGGAAAATAATTACCCGCTGTTTTTCTTTCCCAACTCTTTATAAACGCATCCGTATATACAAAATCGGTCTTCCCGCAAATATAGGTTATTACGCTGCTTAACGCATTATAATAAGCAAGCATTTTCCCTCGATCCGCTTTCGCCCCCTTTTTGCTTACGTACTCGCGCTCGGTATAATATGCGACTAAAAGATCATCGGTAATGTTTTCAATTAACAAGCCTTTATTTTCTGCCGGCATTTGCAAAATTTGGAGTTCTAATCGGTCCGTTTCGGTATTTATGTAATCGGCATCGATACCGTAAGGATAATCGGATAATTTGTCAAAAAATAGCATATGTTTTGGATTAAAATCGTGTTAGCAATTCCGCATTCTTTTGCCGTTCTTCGCGCTCGAAACTCGCTAAATAGTTTTCGGTTGTCTTTAAGTCGGAGTGCCCCAACGATTCGGATATGTAGGCGATATTCACGCCCGAACGCTTTAGTACCGTCGCAAACGAGTGACGCGCCGTGTAGGTCGAAATATGACCGATCCCCAGCCGTTCGCCCACATCGGCCATACGCTTGTTTATGGCACGTGTCAGGTATTGTGTTTTGTGCATTTGTCGTAACGGGTCTTCCGAACCGTCGAGAATCCCGAATATAAACGCATCGGGGCGGGGTACTGTTCCCCAACGATCTATGATGTTTTGCATCTGGGCGGTAACTATCGCCCGTATCTCTTTTCGCACTCTGGTAGTCCGCTCCGTCTTTTGGCGCACGAAACATATTTCGCCGTTGATTATATCCCGATACCTCAACTTTACGAAATCGGCGACGTTGATTCCGTTGCACAAATAAAGAAACAGCCAGTAATCGCGATATCTGGCCGTCGCCTCGCTTCCATCGTCATAACGGGCGATCATTCCTATTTGCTCCACGGTCAAAGCCATTTTACGCCCCGTGCCCGATTGTATTTCATAGCGGCCACGTCCGAACGGATATTGCGACTCCTTTATCAATCCAGCGCGCCGCGCCTCGTTAATGATCGCGCGCAATGTCCGTAAGTGTATGGCGATAGTCGTTTGTTTTTTACCCTCATTACCGAGGAAATCGGCATAACGGGTTAACCAATTAGGAGTAACGGACGATAATCGCACGTGCGTACCCGCAAATCGTTCTATGCCTTTTAATGTCGCATAATATACAGTCATATTGCCGACTCGTCCGCGGGATTTTAATTCGTCCAAACGGGCCTCGAACATCGCATTAATCGATAGCGACGGAGCAAGTTTCAATCGAGCGTTCAACGCATCGAGCGAAAAATCGCCGTTGCTTGCCAGCTCCTCAACAGCCGAACGGATTATATTGTAACTGTTTTCTATATCTTTACGAACGGCCGATAATTCACGATTTTTGGTCGTTGGCAACGCGTCCCATTGTTCGGCGGTCAGGTCTTTGCCCGTCGGGTAATATTTGCGTTGTCGCAAATGTGTCACGCGAATGCGAACGGGGTATTTTCCGTCGCGTTTGGGATGGCTCGTGTCGATTATTGCCGCCATTGTAACACCGTCTTTCGAGTACTGAAAATTCATATTTTGGCGGGGTTTCGTTCAAATTCAAACATTCATTTAGAGAAAGTGCATGTACCACAGTATTCTATATTGAAAAATCGGGTACACAATTTCGACACAAATATACAAAATCGGATGAAATAGGCAAAAACGGAATGAAATGCGACAACGATTGTTTGCCTTGATTATTAGTGTATTGCGCATCTTTGCGATGCGTGTAAAAGATCGTAAAAATATCTCTGTTGAGATTCCCAAGCCAAGGGTCACGGGTTCGAGTCCCGCTTACCGCTCACTGAAAATCGAGTCTGTCTAACTTATTGTTATACATACTATTTATTATAATATGCTTTAGTTTGGCATAGGCCGACTGACATAACTGTAAAGGGCAGAACAAGCAAGGGCGCAAGACGGCTTCTGAATCAAGATTCCCAAGACCTGCGATAGAGGCTGACACCGCGCCCCTTTTTATTTTATGCGGGCGTATTTATTACCGAACATTTCGAAAGTTATGCGCCCTTGCGGCTTTGGGTTCAATATTTTGCGGCTCTTCAGAGCCGCGCGAGCCGCAGCCTCGCCTCGCGGAGGCTCGCTGTTCGCTCTCTCCGCAGGCTACGCCTCGCGATTACAAGCCCAAAGAGGATAATACCTCTATATCGGATCGCCGTACCGCCACATAATTCGGTGCGGCGGCAGGTTGCGGAAATGAAAAGAAAGCTTCGGTGCGAGTGCGCCGAAGCTTTCTGTGTCTAACGACGTGCAGCATTTTATTCCGCCTCGGCGGGCAAATACATCTTCGAACGCTTTATTTTCAGCACTTTGCTTATGGCATCGCATACCATCGGCTCCATCACCGTGCGGTAGCACTCCAGATTGGGGTGGCACGTGTCGTTGCTCCATTTGGCGGGCAGACCTCCCTTTTCGTCGGTCAGTGCAGGGTAGTAGTCGAGATAGGTGATCTTGTTCTGCTCGGCGTAAGCCTTTATGAGTTTGTTCAGGTCGCGTATCTTCTGCGCGGGTTCTATCTCGCGTCTCCATCCGAAGACCGACGTGGGCGTCACCGAACAGAGTATCACCTTTATGCCGTTGGCCTTTGCCAGCTCGCACATCGAAGCTATGTTGCCCAACGTGTTTTCGGGCGATATGTAGCCGTTGTTCTGCGCCACGTCGTTGGTTCCCGAGAGTATCACCACCGCTTTGGGATGCAGGTCTATGACGTCGCGGCGGAATCGCACGAGCATCTCCGACGAGGTCTGGCCGCTGATGCCTCGGCCCGCGAAGTTGTTCTTAGCGAAGAAGTCGGGGTCCATCCGCGCCCAATTGTCGGTTATGGAGTTGCCCATGAACACCACGTCGGGTGTGGCGGCGATTTTGGCGTTTGCTTCGGCGTAACGGTCGAATTGCGCCCAATCTTTTTTCTGAGCCGAAACGCTCAGCGCGGCGACGCACAGTGCGGCGCAAAGTAATATTCGTTTCATGTCGAACGGTTTTAGCAGTTTTACACTTCAACAAATTTACGTAATAAATATTTATTCGCAAAATTCAATCGTATTTCCATAACGATATTTGCTGCGGCCCGCGCGACTCTTCAGAGTCGTAAACGAGAGGTTGATCGGTAGAGATTCCAATCATTTTGCAACTCTTGCGAGCGATAAAATGCGGAATGACGGGAAATGGGATATTGCAGTTCGTCAGAACTGCGCGGGCCGCAGCCTCCCGACAGCGGAGGCCCGCTATTCGCATTCGCTCATCGAGCGGTCCCCGCAGGCCGTGTCCCGAACAAGTCTACCTCGCCGTCAGGCGAGGATCGGCATCGCTGACGGAAGATCCCATGTAGATATTCCATTCATTTCACCGTTCTGACGAACAAAAGATTCGGGATGACGAAAATTTACGGTTCTTTGAACCGTGCAGTTTGCCGCCGCCCCACTGCGGCGGACTGCTGTCGCATTCACGCCGCCGTCGGCGAACAGCAGGCCGCGTCCCGAAAAGCAAACCGCATCACGCCGCACGGCCGTCGGATTCGATATTGCGGCGGCGAAACAGGGCTGCATCGAAATATTTATCCTCGCAACAATGGTCGGATTGCCGTAAAATTGTTAAATTTGCATTTCGGAAAATCATAATAACGCATATAACTCTCAACTCGAATGGATAATATTGAAGCTACCGCCTATTCGCTCATGTGCGTTGCCACGGGCGATGAGTTTGCGGATACGGGATGGACTCTCGAATACCGCGGATGCGAGGACCCGTCGCTCGTGAGGGCCGTCTACAAGTGCAAGAAACTCAATGTCAAGGATGACGGCTACGGCCTTTACAAATTCTGCGATTGGCTGCCCGTCAACCGCATGTTGAAAGGCTCGGCGGCTCCCGTCACCTACCTCAGCAAGGGTCTGGGCGAGCGTCTGGGGCTTCGCAATCTCTACATAACGCTCAACGGCTATTGCCCCGAGCGCGGAGCGGGCATGACCACCTGTTCGTTCAAGGAGACCGAGGCTTACAGCGTGTGCGGACGCGCCAAGTGCGACGAGGAGCGTATCCTCGTGGTCGCTTCGGCGGGAAATACGGCCCGTGCGTTCGCCAAAGTGTGCTCCGAGAACAACATCCGTCTGCTGCTGTCGGTGCCTGCCGACAACATGGCGGCCATGTGGTTCGAGAAGCCGCTCAATCCGTGCGTGAAGCTCATAGCCTGCGAGAAGGGCGGCGACTATTTCGATGCCATCCGTTTGGGCGACATGCTGTTGAAATCCCCGCGGTTCTACGCCGAGGGCGGCGCCAAGAACGTGGCGCGCCGCGACGGCATGGCCACTACCGTGCTGTCGGCCGTGACGACCATCGGCCGCATCCCCGACTACTATTTCCAAGCCGTGGGCAGCGGTACGGGCGCCATAGCGGCATGGGAGGCTAACATGCGTCTTGTCGAGGACGGCTCTTACGGCAATAACCTGATGCGGCTCATGGTGTCGCAGAACGCGCCGTTCGTGCCCATGTACGACGCATGGCGCGCCGATTCGCGAGCGATGCTGCCCTACGATGCCGACAAGGCCCGCCGCGACGCCTCGATAATCGACGCCAAGGTGCTGTCGAACCGCAAGCCGCCCTACGGCATAAAGGGCGGTCTGTTCGATGCGCTCAAGGCCACCGACGGCAACGTTTTGGTGGTTACGAACGCTCAGGCGCGCAAAGCGGCACGAATTTTCGAGCAGACCGAGGGCGTGGATATCCATCCCGCGGCCGCCGTGGCCACCGCTTCGCTCATCAAGGAGGTCGAGGCGGGACGCATCGATCCCGATGCCGTCGTGATGTTGAACATTACGGGCGCGGGCGAGAAGCGCTTCAAGGCCGACCGCGAGGTGTATGAGTTGAAACCCGATATCGTTTTCCCGCTCGACGCTGCGGCCGACGATGTGGTGACCCGCGTGGAGGCTTTGTTCGATTAATTATAAATTTAAGGTACTTTATGTTATATCCCTTAAAATTCGTTCCCCGCCTGAAGGAGAGGCTTTGGGGCGGCAAGGAGTTGCTTGCGAAAGCCAAGGCAGGCAAGGCGGCGAATATCGATCCGCAGAAGGCCTATGGCGAGAGCTGGGAGCTTTCGGCTGTGGCGGGCGACGTCTCGGTCGTGGCCAACGGCTTTCTTAAACGTAACGATCTGGAGGAGATCATCGAGGTCTACATGGGCAATCTGGTCGGCGACAAGATCTACGACCGTTACGGGCTCACTTTCCCGCTGTTGGTGAAAAGCCTCGACTGCCACGACGTTCTCTCGGTGCAGGTGCATCCCGACGACGAACTGGCCGCCGAGCGCCACAACTCCTACGGCAAGACCGAAATGTGGTACGTGGTGGACTGCGAACCCGGGGCTGCGCTCTACGTCGGCTTCAAGGATACCTCCATCACGCGCGAGCAGTACATCGCGGCCGTCAACGAGGATCGCTTGCCCGAGATTCTGAACCGCGTGGAGGTTAAGGCGGGCGACGTATTCTTCATTCCCGCGGGTACGGTCCATGCGCTCGGAAAGGGTATCGAGGTGCTGGAGATCCAGCAGACGTCGGACGTGACGTACCGCATCTACGATTGGAACCGTACCGATGCCGAGGGGCGTCCGCGCGAGCTGCACACCGCGCTGGCCGTGGATGCCATCGATTTCTCGCGCGACGGCGAGGCTTGCCACATCGGGTATTCGCCCAAGACCAACGAGTCGGTGACCATGGTCGACTGTTCCTATTTCACCACCAACATGATCGCGCTGGACGGCACGTGCGAGCGGGATTACATGTCGCTCGATTCGTTCGTGCTCTACATCTGCGCCGAAGGCGAGGCGTCGGTCATGATGGGCGACACGACGGAGCATATCGGTCTGCTCGATCTGGTTATGATCCCCGCCGAAGCCGATTCGGTGGAGCTGAGCGGCAAGGCGAAATTGCTTGAGGTGTATATAAAGTAAAACGGAACTATCTGATCTTGATATTTTGCGGCTCGTCAGAGCCGCGCGGAGGCTCGCTGTTCACTCGCTCCGCAGGCTGCGCTCGCCAGCAAGCACAATGTGAATAAAAAATAGCTGTTCGCCGACGGCGGAGGATGCGTACGAGCGTAAAGCGAGTTGCAGTCCGCCGCGTGGGGCGGCGGCGAACTGCCGATATCGCGCAGCGATATCGAAATAATCCGAAGTCCTGCTTGAAGAGATTCAAGCAGGACTTCGTTTTCTCACTTCCCGAACACGGCCCCGACCATTATCCCGGGGTATTTTTCGGTCATCGTTTTCAGCATCTGAAAATAGGTGTTCTCTTTCAGTGCGTCGGAGTGTTTCTCGGCTTCGGCCACGAGTTGCGCCGCATCGAACATCATTCGCAGATTCCCGTCGACGATCTCGACTTCGGCCGTTTGCGAGACTCTTTTCCCGTCATGCTCCATTCCGATGTGCATTTTGCCGTCTTTGGGTTGATAGCTGTAAGTTACGGTCGCCGAATGTTCTCCGCTGACGAGTCGCGCATCGCCGTTGTTGCCTATTTCAATGTAGTCGCGCCCCGCCACGAGGCCCGATTTGTCTGCCACGGTCGACAGTTGCGTTTTGGCCGACGCCACGGCTACCGACGCAATGGTGCTGTCGCCCGTATAGGTCATGTCCAACGCTTGGTATACCCACCGTCCCTGCAACTGCTCGGTGGTGGGAATTACCTTTTCGGGTTCCGTTTTCTGTTCGGTTTTCGAGCCTCCGAATATCTTGAACAGGCTTTGCAGCGACTGTGCGCGAACATTACCGCCGAAAATGGTCGCAACGCAAACCAGCAGTACGGCGATCGATCTTTTATAAGGTTTCATAATTTATAGGTTTTCGGCATTACTTCAATATTGCGGCTCTTCGGAGCCGCGCGAGCCGCAGCCTCTGCCCTGCGGAGAGCGTGATAGCGAATCTCCGCAGGTCGCGACTCGCAACCGACGATTCGTTTTCTGCCGTCGGCGGCATTACTTCAATTTTTCGCATTCGGCGAGCCATAGCGCCGCCGAGGCATCCGACGGCATGCGCCAGTCGCCGCGCGGCGAGAGCGACACGCTGCCCACCTTGGGGCCGTCGGGCAGTGCCGAGCGTTTGAACTGTTGGGCGAAGAAGCGGCGGAAAAAGATCCGCAGCCATTTTATCATCGTCGCTCTGTCGTATTTACCATCGAACGCTTTTTCGGCGAGGAAAAGTATCTTGGCGGGTGAAAATCCCTGCCGCACGAAGTTGTAGAGATAGAAATCGTGCAGCTCGTAGGGGCCCACCAGATCTTCGGTCTTCTGCGCTATCTCGCCGTTCTCGTCCGCGGGCAGCAGCTCGGGACTTACGGGCGTGGCCGCCACGTCCGACAGCGCCTCGCGCACGGCCGCATTCTCCTCGGTCGACGCCACCCACTCCACCATGTGACGCACGAGGGTCTTGGGCACCGAGCAGTTCACGCCGTACATCGACATGTGGTCGCCGTTGTAGGTGGCCCATCCGAGCGCGAGCTCGCTCAGGTCGCCAGTGCCTATCACCATGCCGCCCTCCATGTTGGCCGCGTCCATCAATATCTGCGTGCGCTCGCGGGCCTGCGAATTTTCGTAGGTCACCGAACGGTCGCCCTCGGGCAGCCCTATGTCGGCGAAATGTTGGCGGCACGACGCAGCGATGGGTATCTCGCGCAGCGTTATCCCCAGCTCGCGGATCAGAGTCACGGCGTTGTTGTAGGTGCGGTCCGTGGTGCCGAACCCGGGCATGGTGATGCCGATTATGCCTTTGCGGTCGAGTCCGAGTTTGTCGAACGTGCGCACGGCGACCAGCAGCGCGAGGGTCGAATCGAGACCTCCCGATATGCCTATCACTGCGCATCGGCACCCCGTGTGCGCCAGACGCTTGGCCAGTCCGTGGGTCTGTATGGCGAAGATCTCCTCGCAGCGTCGGCGGCGGTCGGCCTCGTCGTGCGGCACGAACGGCATGGGATCTGCACGGCGCTCGGCATCGTCCGCCGCGGGCGCATCCTCGCGAATGTCGACAGTGCGATATCGGGGCCTGTTACCGTCGGCGGCGTAGGTGTTGCGTCGGCGGCGCTGCGTGCGCAGATACTCGACGTCGATGTCGGCCGTCACCAACTGCTCGTTCATGTCGAACCGCTCGGCGCAGGCAATCACGGAACCGTTTTCGGCGATTATGCCGTTGCCCGCGAAGACCAGATCGGTCGACGATTCGCCGAATCCCGCCGAGACGTATACGTATGCCGACGACGTGCGGGCCGACTGCTGGCGGACCAGATCGACCAGATAGTCGTGCTTGCCTATCACCTCGGGCGACGCCGAGAGGTTGAACAGCAGTTCGGCGCCTCCCACGGCCTTGTACGACGACGGCGGCACGGGCGTCCACAGATCCTCGCATATCTCCATGCCGAATCCCACGCCGTTGAGCGTGAAGAGCAGATCGGTCCCGAAAGGCACCTTTCGGCCCGCGAGCGCTATCTCGCCGAACGGCGCGTTAGCGCCCGATTCGAACCAGCGCGCTTCGTAGAACTCCGAATAGTTGGGTATGAAGCTCTTGGGCACCACCCCGACGATCTCGCCCTGCGCCACCGCGACGGCGCAGTTGTATATTGCGTTTCCCGCGGCGACGGGCATCCCGACTATCGCCGTTATGGGTGCTTCGGCCGTATACTCGATTATGCGCAGCAGCTCTGTTTCGGCCGCGCGCAGCAGCTCGGGTTGCAGAAACAGATCGCCGCATGTGTATGCCGTCACGCACAGCTCGGGAAATACCGCTATCCTCGCCTTGCGCTCCACGGCCTTGCGAAGCAGCCCGATTATCGAGCCGACATTGAATTTGCAGTCGGCCACGCGAACGGCGGGTATCGCGGCCGCGACTCTCATATATCCGTATCGGTTCATCGCTGCGGTTCCTTTATGTATGCCTTTACGATCTGCATCACGTACACCTTGTGGAAATCCTTATCGGGATACCATCGCTCCACGATGCTCGGGTCTGCGAAACACTCCTCCCGCAAATCGTCGCAATAGAGCTTGCGGCACTCCAGCACCAGCCGCGCCTGAGCTATGGCGGGCGTGTCGCCGTCGGTGAACTCCACCGCGAGGCCCGCATTGCGTATCTTGTCCTCGTCGCGCCCCGAGTGCGAGCCGCAGTAGGCGAGGGCGTCGCGGTGTCCGTCGCCGAGGAACGACAGCGTGAGCGTGTCGCACCGCTCGGTGAAGCGGAACGTGTATCGCTGCGGGCGTATGACCGCCACGGCCACGGGGTGGCCCCACATCACGCCCACGCCGCCCCACGAGGCCGTCATGGTGTTGTGGCTCACGTGGTCGCCCGCCGTTATGAGCATCCATTCGGTGCCGATGGCCCGTATGAAGTTTTCGTCGATCGCGCGGGGATCGACCTCCTTGAATCCGTTCATCCTTCCGTTCGGTTTATTCGGCCCAGAGTCGGGCCAGATTGATTATCACGTTCATCGCCTTGTGCATGGTGTCGAGCGAGCAGTATTCGAACTTGCCGTGGAAATTCATGCCGCCCGTGAATATGTTGGGGCAGGGCAGACCCATGAACGAGAGGCGCGCGCCGTCGGTGCCGCCGCGTATGGGTCGTACGATGGGCGTCACGTCGGCCATCTCCATGGCCCGCTTGGCCTTTTCTATGACGTGCGGATGCGGCTCCACCATCTTGCGCATGTTGTAGTACTGGTCCTTGAGCGTGAGCGTAAGCACATCTTTGCCGTAACGCTTTTGCAGCAGGTCGACGCAGCTCCAGATGTAGACCTTCTTCTGCTCGAACTTCTCGCTGTCGTGGTCGCGTATGATGTAGCTTATGCGTGCGTTCTCCACCGTGCCGTTCAGACCCACGCAGTGGTAGAATCCCTCGTAACCCTCGGTATGCTCGGGACGCTGGTCGGCGGGCAGCATCGAGTTGAGCTCGCATGCCACCTGCAATGCGTTTATCATCTTGTCCTTGGCGTATCCCGGGTGCACGTTGCGGCCCTGAATGTCCACCACGGCCGATGCGGCATTGAAATTCTCGTACTCCAGCTCGCCTTCGTAACCGCCGTCCATCGTGTAGGCGAAGTCGGCGCCGAAAGCCTGCACGTCGAAATAATCCACGCCGCGGCCGATCTCCTCGTCGGGAGTGAAGCCAAGACGGATCTTGCCGTGCTTTATCTCGGGGTGCGACATGAGGTACTCGGCGGCGGTCATTATCTCGGCGCAGCCCGCCTTGTCGTCGGCGCCGAGCAGGGTGGTGCCGTCGGTGTGGATGATGGTGTGGCCCTTGAAGAGCGCCAGCTCGGGGAAGTCGGCCGTGCGCATGGTAAGCGAGGCGTTGAGCACTATGTCGCCGCCGTCGTAATTCTCTATGATGCGGGGCTTCACGTCCTTGCCGCTCATGTCGGGCGAGGTGTCCACATGCGATATGAATCCGATGACGGGCGCGTTCTCGCAGCCCTCCGAGGCGGGGATGGTCCCCATCGCGTAACCGTATTTGTCGACCGTCACGTCGCTGAGGCCGAGGCCGCGCATCTCGTCGGCCAAGTGGTTGAGCAGCACGAGCTGCTTTTCGGTCGACGGGAACGTGGTGCTGTTTTCGTCCGACTGCGTGTCGAACGAAACGTATTTCAGAAATCTCTCTTTTAAATCCATATTCAATAATATTTAATTCGAGTTGAATAATATTCAGTTTTCGTTTAATAAAGTTAAAACGGCGATAAGTTTTTGCGAACTTACCCGTAACAATGCAGCTGTTCGCCGACGGCGGTCGGAATGCGACAGCAGTCCGCCGCGTGGGGCGGCGGCGAACTGCCGACCTCGCGCCGCGAGGTCGATAAATGCCTCTACTCCTCTTTTTTCGCCCGCAGGGTATGCCATATGAAATAGATTATCAAAACAGCATACATTACGAGGCTCAACCACTCGGCGCCGTTCGATTCGGCCCATGCGGACAGTTTCCAGTCGCAGTCGAGGTATGCCAGCACCGCGCTCACCACACCCATCAGGGCGCCGCCCGCTATGAATCCCGAAGCAATGAGCGTACCGCGATCGAAACGCGCCTTGTTCAGCGAGTCGTCCTTGCTGCGGTTCGCGACGAACCATGCTATGAGTCCGCCCACCACGAGAGGGGCGTTGAGGTACATGGGGATGAACATTCCCAGCGAAAACGCCAGCGCGGGGATGCCTATGGCCGTAAGGGTCAGGGCCAGTGCGGCTCCGATGAAATAGAGTATCCACGGGGTTTCGCCACCCGTCATAAGGGGCTGTATCACGGCCGCCATGGCGTTCGCCTGCGGAGCCACCAACGCGCCCTCGCCCACGAAGCCGTAGGAGTCGTTCAGCACGATCATCACGCCCGCCACGGTAGCGGCCGAGACCGCCGTTCCGAGGAACTTCCATCCCTCCTGCTTGCGCGGGGTGGTGCCGAGCCAATAGCCTATCTTGAGGTCGGTGATGAAGCCTCCCGCCATCGAGAGGGCGGTGCAGACCACGCCGCCGATGACGAGCGCGGCGGTCATTCCCTCGGTGCCGCCGAGCCCTATGCTCACCAGCACCAGCGAGCTGAGGATAAGTGTCATAAGGGTCATGCCCGACACGGGGTTGGTGCCCACTATGGCTATGGCGTTGGCCGCCACGGTGGTGAACAGGAACGCTATGACGAATACGATTAGCAGGGCCACGCCGCTCTGGAACCAGTTGCCGAGCAGTCCGAATCGGAAAAATACGAGCGTAGTCGCGAGTGCCGCGATGAGAACCGACAGAATGAGTTTCATCGGCAGGTCGCGCTGCGTGCGTTCGGGCGTCGCGACGGCGGCCGACTTCTTGGGCGAGAGTTCGCCCACGGCCAGCGCGGCGGCCTGACGTATGATCTTCGACTGGCGGATGATGCCTATCAATCCCGCCATGGCTATGCCGCCGATGCCTATCGGACGGCCGAACGCGGCGAATATCTCCTCGGGCGAGAGTGCGGCGGCCTCGGGCGAGACGTAGCCGATGAGCGGTACGATGAGGAACCACACCAGACACGATCCTGCCGTGATGATGACGGCGTATTTAAGACCTATGATGTAGCCCAGACCCAGCACCGCCGCGCCCGTATTGAGCGAGAACATCACCTTGAACTTGTCGGCGCACATGGCGCCGAACGAGCAGATGCGGGTCGACACCACCTCGGTCCACGCCCCGAAGGTGCCGACCACGAAGTCGTAGAGTCCGCCCACCAGACCCGCCACGGCCAGCAGCTTGGCCTGACTGCCGTCGTTCTCGCCCGAGACGAGCACTTCGGTCGTGGCCGTTGCCTCGGGGAAGGGATATTTGCCGTGCATCTCCTTGACGAAGTATTTGCGGAACGGGATGAGCAGCACGATGCCCAGAATGCCGCCGAGCAGCGACGAGAGGAATATCTGGTAGAACTGCACGTCGAGCTCCAGAATGTAGAGCGCGGGCAGGGTGAAGATGGCGCCTGCCACCACAACGCCCGAACATGCGCCGATGGATTGTATGATTACGTTCTGCCCCAGCATGTTGCTCTTGCCGAGGGCGGCGCCCATGCCGACGGTGATTATGGCTATGGGGATGGCGGCCTCGAACACTTGGCCCACCTTGAGGCCGAGGAAAGCGGCCGCGGCGGAGAAGACCACCGCCATAAGTATGCCCATCGTCACCGAATAGGGCGTCACCTCCGTAGGTACGGAGTCGGCAGGCATGAGCGGTTTGTACTCCTCGCCCGCCTTGAGCTCGCGGTAGGCGTTGTCGGGAATCGATACGTTGCGTTTGTTTGGTTCCATAGTATTTTAACGGTTTGTCATTCGCTCGGGTCCGTTTTTCGGAAAAGCATGTCGGGGACAAGTCGCGCGGGCGGATATATGCGCCGCGGTTCCGAAAGTAACTTCCAAAAGTAATGATTTTTTGCGAAAAGAAAAAGTCGGATAGTCTGTTTTCGGCAGTTTGCCGTCGGCGACGGAGTGCGACAGCAGTCCGCCGCGTGGGGCGGCGGCGAACTGCCGACCTCGCGCCGCGAGGTCGAAACATACGAAAAAACGGTCTCCGACAAATATGCTTCGTCGGAGACCGAGATCGTATCGGGGCCGTGTCAGATGTATTTGTCGCCCTTGTCGAATTTCACGTCGTCGATATATTTCTTGATGCTCTGCTCCTCGCTTCGCGGGCATATCATCAGCACGTCGTCGGTGTCGACCACGATGTAGTCCTTCAGGCCGTTGACCACGGCTATCTTGCCCTCGGGCAGCGATATGATGGTGTTGCGCGTGTCGTAGGTGTAGCATCCGTCGTTCGACTTGGCGTTGGCGTAGCGGTCCTTGCGCGCGAGCTGGTATACCGAGCCCCATGTCCCCACGTCGCTCCAGCCGAAATCGCCGCAGCGGACATACACGTTGTCGGCCTTCTCCATGACGCCGTAGTCGATGGATATGGCCTTGCACTCCGAGAATACCCGTTCGATGGCCGCCGCCTCGCGCTCGGTGGCCAGATCGTCCATTATGGACGAGAACAGCGCATGGTATTCGGGCAGATGGCGGCCGAAAGCCTCTATTATGCTGCTCACTTTCCAGATGAATATGCCCGAGTTCCACAGAAACTCGCCGCACTCGACGAACGTCTGCGCGAGTTCGAGATTGGGCTTCTCGGTGAAGCATTTCACGCGGCTGAAAGCCTCGCCGTCCGACATCTGTATGTAGCCGTAGCCCGTATCGGGCCGCGAGGGCTTGATGCCGACCGTCATGAGGACGTCGTGCCTGCCCGCGAAATCGAGGCTCTCCTCGATCACGGCGCGGAAATCGTTCTCGTTGAGTATGAGGTGGTCGGCGGGGGTGACGATCATGCGTGCGTCGGGGGCCGTCTTGCGGAGCGTGTAGGCGGCGTAGGCTATGCAGGGCGCCGTGTTGCGGCCTATGGGTTCGCACAGAACCTGACGCTCGGCCAGCTCGGGGATGTGCTCCAGCACCAGATCCTTGTAGCTGCGGTTGGTCACCACCAGAAAATTCTCGACGGGAACCGTGGCCGCGAAACGCTCGAACGTGGCGCGGATGAACGATTTGCCCGTCCCGAGTATGTCGAGGAACTGTTTGGGTTTCGAACGGCGGCTTTGGGGCCAGAAGCGGGTGCCGATTCCGCCCGCCATTATCACGCAATATGTATTGTCGTTCATAATAGTAAATCAAATGAATCCGTTAGTAATATACAAAGATAGAAAATAATTCGTAACTTTGCCGATCATTACGGTAAATCTTTAGTGAAAATGAATGTAAAGTTTTTCACCATACCGAATCTGCTTACGCTGGGCAATCTGCTGTGCGGATCTTGCGCCGCGATAGTGCTGCTCACATCGGGCGACTTCACGACGGCATTCCTGTTAGTGGCGGCGGCGGCGGCGTGCGACTTCTTCGACGGATTCGCCGCGCGGCTGCTCGGGTGCGCCTCGCCCATAGGGGTGCAGCTGGATTCGCTGGCCGACATGGTGTCGTTCGGACTCGTCCCCGCGCTGGCGCTGTTCTGCATGTACGGTGCGGCCCCCGCCGTGTCGGGACTCTCGGATGCCGCTGCGGATGCCGCGCAATACGTCACACTGATAGTGGCGGCCTTCTCGGCTTTGCGTCTGGCGAAATTCAACATAGACGATTCGCAGCATACCGAGTTCTGCGGTCTGCCCACGCCCGCCAACGGACTGCTGTGTGTGTCGCTGGGCATGCTCGTGCAGGACGGGTCGTTGACGATGCCCAAGGCGGCGGTGCTCGCGACGGCCGTGATCACGGCGTTTTTGCTCATCAGCCCCATAAGAATGTTTTCGTTGAAATTCAACGGATTCGGATGGAGGGGCAACGAATTGCGTTATTCGTTCATCATCCTCGCCGCAGCGATGGCGGCTCTGTTTACCCGATGCGCGGTTCCCGCAATCATACTTCTTTATATAATTGTGTCGACGGTGCGTTGGGCCGTAAATTTGCGTAAGGCGTAACGGACGGGAAGTTCGCGGAAAATCGGAAAACGGGATGAAATCACTATCGGCGGCCATATCGGTGTTTGTTCTGGCGGTGCTCGCGGCCTTGCCGCACGAGGCGTGTGCGCAGATCGACGCGTCGGCGCTGGCCCGTGCGCAGCGCAACGGCCAGAACGTGGCTTTGGGCGGCAGCAATCCGTATGAAAATACGGTGGACGGCGAGCCCGAGGAGAAACCCGATTCGACGAAGACGCGACGCATACGCAAACCGCTGGAGTCGTACTATTTCGGCGACTCGATCCGCGCGCTACCCAATTTCATGTGGACAGTGGACCGCGACATGAACGACGTGAAGATCGAGCCGCTCGATACGCTGCTGCTCGACTGGCGCATCGACTACCCGTATTACCTCAAGGGCGTGGGCGACATGTCGCTCGGCGGTCTGGGCCAGTCTACCATGCCGTTCAACTATTTCGAACGATCGAAGAGCCCCGATTTCACATTCGCGCACTCGTATGACGCGTACACTTACAGAATGGACAACGTGCCGTTCTACAACTCGAAGACTCCCTATCTCAACATGACATATCTGGAGTCGGGGCAGAAGCGTTACCGCGAGGAGCATTTCGAGATAACCACAGCGCACAACGTCTCGCCGACGACGGGATTCAACGTGAGTTACAAGGCGCGCGGAACCAAAGGTCTGTACGATTGGCAGCGCACGACGAATCACAATCTGTCGGTGGCGTTCTCGCATACGGGCAAACGCTACTCGATCCATGCCGCATACATCAACAACCGCATAAAGCAGCGCGAGAACGGCGGCGTGGTGGGCGTGTGGGCCGTGGCCGACACCACCTACGAGCATCCGTCGGGCGTGCCCATGAAGCTGGCTTCGGCCGAGGCGGAGAACTCGTACCGCAACAACTCGTTCTTCGTGAAGCAGGCGTTTGCCATACCGTTGCAGGCCGTCACCGATTACGATTTCTCGCTGGCCGATCTTTCGGCCGTGTACATTGGCCACATTTTTGAATACAACACGTGGAGCAAACTCTACACCGACAAGTATGCCGAGTATGTCGACGAGCGCGGATCGCGCAACGAGGCGGGGGAGTTCGTCTCGACGACGGAGGTGTATTACAAAAACTGGTACATATCGCCCGATCGGTCGTGCGACTCGATCCGCGAACGGGTGGCGTCGAACCGCTTCTTCGTCGAGGCGCAGCCGTGGGACCGCAACGGCGCCGTGGGACGTCTGGGCGGCGGCGTAGGAGTAGACATGTACGCCTATTCGCAGTTCGCATTGCCCGATTACATCGACGGCAAGTACGTCAAGGACAAGCGTACCGCTTGGTATGCCTACGGATCGATAAGCGGTAAATTGAAGAAATTCGCCGACTGGGGGGCCGATTTTCGGTTCTATCCGTCGGGTTACAGGAGCGGAGATTTGTCGATAAACGCCCATGTGGCGCTTACCGCCAAGTTCCGAGGTCATCCGGTTATCCTCTCGGGCCGATTCTCGCAGACGCGGCTTTCGGCAGGTTATTGGCAGGAGAACCTATTCTCGAACCACTATGTGTGGTCCAACTCCTTCGACAAGGAGAATGAAACTCGTTTCGAAGTATCGTTGCGTATTCCCGATCGCAATCTGGAATTGGGAGTATGGCAGGGTATGGTGTCGGGCAAGGTGTATTACGGTCCCGATGTCCTCGTCGCTCAGGAGGGCGGAACGGTAAGTCTGACGAGTTTGTATGCCCGCAAGGATTTCCGCCTCGGCGGATTCCATTTCGACCACAGGGTATTGTTGCAGTGGAGCACCAATCAGGAAGTCGTTCCCGTTCCGACGTGCAGCGCCTACCTCTCCTATTTCTACGAGTTTTGGGTGGAGAAGAAGCAGGTATTGCGCATGCAGATCGGTTTGGACGGACGCTACAACACCGGTTATTACGCTCCGTCGTATGATCCGGCGCTTGCGGCGTTCTACAACCAGCGCGAGGTGAAGGTGGGGAATTATCCCTACATCGACGCCTTCGTGACGGCAAAGTGGAAAAGAATGCGCATTTTCTTGAAGTACCAGCATGTGAACATGGGGCTGTTCGGCAACGGCCGCTATTTCACGATTGCGGGGTATCCCCTCAATCCGGGTATGTTCAAGATCGGCCTTTCGTGGGGATTCTATGATTAGGGTGCTGTATTGCGCGGTATGAGCTGCCCGCAAAAAAAGCAAGTATGTCAAGAAAGACAGGTTTATTTTCGATCGTTCTTATCGTATTCACGCTTTTCGGATCGTGCGTGTTCAGCGACGACGCGGCACGCAGCGCCTCGCGGGGCGAGATCCGACAATTCGCCGTGGGAGCGGCGGTAGACCCCTCGGTGACGGACCGATGCGTCATATCGGCCTACGACGTGCTGATGCGCCGCATAGCGCGGGAGGAGGGGCTGGACTGGCTGCTGATGAGCGCCATCGCATACAACGAATCGCGTTTCGAATCGGATCTGATATCGAAACGGGGCGCGGTGGGGTTGATGCAGGTGATGCCCCGCGTGGGCAAGCAATTCAATGTCGAAAAGGAACATCTGACCGATCCCGAGACCAACATACGTCTGGCGGGACGGATCCTGAAGAAGATCGACTCGACGTTGAAAATGGGCGCCTCGGTGTCGGAGGACGATCGCATGAGCATTATTCTCGCATGTTACAACAGCGGCATAGGACATGTTTCCGATGCGCGGCGTCTGGCGAGAAACAACGGGGAGAATCCCAATTCGTGGGAGGTCGTGGCCCGCTATCTGCACAAGAAGGCCGATCCCGAAGTCTATGAAAGCGAATTGGTCCGTTGCGGCAAATTTACGGGAAGCCGCCAAACGGAGGCATATGTGAGAGAGGTGATGAAACGTTACGACTCCTATCGCGAAATGACGGCGAGCAGATAGAGGTTACGCCGATCCCGTTGCAGAGAGAGACGAAGAGGCTGTCCGACAATATAGTCGGGCAGCCCCTTTTTTTTCGGCGGGGCAATGTTAAGTCGCCGAACGGATTTCGGCATTTATGCTGAAAGGCCATCGGTTGAATATATATTTATAATCTTTGGGTTTAGTATATTGCGACTCTTTAGAGTCGCGCGAGCCGTAGCCTCTGCCCCGCGGAGGCTCGCTATTCGCTCTCTCCGCAGGCTACGCCTCGCAATTGCGAGCTAAAAGACCATCTATTTTGCGACTCTTTAGAGTCGCGCAGTTCGCCGTCGCCCCACGGCGGCGGATTGCTCACGCATTCCGACCGCCGTCGGCGAACAGCTGCCAAATACCCAAGACCATCCCGTCATTCCACATTTTTCTTTCGCAGAAAGGAAAATGATTGGAATCTCTATCGAAGACAAACCGTTTGAGATGCCAATCCTCACTGCGTTCGGTGGCATGACGCGAGTGTTGTAGTCCGCAGGACTGCTGTTCCGCACCCAAATCAAAAACAGCAACGAGGAACGACCCGCCGAAGTCGAATCGCCGAGCCGAAAGTATGTTCCGACTCCCGACGGCGGGCGTTCCCGTTACTGTCAGCACCGTATGGGTATACCGATTCCGCCGACCGAAAATCATTCGGTCGGTGCAATCCGTATACTTTATTTCCTGAAATAGGCGGCGCATAACAGTTGGTTTGATAGTTGGTTAATTGCGCCCGCATAAATAAAAAGAGGGCGCGGTGTCAGCCCCTTGTGTAGGTCTTGGAGTACCTTTAGCGTGAAGCTGTCCTGCGCCCTTGCGTGTTCCGCCCACAACGAGGCGGAACATAACAAGGACTGACAACCATTATACCACACTAAACATCCTCCGAAGAGGTCTCCAAGTTTACACAAGGTATAAAGAGTTGTTTACCCTTTATAGTTATATCCGTCGGCTATGCCGAGTTATTCAATCGCAAAGTTAGCATAATTTCTGCTATTAGGGTTTCACACTTTGCAAATATACAAAAAATATTCAAATAAGTATTCGCGAGTATGTATAAAAATCTAATAATGATTATTTTTTTGCATTCGTGCTAAAGAAAACACGATATTATGTAAATCAAGAACTCGTTGAGCAAATAGCCCGACGGATAAGGGATTTGCGTAATAAACACGGACATACACAAGAATTTCTCATTGAAAAAGTCCATTTAAGTATCAATAGCTATGAGGCCGGAACAAAGATTCCGACATTAATGTCTCTATTCAAAATATGTGAATTTTACGGAATAGAGCTTTCAGAATTTTTTGCTACAATTAATTGTCCTTCTACAAAAAAGTAAGTCAATAAAACAGCGGAAAGATGTTTCTCGCTGTTTTTATTTTGGAACATTTTAGGCTTGGGGCTAATATTTTGCGACTCTTTAGAGTCGCGCGAGCCGCAGCCTCTGCCCCGCGGAGGCTCGCTATTCGCTCTCTCCGCAGGCTACGCCTCGCAATTGCAAACCTAAAGGGCCATCGGTTTATAATTTTTTGGTTTAATATTTTGCGGCTCTTTGGAGCCGCGCGGGCCGCAGCCTCGGCGCGCGGAGGCCCGCAACTCTCTGACGTTCGAAAGCGCTCTCCGCAGGCTGCTGCCCGAATATATTATAATGTAGGTATTGCGACTCTCCGAGCCGCGCAGTTCGCCGCCGCCTCACAGCGGCGGACAGCAACGATATCATGACGTAAGTTTTGTAGTCCGCAGGACTGCGGTCGGCCTTGACAATAAAAAACGGAACAGCCCGAAACTTGTCATACATATCGTCGTTCGGGCCGTTTCGATGTGCCGTTTCCGCATATTTGCGGCAACGGGACATTTTCGGTTGGGCGCTGTTTTCCTTTGGCACAAAGTGTGTCCGAGTGCGCGTGCATGACCCTTTGGAGCACGATACATATTCTGTGGAGCATCGCAGGTGCGGTCTGGATCGTCGCCCGCGGCGGCAATCCCGCCTCGACATGGGGCTGGACGGCATTCATGTTCATATCGCCGCCCGCAGCCACGCTGTTGCGGCTCCTCACGGCCGATCGCGGTGCGCCGCCGACCCCCGTTGGCACGCCGCCGTATCGCACGCGGCTGCAAAATTGCATACTGACCAACTGCGGAGCGCGGCTGGCCATGCGCAACCGCGTGGAGACGCTCCACAACGCCGACCGCACATTTGCCGCCATAATGCGCGATCTGCAACACGCACGTCGCGAAATAGACATAGAATACTACATCATAAACGACGATCGTATCGGCCGCGCCATGGCAGGCATACTGATGCGTCGCGCGCGTGCGGGGGTACGCGTGCGGATAATATACGATGCGCTGGGGTCGTGGCGGCTCGGGCGACGCCTGCTGCGCGACATGCATCGCGAGGGGATCGAGACGGTGCCCTACGGACGTCTGCGATTTCCCTATCTCACGCCGTCGGTCCACCGCCGCAATCACCGCAAGCTCATAATAATCGACGGACGCACGGCCTATCTGGGCGGAATAAACATCGCAAGCCGATATGTCGACGGCGGCAAAATGGGGTTCTGGCGCGACGAACACATACGCATCGAGGGCGACGCCGTGGCGCAGGCGCAGAGCATCTTCACCGCCGACTGGATGAGAACGGCGCGCCGCACGACGGCGTGCGCGTCCGATTTCGTGCCGCGCGAGCCCCACGGCGTGACCGACACGCTGCCCATACAGATTGCGTGGGCGCAGCAGGGGCCTGCACGCATGACGCTGACGCAGGCTTTCATCGAGGCGATAGCCTCGGCGCGCCGCAACATCCGCATATCCACGCCCTATTTCCTGCCGCCGCAAACGCTGCTCGACGCCGTATGCTCGGCCGCGAGAAGCGGCGTAAAAGTGGAGTTGCTGGTTCCGATGAAGACCGACATTCCCGTGGCGGGGCGCGCCGCCGACTCCTATGTCAGAGAGTGCGTCGAGGCGGGAGTAACCGTATATCGCTATCGCAACGGGTTTCTGCACTCAAAGACGTTGGTTATAGACGACCGCATCACCGCCGTCGGCTCGGCCAACATGGATTACCGCAGTCTCGAATACAACCTCGAAGCCGTGGCTTTCATCTACGACCGTGCGGTGACGGCCGACTACATATCGAAATTCCATGCCGACGCCGCGGTGTCGGAACTCGTTACGGCCCGATGGATCGCCGCACGCCCTTTCGTCACGCGTCTTGCCGAGGGACTCGCCCGTCTGGCCGCCCCCGTATTGTAGCTCGCGGACTTTCGTTTCGCGGATAAGTGCGATTATCCCGAAAAAAAATTGGTAATTCGAAAATTTGTGTCTATCTTTGTTAGCAGAAGATTGAGACCTATTATTAATTCGGAATTCTGATCTCATGGTGCATGCCGCGGCTCAGGATTCTGGTTTTTTTACTGTTACAGCTATGGCACAAGAGATTATCTATCTGACGGCGGAGGGATTGCAGAAGCTCAAGGACGAGCTCAACCACATGCGTTCGGTGGAGCGCCCCGCAATTTCGGCCGCCATCGCCGAGGCGCGCGACAAAGGCGATTTGTCGGAGAACGCCGAGTACGACGCCGCACGCGAGGCGCAGGGGCTTCTGGAGATGCGCATCGCCAAACTGGAGCAGACGCTCACCAATGCGCGCGTTATCGACGAATCGAAGATCGACAAGAGCAAGGTGCAGATCCTGAGCCGGGTGACGCTGCTGAACCACAATAACAACAAGCAGGTGACCTACACCATCGTGTCGGAAAACGAAGCCAACCTGCGCGAGGGTAAGCTCGCCATCGGCACCCCAATCGCCAAGGCCCTGCTGGGCCGCCGAAAGGGCGACACGGTGGAGGTGACCGTCCCCGCGGGCGTCATCAAATTCGAGATTCTGGATATAAACATCTGATCCGACTGTCCCTTCGCGCGAGTATGTGACCTCGCGAACGATCGTTCGACGGAGTGACCTTTTGCGGGACATTCCGTTTTTTTTGCGTTATTCGATTGGCAGTCTTGGCTTTGGCCGTTATTCGAATCTGTAAAATTGGTATATATATCAGTAATATGTATACATGTAATTTGATGTTTTTTCTTCTCTTTGTGAAAAATATGTGACACGAGTTTAGTTAATTATGCCACTTAAGCGTTTCGGAGTATCTTTGGAGGACAAACTGTTGGAGGCGTTGGACGAATATGTGGAGTCCAACGGTTTTACCAACCGTTCGCAGGCCATCCGCTTTCTGGTGGAGAAAAACATTGCCGAGCAAAAATGGCAGTGCAACCACATCGTGGCAGGCACGATCATTATAATGTACGATCAGAACAGAAAGGATATCGCCACGAAGATCGCCGACATACAGCAGGCGCATCAGGAATTGGTGTTGTCATCCACCCAATATTATATCAACGGGAATTTCTGTCTGCATATCGTCACGGTCATGGGAATGGCATACCGTTTGACGGAGTTTGCCGACAGACTTACCGCTATTAAAGGCATCAGGCACGGAAAGCTGGTAATGGGCAGGGCCGACTAATTTTTTTTAACCGTAAAGTAACACGAATTTGAAAATATGTGTTATCGTTATAATGGACATGAAATGAAATCACGTTTATTATTGTTATTGCCTTTAGCCGCCGGCCTCTGCTTGTTTGGCGGCGATAAGGCATACGGACAAAAGAAAAAAATCCGCAGGGCCGTAGAGAGACAGATGCAGATATATCCCAAATCCGCATTGAGGGATTTGTACAAGAATTTCTTTCAGGATCGTTTCGGTCCCGGGCACATCATTAGCGACACGACCTCCGCAGGCGCTTATCTGCGTGAAGAGCTGGCGTCGGCGGAAAAGTTCGACGGTCCGTTGTACGAGGGCACGGGGTACATAGGGAATTTCTATCGCGTGAATCTGTCGCTTATCAAAGATGACGTGATCCCTTACGCGGTATTTTTTGACGCTTTTGTGCGGAGTGTCAATGACATCCGTCCCATGCCCGTTGAGGAGTGGAAGAGAGAGTGGCGGTCGATAAACGAGGTCATATCCGATATGGATTTGCGTTTGGACGGCTACGAGCGTGACAGCTTGGAGATCGAGCACCTGCTCGAACAGGGAAAATATGTCATGCACCACAGTCGCATGTTTACCGATGAGTACGACCCTCATTACAGGATAATAGGCAAGGATATTTTCGAGACAGAACTGTTGCCGTTGATCGAGCGACACGATAGAGAGTAGTAAACAAAATTTTAGAAAAATGAACAGGAAGAACATTTTGATTCTGCTGGCGGGCTGTCTGATGCCTGTCGGAGTTTTGATGGCGCAGAGCGACACGACGCAGACCGCGCGGAGTTATGACATAGATGAAGTAGTCGTGACAGGTGTGCGCAGCGAAACCGACGTGCGCCACTTGTCGCAAACCGTTTCGATTGTGAACAGGCGCACGATCGAAGACAGCATGCAGCCCTCGCTGCTGCCCGTGCTTTCGGAGCAGGTGCCGGGACTGTTCGTCACCGAGCGCGGTGTGATGGGCTATGGCGTATCGGGCGGAGCCGCAGGCGGAATCTCCCTGCGCGGCTTGAGCGGCGGCAATGCACGGTTGATGGTGTTGATAGACGGGCATCCGCAGTATGCGGGCATATTCGGACATCCCATAGCCGATTCCTACCAATCGTTTCTGGCCGACAAGGTGGAGGTATTGAGAGGCCCTGCTTCCGTGCTCTACGGCTCTAATGCGATGGGCGGCGTGATCAACATTGTCTCTCGCAAGATGCACGAGGACGGGGTACGTACCAATCTCCATGCAGGCTACGGCTCGTATAACACGCTGGAGACCGAATTGGCCAACCGCGTGCGCAAAGGCAGGTTCAACAGCGTCATAAGCGGTTCGTACAACCGCACGGACGGGCACCGCAACGACATGGGCTTCGAGCAATACGGCGGCTATGCCAAAGTGGGCTACGACCTGACCGACGACTGGAATCTGTATGCCGATGTAAACGTGACGCACTTCAATGCTTCTTATCCGGGTCCCGTTTCCGCTCCGTTGGTCGACGGCGACCAGCGCATCACGCGCGGCGTAACCTCTTTCGCCCTCAGCAACGACTACGACAATACCTCGGGTGCATTGAGTTTCTTCTACAATTGGGGCGACCACTGGATCAACGACGGCTACACGCCCGGCGCGGGCGAGACCTCGCAGGACGGGCGTTTCAACTCCAACGACGACATGATGGGCGTGTCGCTCTACCAGAGCACACGTTTCTGGGAGGGCAACCGCATCACTTTCGGCTTCGACTGGTTCCGCTACGGCGGCAAGGCGTGGACGGACTATGTGTCGGGCGATAAGGCCGGAACGCGCAACGACCTTGTAGACAAGCACGAGGATGAGTTTGCCGGATATGCGGACTTCCGTCAGGACGTATCGCATTGGCTCACGCTGAACGCAGGATTGCGCATCGACCACCATTCGCGCGTCGGCACGGAGTGGGTGCCGCAGGCGGGACTTGCCTTCCACCTGCCGCACGCCATCGAGCTGAAGGCATCAGCCGCCAAAGGCTTCCGCTATCCCATCCTGCGCGAGATGTACATGTTCCCGCCGCAGAATCCCGATCTGGAGCCCGAATCCATGTGGACCTACGAGCTGGCGTTCTCGCAAACGCTCCTCGACGGACGGTTGAAATACGGTGTCAATGTCTTCTATATCGACGGAAAGAACCTGATTGTGACGCTCCCCAATCCGAGTGGAAGCGGAATGCTCAACCAGAACTCCGGCAAGATAAAGAACTCAGGCGTGGAGTTTCAGGCTGCGTATCGCATTAACCGACAATGGTCGGTGGATGGCAATTACAGCTATCTGCACATGAAGAATCCCGTTGTTGCCGCACCTGAACACAAGCTCTATGCCGGTACCAACTTTACGCAAGGCCGTTGGACCGCACAGACAGGCATACAATACATCGCAGGACTGTACACCGCCGTGGGCGACAACCCCACGCAGGAGAACTTCGTGCTGTGGCATCTGTGCGGCTCTTTCCGCATCTGCAAGGGACTCGACATCTGGGCGAGAGGCGAAAACCTGCTGGCACAGAAATACGAGATAAACGCAGGTTACCCGATGCCGAGGGCTACGGTGATGTGCGGTGTGAATTTGAATTTCTAAAAGGTACGATACGGCGTATCCGATGTGCAGCTTGTTCGGGGCTGTCCCCTGCGGAGTGCAGATTGCGGCGATTTCGCATCTTCTGCTTGCCGCAGGGGCGCTTTCGACGATCCGAAAATCGCTGCGCGACATA
>CAYMIH010000007.1:28434-58826 GCA_964390585.1 uncultured Alistipes sp.
CTTTCGTTCCTGCGCCTTTCGGCGCCTTCGGATCATCGAGCCGAATCCGAGACTTAACCGCCTGACGGCGCTTTTGTCTCTTCTGCTTGCCGCAGGGGCGCTTTCGACGATCCGAAAATCGCTGCGCGACATACGGTCCGAAATGAAAAAAGCCGCATGCAATCTCTTGCAGCGGCTTTTTGTCCTTTCGTTCCTGCGCCTTTCGGCGCCTTCGGATCATCGAGCCGAATCCGAGACTTGAACTCGGGACCCCTTCATTACGAGTGAAGTGCTCTACCACTGAGCTAATTCGGCCTGCCGATCGGTATTGCCCGACCCGTTTTCGGGTGCAAATATCGTAATTATTTCGTAAGTTCGTGCATGTTCGGGCGAAAAAGTGATATTTTTTTAGGATTTTTATTATTTTCGCGTGGTTTATATTAATCCTAACCCGAACGCAATGATTACTTTTCTCGTATGCCTTACGCTTCTCGTCGCCGCCTATTTCGTCTACGGGCGGGTGCTGGAGCGTATGTGCGGCATCGATCCCGCGCGGACGATGCCGAGCAAAACCCACTATGACGGAGTGGATTACATTCCGCTGCCGCTGTGGAAAACATTTACGATTCAATTGCTCAATATCGCGGGTCTCGGCCCGTTCTTCGGTGCCGTGCTCGGCGCGGCCTACGGTCCCGTGGCATTCGTGTGGATCACGGCGGGTTCGATCCTCATCGGCGGCGTCCACGACTTCGTGGCGGGCGTGATCTCGGTGAGAAGCGACGGCCGCAGCCTGCCCGAGATCGTCGGCGCCTGTCTGGGCGACGGCATGCGCGTGTTCATGCGTGCCTTTTCGGTGCTGTTGATGGTGATCGTGGGAGCGGTGTTCATGTCGCAGCCCGCCAAATTGTTAGCGGCGCGTATGGCCTCGTCGTCGCTCAACGTGACGGCGTTTCAAGTGACCGACGAGTTTTCGTGGCTGCTCTTGCTGTTGATAGGCATCATATTGATATACTACGTGGTGGCGACCCTGCTGCCCGTCGACAAGATCATCGGACGGTTCTATCCGCTGTTCGGCGCGGCGATGCTCTTCACCGCATTCGGAGTGTTGGTCGTGCTGCTTTTCGGCGGCGAATACCGCATCCCCGAACTCACGTCGTTCGCGAACATGAAGGCGGGTGCGGCCGATTTTCCCATAATCCCCATGTTGTTGTCCACCATCTCGTGCGGTGCTATTTCGGGATTCCATGCCACGCAATCGCCCATGATGGCGCGTTGCCTGCGCAACGAGCGCGAGTGCCGTCCCGTATTCTTCGGAGCCATGCTGGTCGAGGGTATCATAGCTCTCGTGTGGGCCGCCATGGCTATGGCGTTCTGGGGCGGTGTCGAGGGGCTTAATGCCTATATAACCTCCACGGGCGGCGAAGCGGCCGTGATGATCGACAAGATCGCGACCACGGTGTTCGGCTCGGGCGTGGCCGTGCTGGTGGTCGTGGGCATAGTCGCGAGCGCCATAACCTCGGGCGATACGGCGTTCCGCTCGGCGCGTCTGATCGTGTCCGACTTCATGAATATACGTCAGGCGTCGCTGCGCAACCGCGTTTTGGTCTCTTTGCCCTTGTTCGCCGCGGGGCTGGCGTTCGTCATCTTCGTGCCGTTCCGCATAGCGTGGCTTACCATGGCGTGGACCAACCAGATGCTGGCCGTCATTACGTTGTGGGCCATCACCTGCTATCTCGCGCGTCGCGGCAAGGCCTATGTGGTGACCTTGCTGCCCGCCATGTTCATGACCTTCGTATGTACGTCTTACATATTCGTTGCTCCGCACATGTTGTGCCTGCATAATCTCGCCGCGGCATATGCCGCGGGTGCTGTCGTCGCCGCGGTCGTGACGGCGGTAGTTATCATGAAGATCCGTCGTGATGGAAAAGCTGTCGATTAAACCCTCTGCCGCGGGGCTCGTGCGCATCGACGGCGGCGACAGGTTCGGGGCCGTGCTGCGCCGCTCGCACGCGCTGGACCGCGAGGGCCGTGCCGAGGAGGCGTGCAGCATGCGTTTCGATGCCGTGCGGCGGCTCGACGATATGCTCGGCGAGGAACCTTTGGCGCTCGACTGGGCCGATGCCGCCACGCGGTCGGCGCTGGAGTTGATCTACGCCTCGGCCGCCGACCACTTCGCCGTGGGCGATGCGGAGATGGCCGCCGCATTGTGGGAACGGCTTCTTGAAATAGACGAGGAGGATCATACCGAAGCGGTGGTGATGCTGGCCTTCTGTTATGCCGAGCTGGAGGATTACGACTGTTTCGACGACGCGCTGTTCGACATATCGCCCAAGTCGCCCGAATACTCGCTGCTGTGTCTATGGCGCGAGTTCCGCCGTTCGGGCGGGATCGATCTCGATGCCTTGCGCACGCTGCGTATGCGTCACAGGGCGTGGTACGACGAATTTACGGCCGACGAGCATCCCGCCGACGAAAAGTACATGGCCGAGTGTCGCAGCGAGCGTCCGTCGCCCTCGACCGAGGCGCGCGAACTGTGGTTCGCCACGGCGCCGCTGTGGGAGCGGCATCCCGATTTCATCGCGGCGCTGCGGCGGGCGTAGGCCGGCGGGAACCGCATGATATTTGAAACGAATTAACGGATTACGCAATGAAACGATATTTGATTCTCGCTGTCGCGCTGCTGTGCGCAGCGGCGGCCGCAGCGGCCGACTATAAGGTCGAGCGCGATATAGTCTACCGTTCCGACGACGAATATGCCGCGCGCATGTGTCGTCTTGACGTCTCGTCGCCCGAGGGGGCGAATGGCGCCCCCGTGATCGTGTGGTTCCACGGCGGCGGCCTGACGGGCGGCGGCAAGGACACCCCGCGCGAACTGCTGGCTGACGGTGCCGTGGTGGTGGGCGTGGGTTACCGCCTCTCGCCGCACGTGGCGGTCGACACAATCATCGACGACGCGGCCTGCGCCGTGGCTTGGGTGTTCGCCAACATAGAGAAGTACGGCGGCGACCCGTCGCGCATATATGTGGCGGGCCACTCGGCGGGCGGCTATCTGGTGAGCATGATCGGGCTGGACAAGAGTCGTCTGGCCCGTTACGGCATCGACGCCGACCGTCTGCGCGGCATAGTCCCGTTCAGCGGTCAGGCCATAACGCATTTCGAGGAGCGCCGTTCGCGCGGCATCTCGGACAAACAGCCCGTGGTCGACAGCCTCGCGCCGCTCTACCACGTCCGCGGCGACGCGCCTCCCATCCTCATCCTGTCGGGCGACCGCGAGCGCGAGATGCTGGGCCGCTACGAGGAGAATGCCTATCTGTGGCGCATGCTGCGTCTGGCGGGTCACAAGGATGCGACGCTGTACGAACTCGACGGCTACGGCCACGACATGTGCCTGCCCGCATATCCGCTGTTCCTGCGCTTCATACGCGAGCACGAGGGGCGTTAGCGGTCTGCGCGGCGGTGCGTATTGAAAAAAGTCCCGAGGAATCGCCTCGGGACTTGTCTTTTCTATTTGCGGTTCTTGATCAACCACTCGGCTATCTGCACCGCATTGAGCGCCGCGCCCTTCTTGATCTGGTCGGCCACGCACCAGAACGCCAGTCCGTTGGGCGAGGTGAGGTCCTTGCGGATGCGGCCCACGTATACGGGATCCTTGCCCGCGATGAACAGCGGCATGGGGTAGACCTTGTCGGCGGGAGCGTCCATCAGCACCACGCCCTCGGCCTCGGCGAAAGCCTTGCGGGCCTCGTCGGGAGTGACGGGACGTTCGGTCTCGATCCATATGCTCTCCGAGTGGGCGCGCATGACGGGCACGCGCACGCAGGTGGCCGATACTTCGATGTCGGAGTGCATGATCTTGCGCGTCTCGTTGTACATCTTCATCTCCTCCTTGGTGTAGTCGTTGTCGGTGAAGACGTCGATGTGGGGTATCACGTTGTAGGCCAGCTGGTAGGCGAACTTCTCCACCGTAGGCTCCTCGCCCGCCACGATCTGCGCGTGCTGCGTGCGCAGCTCGGCCATGGCCTGCGCGCCGCCGCCGCTGGCCGACTGGTAGGTGGCCACGTGCACTTTCTTTATATGCGACACTTTCTCGATGGCATTCAACGCCACAACCATCTGTATGGTGGTGCAGTTGGGGTTGGCTATGATGCGTCGGGGAGCGTCGAGAGCATCCTCGGGATTGACCTCGGGAACGACCAAAGGCACGTCGGCGTCCATGCGGAACGCGCTCGAATTGTCGATCATCAGCGTGCCGTGCTTGGTGATGGTCTCGGCGAACTCTTTCGAGGTGCCTGCACCCGCCGAGGTCAGCGCTATGTCGACGCCCTTGAAGTCGTCGTTGTGGCACAGCTGCTTCACCTCGATCTCCTTGCCTCGGAAGTTGTATTTTCGTCCCGCGCTGCGCTCCGATCCGAAGAGCAGAAGCTCGTCGACGGGAAAATCGGTTCTTTCGTTCAGAATGGTCAGAAACTCCTGACCCACGGCGCCGCTCGCGCCCACAATGGCAATTCTCATATTTTCGGGTTTTTGTTCTGTCGTATCGTTTCGCTGCGGAGGCTATGTCCGCGGGGTTGTCAATCGAAAAACTCGTCGCCGCTCTGCTGCACTGCCGACGCGTCGGGCGACAGCTCCTTGGGACAATCGTAAGGCTCCCACCCCTCGGGGCGCGTGAACTTGGCGTTGCGGCTCAGTCCCAGACGCGGATCGGCGTAGGCCTTGGTGAGGAACTCGCCCACGATGGGCAGGGCCATGATGCTGCCCTCGCCGCCCGCGGGGAAGTGCACCGACTGGTCCTCGCCGCCGACCCACGATCCCGCCACCAGATTGGGCGTCACGCACATGAACCACGCGTCGCGGTTCTCGTTCGAGGTACCCGTCTTGCCGCCTATATCCATGTCTTTCATGCCGAACTGCCATACCATTCGGCCGCCCGTACCCGCCGTGATCACCCGCTGGAGCATGGTGAGCATGGTGTAGGCCGTCTGTTTGTTGATGGCGTCCTGCGACTGCGGGATGAAACTCGATATGAGGTTGCCCTGACGGTCCTCGATGCGGGTGACGAATATGGGGTCGGTATGCACGCCCTCGTTGACGAATGTCGAGTAGGCGCTGGCCAGCTCGAACACGTTCGACTCGAATGCGCCCAGACACAGTGCGTAGGCGGGGTAGATGTAGCTGCGGATGCCCATGTTGTGCAGGAAGTCGGCCACCGTCTCGGGCTGCTTGGCCTGCTTCATGATCCACGCCGAGTAGTTGTTGCGCGAGTTGGCCAGACCCCAGTAGAGCGGGTGCAGCACGCCGTCGTACTCCACCTTGCCCGCCTCCTTGGGCGACCAGATGCCCGCGGGGGTCTCGATCGACACGGGCAGGTTGGGCGCCATGGTGCAGGGGGTGAGACCCAGTTGGTCGATGGCGAAAGTGTAGATGAACGGCTTCACCGTAGAGCCTATCTGTCGCTTGCCCTGCTTGGCCATGTCGTATTTGAAGTAGCGGAAGTTGGGACCTCCCACGTAGGCTTTCACGTGGCCCGAGTGCGGCTCCATCGCCACGAACGAGGCGCGCATGATGCGTTTGTGGTGCAGGATCGAGTCGCGCGGGGTCATCACCGTGTCGCGCTCGCCCTTGAACGTGAAGACGCGCATGTTGCACTTCTCGTCGAACGAGGCGAAGATCTCCTTCTCCGAGGCTCCCGACTTCTTCATCTCGCGGTAGCGGTCGGAGTTCTTCATGGCGCGCTTTACGATCTGCTCGCGTTCCTCGGCCGTGGTGTTGCGGAACAGCACGCCCGACGCCTTCACCTGACGGTCCATGCGCGGCTGGATCACCGTCTCCATCTGCTTCTGTATGGCCTGCTCGGCGTAGCGCTGCATGGCGGGCGATATGGTGGTGTAGATGCGCAGGCCGTCGCGGTAGATGTTGTAGGGCGAGTCGTCGGCCTTCTTGTTCTTCAGGCACCAGCCGTAGAGCGGGTTTTCGTCGTACTCCTTCACCGCCTGCTCGTAATCCCAGTCGGTGAGGAACTGACGGCGCACGGGGCGCTGCATGTTCATCACCTGGCGCAGCATCTCGCGGAAGTAGGTCGCCTCGCCGTCGTTGTGCGATATGGGTCTGTAATCGAGCGTTATGGGCAGTGCCGAGATCGAGTCGCACTCGTGGCGCGTGATGGCTCCCGCGGCGCGCATGCGGCTCAGCACCAGATTGCGGCGGGCCAGGGCGTTGGCGGGGTTGCGCACGGGCGAGTAGCGCGTGGGGGCGTTCACCACGCCTACCAGCATGGCCGCCTCCTGTATGTTCAGCTCGTCGGGCGTCTTGTTGAAGAAGGTGCTCGCCGCTGACTTTATGCCGTAGGCGTTCGATCCGTACTCCACGGTGTTGAGGTACATGGCCGCAATTTCCTCCTTGGTGTAGTTGTGTTCGAGCTTGAGGGCCGTGATCCACTCCTTGAATTTCGACTGCACGAGTTTCAGCGTGCGGCCCACCTTGCCTCGGTTGCGCACCGTGTCGCGCGGGAAGAGGTTCTTGGCGAGCTGCTGGGTGATGGTGCTGCCGCCGCCCTGCGAATGGTTCTGCAACGCCACGGTCTTGATTCCCACGCGGAACAGCGACGGGATGTCGATGCCCGAATGGCTGCGGAAACGCACGTCCTCGGTGGAGATCAGCGCGGCCACGATGGGCGGCACGTCGTAGCCGCCGAGCGATATGTGCTGCGTGGAGTCCTGCGGGTAGAGATCGGCATACTGCACGTAGGAGCGGTTCTCGACGAAAAACGACCCGATCACGTGGCCGTCGTCGCCGTAGATCTCGGTGGCGAGGTTGCTCTTGGGGTTCTCCAACTCCTCGAACGAGGGCATGCGCCCGAAAAGGCCCGAAGCGGCCAGCGCCAGCATCGCGAAGATGAGCGCCACGGGGCCGAGGGCGATGATCCACATCGCCTTTATTATATTGTTCTTATCTTTTATCGCTCTCTTTATATCCATGTCGAAAGATTGTGCATTATTCTAACGTGCAAAGTTATAAATTTATTCGAAAAGGAGGATATTTTCATAACTATCTGATTTGAGCTTGCGGTATTCTTGCGGCTCTTCAGAGTCCGCGAGCCGCCGCCTCGGCCACTCAGAACGGCAGGTTCATGCCCGCCGAGAAGTACATGCCGCCCTCGCTGGGGCGGTAGAGCGACAGCGTCACGGCCACGGTGGTCGAGGCGGGTTGGCTCAGCAGATTGACGTCGAAGGTCAGATCGCCGCCCCACGAATCTATCTTGTGCCACCGCTCGTGCAGCGTGCCTTGTCCGACGAATCCGCGGCGGCGGAATCGTGCTATGTCGTACCCCACGTTGGCCCGTATGCGCTTGAAATAGATTATGCCGCGCCAGCCGCCGTCGGGATAGCATATCGGGAATGCGTAGTTGAGCGACGCGGCCATATAGTGGCGGTTTTCGATCTGCGTGGTGTCGAACCCTCGGGGCAGCAGCCGCGTCGATTTGAAAGTGAGTGCCGAGAGGGCGTCGCGCGAGCGGAAGCCGCCTATGGAGGTCTGGTAGGCGAGGTCGAGATTGAAACTGTTGTGCGGCAGCACACCCGGGGTGTAGATGCGGGCGAACAGCGCTACGAGGTCGCTGAACCTTCCGTCGGCGGGGTTGATGGCGTATGACGCCGTGGCGGCGAATCCCCACGGCGGCAGGAAGTCGCGCGTGGACATGCGCACCATGTCTTGGAAGCCCATCGAGAACGAGGTGAGGTGCAGACCCTTGCTGTAACCTATGGTGGCCACGTTGCTGATGCCGCCCTCGCCGATGGAGAGCTTTCCCGTGTTGGCGACCAGCCCGTTGGAGTAGCTCCACGACGCCGAGGCCGTCAGGTAGCGGGTGTGGTAGCCGCGTTGGAACATCAACGGGAATGATATCGACGTGCCCACGGAGTAGTACTTGCCGCGCTCGGGGGCCTCGGGGAACTCTATGGCGTGGGTTTCGGGATTGTAGAGGTAGACGGGATATATGTTCTGGCGGCCGCCGTAGGTGGCGTTCACGCTTATGGTGGGGCCGAGTCCGTGGTAGCGGAGCGAACCTCTCCACACCGATCCGTCGCTTTGGCTCCAACCGTAGGTGAAGAATCCCTGCATGGAGGAGAGCAGGTTTTGGGTCATGAGTGTCGCGCCGAGGTTGAGATTTATCGTCCCCTCCTCGCTCAGTGAAAAGGGATCGTACGACAGCGGCGCCCAACTGTGGAAATTGAATATGTGCGGCGCCTTGCGGTAGCGGCGCACCTTGCGCGGGACAGCGGCCGAAGCCGCGGTGTCGGCCGCGCACAGCCTCACCGTATCGAGATTTATGGTGTTCCAGCTTCGGCGCGGCGGGTTCACCAAGTCGATCGGCAGCGCGGAGTACTCCACGGGGCGGAGCTCCTTGCGCAGAGGCTGTATCGACGGGCGGTAGCCCAGCGAATCGTAAGTGGTCATCACCACGCGTCCGTCGTCCGTCGGCGAGGGATCGAACGATCCGTAGGTCGACTCCGAGATTCGGTATTCCCGCCCCTCGCGCAGATCGTAGCAGTGCGCCTCGTCGCGGCCCGAGGCTATCGAGCCGTAGTAGAGCATGCCGTCGCGCGCCCGCAGACGGCTGAGGGTTATGTAGGCGGGGCGCGTCACCTGCCGTGCCTCGCCGTCGCCGTCGATCCGTGCGATCCACATGCCCTCGTCGCCCGTCACGATGGCGTAGAGGCTGCGCGTGCGATCGTCCCATGCCAGCGAATGGATCTCCCGACCGAACGGCAGGCTGCATCGGCTCTCCACGCCGCCGCGGTCGCGGTGCACGACGGTATATATGCCGTCGGGGGCGTATTCGACCCATGCCAGTCCGCCCTCGCCGTCGGGCGCGGGGTAGAGCAGGTTGCCGCGCATGGCCGCGGTGCGGGGACGGTTCTCGCCGAGGTCGAAGTAACAGATGTGCGACTCCACTTTCTCTTCGAACATCTTGCTGCGTCGGTACTCCGTCCACCATACCCGCCGTGCGGCGCTGTCGTAGACGGGGCGGGTCGACACCTCGCCCGTATGGCAGAGGGTGCGTTCCTCTCCCGTGGCGGCGTCGAGCAGCACGAAGCGCGACGGATCGTCGAAATCCTCCTTCAGGAGCAGCAGCGTGTCGCCCGCGATGTGGATCGGATGCGAATATTCGGTGTAGCTCCTGCGGGGCGGGGCGGGAAGAAACTCGGCCGAGTTCTCCGCGGCGGGCAGCGACGCCCAGTAGTCGGCCAGCGAACTGAACGTTCGGCGGAACAGGTCGCGCGTGGTGAATCCGAACAGCTTGCGCATGGTGAGCCCCGTCGACACCACCATCCACGGATGGCGGGGGCCGTAGGCCGCGATCTCGTCGCAGATGACCCGCCCCGTAACCTCGTTGCCGTACGACACGAGCTGGTAGCCGAGCTGGTAGTGGTCGGGGATGAAGTCGCGGTAGGAGCCGCAGAAGAATTTGTCGGTGTTGCGGTATTTGGTCGCTATGTCGCCCATGGCGCGGAATTCGAGCGTGAAGCGCGGCTGCTTGCCCCGACCGAACGACGACGCCTGCGTCTCCGACATGGTGGCGTCGCCTTCGAGCATCCACAACGGCATGTAGAGCAGGCCTATGGTGGAACTCTGCTGCCCTATAAGGCGGCTGAGGAACTTCACGAAGCCCACGTTGAGGTTGTTGTACTGCGCGGCATGGCGGTATTCGTGAGCCACCAACTGCTTGATCCACGGCATCGAATAGCCGTCTATGGCCGGAGCCGAAAGGAACTCCACGCGTTTGGGCAGCCACATCACCAGACCGTTCGAACGCATGTTCTCGGGGTGGACGACGAACGGGATGTCGAGCGCGGGCAGACGGTAGCCGTAGGCTATGTAGGGCTGCATGTACTCCACCAGCCGCAGGGTCGAGAGCCCTATCTCGGACGCATGTTCGGGGTATATCACTTCGGCCCGTTCTATCTCGGCCCGCATCCACTTGAAGCGCGCGGGATCGGCTCCCCAACTGTAATATTGAGCGCATGCGCGCTCGGCCGCGACCAGAGCCGCGACAGCCGTCAGGAGCATTGCGATATGTCGCAGACCTCGCATGAATCGTCAGCCTCCCGCTTTTTTGCAGACGTAACCCGCCGCCGCGAGCAGCTCGGCCACGCGGTCGCGGCGGTCGCCCTGAATGATGATCTCGCCCTCCTTTACCGAACCGCCCGTGCCGCACTTGCTCTTGAGCATGCGGCCCAGCTCGGCGAGGTCGGCCTCGCGGCCCACGAAGCCGCGCACGATGGTGACCGTCTTGCCTCCGCGGTGCTTGCGGTCGAGCCATATGCGCAGGTTCTGGCGCTCGGGGGCGAGCGTCTCGGGCTCCTGCTCGCCCGCGGTGTCGTATTCGAAGTCGGGATCGGTCGAGTAGACCATGCCCAACCGTTCTTTCCAATCGGTCATAACTGTTTGGTGTCGTCGACAAAGCCCTCCCCGAGGAGAGGGCTTCGCGCTCCTTTTATAAGGGTCTTTACCGAATTATCTCTCTATCGTATACGAACCGCTCTCGTATACCTTCGATTCGCTCTCGTCGGGGAGGGTTACCGTAGCCGTGGCACCCTCGGGTACGGTGAACTCCCAGATCCACTTGTCGCCCTCGTATCGCCATGCGCTGCGGATCACGCCCGCCGCCGATTTGTACTCGGCCGTGAGGTGTCCCAGACGTTTGTCGGGCACGGGCTTCATTATGATGTGCTTGAAGCCCGGGACGGTGGGATCGGCGGCGATGCCCGCGGCAGTCTCCCAGATCCACTCGCACACGCAGCCGTAGGCGTAGTGGTTGAAGCTGTTCATGCCGCGCGGCCCCATGCCTTTGTCGAGCATGTAGCTGTTCCAGCGCTCCCAGATGGTGGTGGCGCCGTTGTCGACCGAATAGAGCCAGCTCGGGTTCTTGCGCTGGAAGAGAAGCTCGTAGGCGATGTCCGACATGCCGTTCTCGGTGAGCGTGGCCATCAGGATCGACGTTCCCAGAAAACCCGTTTGCAGGCAGTTGTCGTGCTGCCTGAAGTTTTCGCGCAGGCGGGCGATCATGCGGGCCTTGGCCTCGCCCTCGACCAGCCCGTTTTTCAGGGCGAACAGGGCGGGCGTCTGCATGGTGTTCAGTATCTCGGTCTTGAACGTTCCGTCGGCATTGAGGAACGTCGTTCTCATGTACTCCTTCGCGTCGGCGGCCATCTGCGAATACTTAGCGGCGTCGCGACCCGTCGCGGCAGCCATATCGGCCATCATGGCGGCATCGATGGCCCAATAAGAGGCGCTCAGATAGTTCCAGTAGTCGATGGTCTCGGGGCGGGGACCGTTTTCGCCGAAGGCTCCGCCGCCGCACGACTCCAGCGGCTCGTAGCTCAGCCAGTCGGCCCACTGGTAGTTCATGTTCTCGTCTTTCAGGGCCTCGTGGTTGTATTTGGTGTCGTTGATGTGGTTCATGAATAGATCCATAGCCTCCCAGTTTTCATCCACGATCTGTTTGTCGCCGAACTGTTTCCACACGGTCCACGGAACTATGATTCCCGCGTCGGCCCAGCCCACGCGCATCGTTTCGTTGCCGTACTGCGCATGCGGAGCCACGCCCGGGAAGCCGCCTTGCGGGCTTCGGCTGTCGCGCATGTCGCGCATCCACTTGTGGAAGAATGTCGAGGTGTTGGCAAAGAACGTGCCTGTCTCGGAGAATACCTGCGTGTCGGCCGTCCAGCCCAGACGCTCGTTGCGCTGCGGGCAGTCGGTCGGCACCGAGAGGTAGTTCGAGAGTTGGCCCCAGTAGGTGTTCGAGATGAGTCGGTTCACCGACTCGTCGCCCGTCGAGATCTTTCCCGTTTCGAGCTTGGCGGCGATGGAGGTGACGGGGATGGTCGCTATCTCCTTTATCGTCACGGTGTCGGTGGCGGTGATCGATACGAAGCGGTAGCCGAAGAACGTGCAGCTTGGGTGGTAGCTCGCATACTTGTCGCCCGCGCCGAAGGTGTATTTCAGCAGGCAGCCCGTGTCGGGTATGCGCAGGTTCTCGCGGTGCACGCTGCCCTCGGGGCCGTCCATGCCGCGGCTTCTCGCGCCGTTGCCGTCGTTGAGCAGCTCGCCCGGCAGGCAGGTGAGTGTGGTGCCCTCCTTGGCCTTGAACACGAACGAAGGTACGCCCGCGCAGTTCTGGCCGAAATCGATGACCAGAGTCTCGCCCGCATTGACGGTCAGGGTCTCGTCGGGAGCGAAGTTCTTGAGAACGACCACCTTGCCGAACTCGTTCTCCTTGGCGTTCTCGACCTCTTTCCACGTATAGGCTTTCACGGGCGAGAGTTTGAGATCGTGGCGCAGATATATTTCGGCACCCTCCGACGGCAGCACCTCGCCGCGGAACTCCTTGTTCTCCTCGGGCGTTGCGAGCTGCTCGACGCACTCGTAGCCCATCTTCTCGCGGGCGTCGTACTCCTCGCCGTCGAAGATGGCGGCATGCTTCACGGGACCCGCTATGCCCGCTTTCCAATTGTCGAGGTCGGTGCCGTAGAGCCTCTTCGAGCCGTCGGCATAGGTGAGCTCCAGCACGCCGCGGAAAGCGCACTTCGTGCCCCACATGTCCCCGTCGCCCGGGGTGACGATCTTGTCGGCCCACCAGCCCGGGGTGACCTGTGCCGACAGCTGATTTTCGGCGCCCGCATTGCATTTGAACGCGTCGGTGATGTCGTAGGTGAACGAACGGCGGGTCTTCAGAACGTGGGTGAAGCCCGGCTTCAGGACCTCCTCGCCTACGGGAGTGCCGTTGAGGTAGAGCTGGTAGACGCCCAGACCCGTGGTCATCCACTTGGCCGAGGCGACCTTGCCCTCATTCTTCACGGTCGATACGAACCAGCTCGCGCCGTCGGCCGCACGGCCGTTGTTGCGGCCCCTTACTACGGGGGCGTCCGCAACCGATATCCATTTGGCCGACTCCCATGCCGAAGCATCGAGTGCGCCCGTTTTCTCGCCCGCCGCGGGAGACGACGGCGAACAGCTTGCAAACAGTGCGGCGCTTGCCACGGCTGCAAACGCCCAAAGACGAAGATTTGTTTTCATATCGTTCGGGTTATATTTTACAAAAATACATAATTGAACAAATGTATGGATTTATCGGCGATAAAACAAATTTATCTTGCAGTTTGTGCGATTTGTTCTTCGGGCGGCGTCATGTTGTCGTTGCAATTCGCCGACGGCGGCGTGAATGCTTTAGCAGTCCGCCGCGAGGGAGGCGGCGGCGAACTGCGCGGTTCGAAGAACCGCAGGCACAATGACGGAAATGGTTTCGGGCCGCGGCCTGCGGGGGACCGCGTGAATGAGCGATAAGCGAATAGCGGGCCTCCGCGGGGCCGAGGCTGCGGCCCGCGCAGTCCTGCGGACTGCAATATTCACATGCAGCCGCCACGAGATTGGCTGACGCGTTTGCAAAACGTAGCGTGTGTGAAATTTATCTTCGGCGGCTGCGGGGGTCGCACCTTTGGTGCGAGCCGCCGAAGATAACGCCGCAACGCGGCGCATTTTTCGGGCCGCTCCGTTCCTAAAAATGATGCATCAAGCATAAATGATCGCGGATTTTTATTATATTTACGGCAGAATTATGAAACGAGCCTTAGCCGAGAAACTGAGATACGAAGCCTACGTGCGCCAGCGTGCCGAACAGTCGGTGTCGTTGCCCGCGCCAGTTGACGACGGACGCAAACAGGTGCGCGTATTCGTCGAGGGGTACGAGGATGTCGCTTTCTGGCGCGGCATATTCGATCATTTCCGCAATCCCTATCTGCGTTTCGAGATCTCGGTGCCCAACCGCGAAGATCTGCCCAAGGGCAAAAAGGTGTTGATGTCGATGATCCCCGATTCGGGCGAGGATCTGCTCTTGTGCGTCGACTCCGATTTCGACTACCTGTTCGGCGATCTCACGCCCCAGTCGGCCGCGATAAACTCGGCGCCGTTCATGTTCCACACCTATACCTACGCTACCGAGAATTATCTCTGCTATGCCCCCTCGCTGCACAACGTGTGCGTGAAGGCGACCAAAAACGACTGTCATATCTTCGACTTCGTGACCTTCATGGCCGAATATTCGCGCATCATCCATCCGCTGTTTCTGTGGTATGTCTATTCGGCGGGGATGTCGAGCGAATCGGTCTTCACGCTGGTCGATTTCAAGAACTCGGTGCGTATCGGTTTCCTTGAGCTGGAGAACAACGGCGCGGGTACTCTCGCATGGTTGGAACGCAACGTGCGCCGCCGCCTCAGCCGTCTGGAGGACGAGCATCCCGACATGAAACGCAACATGCCCGCCTTTGCCGAGAAGCTGCGGGCCAAGGGCGTGACGCCCGAGACCACGTATCTCTACATGCACGGCCACACGCTGATGGACAACGTGGTGATGATAATGCTCAACGCCGTGTGCGACAAACTGCGCACCATGTCGGTCGCCAAAATCAATTCGTCGAAGAAAACGGGCCTGCCGCTCAAGAACGAGATGAGCAATTACATCAATTCGCTGCGTTCGATACGCGACGTGCTGCTCGACAACGAGAACTACACCACGTGTCCGCTCTACGAGAATCTCAGCCGCGATATCGAGGCCTATATCCGCCGCACGGTGGCGCGCATAAAGGCCGAGTGCGGTGAAAAGCCGTAATCGGCGAAGATGGGACGATGCGACTCGACAGGCATGAAAATAAACACTCCGCCGCTCCCAAGAGCGGCGGAGTGTTTATTTCAGGCGATTCATTATTGGATCGTTATGGGTTTGTAGCGAGGTACGAATGCCTTCATGGCTGCCCAGCTTGCCAGATAGGCCACGGCACAGAACGAGAAAGCTATCATGTAGCCCGCCTCGATGCCGTGGTAGCCGAGGAACACCAGATCGGTCTCGGCCGCGTAGTCGAAGAGGCTGCCCGCTCCCGTCTGTATGCCGAACGAGCCTATGCCGCCCGCCATTCCGCCGATGCCCGTGATGGTGGCGATCATCGATTTGGGGAACATGTCGCCCACCGTGGAGAATATGTTGGCCGACCACGACTGGTGTGCGGCGCCCGCTATACCCACTATGATTACGGGGAACCAGTAAGAGTATCCCGCCAGAGGCTGAGCCAGCAGCGCCAGCAGCGGGAAGAACGCGAATATGAGCATGGCGCGCATGCGGCCCGCGTAGGGATTCATCTTGAAGCGCTCGATGAATATGGTGGGCAGATAGCCGCCGAAGAGCGATACCATTACGATGAGGTACAATACGCCTAACGCCAATTGGAACTCGATGCTGGTCGATGCCATGCCGCACGCGTTCTTCAGGTACGACGGCATCCAGAACAGATAGAACCACCACACTCCGTCGGCTATGGCCTTGCCCGATATGAAAGCCCACGTCTGGCGGTAGCCGAAACAGCGCCACAGAGATACTTTGGGTGCTGCGGCAGCCTCGGCGGCCGCTTTCTCGGCCTCGTCGCGCTCCTGCTCGGAGTCGGAGTTGATGTAGGCCAGCTCGGCGGCGTTTACCGCGGGGTTTTGGTCGGGCTTCTTATAGACGAACTGCCAGAATCCCATCCACACGAAGCCCAAGGCTCCGATGATGATGAACGACGCTTCCCATCCGAAGTGCGCGGCGAGGGTCGGGATGGCGAAGGGGGCTATGAGCGCGCCGATGGTCGAACCCGCGTTGAATATGCTGGTGGCGTAGGCGCGGTCCTTCTTGGGGAAGTACTCGGCCGTGGCCTTGATCGCCGCGGGGAAGTTGCCCGCCTCGCCTATGGCCAGCACGCAGCGGGCCATGATGAACAGTGTGAGCGACACGATGGCTATCTTCGAGATGAGGTCGACGTTGTCGGCCACGGCACGCAGCGCCGCCGCGTCGGGCAGGCCGACGATGTGTTCGGTGGCCACGCCGCACAGCGCGTGGAGGCATGCGCCCGCCGACCAGATGCCGATGCTCCACATGTAGCCGCGTTTGGTGTCGAGCTTGTCGACGATGCGGCCCGCGAAGAGCATGGCGATGGCGTATACGAGCGAGAATATGCCCGTCACCCATCCGTAGTGCTGGTTGGTCCAGTGAAATTCGGGGCGGATGAAATCCTCCCACGTGAGCGACAGCACCTGACGGTCGAGGTAATTCACGGTAGTGGCGAAGAAGAGCATGCCGCAGATCACCCAACGGTAGGATGTCATTTTTTGTCCGTTTGTTTGAGTCATAGGTTAGGTTTGTTTGTGAGGTTTCTTAAATTAAAAATCATTCTGTCGGTGCGTTTTCGGTATTTTGCGGCTCCGAGGAGCCGCGCGAGCCGCAGCCTCTGCCCCGCGGAGGCTCGCTGTCGCTCACCCCGCAGGCTGCGACCCGCGACCCTGAATCCGATGCTGAGCCGTTATCCGCGGGCGCGGGCTATGATGTCCAGCGCGAAGCGGCACTTGTCGCTCACGGCCTGCCAGTCGCCCGCCGCGACGGTCTCTTTCGGGAAGAGCTTCGAGCCCATGCCCACCACGGTCACACCCGCCTTGAACCACGCCGTGAGGTTCTCCTCGGTGGGTTCGACGGCTCCCGTGGCCATGAGCATCGACCACGGCATGGGGGCCTTGATGTTCTTCACGAACGAGGGGCCGCCTACGTTTCCCGCGGGGAATATCTTGGTCAGGTCGCATCCCGCCTCCTGTGCGAATCCGATCTCCGAGACCGATCCGCACCCGGGGGTATAAGGTATGCAGCGGCGGTTGCACACCTTCGCCACGTCGGGGTTGAACAGCGGGCCGACGATGAACGCCGCGCCCAGCTGTATGTAGAGCGCGGCCGTGGGGGCGTCGACGACGCTGCCCGCGCCGAGGATCATCTCGGGACACTCCGCTGCGGCCCAGCGGTTGAGCTCGCCGAAGATCTCGTGGGCGAAGTCGCCGCGGTTGGTGAACTCGAACGCACGCACTCCGCCGTCGTAGCACGCCTTGAGCACCTGCTTCGAGATCTCGATGTCGGCATTGTAGAACACGGGGACCATACCCGTGCGTTTCATGGTCGCAAGGACCTCTATCTTTGAAAATCTTGACATTTGTTGTTCGGTATTACGGTTATATTGTCGAAAATGCGACTCTTCGGAGTCGCGCGGGCCGCAGCCTCGGCGCGCGGAGACCCGCAACGGCATTCGCATCGTTGCGTTCTCCGCAGGCTGCCGCCCGTAATCGGGCAGGACGAACGAACTTATCTTGCCACGCGGCCCGAGCCGTCGCCCTTCATCAGGTTCTCCACCTCGGCTACGCTCACCATGTTGAAGTCGCCGTAGATGGTGTGCTTGAGGCACGAAGCGGCCACGGCGAAGTTGAGCGCGCGTTGGTCGTCGTCCGTGAATTTGCGCAGACCGTAGATGAGCCCGCCCATGAACGAATCGCCTCCGCCCACGCGGTCGACTATGTGGGTTATGTCGTAGCGCGGCGACTCGTAGAGCGTCTTGCCGTCGTAGAGCACTCCGCCCCAAGTGTTGTGGTCGGCATTGATCGAGCCGCGCAGGGTTATGACTACTTTTTTAGCTCGCGAGAACCGTGCCATGAGCTGCGTGCAGACGCTGCGGAACGACGCCGCGTCGACCTTGCCCGCCGTGGCGGCGGCGTCGAAGCCCTCGGGCTTTATGCCGAACACCTTTTCGGCATCCTCCTCGTTGCCGAGGATCACGTCGCAGCACTCCGTAAGCGCGGGCATCACCTCCGATGCGGCCTTGCCGTATTTCCAGAGGTTCTTGCGGTAGTTGAGGTCACACGACACCGTGACGCCGAGTCGGTTGGCGGCGCGGCACGCGTCGAGACACACCTCGGCCGCCGAGGCGCTTATGGCGGGCGTGATGCCCGTCCAGTGGAACCAGTCGGCGCCCTCGAACACCTTGTCCCAGTCGATCATGCCGCGCTCGACGGTCGAGATCGACGAATGGGCGCGGTCGTAAACGACCTTGCTCGGGCGCGCCACGGCTCCCGTTTCGAGGAAGTAGATGCCGAGGCGGTCGCCTCCGTAGACGATGTTGTCGACGCCCACGCCGTAGCGGCGCAGTTCGCCCACGCATGCCGCGGCGATGTCGTTCTGCGGCAGCCGCGTGACGAAATCGACCTGCTCGCCGTAGTTGGCCAGCGAGACGGCCACGTTCGCTTCGCCGCCGCCGAAGGTCGCGTTGAGCGTGCGGGCCTGCGAGAATCTGAGATGATCGGGCGTCGCCAGACGCAGCATGATCTCTCCGAATGTTACAATTTTACTCATAATTCTATTGTGAATTTTTTAGTCGGTCGGAAACCGAATACAAAATTACGAAAAATCTATGGAAATACCGCGGAAAAAGGAAGAAATGCGCTGAATGGCTTAGTATAAAAGCGTTTATGAAGCCAAACGGTGCCGACCGAAAAAACGGGGCGGCGCAAAGGAGACCGTCCGCCCTCGTTACTTCGTCATTTCCCTGCGCTTTGGCATCGGCGGCAATTGCTGCGGTCTTCTTCATAAGTCGTTGAACTGCCGTGCGGCTATCGTCATTTATCCGTTCTCGGTTGATTTTTCCGCAGATAAGTGATATATTTGTCGATTATTTGGTTAAAATATATTCGCAGATGGCAAAAGTGGTGGTCGGACTGTCGGGCGGAGTCGATTCTTCGGTGGCGGCATATCTCCTCAAACGGCAGGGGCATGAGGTCATAGGGCTGTTCATGCGCAATTGGCACGATACGGATGGTACGCTCGAAGGCGATTGTCCGTGGTACGACGATCAGGTGTTCGCCGAGCTTGTGGCCAAGCGTCTCGACATTCCGTTTCGGTTCGTCGATCTGTCGGCCGAGTATCGGCGGCGCGTGGTGGATTACATGTTCGCCGAGTACGAGCGCGGCCGCACGCCCAATCCCGACGTGCTGTGCAACCGCGAGATAAAGTTCGACGCCTTTCTGAACGAGGCTCTCAAGCTGGGGGCCGATTTCGTCGCCACGGGTCACTATTGCCGCAAGGTGGAGGAGCAGCGCGACGGGTATACGGTATACAGACTGCTCGCGGGGGCTGACGGCAACAAGGACCAGAGCTATTTCCTCTGCCAGCTCTCACAGGAGCAGCTGCGCTATGCGCTCTTTCCCGTGGGCGATCTGCTCAAGCCCGAGGTGCGCCGCATAGCCGAGGAGCAGAAGCTCGCCACGGCCAAGCGCAAGGATTCGCAGGGCATCTGTTTCGTCGGCAAGGTCGACCTTCCCGTTTTCCTCCAGCAGAAGCTCGCCGCCAAGGCGGGCAACGTGCACGAGATACTCCCTTCGTGGACGGGGTATTCGCGCCGCGCCGCCGATGCCGACCTGAAGGCACTGGCCGAGCCGTACCGCTACACCGTGCGCGACGGCAAGAAGATAGGCACCCACAACGGCGCTCACTTCTATACGATCGGGCAGCGCAAGGGGCTCGGTATAGGCGGCCGCAAGGAGTCGCTGTTCATAATCGCCACCGATGTGCGGGAAAATGTGATCTACGTGGGCGAGGGCGACGCCCATCCCGGGCTCTACCGCAGGGCGCTGCGCCTGAGCGACGGGCAGACGCGCTGGATCGACGGCGCCGATGCCATGCAGGCGGGCGAGCGGCGTCGGTACGACGTGAGGATACGCTACCGCCAGCCGTTGCAGCGGGCCGAGTTGATTTGCCGCGAGGACGGGTTTTATATTCTTTTCGACGAGCCGCAGCGCGGAATCGCCGCGGGACAGTTCGCCGCGTGGTACGACGGCGACGTGCTGGTCGGTTCGGGGGTAATAGCCGAGTGACGTGCGGGCGGCATCGATCATAATACTGTTGTTGATTTGTCGTTTGGGTATCGCGGCTGCGCAGACGGGCGGCACGCGTCCGTTCGGCGTGGCGTATTACGACGTCGGCGCGCTTTACGACACCTTGCCGTCGAAGTTCTACGACGACCGCGCCTACACGCCGCAGGGGCGCATGCGATGGGACGAGCGTCGTTACAGACGCAAGATCGGGAACACGGCCCGCGTGATAGACTCCATGGCGATGGACGTGGTGATACTGTACGGGGTGGAGAACGAAAACGTGGTGCGCGACATAGTCGAGGCCTGCGACGGCGATTACGCATATATCCATCGCACGACCGATGTCGGCGACGGCTTGGATTTTGCTCTGCTCTATCTGGGCGATTCGTTTTTTCCGCGGCGGGTGACGCCTTGGCGCGGGGCCTTGTGCGTCGAGGGCGAGACGCTCGATCGGCCTGTTGTGTTGATCGCCGATCGCCGTTCGACGTCGTTGGGCGTGTTGCTGGCCGAAAAGGATCTGATTCGGAATAATAATATTATAATCTTCGGCGAATGCAATAATTTAAAATTTGACGAATACGGATTGGCCGACCGAACCGCGCATGCCGAGAGGTCGGGGCGGGGCAGTCGTTTCCGCCGCGGACGTTGGGAGATGCGCGACCGCATATTTACCGACATCGAAGGTGTGATCCGTTGCGACGTCTACGCTCGGGAGTGGATGTTGACGCCCGACGGACGTCCGTCGGCCACGTTCGACGGTGCCAAATATTGCGGTGGATTCTCGGAAAACCTGCCCGTATTCATTTATTTCGACGTAAAAGTTGGATATTAGTAAAAAAGTTATAATTTTGTATTACAGTAGGTGCGACATACAAACTAATTTCTATAATAAAATTCTAAAAACCAAAAATTATGGCAGACGTAAAACGTGTCTACACCTTCGGCAACAAAGCGGCCGAGGGCAACGGTAAGATGAGAGAACTGCTTGGTGGAAAGGGCGCCAATCTGGCCGAGATGAACTTGATCGGCATTCCCGTTCCCCCGGGATTCACCATAACGACCGAGGTGTGCGCCGAATATTATCGTCACGGCAAGCAGGCCGTGATCGAAATGCTTCGTCCCGAGGTGGAGCGCGCCATGACCAACATCGAGAGACTTACGGGCATGAAGTTCGGCGATCGCGAGATGCCGCTGTTAGTGTCGGTGCGCTCGGGCGCGCGTGCCTCGATGCCGGGCATGATGGATACCATTCTCAACCTCGGCATGAACGACGAGGCCGTGGAGGCCGTGGCCAAGCGCACGGGCAATCCCCGCTTCGCATGGGACTCGTACCGCCGCTTCGTGCAGATGTACGGCGACGTGGTGCTGGGCATGAAGCCCGCATCGAAGGAGGATCACGATCCGTTCGAGGTGTTGATCGACGAGCAGAAGAAAAAGCGCGGTGTGAAGATGGACACCGATCTTACGACCGACGACCTGAAGGAGCTGGTGACGGCGTTCCGCAAGGCCGTGAAGGAGCAGACGGGATCGGAGTTCCCCGTAAATCCGTGGGACCAGCTGTGGGGCGCCATCTGCGCGGTGTTCGGCTCGTGGATGAACGAGCGCGCCATACTCTACCGCAAGCTCAACAACATCCCCGCCGAGTGGGGTACCGCGGTGTCGGTGCAGGCCATGGTGTTCGGCAACATGGGCGAGAACTCGGCCACGGGCGTGGCGTTCTCGCGCGACGCCGCCACGGGCGAGAACATTTTCAACGGCGAGTACCTCGTGAACGCTCAGGGCGAGGATGTGGTGGCGGGTATCCGCACGCCGCAGCAGATCACGATCGAGGGTTCGCGCCGCTGGGCCAAGGCTCAGAACATATCGGAGGAGGACCGTGCGACGAAGTATCCTTCGCTGGAGGAGGTGATGCCGTCGGTTTACGCCGAGCTGAACGAGATACAGCACCATCTGGAGCAGTACTTCAAGGATATGCAGGACATAGAGTTCACCATTCAGGACGGCAAGCTGTGGATGTTGCAGTGCCGCAACGGCAAGCGCACGGGAGCCGCTATGGTGAAGATCGCCATGGACATGCTGCGCGAGGGGCTGATCGACGAGAAGACCGCCGTGCTCCGCTGCGAGCCCGCCAAGCTCGACGAGCTGCTTCACCCCGTGTTCGACAAGACGGCCATCAAGAATGCCAAGGTCGTGGTGAAGGGTCTGCCCGCATCGCCCGGTGCCGCCACGGGTCCCGTGGTGTTCTTCGCCGAGGATGCCGAGAAGGTGCTGGCCGCGACGGGTCAGAAGGCCGTGCTGGTGCGTATCGAGACCTCGCCCGAGGATCTGAAGGGCATGCTCGACGCTGCGGGTATTCTCACCGCGCGCGGCGGCATGACCTCGCACGCCGCAGTGGTGGCGCGCGGTATGGGCAAGTGCTGCGTGTCGGGCGCGGGCGAGCTGGAGATCGATTACAAGGCCCGCACCATCAAGGTCAACGGATATACCATAAAGGAGGGCGATTGGATCTCGCTCAACGGCTCGACGGGCGAGGTTTACCTCGGTCAGGTGGCTACTAAGGATGCCGATCTGAGCGGTGATTTCGGTAAGTTGATGGAGCTGGCGGGCAAGTACGCCACCATGAAGGTGCGTGCCAATGCCGACACTCCGCGCGATGCCGCGCAGGCGTTCGCGTTCGGCGCCGAGGGTATAGGGCTCTGCCGTACCGAGCACATGTTCTTCGAGGGCGACCGAATCAAGGCCGTGCGCGAGATGATTCTGGCCGACGACGAGGCGGGCCGCCGCGTGGCTCTGGCCAAGCTGCTGCCCATGCAGCGCGGTGATTTCGAGGGTCTGTTCAAGGCCATGAACGGCTATCCCGTGATCATCCGTCTGCTCGATCCTCCCTTACACGAGTTCGTTCCCCACACCGAGAAGGAGCAGCGCGAGCTGGCCGAGGAGATAAACGTTCCGTTCGAGAAGATCGCTGCCAAGGTGGAGTACCTGAGCGAGGTTAACCCCATGCTGGGACACCGCGGCTGCCGTCTGGGCAACACCTATCCCGAGATCACCGAGATGCAGGCCCGCGCCATAATCGAGGCTGCCATGAACGTGCACGCCTCGGGCATACCCGTCAAGGTGGAGATCATGGTGCCGCTGGTGGGTAACCACAAGGAGCTGCGTTACCAGAAGGAGGTGATCGACAGAACGGCCAACGCCGTGTTCGCCGAGCGCAACGACCGTATCGACTACCTGGTGGGTACGATGATCGAGGTGCCGCGCGCAGCCGTTACGGCCAACCAGATCGCCGAGGTGGCCGAGTTCTTCTCGTTCGGCACCAACGACCTGACGCAGATGACGCTCGGATTCTCGCGCGACGACATAGCCAAGTTCCTGCCCACGTATCTGGACAAGGGCATTCTGAAGAACGATCCGTTCCAGATCCTCGACCGCAACGGCGTGGGTCAGCTCATCCGCGAGGCCGTGTTCAAGGGCCGTGGCACGCGTCCCGACCTGAAGTGCGGCATCTGCGGCGAGCACGGCGGCGAGCCCTCGTCGGTGGAGTTCTGCCACTATGCGGGTCTGAACTACGTAAGCTGTTCGCCTTTCCGCGTGCCCATAGCACGTCTGGCGGCGGCTCACGCGGCTCTGAATCAGAAGTAATACGACCGATTGCCGCCTGTGCGGGCGGCAATCGATGGCAAAAAAATATCGCCCGAACGAGTCGGGCGATATTTTTTTCGTAACCGTTTGCTTCAGGCTCGCTCCGCAGGCTGCGCCTTGCGGTCGTCGGCCCGTCGGCGGCCTCTTCAGTCGTTGAAGGCGATCTTCATTATGAGCGACGTGGCGCCTTGGTTCTTTACCGCGTAGTCTTTGGCCGTGGAGCTCACCTTTGCCCGCAGAGCGTTGTCGTCGCGCAGAGGTGCGAACCATCTTGTCAAATCCTCGGCCGACTCCACTTTCGTGGCCGCACCCAGCGCCACCATGTCGCGCGCCTCTTTGAACTTGACGTAATTGGGACCGAAAGCTATGGGCAGAGCGAATGTGGCGGCCTCCAGCGTGTTGTGTATCCCGACGCCGAATCCTCCGCCTATGTAGGCCCACGAGGCATAGCGGTAGACCGATGCGAGAATGCCCACTGTGTCGAGTATCAGCACTTGGCTCGCGGCGAGTGTCCGTGCGTCGCATTGCGTGTAGCGCACGGCTCCGAGACGGGTCTCGGCCATTATTCGGTTTATGCGCGTCTCGTCCATCTCGTGCGGTGCGATGACGAACTTTATCCGAGGATTCTCGTCTATCAGTTTCATCAATATATCCTCGTCGGGTTTCCAAGTGGATCCCGCTATGAACAGCGGAGCATCGCCTTTGAAAGTCTCTATGGCCTCGGTGCGCTTCACTGTCTCGGCTATGGTTGCCACGCGGTCGAAGCGGGTGTCGCCCGCGATTATTACGTTGTCGAAGCCTATCTCGTGCAGCAGTTCGCGCGACTCGTCGTTCTGCACGAAGATTTGATCGAAAGCGTCGAGCGCCTGACGCCACAGGAATCCGTAGCTGCGGAAGAATATCGAGTTGCGGCGGAATATCGACGAGATGACATAGGTCTTGACGCCGCGCTCCTTGAGACACCGCAGGTAGTTGAGCCAGAACTCGTATTTTACGAATATCGCTATTTCGGGATGAGCCGCGTCGAGGAATCGTTTGACGTTGCGCGGGGTGTCGATGGGCATGTAGAATATGTAGTCGGCGCCGTCGTAATTTTTGCGCACTTCATAGCCCGAAGGTGAAAAGAAGGTGAGCAGTATTTTGAATTCGGGATACTGTTTACGTATCTGCTCCATGAGCGGACGGCCCTGTTCGAACTCGCCCAGCGATGCGACATGTATCCACACGACTCTGTCGGACGGCGATATGGCCCGAGACATTCGCTCGAAGATAGCTTTTCGTCCCGTCGTCCACAATTTCGCCTTGGGATTCCACAGCGAAGCAAGCGCGATCAGGCGTGCATATACGGCTACACAAAAATTATAGAGAAGCATAAATGTCACAGTCGTGATTTTGCGCGACAAAGGTATGTTTTTTTATTCAACCCTCCAAATTACCACCCCATTTCGACAGCATTCGGGATGTAACGAACATCATAAGAGCCGTCGGGGAACATGTCTACCGCCACCAAAGCGAACTCCACGTCGCCGCGCAGAGCGGTCCGGCTCATGTAGATTTCGGCCGCTTTCAGCATCGCCGCACGCTTCGACGGCGTGACGGCCGATTCGGGAGACGTCAACGCTCCCGCCCGACGGGTTTTGACTTCGACGATGTATACGATACCCGATTTTTCGGCTACTATGTCGATTTCGTAGCGTCCCGAACGCAGGTTTCTGTCGCGGATCAGGAATCCGTTGTCGCGAAGATACCGCACGGCTATATCCTCGCCGCGTCGTCCCGTGATCGATGAGGTGTTCATTCGGCAGGCTGAATTTCGAATACTTAATTATATCACTTATTATATATATAAACTTTTTCGAACTATCTGTCTCGGACTTGTCTTTTGCGAGTCGTAGCCTGCGGAGCGAGCGGTCGGCGAGCCTCCGCGCGGCGAGGCTGCGGCTCGCACGGCTCCGAGGAGCCGTTACAAGTCTAAAACGGAAGTTCCCAAAACTTTTTCCGAACTATAACAGAAAGCCCAAATCGTCGCCCGCGTTCAACTCGAATGTCTCCACGCCCTTTTTGAACATGCGCATGGGACGCGGGCCGATGAGCTCCATCCGCCCGTCGTGCAGGTGGAGCATGCACCCTTCGCGCAGGCCCGCCACCCAGCGGTCGGGGTTGGCCTCGATGTACTCCAGAATGCGCTGCTCGCGCGTCTCGCCCGCATGTCCCTCGGGGTTGGCGTCGAGATAGTGCGGGTTGATCTGGAAATTCACGGCACCTATGGCCTCGAACGACTCGGGTTGGACGATGGGCATGTCGTTGGTGGTGCAGATGGTGGGGCACGCCACGTTGCTGCCCGCCGACCATCCCACGTAGGGCGTGCCCGAGGCGATCTTGTCGCGGATGGCCCGCATGAGCCCCTGCTCCTGCATCTTCTTGGCCAGCGCGAAGGTGTTGCCTCCGCCGACGCACACCGCTTGCGCGCGGCGTACGGCATCGCACGGATCGCTTTCGCGGTGTACCGAGCGGACCTTGACTCCTATCTGGCAGAACCGCGCCGCCACTTTGGCCTCGTAGGCGTCGAAGGAGAAGGTCACGGCGGCGTAGGGCACGAACGCTATTTCGTTCACGCCCGCGAGGAACTCGCCTATGCGGCCGATGGGATATTGCAGGTATTCTTCGCCCGCATTGGTGGAATTGGATATCAGCAATAGATTCATAACGGGTTATTTTATAGTGTGTTAGTTGTGTCGGTGCATAGCGGCGGGGGAAATATTTCCGTCCCGATGCCAAAATTAATAAAAAAAGTGTTACTTTTGCGCAGAATTGCGAAAGATTGAAACCAATCGATAATTAAAATTGTTAAACTAAAAATTTCAAAGTTATGTCAGAAGTTCAGTCAAAAGTTGTCGAGATCATCGTTGACAAGTTGGGCGTTAAGGAGTCTGAGGTAGTACCCGAAGCAAGTTTCACCGCTCATCTGGGCGCGGATTCTCTCGACACCGTGGAGTTGATCATGGAGTTTGAGAAAGCATTCGACATCCAGATCCCCGACGAGGACGCCGAGAAGATCACTACCGTAGGCGACGCAATCGCATACGTGGAGGCACACAAGAAATAATTTTGACACCATTATAATTCGCACGGCACGCGGACACTGAATTTTATGACAGGCAGGAGAGTCGTCGTTCCCGGTATAGGCACGATCAATCCGTCGGGACATTCGATTGAAGAGTATTTCCGAAATCTCGAAAACGGAGTGAGCGCTGCGGCTCCGATCACGCGATTCGACGCTTCGAAACTCAGAACCCGTTTCGCCTGCGAAGTAAAAGAGTACGATCGAACCCGCTATTTCGACCGCAAGGAGGTGCGTAAATACGACCTTTTTGCGCAATACGCTTTGATTTCCGCCGACGAGGCGATACGCGACGCATCGGCAGATGGCGTCGATCCCGAGAGGGCAGGCGTGGTATGGGGTTCGGGTACGGGTGGAACGACAACGTTCTACGAAGAGAGTAAGGGCTACATCGAGGGAGGTTTCATCCCTCGATTCAGCCCTTTTTTCGTTCCACGCATGGTGGCCGATCTCGCCGCGGGATTCATATCCATCAAATACGGCTTCATGGGGCCGAACTATTGCACCGTGTCGGCTTGCGCGTCGTCGAACCATGCCATGATCGACGCCATGAACCTCATCCGTTGGGGTAAGGCCGATCTGATGGTCACGGGAGGCTCGGAGGCTTCGATCAACGACCCGGGCGTAGGCAGTTTCTGTGCCATGCAGGCCTTGTCGACCCGCAACGACGACCCCGAGCATGCGTCGCGTCCGTTCGACGCCGACCGCGACGGCTTCGTCATAGGCGAAGGCGGCGGGGCGCTGGTGTTCGAGGAGCTGGAGCACGCGTTGGCGCGAGGTGCGAAGATATACTGCGAGGTGGCGGGCGGCGGAATGTCGGCCGACGCATATCACATGACGGCTCCCCATCCCGAGGGCAAGGGGGCCATGATGGCTATGCGCGAGGCAATTCGCGACGCGGGCATCGAGCCGACCGACGTCGACTACATCAATGCTCACGGCACCTCCACGCAGCTGGGCGATTTGGCCGAGATAAAGGCCATCGAGGCGCTGTTCGGCGAGCACGCCTATGAGTTGAACATATCGTCGACCAAATCGATGACGGGCCATCTGCTGGGCGGTACGGCGGCCGTCGAGGCGCTGGCATGCATAATGGCCCTGACGCGCGGGGTGATTCCGCCCACGATAAATGTCGAGAACCTCGATCCCGCGATAGACCCGCGCCTGAATCTCACGATCGGCAAGGCGCAGCGTCGCGAAGTGAAGTGCGCGCTCAGCAACACTTTCGGATTCGGAGGTCACAACTCGTCGATCGTCTTTCGTAAGATTTAATTAACTTATTTCGTCGTGATAGATTTCATTCTGCGCCCGTTGCGTCGTAATTTCGGCAAAGACAAGGTGTTCTATGCCGCCGTCGACGACATGTTCGGGATCATACCGCACAATATAGAACTTTACAAACTTGCTCTGATCCACAAATCGGCGTCGGTGACGCTCGACGACGGACGCCAGATAAACAACGAACGTCTGGAGTTTCTGGGCGACGCCGTGATCGAGAGCGTCACTTCGGACTACCTCTTCATAGAGTTCCCCGACAAGAACGAGGGCTTCCTGACGCAGCTGCGTTCGAAGATGGTGTCGCGCGCGGCTCTGAACGAGGTGGCCAAACGCATCGGACTCGACGAGCATGTCATCGTACACCACTCGGGCGGCGCGTCGCAGAAACATATCTACGGCGACGCTTTCGAGGCGATGATGGGCGCCGTGTATCTCGATCAGGGATACGAGTTCGTCAACCGACTGTTGATAAACCGCATATTCGTCGATTACCTCAAGGTCGACACGTTGATAGAGGAGGAGACCGATTTCAAGAGCCGCCTTATAGAGTGGTGCCAGAAGAACCACCACACGATACGCTTCTGCACCGAACACGACCGTGCCTATTCGTCGGCGCACCCGTTTTTCTACTGCAAGGTGTTGATCGACGACATCGAGGCGGGCTACGGCGCGGGCGATTCGAAGAAGGAGGCCGAGCAGCGCGCCTCGTACTCCGTGTCGCAGGGCTTCAGCGACGAGGACTGCGCCAAGCTGCTGGACCGTTTCGACAGCATGTCGGAGAAGAAAGCGGAATAAACAGGGCGGGCGGCAGCCTGCGAAGCACGCCTACGAGCGAATGCGAATAGCGGGCCTTCGCGGGGCGAGGCTGCGGCCCGCACGACTCTGACGAGTCGTAAATATTCAATACCATTTAATAACCCGTTCGCCGATGAAGAATCTGCACGATAAGTTGATGTCTCGGGGTGCCGCGTCGCTCTCCGACGCCGAGCTGCTGGCTCTGTTGATCGAGTCGCCCGACGATCCGCGCGATCCGTTCGCCACGGCCGAGAAGCTGCTCGCCGCGGGAGGTGGTTCGCTCGCGTCGGTGGCCCGCACCGATCTCGGGCGGCTTCGCATGGCCGAAGGACTGGGGCTTCGTCGCGCCGAGCGGTTGCTTCTGTCGGCCGAGTTCGGTCGTCGTGCGGCCGCATCGACCGATCGGGATGTGGAGTGCATATCGACCGATGCCGATGTGGTGCGGTTGATGCGTCCCGTGTTCGACGCGATGCGGCACGAGGAGTGTTGGGTTCTCTACCTCACCTCGTCGAACCGTCTGCTCGAACGTCGGCGCGTGAGTCAGGGCGGCGTGCAGGCCACGGTCGTCGACCACCGATTGATAGTGAAACGCGCGCTGGAGCTGCTTTCGACGCAGATAATCATGGTTCACAACCACCCGTCGGGAGCCGCCGAGCCGAGCGCCGCCGACAGGACTCTGACCGAAAAGGTGCGCGATGCCGCCGCGCTGTTCGACATACGTCTGCTCGACCATATAATCATCTCGCGCGAGGGCGAATTTTCGTTCCGCCGCATGTCGCTGCTGTAATTGGGCGAAAACGGGCGGCATGCGGATCATGTTTGCCGAAAAATTCATATCTTTGCCGATTATAAGAAACCATAAAGTCGATTCGAAAATGACACAAGAGGAGCTGTTCAAAAAGTTGGTCGCTCATTGCAAGGAGTACGGATTCGTATTCCCGTCGAGCGAAATATACGACGGTCTGGGAGCCGTTTACGATTACGGTCAGAACGGTGTGGAGCTGAAGAATAACATCAAACGTTACTGGTGGGATTCGATGGTCAAGCTGCACGAGAACATCGTGGGCATCGATGCCGCCATATTCATGCACCCCAGAACATGGGAGGCTTCGGGCCACGTGGCCGCTTTCAACGATCCGTTGATCGACAACAAGGATTCGAAGAAGCGTTACAGGGCCGACGTGTTGATCGAGGAGTGGATCGCCAAGCAGGACGAGAAGATCGAGAAGGAGGTGGAGAAGGCCCGCAAGCGTTTCGGCGAGTCGTTCGACGAGGCGCAGTACCGTTCGACGTCGCCCCGCGTGCAGGAGACCGCGGCCAAGCGCGACGCCGTGCACACCCGCTTCGCCGAGGCTATGAATGCCAACGACCTCGCGGAGCTGCGACAGATCATCCTCGACTGCGAGATAGCGTGCCCCATATCGGGTACGCGCAACTGGACCGACGTGCGCCAGTTCAACCTGATGTTCTCGACGCAGATGGGATCGACGGCCGAGGGTGCCAATACCATCTACCTCCGTCCCGAGACGGCGCAGGGCATATTCGTCAACTATCTCAACGTGCAGAAGACGGGACGCATGAAACTCCCGTTCGGCATAGCTCAGATCGGCAAGGCGTTCCGCAACGAGATCGTGGCCCGTCAGTTCATATTCCGCATGCGCGAGTTCGAGCAGATGGAGATGCAGTTCTTCGTGCAGCCCGGGACCGAGATGGAGTGGTGGAACAAGTGGAAGCAGACGCGTATGGCATGGCACCGCGCACTGGGCTTCGGCGACGACAACTACCGTTTCCACGACCACGAGAAGCTGGCCCACTACGC
>CAYMIH010000008.1:0-57680 GCA_964390585.1 uncultured Alistipes sp.
AGATAACGCCGCACAGCGGCGCGGTTTCTTGCATTGCACATATCGTGTCATGCCAAAGAGCTGCAAGGCGAGGATTTTGGCATCTCAAACGGGAAATTGTCGGTTGGGATTCCAATCATATTTTCATTTTTGCAAACGAAAATATGTGGAATGACAGAGTGGTTCGATGATGTTCGCCGACGACGGCAGGAGTGCGACAGCAGTCCGCCGCGAGGGGCGGCGGCGAACTGCGCGACTCTAAAGAGTCGCATTTTTTTCGTCCGCCATATCCGCTTCTCGGTCGCCGCAAGGTTCCCGAATTTGCCGTAATTCGAATATTTTCGGCGGATAGGCGGTTATCTGAAAAATTATTACTATCTTTGCGCACCCGTAAATGCGGGATTAGGATTACAACAAACACAAGTTATTAACTAAACGTAAAAGATGGATTCAAGAAGTTACAAAAGTATCTCGTTGAACGCCGCCACGGTCCAAAAGGAGTGGGTCGTGATCGATGCCACCAACGAGGTATTGGGTCGTCTTGCGTCGCAGGTCGCCAAGATCCTGAGAGGCAAGAACAAGCCCGGCTACACTCCTCATGTCGATTGCGGTGACTACGTTATCGTGGTCAATGCCGACAAGGTGAAGCTCACGGGCAACAAGATGACCGACAAGGTCTATGTTCGTCACACCGGATACCCGGGCGGTCAGCGTTTCGCAACCCCCGCCGATTATCTGGCCAAAAGACCCGAGTTCGTTATCGAGCACGCGGTGAAAGGTATGCTCCCCAAGACTCGTCTGGGCGAGGCTATCATGAAGAATTTGAAGGTTTACGCAGGCGCCGAGCACCCTCACGCCGCACAGAACCCCAAGGAAATTAAGTTAAACGAGATTAAGTAAAGAGTATGGAAGTTGTAAACACCGTAGGTCGCCGTAAGGCTGCTGTGGCTCGCGTATACGTGAAGCCGGGTAAGGGACAGATTACAATCAACCGTAAGGCTCTCGAAGTCTATTTCCCTTTGAACATACTCCAGTACGAGGTTAAGCAGCCTTTGATGGTTACCGATACGCTGGAGAACTACGACGTCGATATCAACCTCGACGGCGGCGGTATCAAGGGTCAGGCCGAGGCCGCTCGCATGGGAATCGCACGCGCGTTGTGTCAGATCGACGCTGAGTTCCGTTCGGTACTGAAGAAGAACGGATTCCTCACCCGCGATTCGCGTGAGGTTGAGCGTAAGAAGCCCGGTCAGCCCGGAGCACGCCGCAAGTTCCAGTTCAGCAAGCGTTAATTCGCGGCAGACCGAATTTTCGGCAATGCACGACGCGAGTTGGAAATCGGCGAGACTACTCGATATGTCGTTTCGGTATTACTTGCAGATTGCTCCGTCGCGGAAAACCTTTGGGATTGGCCTCGGGCCACTACCGCAAGGGTTGTTGAAAAGAGAAATTAAAATTAAAACAGAAAATTAAAATGTCACGTACAGATTTTAATACATTATTGGATGCCGGCGTTCACTTCGGTCACCTGAAGCGCAAGTGGAACCCCAAAATGGCCCCCTACATCTTCATGGAGAAGAACGGCATCCACATCATCGATCTTCACAAGACCGTCGTAAAGATAGACGAGGCTTCGGCAGCATTGAAGCAGATCGCTAAGAGCGGTCGCCGCGTGCTGTTCGTCGCTACCAAGAAACAAGCAAAGGAGATCGTTGCCGAAAAGGTGGCACCCGTCGGAATGCCTTACGTTACGGAGCGTTGGGCAGGCGGTATGCTTACGAACTTCCCCACGATACGCAAGGCCGTCAAGAAGATGACCACCATCGACAAGATGCTGGGCGACGGTACTTTCGATAATTTCTCAAAGCGCGAGAAGCTCCAGATCGCACGTCAGCGCGCCAAGCTGGAGAAGAACCTCGGTTCTATCGCCGATCTTACCCGCCTGCCCGCTGCACTGTTCGTTATCGACGTGCAGAAGGAGGCCAATGCCGTCAAGGAGGCCAAGCGATTGGGCATCCCCGTGTTTGCAATGGTAGATACTTGTTGTGATCCTACCGACATCGATTACGTTATACCTGCAAACGACGATGCTTCGAAATCGATAGCCGTCATTCTCGACGTCGTGTGCGCGGCCATCGCCGAGGGCACCGAGGAGCGCAAGCTCGAAAAGGAGAAAGAGGCTCAGGAGGCCGAGGACGCCGCACCCGCGAAGAAAGAGGGCAAGCCCCGCATCAAGAAGGCCGTGAAGGCTGCCGTCGATGCCGAGGAGGCTGCCGTGGCCGAAGTGGTTGCCGCTTCGGAAGCTGCCGAGGAGAAAGCCGAGTAGGGCTTTCGGCTAACGAGAAATTATTAACACTTTAACGCAAGACAAACTATGGAAATCAAAGCAGCAGATGTAATGAAGCTCCGCAAAATGACGGGCGCGGGCATGATGGACTGCAAGAAAGCGCTTATGGAGGCCGAGGGCGACTACGAGCGTGCGAAGGACATCATCCGCGAGAAGGGCAAGCTCGTGGTGAGCAAGCGTGCCGATCGCAACGCTACCGAGGGCGTGGTCGTTACCAAGATCGAGGGCGGAAAGGCATATCTCTTGTGCCTCGCCTGCGAGACCGACTTCGTGGCTCAGAACGAGGAGTTCACGGGTTCTGCGAATGCTATTCTGGATATCGCCGTGAAGAACGACGCTGCCGACAAGGAGGCGCTTCTTGCCATCAAGAACGACGAGGGCCGCACCGTAGAGGAGATGGTTACCGAAAAGTCGGGTCAGACGGGCGAGAAGGTGGAGCTGGCTTACTACGGCCGCATCGAGGCTCCCTACTGCAACGCTTACGTGCACTTCAACAAGAAGCTGGGTACCGTTCTGGGCTTCAACAAGGAGGTGCCCGCCGAGGTCGCACACGCCGTTGCCATGCAGGCTACGGCCATGGCTCCCATCTCGATCGACGAGAACGACTGCCCCGCAGAGACCGTCGCTCACGAGAAGGCCATCGCTCTGGAGCAGATGAAGCAGGATCCCAAGAACGCCAACAAGCCCGAGGCTATTCTGGAGAAGATCGCAGAGGGTAAGATGCGCAAGTTCTTCGAGGAGAACACGCTGTTGAATCAGGCTCTGGTGGGCGAGAAGATCTCGATCCGCGAGTATATCCGAAAGGCCGACAAGGATGCTACCATCGTAGCTTACAAGCGTTTCGCACTGGAGGCCTAATTATATGGAACGACGGTTCAGGCCGTCATGAAAAAGAGCTGTCCGTAAGGTTCGGACGGCTCTTTTTTCGTTTTGCGGGGAGGGCTGTTGTGTTGTCGGACGAGGATTGGCATCGCTGACGATGGTTATCGGTAGAGTGTTTTGCAGTTCGTCAGAACTGCGCGGGCCGCAGCCTTGCCGCGCGGAGGCCCGCTATCGTTCGCAAATGCTCACGTCGCGGTCTCCGCAGGCCGCACCCCGAGAGTAAACCGCGTCATGCTGCCGTGCCGTCGGGCGGGGATTGGCGTCGCAAACGGGAGGTTGTCGGTTGGGATTCCAATCATTTTTTGTTCTGATGAACAAAAAATGTGGGATGACGAGGATGGTTTTCGAGTGTCGGACGCTGTTCGCCGACGGCGGCGTGAATGCGACAGCAGTCCGCCGCGGTGGGGCGGCGGCGGACTGCGCGGTTCGAAGAACCGCATGTATAGTGTAAGAAAGTTTTCGAACAGCACCCGCACTATTTCTCCCGAAAACCGTTTCCGCCGCAAGGGGCGTCGAGGAACGGTGGAGCTGCGGTGCGTTGTTTCCGTTATTCGCGGCGCGACATGCAATCGCCCAGATAGAAATAGAGTGTTCCGTAGGAGTAACGGCCCGTTTGCGCGCCGCGGTCGAACGTGATCCACAGATAGCGTTCGTAATTGCCGTAAGGCACGGGAACTATGGTCGGCCAGCCGCGGAATCCGCCGTTGGCATATTGCTGGCGGAAAGTCCCTTCGTAGCGCAGGGTGGGGTAGTCGTAGATGTAAAATGTCGTGTCGGGACCGCCGCTCAGCACGTAGCGTCTACCGCCGACGGTGACGATGCGTATTCCCGTGTTGTTGTTTTGCGCAGATTCGGCTATCTGCGTGTAGGGACCGTTCCAATTCTCGCTCTCGCAGAGGTAGGTGACATAGGATTTATCCTTCAGGGCGCAGTAGGCCAGACGCCAGCGCGCGGCCTCGCTGTCGTAGAAGAAGTCGGGATCCTCGGTGTTGAAATCGTGTCGGCGGGTGTAGTTGTGCGGAAAGTCGAGTTCGGTGCACTCCAGATAGTGTATGCCGTGCAGCAGATCGGCGTCGGTCTCGGCGTATGCCAAGGTGTGGGTATCCTCGTGGGTGGTGGTCATGACCATATATTTCCCCTTGTCGGGGTCGTAAACCACTTTGGTGGCGTGGAATCCGTACATCATGCCGTCGCCTTTGCCGAAGAACAGAGCGCCCTCCAGACGCAGCTCGTAAGAATCGAGGTCGACGGAGTAGACCCCTTGATACGAATCGATTATGCGCTCGAATCCGCGGGTGGTGAAGCATACGTAGAGTCTTCCGTCGCGGATGAGCGGCGTGCCGTCCTTGTATTGTATGACTTGCGGGTCGGCCTGCCCCGTGCCGCATGTCAGACGACTCTGCGCCTCGTGCAGCGCGACGCTGCCGCCTGCGGGCAAGGCGGCCCGAACTCCGAACGAGTATGTCGTGCAGCGGTCGGCGTCGCGCATGTCGTGTTGCGCGCTGTACAGCAGATCGGCGGTCCCGTCGTCGCCGATGCGGAATACGTGGAATCGGAATCCCGTGTATTGTATGCGCAGCGATATGTCGTCCGCAGGTGCGGTCTGTCTCTGCGCGAGCAGGGTCGCTTCGCCGTTACCGACCGCATACGAGGCGACGCGGCCGTTTTCGTATACGGTGCGGATCGTCGTGCCGCGGCCGTCGTTGGGGTAGAAGTCGATGCCTGCGTTGTCGTCGTCGCCGATGTCGGAGAAACAGACTTCGTAACAGAGATAGGGGTGGAATGCGCCTATGCGCAGCGTGGCGGCCGCCGCCGTATTGCCCGCCGAGATGCGGAGAGCCTTCCCCTGCTGTTCGAGCTCGGGGCGCGGACCGTCGCATTCGACCACGATGTCGGCCGAGTTGGGCAGAAACAGCCGCGCGCCGTCGGTCGCAAGACGGCTCATGACCTTGCCCGTGTTGTAGAAATTGCGTCCCGACGATTGTCTTACGAAGGTCATGCGGGTGAGGTCGGCCTCTTTCTGCGGGGTCTGGGCCGAGACGGCCATGCACGACAGCAATATGCAGGATAGGACGATGAATCTTGTCATGGGTGAGAACTTTTAAGACAAATATAGCGATATTTCCGTAATAGCCGTATTTTATGGCCGAATGTTTTGCGAACGGCAAATAATTGTATAACTTGCATTCGTAAACAACCCTGACTTGCAGACGATATCTTATTACATAATGTCCCTTTTGCATAAAATATTGAGGGGGGGGGAATTTACGACGCTCGTATAGACCTCCTCCGCAGACAGCGTACTTTTCTGGCGCGCTGTCGGGATCGATATTGCGGCATGGATCGCGGGACGATCGTTTCATTTTTATCATGTTTCAAGTTTGATTATAATTTCATATGAAGAATTTTTTTGTTTTGTCCGTGGCGCTGGTGTTGTTCGGCAGCGCAACGGCTCAGGTGCGGATCACGGGACGCACGGTGAATGCCGCCGACGGCAAGCCCGCGGGGTGGGTCACGGTCTCGGCCGAGCGCGATTCGACGGCGCATGCCGTGGTCTATGCCGACGGCGAGGGGCGTTTCACGCTGTCGCTCAAGGAGGCGGGGACTTACGACGTCCACTTTTCGATGGTAGGCTATAAACCCGTCGTGAAGCGTGTCGAGGCCGCGAAGGATACCGATATGGGAGATGTGGCTCTGGAGGAGGGCGAGATGATAGACGAGGTGCAGGTGACGATCCAAAAGCCTCTGATCACCCACACGGCCGAGAAGATGATCTACGAGGTGGACAACGATCCGCAGGCGGCCACGTCGACGCTGGAAGAGATCATCCGCAAGGTGCCGCAGCTTACCATCGACGCCGAGGGCAACGTGCAGATGAACGGCGAGAGCAATTACAAGATACTCGTCAACGGCCATTCGTCGGGATCGATAAGCCGCAACTTCTCGGATGTGATAAAGAGTATGCCCGCATCGCAGATCAAACGCATTGAGGTGATTACCAACCCCTCGATGAAGTACGACGCCGAAGGTACGGGCGGTATTCTGAACATCATAACCTCGGGGCGCCGCATAGACGGTTTCGACGGGTCGCTGAGCTACCGTCAGGGTTTCGAGGCTATGCAGTCAAGCGGCGGAAGCGCGCGCGTGGCGTTGCAGACGGGCAAGTTCGCGTTCGATCTGAACGGCTACGGCGGTTATTTCCGCTCTCCGATGAAAAACAGCGTCAGTATGAGCGAGATCGAGAATCTGGTGTCCGACGCCAACCGATACCAGAGCAGTACGGGGCGCGGCTCGTTCGAGAACGCCTACTACGGCGTAACGATGTCGGCCTCGTATCAGATGAACGACCGTAACCTGTTCACCCTGGAGGGCGGCATGAACGGCAACCCTCAGGGCCGCAACAAGTCGGTGAACGAGACGGTCATAAGCGATGTCGACCGCAATCCTGTGCAGGAATATGCGTCGGTCAGCAACTCGTCGTTCGACAATGTGGGCGGTTCGGCGACGATCTCCTACGAGCACCGTTTCGACGAGGAGGGCAACCATACGCTCTCGTTCTCGGACAACGTGGACATAGCGCCCAACAAGTCGGATTCGCGGATGGTCTACACGGGCGATGTGGCCTATGAGCAGATCGAAACCGAGGATCTGGACTGGATAGAGAATACGTTCCAGACCGACTATTCGAAGCGTTTCGGCGAGCGTCACACGCTCGATCTGGGATTGAAGCACGTGCACCGCGGGTCGTCGACAACCAACGGGACCACGGTGGATGGCGTGGTGACGGAGGCGGTCGACATGGATTATACGCAGGACGTGGCGGCCCTTTACGGCGGCTACAACTACAACGGCGCCAAGTGGTCGGTCAACGGCGGCGCGCGCGTGGAGGCCACGTGGAACTCGGCCGACGTGAAGTCGTCGCGCGAGGGCGACTATTCGTTCGACAACTCGTTCCGGAACGTGGTGCCCTACATGTCGGTGGGATTCAACCCCTCGCCGGGCCATTCGCTGTCGCTGACCTACACCGAGCGTCTGGGACGTCCGTCGATATGGCAGCTGTCGCCTTACGAGACGGTGACGCCCACGTCGGTGAGCTCGGGAAATTCCGATCTGAAGTCGGAGGTGAGCCACACCGTAACGTTGAAATACGCCTTCATGCACAAGAAGTGGAACATGTCGCTGATGCCCACGGTGGCGATCTCGAACAACGGCATAACCTACTTCTCGGAGATGCGCGGCGACGGCATACGGTACTCGACCATCACCAACGATCTGCACACGCGCCGCGCGGGCATGAGCGCCATGTTGATGTTCCGTCCGCACGAGAAGTTCTCGGTATCGATGTCGATGCGCGGCACGTGGATGAAATACAGCCTCGAATCGCAGGGTATAGATACCGAGGGCTGGGGATTCTCCGAGTCGATGAATGCCGAGATAAAGTTGTGGAAAGGCGGCACTCTGTCGATTAACGAGTCGCTGTTCAGTTCGAGCGTATATCTCGGATCGCGCGACTCGCAATGGAATGTCTATTACGGGTTCTACGTGACGCAGAAGTTCCTGAAAGACCGTCTGACACTAACCGTATCGGGCAGCAACCCGTTCCGCGGCGACATGGTATACGGGTCGCGCGGCGAGACGCCCACATATGTGTCGAGCAGAGAATCGCGCATCAAGTCGGAATCGTACGGCGTGGGATTGTCGTGGCGGTTCGGCAACAAGCGCGCCGACGTGAAGCGCGTGCGCAAGTCGATATCGAACGACGATTCGGTGTCGAGCGGCGGAGGCGGTGGCGCCTCATCGAGCGGCGCGAGGTAAAAAAAGCGACGGGCGGATAACCGATATCCGCCCGTCGCTTTTGAATACTATCGTGTTTTGCCTATGTAACTCTTCAGCGCCTCCACGTACTCCTCGAATGCCGATATCCCGTTATCGGTAATCGTGCAGGTGGTACACGGCATGCGGCCCTTGAATCCTTTGACGACCGTAATGTAGCCCGCTTTCTGCAATTTGTCGATCTGCACGCTCAGGTTGCCCGCCGTGGCGCCCGTCTGCTCGCGCAGGTAGACGAAATCGGCGCTCTCGACCGAAATGAGGATCGACATGACGGCCAGTCTCAGTTCCGAATGCAGCAGGGGATTCAGCTCTTTGAACATGTGCGGTTGCTTTTGCGGTTGAGAATATGGCCCGGGATCACCATAAGCAGGAGGAATATCGCGGCGAAGATCAATACGTTGCAGGATGTCCATCGTACAGGATCCATTTCGGGGGCCTGTGCCGAGAAACGGATGAACAGCCATGTGCGCAGCGGGAAGATCTGGGCGGCGAGCATGGCGAGGAATCCCGCCGCGGAGGTCTGCTTGTCGCGTATTACGAGTCCCGTGATGGCCGTGCCCATGCTTATGAACGTTACGATGACGTAGAGGATCGAAGTGTGGTAGACGACGCTCATCACTGCCGCCGCGAACATGGATATGCCGAATACGGTCCATACGGCCGATATCACGCGGTCGATGTAGTTGCGCGCGCCTTGGTCGCCGTGGCAGAAGACCTTCATTCCGACCCAGCCCATGACGGGGATGGCGAACCATGCCCACATCCACGGCTGCGGATCGGCGGAGCAGCGCATCATGAAGAATTCGAAGAGCGATACGATGACGGTCGTGTATCCCCATACGAGGAACGGCATGCCCGAGTTGCGGGCCAGACGCGTGCGCGAGTCGCGGATCATAGAGGCGATGAGCTCCAGACTCTGAGTTTCGGAGAATTGTTCGTTTTTCATTTCAGTGTGTTTTTAATAAAGTTATTTATATTGTAAACCATATGGTCCGAATAAAACGCCTTGTTTCGGCGTGCGGTGTTATCTCTTTCACGATGCAAATATAAATAAGTTTATTTTATAAACCAAATATCGTGCGAATTTTTTTCGGATAAATTTACTCGATCGTATAATTTAACGGAACAGCCTGCTTGAGGGGCGTCTTTTGCGAGTCGTAGCCTGCGGAGGGAGCGAACAGCGAGCCTCCGCGGGGCGAGGCTGCGGCTCGCGCGGCTCCAAAGAGCCGCAATTATACATATATAATCGCCTTTCGGGTGGATAATAGGTGCGGATTTTGTATTTTTGTATCGGTTTTATCCGTAAAACAGCAATTATGACAATCAGAGATTTGGAGCCGCGTGCGGTGTGGGAGCAGTTCGACGGCATTACGCGCGTGCCTCGCCCGTCGAAAAAGGAGGGGCGCATCATCGAATACCTTATGGAGTTCGCCCGTCGCAACGGGCTGGAGTGCAGGCGCGACGCAACGGGCAATGTGGTCATGCGCCGACCTGCGGCAGCGGGGCGCGAGGATCGGCCGACGGTTATACTCCAGTCGCATGTGGATATGGTGTGCGAGAAGAATTCGGACGTGGATTTCGATTTCGATAACGATGCCATACGCACCCATGTCGAGGACGGATGGGTGCGTGCCGAGGGCACGACGCTCGGTGCCGACTGCGGAATAGGCATGGCGGCGGCTATGGCCATGATGATCGACGGCGAATTGAAGTGCGGGGCGCTGGAGGCGTTGTTTACCGTCGACGAGGAGACGGGCCTCACGGGTGCGTTCGGGCTCGGCGATGGTATGCTGACGGGAAAGTATCTCATCAATCTCGATTCGGAGGACGAGGGCGAGATATTCATCGGCTGCGCGGGCGGCATCGATACGGTAGCCGAGTTCCGTTACAAGAAAGAGGCGGCGCCGAAAGGGTATGTATTCTATCGTTTCGACGTGTCGGAGCTTGTCGGAGGCCATTCGGGCGACGATATCGACAAGGGCCGCGCCAATTCGAACAAGATTGCGGCGCGTCTGCTCTACGAGGCGCAGAGCCGTTACGATGCCCGTCTGAGCTATATGGACGGCGGAAATCTGCGCAACGCCATTCCGCGCGAGGCATACGCGGTGTTCGGCGTTCCCGCGAAGATGCGTGGCGCGTTCGAGGAGCGTTACGCCGTATTCGCCGAAGAAGTGAAGGCGGAGTTCCGTCCGACCGATCCCGATATGCGTCTGTCGCTTATAGAGATGCCCGAGGTCGGCGAGGTGATGGATGCCGAATCGCAGGGACGCCTCGTGGGGGCGTTGATGTGCGTGGCCAGCGGCGTCATAGCCATGTCGCAGACGGTGAAGGGGCTGGTGGAGACATCCACCAATCTGGCATCGGTGAAGTTCGTCGGCGAGGACCGCATCGTGGTGACCACGTCGCAGCGTTCGTCGGTGGAGAGCGCGAAACTCTATGCCATGCAGACCGTGGAGGCGGCGTTCACCTTGGCGGGGGCTGACGTGTCCCATTCGGACGGGTATCCCGGGTGGACCCCCGATCCCGATTCGCGGCTGCTGCACCTTACCGAGGAGTGCTATCGCCGTCTGTTCGGTGTGGAGCCCAAGGTGCGTGCCGTGCATGCTGGATTGGAGTGCGGTTTGTTCCTCGAAAAGTATCCCGAGCTGGAGATGGTGTCGTTCGGACCTACCATTCGCGGCGTGCACTCGCCCGACGAGCGGCTGGAGATTGCCACGGTCGACAAGTTCTGGCGTCTGCTGCGCGAGGTGGTGGAGAACATATAGGCGTTTGCTACATATTCGGAAAACGGCTGCTCGATAGATTCGGGCGGCCGTATTTGTTTATCTTCGGCGGCTGGGGGCGGTATGCTGTTCGCCGACGGCGGCAGGAGTGCGAAAGCAGTCCGCCGCAGTGGGGCGGCGGCGAACTGCGCGGCTCTGACGAGCCGCAAAATGCGTATGACGGGAAATGATGCAGTTCGTCAGAACTACGCGGGCCGCAGCCTCTGCCCCGCGGAGGCCCGCAACTCACTTTACGTTCGCATGCGTTCTCCGCAGGCCGCGGCCCGAGCCGTAAGGCGAGGATCGGCATTTCAAAAGAGGCGAATGCGTATGACGGGGAACGTTTCGACGGCAGGAGCGGAGTCACCGCACGGCGATATGGAAATATTTATTCCTGCTGTTTGCCGATGTCGTTGATTATCCGTATATTTGCGTTATATGCTGTCACGTGGGAAAATATACGGCTTGATTCTCGTCGCGGTGCTTGTCCTGTCGCATGCGGTCGCCTCGGCTCAGGAGACCGACGATTACATGCGTTACAAGATCGATGCCGACGAGGCTGTGCGCGAGGCGGTGGAGAGCGATACGCTGCTCTTTTATCGCGCCGTGCAGAGCAGCCGCGATCTGTTCGACGAGATTACGGCATATCGTTTTTCGAATACGGCTTTCGCCCGTCGCGGCATGAGCTATTTGGAAAGAACGGCAACTCTGGACGGAATCGGCGTGCGGAGATCGGATGTCGCCGTGCTGCGTCGGCTGGGGCTTACGGAGTACCGATATTCGGGCGTGGCTCGCGGTCGCGACGCTATGGGCGGCATGGCGGGTGCGGACGAGTTCTCGACCGCGGAAGGTGTGCCGATGCCGAGCACGAACGTAGGCGTGTTCTTCTCGGGCCGCGGCTATCTGGGCGGTGCGCGAGCGACGGTGAATGCCGTGATGCGCCGCGGATGGAGCATGTCGGCATACGTGGCGGGACGCGGAGGCGACGACCTCTATGTCAAGGGCGTATATAATGACGGCATCGACGGCGGCGTGCGTCTTGCGAAGGAGTTCGACTCGGGCGGCGTTCTGGCTCTGGTGGGTGCCGTCTCCGTCTCGGAGCGCGGACTCAGGTCGGGGTCGGTGCGCGAGGTGTTCGAGCTCACGGGCGACAGAATGTACAATCCCTCGTGGGGCCGTCAGGAGGGGCGCGTGCGCAATTCGCGGGTGAGGCGTGACGGCGTGCCGTTCGCGATGGCATCCTACACCGCCTCCGTGTGGGGACATACCCGCCTTTCGGTGTCGGCGGGAGGTTATTTCGGTTTGCGGCGTTACTCGTCGCTCGGGTGGTACGACGCCATGACGCCCGTGCCCGACAACTACCGTTACCTGCCGAGTTTCTTCACCGATGAGGCTGCCGCGGTGACGGCCGAGGAGTGGCGGCACGGAAACGAGGACTACACGCAGATAAATTGGACGGAGCTTTACCGCGAAAACCGCATGTCGGACCGCGGTGCCGTCTATGCGCTCGACGATCGGGTGGAGCGGGCGGCGCATGCCGAGGCGGCGGTGCGTTTCCGCACCGAGCTCGGGCAGGATCTCGCGATAAGCTACGGCGTGCGCGGGGTGTACGACGCTCCGCGGATGTACAAACAGATGCGCGACATGATGGGTGCGGCGTATCTGGTCGATCTGGATTACTATCTTGTCGATGACGATACCTATTCCGATAAGTCGCAGAATGATCTGCGCCATCCCGACCGCCGCATAGGTGACGGCGACCGTTTCTCTTACGACTATTCGCTCGTCGACCGCACGGTGTCGGCCGATGCGCGCTTCGAGTATCGCAGCGAACGGTGGTACGCAGATGTAGCGGCGGAGATCGGCACCGAAGCGATATACCGCCGAGGTTATTACGAAAAGGAGCTTTTTGCGGGCGACGGTTCCTACGGCCGTTCATCGTCCGAACGGTTCGCGCCTTATGCCGTCAAGGCGGCTGTGGGGTACGTCTTTTCGCCGAGGCACTACCTGAGTGCGGCGGCCTATGCGGCATCCGCGGCTCCCGATGCCGAGGATCTGTTTCTCAATCCGCAGTACAACAACCGCATGGTCGACGATCGCAGAGCCGAGTTGCGTCGGGGCGTGGAGGCCAATTACAAATACTCGTCGCCGACGGCCGATCTGGTCATGACGCTGTATGCTGCCTCCACGCGTCACGGCCGCCGAACCTTCCGCGCCTACGACGACCTCTCGGGCGAGTATTGCGACGTGGACGTGTCACGCATCGGCACCCTCGCATACGGAGCGGAGCTTGCTGCCGAGGTGCGTCTCTCGCGACGTCTGCGGGTCGACTTCGCCGCTTCGGCGGGGCGTTATGTCTATTCGGAGAATCCGTTGGTGACGCATTACCGCGATGCCGACAACGAAATAGTGAGTCTGCTTTCGGAGAGTTACATGGGCGACTGCACTGTGGGCGGCGCTCCGCAGTTGTGCGGAACGGCTGCGATAACCTATCTCGATTACAAGGGCTGGGCCGCCTCGTGCAGCGTGCAGGCCGTGGCGGAACGCTATGTCGACCCGTCGTTCGTGCGGCGCACCGAGCGAGTGGCGAGGCAGGCCGCCGCTTCGGAGGAGATGTACCGCCGCTTCGTCGACCAACAGCGGTTAGGCGATGCCGTGACGGTCGATGCCTCGGTGTCGCGCTGGTTCCGCGCGGGGCGTTCGCGGATTGTGGCCACGTTGTCGGTACGGAACCTGCTTGGCAGCAGGGATATAGTGCGCAGCGGCTACGAGTCGTCGCGCATACGCCGTTATGCGAGCGGCGCGCAGACGGTGTATGTGCCGCACGAGGATGTGATAATGTATGCCTATCCGCGGACATATTATTGCGTGGTGTCATGGAAATTCTGAACGGTATGAAATATGTGTTGCGCTTCTGGCGCGACACGATAATGTTTTTCGGCATTGCGGTGTCGGCAGGGTTGGCCTATGCCCGCTTCGCGACGGGCCGAGGTATGTCGGTCGCGTTGTGCGTAGGCCGTGTTCTCGTCTCGGCGGCGATGATCGTGCTGCTGTTGCAGTCGAACAAAAGGCGCGAGCTTGATTATTATGCAAATCTCGGAGTCGGACCGCGTGCGATGCTGTGGGGCGTGGCCGCTGCGGATTACGCGGTGTTTCTCGTAATGCTCGCCGTGGCGGCGCGGATAGAATGAAAGAGACGGAGATACATATTCTGGAGGCGGATTCGGTGGAGTTGAGTTTCGGCGACCGCTCTATTCTGCGCGGCGTGTACGCGAGTATGCGTACGGGCGAGGTGACGGCTCTTCTCGGCCGCAACGGCGAGGGCAAGAGCTGTCTTATGAGGGTAATCGGCGGACGGCTGAAGTGCGATTTCAAGTCGATGCGCATCGATTCCGAGTGGCGGCCGCGCTTTTCGTCGGATGAGCTGCGCTATCTGCCGCAGGGCGATTTCATTCCGCCGCGGTTGCGGACGGGCGATGTCATGCGCGATTTCGGAGTCAACGAGGATCGTTTCTATTATGATTTCCCGTCGCTCGGGCGTCTGCGTAACGCGAGAGTGGGCCGTATGTCGGGCGGCGAGCGCCGTTTGGTCGGATTCTATGCCGTGGTGCGCAGCGATTCGATGTTCGTCATGCTGGACGAGCCGTTTTCGCAGGTCATGCCCGTGCATATCGAAGCGGTGAAGCGGATCATCCGCGAGGAGCGGGAGCGGAAAGGCATTTTGCTGTCGGACCATATGTTCCGTCATATCGCCGATTGCGCCGACGGCATATTGCTGTTGTCGGGCGGTACGGTTCGCAGGATCGGTAGCGAGGAGGAGCTTGTGCGGTGCGGATATCTGCCCCGACGCGGGGAATGATTTGGCGGTTTGGGCGGAAAGAGCTATCTTTGCCGCCGCGGATGAATTCGCGGCCGTGAACGCCGTGCGACGACCGTTCCGCCGCATGTAAAACTCCGATATACGATAATATTATGGCAGGTTCGAACTTTGTCGATTATGTGAAGATATTTGCCCGCTCGGGTCACGGCGGCGCAGGCTCGTGTCATTTCCGCCGCGAGAAATTCGTCGCTTTCGGAGGTCCCGACGGCGGCGACGGCGGCAAGGGCGGCAGCATAGTGTTGCAGGGCGATCGCCAGTACTGGACTCTCATCCACCTCAAATACCGGCGTCACCAGTTCGCCGAGGACGGCGAGGGCGGCCACGGAGCGCGTTCGACGGGCAAGGATGCCGCCGATATCGTCATTCCCGTGCCGCTGGGTACCGTGGCGCGCCGCGTGGTGGAGAACGAGGACGGTTCGACGACGATGGAGTACGTGGGCGAGGTGACCGAGGACGGCGAGCGTCTGGTGCTGCTCAAGGGCGGCCGCGGAGGCTTGGGCAACTGGCACTTCAAGAGCGCCACGAATCAGGCGCCGCGTTACGCGCAGCCCGGGGAGGAGGGCGACGAAGGCGCTTTCGTTCTGGAGCTCAAGGTGCTGGCCGATGTGGGACTCGTGGGCTTTCCCAATGCGGGCAAGAGTACTCTGCTCTCGGTGGTGTCGGCCGCCAAACCCAAGATAGCGAACTATGCCTTTACGACGCTGGAGCCCAATCTGGGCATAGTGGAGGTGCGCGACGGCAAGTCGTTTGTGATGGCCGACATACCCGGCATCATCGAGGGTGCGCATGAGGGCCGCGGACTCGGAACGCGTTTTCTGCGGCATATAGAGCGCAATTCGGTGCTGCTGTTCATGATTCCCGCCGACAGCGACGATCCTGCGCGCGATTACGAGATTCTGCTCGGCGAGCTTACGCAATACAATCCCGAACTGCTCGACAAACAGCGTCTTCTGGCCATCACCAAGTGCGATATGCTGGACGACGAGTTGATGGAACAGATGCGGCCGCATCTGCCCGAGGGGGTGCCGTCGGTATTCATATCGTCGGTGACGGGACTCAATATCGCCAGACTGAAGGATATGCTCTGGAGCGCGTTGCAGAACGAGTAGTATCGTTTCGATGCAGCTCGCGCGACTCCGAGGAGCCGCAAAATATTAAATGCGGCAAGTCGGACGCAGGCATTCCCGATCCGTGGTCACTCTCCGAAATCTATTCCGTGATTCGCTATCCGCAACGAATATTCGCCGTTGAAATATTCGACTACGGCGTGCAGCGTTCCGTAACCCGACGGAATCGGTTCCGCACGATAGAGGCAGTCGGCGATGGTGCGGACGGCGACGGATCGGCCCGCGCGGTCGCAGACCGTGCGCGAGGTGGTCACATATTCGCCCGTTTCGGGATCGGTGTCGCACCAAGCGAGTCCCGCTTGGTCGGCGAAGGTGACGTCGCGCAACTCGACGAGACTGCCGATCAAAGCGGGCGCCAATTCATCTATCGTTATGCGCTGCGGTTCGACTCTTGCGGGGGCCGATCGGTCGATGAGGAAGTAGCGGCCGAAATCGGAGGCGGCAATGCGGTCGACGGTGTAGGCGCCTGTGGGCTCGGCGCCCAGAATCGGGCGGCCGCCGTAGTTGCCCAGCGCGAGCGACGAGCAGTGTACCGTGACGCGGGCCGACACGGGAAACTCCGTGGCCGTGGTGCGCGAATCCACCGCGATCTCTATACCGCCGCTGTTGTCGCAGAGGATTATCTCCTTGGTGTATTCGCCGTAGAGGTCGTTGACAGCCACGTAGCCCGTGACCGCTATGTCGTCGGTGATGACCGTAGATGCGGTGCGGGCGAGAGATTTGAGGTAGGCGATCGATACCGAGCCGTAGGGCTCGTCGGGATACTCTCCCGCGGCGCGGTCGGAGCAGCCCGCGAGCAGAGAGAAAAGGCACAGAGCCGCCGCATGGGCCTTAATCGTAGGGTACGCAGTCATTTTCGTCACGCATCTTTATCATGAAACAATCCTCGCCGTCGGCTTTGCCGTATTGCAGTATGCCCGTCAGGGCCGTTTGCCGATCGGGGACGCGGCGGGCGGCATAGTCGGCATAGGCCGATGTGTATACCGCGACGATCGTACCGCGTTCGTCGGCGAAGAAATTGTATCCGCTCCACGTGCCGTCGCGATTCACGTTCCAACCCTCCGCGTGCTCCCCGTCGGTGACCAATCGCAGCGGGCCGACGGTGACGAGGCGTCCGCACATGCCGATGTCGAGTTCGTCGGCGGAGAGAGGCAGGGGCGCCACTTCGCGGCGTATGTCGTAACCGAATACATGGCGGTCGAGAAGCGCGCGCGACGAGAAGTAGGAGGTGGGGTAGCTGTCGTACTCCGCGGCGGCGATTCCCGCCTGCAACACTCCGCGGCTCTCAGCTACGGTGCAGCCTTCGAGCCGTACAGTCACGTAGCAGCCCAACGGATAGATGTTGTGCAGATCGTACAGACCCGCCATTATCTCCATGCCGCCCGTGGAGTCTTCGATGGTGAAGGTGCGGTTGAAGTTCGCGGCGCGGTCGCTCGACGTGACATAACCGCCCGCAACGAGCGGCTCGCATATATCCAGCGGACCTTTGCCGCACAGATCGTGCAGATCGGCTATTGATATGTTGGGCGCCTGCGGTGTTCCGTCCTCGTCGGGAGGCGAATCGTAACTGCGGCATCCCGAGAACGTTGCGAGCACGAGAAGCGTCGCTTGCAACAGCGTGTTATGTAAGCGGGCTTTGAACATGGGGCGGGTGATGCACGATCGTTTTAACAAAGATAGCGTATTTAAGCTAAAAATGATTATTTTTGCATTAAATAAACGGCGATCCGATGTGTGAGGCAGAGGTTTTAATGCCCTGATAAGTTCGGCGGCTGCGGGGCATTTAATCGCATTAATGAACGGAAAATGATATCACGGAATATATTCGGCCTGTTCTTGCAGACCGACAAACTGGAGAATCTGATCGTGCCCGACAGCGTTCAGAAAGAGAAATTCGCCGAGACGGTCAAGCATCTGGCCGCCTTGGATGTTCACGACATCGTGTCGGAAATGGTATCGTGGTTGATATGGACGGGTATCAAAATATGTATCGCGCTGGCCATATACTATGTCGGCCGCTGGCTTCTCAAGCGTGTGGTGAAGATGATAGACGCCCTCATGACCCGCCGCAAGACGGAACTGTCGCTGCATACGTTTCTCCTGACGCTGGTGAAGACGGTCGGTTACATCATTCTGATTGTGGCCGTGGTGTCGGTTCTGGGAGTCAATCTCACCATATTCGCCGCCGTGCTGGCCTCGGCGGGTCTGGCTATCGGTATGGCTCTGAGCAGCACGTTGCAGAATTTTGCAGGCGGCGTGATGATACTCGTGCTGCGTCCCTACTCGATAGGCGACTACATATCGGCGCAGGGCGTGTCGGGAACGGTGACGGCCATACATCTGTTCACCACCACGGTGCAGACCACCGACAAACAGACCATATACATCCCCAACAACATGATATCGACATCGATAATCGACAACTATTCGGCGTCGGTCACGCGTCGTTGCAGTTGGAAGATATCGGTCTCTTACGGCGATGATTACGATGCCGTTCGCAGCGCCATGCTCGCCATTCTCATGCGGTCGGAGCGGGTATTGAAGGATCCCGCGTCCTATGTGCGCATAGATGCCATGACCGACAGCGCCGTGGTGATCGAGGCGCGTGCATGGGTGATGAACTCGGATTATTGGGATGTGTTGGACAGCATTACGGAGTGCTTCTATAAAGAGCTGCCCGCCGCAGGTGCGCATTTCCCGTTCCCGCAGCTGGATGTGCACATCAATCGCGAACCCTGAACGAAAAACGGTTTATAAACAGGAAGATATTAACTCAAATCATTTTATCGGATTATGGAATTCAAGGATATTCTCGCCATTTCGGGTATGCCCGGGTTGTATAAGTACGTGGCGCAATCGACACATGGCATCATAGTGGAGTCGCTCGGCGACGGCAAGCGCATGAACGCGTCGGCCACTTCGCGCGTGAGCGCGCTGTCGGAGATATCGATGTTCACCGAAGGCGACGACATAGCTCTGGCCGAGGTATTTACCCGAATGTATGCCCACACGGGCGGCAAGGAGGCCATCTCGCACAAGGAGTCGCCCGAGAAGCTGAAAGCCTATTTCGCCGAGGTGCTGCCCGACTACGACCGCGACCGCGTTCATGTGTCGGACATAAAGAAGGCCGTTTCGTGGTTCAATATTCTCGTGGGTGCGGGATTCACCGAATTCAAGCTGCCCGACGAGGAGCAGGCCGAGGAGCAGGAGGCATAACGCGCCCTTGCGTGTCGAACGATAACGGCTGCCCGAGCGATTCGGGCAGCCGTTTATGATTCGGTGCTATTATTTCCGTTTCTTCTTTATCGCGGGAGCCTTACCCGTCACGGTGGGGTGGCCGCCGACGCCTATCTGCGGCCATCCGTCGTGCCATGTCACGCGGTCGAGGAACATTTTGCGTCCGCTCGATGCGTTGTCGCTCGCGGTGTAGCCGTGGTAGAATATCCAGTCCTGCTTCTTGTCGTCGGTTATGATCTGCGAGTCGTGGCCCGGGCCTTTCACGCGATCGTCGCCCGAGATCAACACCTCGTGGTTGTTATCGATCATGGGGCGGCCCTGCTTGTCGACATAGGGGCCGAACAGCGAGCGGCTGCGGCCCACGACCGTCTCGTAGGTGCTGTTCATACCCTCGCAGCATCGGCCTATCGACGCGAAGAGGTAGTAGTAGCCGTCGCGCTTGTGTATGTAGGTGCCCTCGTAGGCCGTGCCCGCTATCTTCACTATGTTCTTGGGGTCGTCCAGCTCCAGACCGTCGTCGGTGAGCTCGGTGATGTATATGCCGCTGAAGCTGCCCCAAGCCAGATACTTGCGTCCGCCGTCCTGCACCACCACGGGATCGATGGAGTTCTGCACGCCGATATCTTTCGAGCGGAACAGCATCTTGGCGTCGGTGAAAGGCCCTTCGGGCGAGTCGGATACGGCGCGTCCGATGCAGCACTCCCATTCGCCGCCCCACGTCGACATGGAGAAGTAGAGGACGTATTTGCCGTCGATAAGGTTGATGTCGGGCGCCCATATTCCGCCCTTGGGCACGAAACGCGGCACGCCGCCTTTGGGGAATGCGCCGCCGATGTACTCCCATTCGACCATGTCGGCCGACTTGTAGATCGGCACGTTGCCGTCGCGCTGGGTCGAGTAGGCGTAGAAAGTGCCGTCCTCGGCGCGGATGACCGTGGGGTCGGGAGCGTTGCGGTCGATCACGGGGTTGGTGAAGCTCTTCGCGCTCTTCTTGCCGCCGTCGCCCGCGAATGCTATCGCCGCTGCGGCTACGGCGATGGCCGTTATCAGATATATCCTTTTCATGCGCGCGTTACATTCTTTGGGGAACGTCTATTCCCAACAGTTTCATGGCTTTGTTCAGTATGCGGGCTACCTCGGCGGCCAGCATCAGACGCATGGCGCGTTTGCGCTCGTCCTCCTCGCGCAGGATCGAGTGGTCGTGGTAGTAACCGTTGAACGTCTTGGCCAGATCGTAGGCATACGACGCTATGATCGACGGTGCGAAGTTCTCGCCCGCCGAGGCCACCGCGTTGGGGAAGTCGGCGAGCGACTTTATGAGTTCGATCTCCTCGGGCAGCAGCTCGGCGCAGTCGTGCGATCGGCGGTCGATGCCCGCCTCGTCGGCCTTGCGCATGATCGAGCAGATGCGGGCGTGGGTGTACTGTATGAAAGGCCCCGTGTTGCCGTTGAAGTCGATCGACTCGCGCGGATCGAACAGCATGGTCTTTTTGGGGTCGACCTTCAGAATGAAGTATTTCAGGGCGCCGAGTCCCACCATGTTGCAGATGGCGTCGGCCTCCTCCTCGGTGCAGCCGTCGAGTTTGCCCAGCTCGTCCGACATCTCGCGAGCCGTGGCCACCATGTCGGCCATCAGGTCGTCGGCGTCGACCACGGTGCCCTCGCGCGACTTCATCTTGCCCTCGGGCAGCTCAACCATGCCGTACGAGAGGTGGTAGATGTTGTCGCTCCAGTCGTATCCCAACTTCTTGAGCACCAGTTTCAGCACTTGGAAGTGGTAGTTCTGTTCGTTGCCAACCACGTAGATCATGTCGTCGAGCTTGTTGTCCTCGAAGCGGCGCAGGGCGGTGCCCAGATCCTGCGTCATGTAGACCGACGTGCCGTCGCCGCGCAGCAGCAGCTTTTGGTCGAGACCGTCGGCCGTGAGGTCGATCCACACCGAGTTGTCCTCCTTGCGGAAGAAGACGCCTTTGTCCAATCCCTCCTGCACGAGGCTCTTGCCGAGCAGATAGGTCTGCGACTCGTAGTAAACCTTGTCGAAATCGACTCCCAAAGCCTTGTAGGTCACGTCGAAACCGTCGTAAACCCAGCCGTTCATGGTCTGCCACAATCCGTACACTTCGGGATCCTTGGCCTCCCATTTGCGCAGCATCTCCTGCGCCTCGCGCATGATGGGGGCGTTTTTCTTGGCCTCCTCCTCGCTCATGCCGTCCTCGACGAGCTGCTTGATCTCGGCCTTGTAGTGCTTGTCGAACTCGACGTAGTATTTGCCTACCAGATGGTCGCCCTTGAGGCCCGACGACGCGGGAGTCTCTCCGCCGCCGAAGAGCTTCCATGCCAGCATCGATTTGCAGATGTGGATGCCTCGGTCGTTCACGAGGTTGACCTTTATGACGTTATGGCCGTTGGCTTTCAGTATCTGCGCCACCGAATATCCGAGCAGGTTGTTGCGGATATGGCCCAAGTGCAGAGGTTTGTTGGTGTTGGGCGACGAGTACTCTATCATGATCGTGCGGCCCGTGGGGGCGGCCTCGCCGAAATGCTCGTCGGCAGCCGACTCTGCGAACCGCTCGGCCCAGAACGACGGGGCGAGAGAGAGATTGAGGAATCCTTTGATGACGTTGAACGAGGCTATGCTCCGATTGTCGGCCACGATGCGCTCGCCGATCTCGGCAGCCGTCGCCTCGGGCGACTTGCGGCTGAGCTTGAGCAGCGGGAACGTAACCAGAGTGTAGTCTCCTTCGAACTCCTTGCGGGTCTTCTGGATCTGCAACTGCGCGGCATCGACGGATCCGTAAAGGGCCTTGATGGACTGCGATACGATTTGCGAGATGTAGTTTTCGATATTCATGGTCTAATGTTGAATTTTATTCGGGTTTCGTCGATCGTGCGCCCGCGGGCGCATCGGGGATTGCAAATATAAGCATAATTTTTTGCTTGTCGGCAAAAGTGGGTGGATTGTCGTCGAGTCGCCGGCTGTTCGCCGACGGCGGAGGAGGGCGCGAGCCTCGGGCGAGCCGCAGTCCGCCGCGGTGGGGCGGCGGCGAACTGCCGATATCGCCGTGCGATATCGAAATAACGGAAATTATTCGTAATTTTGCCTCTCACGTATTGTTATAAAGCTACCGACTATGAAGATAGGCAATATCGATCTTGGGGAGAAGCCTCTTTTTCTGGCTCCGATGGAGGACGTCACCGACCCTTCGTTCCGTTACATGTGCAAGCGGTTCGGAGCCGACGTGGTCACTACCGAGTTCATATCGTCTGACGGCCTGATCCGCGACGCATGGAAGTCGCGCGCCAAACTCAATATCGACGAGGCCGAGCGGCCCGTGGGCATACAGATCTACGGTCACCTTATAGATCCTATGGTGGAGGCGGCACGCATAGCCGAGAGTGCCCGGCCCGATTTCATCGACATCAATTTCGGCTGTCCCGTGAAGAAGATCGCGGGCCGCGGAGCGGGGTCGGGCATGATGCGCGACGTGCCTTTGATGGTGGAGATGACGCGCCGCATAGTGGAGGCCGTGTCGCTGCCCGTGACCGTCAAGACGCGTCTGGGTTGGGACGAGGATTCGAAAAACATAGCGGATATAGCCTTGCGGTTGCAGGATACGGGCATAGCGGCCCTGACGATCCACGGCCGCACGCGCGCGCAGATGTATCGCGGCGAGGCGGACTGGACGCTGATAGGCGAGGTGAAGCACCATCCCGACATGCGGATACCCATAATCGGCAACGGCGATGTGGATTCGGGGCCCAAGGCCGCCGAGATGTTCGACCGTTACGGCGTGGACGGCGTGATGATAGGCCGTGCCACATACGGGCGGCCGTGGATATTCCGCGAGGTGAAGCACTACATGGCCACGGGGCAGGTCATGCCGCAGCCGTCGGTGGCGGAGCGTGTGGCCATCGCCAAGGAGCATCTGGCCAAGTCGCTGGAGATAAAGGGCGAGAGGGTAGGCATACTCGAAATGCGCCGTCACCTGTCGAACTATTTCAAGGGGCTGCCCGATTTCAAGTCGACGCGTCTGAAGTTGGTGACGCTAAGCGATCCCGACGAACTCTATGCCGTGCTGGATTCGGTGGCCGGGCGCTGGGGTGATTTCGACATGAGTGCCGCCGTGCCGCCGTCGTTATCGCACGAGATTTGAAAAACAGATTTATTATTTCGATATCGCTGTGCGATATCGGCAGTTCGCCGCCGCCCCACAGCGGCGGACTGCTTCTCGCCCGAGGCTCGCGCACTCCTGCCGCCGTCGGCGAACAGCAAAACAACAAGATAGGCCCGAGAATTTCTCGGGCCTATCTGTTGTTCACGGCTTGGCGTTACCTCTGCGGAATATCCACCTCGGTCTGGCGGCCGTCGATCAGATAGTCGGTAAAGTAATCGACCAGACGCCAGTAGAAATATTCGTTCATGTCGCCGAATCCGTGGCGCTGCTGCGGCAGGATGAGCATGTCGAAACGCTTGTTGGCGCGGATGAGCGCATCCGCCACGCGGAGCGAGTTGCCCGGGTGGACGTTGTTGTCTATGTCGCCGTGCACCAGCAGCAGATGGCCTTTGAGCTGTCGGGCTATCTCGGGATTGCTGCTTATGCGGTATACGAAGGTGGTGTCGCCCTTGTCGCTCACCTCCTCCTTGACGCCGTGGTGCGTCTCGCTCCACCAGCGGTTGTAGATGCGGTTGTCGTGGTTGCCCGCGCACGATACCGCCGCCTTGAAGAAGTCGGGGTATTGCAGGATGGCCGCCGTAGACATGAAACCGCCGCCCGAGTGGCCGTGGATGCCCACGCGGTCGATATCGATGAAGTCGTGACGTGCCGCGAGCTGCTCGATGGCCGCTTTCTGGTCGGCCAGACCGTAGTCGCGCAGGTTGCCGTAGCCGTAGTTGTGGTACCACTTCGAGCGGTCGGGGTGGCCGCCGCGGTTACCGACGGTGATTACGACGAATCCCGCCTGCGCCAGACGGTCGGTGCGTACGGTCATTCGCGTGAACGGGTATGACGTGGCCTCGACCTGCGGTCCCGGGTATACGTAGTCGACGATGGGGTAGCGCTTGGTGGAGTCGAAATCGAACGGCTTGTACATCACGCCGTAGAGATCGGTAACGCCGTCGGCCGCCTTGACGGTGAACGTTTCGGGGAACTTGTAGCCGTTGGCGAGGAGCTGCGAGAAGTCGCTCGTCTCCAGCGTCATGAGCTTGTTGCCCATGCAGTCGTAGAGAGCCGTTTCGGGGATGGTGTCCACGCGCGAGTGGTTGTCGACGAAGTAACGGCATGCGTCGTCCACTTGTGAGTCGTGGAACGCGTCGCCGCCGTTGAGCAGCTTCACGGCGCCGCCGTCGAGTCCGACGGAATAGAGATGCTGGTAGTAGGGGTTCTCGCCCGCCTCGCGGCCCATGCCCGTGAAATATACGGTGCGGCGTTTCTCGTCGACCTTGAGTATCTGGTGCACGTGCCACGGACCCTCGGTGAGGCGGCGTTTGAGATTGCCTTGGTCGTCGTAGAGATAGAGGTGGCCCCAGCCGTCGCGCTCGCTCCACTGTATGATCTCCTTGCCTCCGTCGAGTGCCGCGAGCGGACGTACCTCTATATAAGTGTTCATACGTTCCTCGACCACGGGGCGCAGCGTATCCTGACCTATGGTGTAGGAGCAGATGTCGATGCGGTGCAGGTCGCGGCTCGAACGCGTCACGAAGAAACGCTCGCCGTCGCCGAGCCATACATTGGGCTGGTCGTACATGTGGCGCTGCTTCTGCTCGCGCGGCTTGCGTGCTATGGAGAGCGTTTGATCCTTGAAACGTCCCGTCTCGATCTCCTTGCGCGAGTTGTCGTTCATGTCGAACAGATAGAGGTGGTAGATGGGCGCCTCCTTCTCCCCGGGCATCTGGTATTTGTAGGTCTCAAGGGTGGGACGCGGACTCGCCATGGAGTTTATCACCCACAGTTCGCGCACGTTGCGGTCGTCGGTCACGATGGTGGCGAAGTAGCGCGAGTCGGGCGACCACAGGCCGTAGACGCCCTTGCGCTTGCCGTCGCAGAGCGTGTCGGTGTTGAGCAGGCTGTAAGGCTGGCCGTAGCCGAAGTCCTTCACGCCGTCGGTGGTGATCTGCGTCTCGATCACGGTGCTGTCCTTTTCGTCCTTCTTGAGTTTCTCGTAATCCTCGCGCGACATGCGGTAGAGGTTCAGATCCTTGGCGTAGACCACCGTCTTGCCGTCGGGCGAAACCGATGCCCAATGGAGCTGCTTGGTCTCTTTCTCCTTGTCCTTCAGATGGGTGAGCTCGCCCGTGCGCGAATCGTACGAGAAGTAGAAAATCTCTTTGCCGCTCGCTTTCTTGGGTTTCTTTCCCGCGAGCGAATCCTCCCGGGTCAGCTCCTTGGGCTTGGCGTCCTGCGACGACACCACCTCGAAAGTGAACGTGTGTCCGTCCTCGTCGACCTCCAGATTGCGGATCGGAAGCTGCGAGGCGATGTAGGGATCCTTCACGATCTCGGTGAGCTGCGCGGCGAGTTTGTCGTGGTCGAACAGCGGAGTCCGCTTGCGTGCGTCGGGATCGACCACATACCAGCGCGTACCCTCGCTCGTCTTGTACGAATACCAGAACTTCTCGCCCGATTTGAACCAGTGCGGATCGACCGTGGTCGAGAAGAGCATGTTCTGGAGTTTGCCTGCGGTGAATCGCTCGGCCAGCGCGTAGCGGTTGCGCATGCGCGCATCCTCCTTGCCTCCGTCGGCGAGAGCCTCGGCGACGAACGGCAGAAGGAGCAGTAAGCATAGAATTTTTTTCATTAAACGTCGATTATGTTGAATATTGTCTTAGTCCTTTTTTCCTGCCTTGAACGCGTTGGAGAAGAAGAGCATCTGGTATTGCACGGCATTGCGCCAATATTCCCAGCTGTGGCCGCCCGGGCGTTCGTAAAAGTCGTGGGGAATGCCCTCCTTGAGCAGTTTCTCGTGCAGGGCGCGGTTGACTCCGAGGAAAAAATCGTCGGTGCCGCATTCGAATACGATCTTCAGCGAATCGGGACGCAGGCGGTCGGTCATGTTGATTACCGTGTTGCGCTCCCAGTTGTCGGGATGTTCGTCGATCGTGCCTAACCGCTTCGACATGCCCCAGTTGTTGGGGAACGGACGTATGTCCACGCCGCCCGACATGCTGCCTGCCGCCGAAAAGAGGTCCTGATGGCGTATGGCGAGGTAGAGCGCGCCGTGGCCGCCCATCGAGAGGCCCGCTATGGCACGTCCCGAGCGGTCGGCGACCGTCTTGTAGTGTTTGTCTATGTAGGGTATCAGTTCGTGGGTGACGAATGTCTCGTAACGGTAGGTCGGGTCGACGAGGCTGTCGAAATACCAGCTGTCGACGCCGCCGTCGGGCGTGACGATTATCGTGCCGTAGAGGTCGGCCAAGGCTCCCGCATCGCCTTTGGCATCCCATGCCTTGTAGTTGTCGCCGTGGCCGTGGAGCAGATATACCGCGGGCAGGCGGTCGGCCGATGCGTAACCGTCGGGCAGCAGGACGATTACGGGAATGTTCTTGTCCATCGCCTCGCTGTGCACAGCCAGTTCGTGGCGGGTGAAAGCCGATGCGGATGCGCAGATCGCGACGGCTGTAAGCAGAAACAGTATGCGTTTCATTATCGTTCGGTGTTAGATGATGTTAGTTGCATGGGATTACCCGTTTTATGGTGCCGTCGGCGGCGAACTCCAAACGGTCGATGCACACTTCGCGGTGTATGCCCGGGCCATTGTCGATGTAAGCGGGGTTTATGCGGTGGTAGACTATGCGCCACTCGTCGCTGTCGGGCAGGCGTATCACCGAGCAGTGGCCCGTTCCGAAGATGCGTTTTGCGGGATTCTGAATCAATATAACGGGCTCCTTCGCCACCACGATCGGGCCGAGAGGCGAGTGCGAGGTGCCGTAGGCTATGTGGTAATTGGCCGATCCCGTGTCGTCGACCGACCACAGGAAGTAGTATATTCCGTTGTGGTGGAACACGTAGGGAGCCTCGCGGTAGGCGTAATCGCCGAGCGTGCCTCCTTCGGGCGTCATGACGGTGACGGTATTGGGTTTTATCGACATCATGTCCTTCCTGAGTTCGGCGCCCGCCATGTAGCCGTTGCCCCAGTAGAGATAGCGTTTCCCCGAGACGGGATCGGTGAATACGTCGACGTCAATCTGTTGTCCGCTGCCTGTGGGCGAGTCGGTTATGATCGGACGGCCCGCATCGGTGAAGGGACCCGTGGGGGAGTCGGCAACGGCTACGCCGATTTGCTTGCCGCCGCCATCGACGGGGTTGCCGCTGTAATAGAAGTAGTAGCGGTATCGGCCGTCGCGCGTCTCGACCTCCTCGATGCATGGCGCCCATGCGTTGCCGTCGGCCCACGCTACCTGCTCGGAGCGCAGGTCGAGAACCACGTTCTCGAATTGCCAGTGGATCAGGTCGTCGGATGAATATGCCGTGAAATACCAGCCGCCCCAGCCCTCGGTGCCGTCGGTGGTAGAGTAGATGTAGTAGCGTCCCGTCTTTCGCGAGTAGAGTATCTCGGGGTCGGCGTGGAATCCCTCCAGCACAGGGTTGGTCGGGATCGTTATATCTTCGGGCAGGCCCCATTTCTCGGTGAGACGTCGCAGTTCGGCCGCGGTTATGGGGATCACCGTGCCGTGGCGCGGGTGGAAATCCATGTCCACAGCGTCGTCGATGACGCGGAACGTGCGCAGATCGTCGGTCTCGGTGAACTGGTAGCCTCCCTTTATGTAGACGTCGTACATGAGTATGTATCGGTTCTGTCCTATGAGTTTGAACGTGCCCGCGCCCTCCACCGCCTCGGCGGTCTGCTGCTTGTAGTCGGGCTGTTCGTCCCATCGGCCCGAGGTGAGCGATCGGGTGGTGGCGACCTTTATGCCGTTCCCGTGGCCTTCGGTCTTATAAAAAAGGTGGTACACTCCGTCGGCATGGACTATGTCGCCGTCGATGCACGGGAGTCGGTCGGCGGGGACGAACAGCGGCCGCGGCTCGCCCTCGATGTCGGTGAACGCATCGTTGGCATAGGCGTAATAGATGACGTCGGGACCGTCGCCGTATTTCATCGACCAATAGATCATGTATTTGCCCGCTTCGGCATCGTAGATGGTCTGCGGCGCCCACACGCGTTTGAGATTCTCCTGCCCCTCGAACCGTTTCTGCATGTTGACCACCGAAGAGCTCCAGTTCACCAGATCGTCGGAGCGCAGCAGCACCATGGCGCGGTTGGAGTCCCAGCCGTTGGCCGACACCATGTCGGTCGCGACCATGTAGAAAGTGCGGCCGTCCTCGCCGCGCAGTATGTGTGGGTCGCGCACGCCTCCCGTGGAGCTTATCTTCTTGGAATCGAGTACGGGGCGGTTGCCGTTCAGCGCACGGAACGTGCGGCCGTCGGTGCTTACGGCGAAGCATATGGCCTCCTGCGAGATGCGGTTGCCCGTGAAATATGCGAACAGATAACCCGCAAAGTCTTTTTCCGTAACGGGTTGCGGATCGACCGCGGTCGGTTGCGCCGCCGCGCCCGCGAGGGTGAGAAGCATAAGTGCGGTCGTGAGGAGTCGGGTCGGCATAAGTCGGGTGTTTTTATTAGGGCAAATATACGCAAAAAGAGCGGAAATGCTTGTGGCGATAATGAATTAATGTATATTTTTGCAGTCGAAACAATTTAATCAAAAGCGAAATAAGATGAAGGTGAAATTTATTCTTGCGGCGTTGGCTGCGGCGGTTGCGATGAGTTCTTGCGGCGACTGCGGAAAAAAGACGGAGCTTTTCAACGGAAAGGATCTGACGGGATGGGTATGCGTGCTCGACAGCGGGAGCGACGTTCCCGCCGACAAGGTGTTCGGCGTGGAGAACGGCAATATCCGCATCGCGGGCAATCCGTTCGGCTATATGCGCACCGAGAACAAGTACGGCGACTACAAACTGCATGTCGAGTGGCGTTGGGTAGGCAAGGGCACCAACAGCGGCATATTCCAGCGCGTGCAGGAGGACAAGGTGTGGCCGCACGCCATCGAGTGCCAGCTCTGCGCGGGCAAGGCGGGCGATTTCGTCATACTGGGCGGCGCCAAGATCCCCGAGGTGGAGTGCGTGGGAGAATTTCCTGTTAAGAATCGCCGCGGCGACTTCGAGAAGCCCGAGGGCGAGTGGAACGAGGCCGAGATCGTATGCAAGGGCAATCGTATAACGGTCTACATCAACGGCAACTTGCAGAACGAGTGCACCACCGAGAATACCGAGGGATACATAGCGCTCCAGAGCGAGGGCGGTCCCGTGGAGTTCCGCAACGTATATATCACTCCCGCAGAGTAGCGTTTCGCGGCCCGTGCGGACCCGCTCGGGTTGCACCGCCGTAGGGCGGAGCGGATGATTAGTCGTGCGGTCGTCTCTTTCGGGACGGCCGTACGTTTTTTATGCGGCGGCCTTTTGGTGCGATTGTTGCTTCTAAGGAGGACAAACGAACCAAAAGATTTATTCGCGTGAAAAAGATTTATTCACTCTCAGTCATGTTCCTCGTCTTTGCGGCTGCGGCCTATGCGAATACGGGGGAGTCGGAGCCGATTCGGGAAGCCGACACAACAATGCTCTCCGAGAAGGTCGAGGGCAATTATCTGGTTCGCCGTTACAGGGTGAACCGTGATGACGTCGATGCGCAATACTCGCTCAAATACAGTGTGGCGGCATCGAATATCTCTGCGCTGACGGGCGGAAATGCCGCGGAGTTGGCCGATCTGGACCGCTTCATCGAAGGATTGAAGCGCGATACGTCGCTTCATGTGAAGAGGATAGTAATTACGGGATATGCTTCGCCCGACGGAAATGCCAAGAGCAACGAGGCGCTGGCATTGAGCCGTGCGCAGAAGTTCCGCTCGCTGCTCGATTCGCGGTACGGACTTTCGACCGCATACAAGGTGGAGGTCGATGCCGATGCCGAGAGCTGGAGCGACTGCAAGAAGGCTGTGGCCAAGTCGTCCATCGCCGACCGTGCGCGTGTGGAGGAGATAATCGGATCGTCGGCTTCGGATGCCACGAAAGAGATGCAGCTCAAGCAGATGCCGCAGGTGTGGAATACCTTCCGTACAAGTATATTGCCGCCCATGCGCCGTGTGGAGATGAACGTTTATTACAATCAGGATATGATCGTCGAGGTGCGCACCTTAATCGAGAAGCCCAAGCCCGCGTCGAGACCCAAGGCGCAGCCCCGACGCGAGTGTTGCTGCGGTCAGGTGGTCGAGGACGATATGATAGGCATAATAGTCGATATGGGCGGTCACGACGGCGATTGACGGCTGTCGTTGTCCGAAACATAAATTTGCACAAGTCGATTAGTTTCCATATCTTTGCAGAAAGATAAATTCAATTAAACCGACTTGTTATGGCAAATTTGAGAGATCTTAAAAAAGAGATCGACTATCGTTTGGAAGAGTTCGTATTCGATTGCGAGATGGCGATATATTTTCAACCTTCGAAAGAGGATGCCGTTGTGGAGTTGATGGAGAAGGCCGTGGCACTGCGCAATGCGCTCTATGCCAAGGTCAGCAATCCCACCGAGCCTCATAATGCGTCGCTCGTGCGCAAGTACTATGCTGCCTTGCGTAACGACATGGCGTCGTCTTTCGAGAGCATGTTCGCCGACCTGAGCGCCTTGAACGAGGCGAAGTAGGGTAGCGCTGTCACCCGAAACTACAAGGACTGTCCTCGGAAAGGGCAGTCCTTGTTTTATATATTTTAGGTTGTGAATGATTTGCGGCTCTTTAGAGCCGCGCGAGCCGCAGCCTCGCCCCGCGGAGGCTCGCTGTCGCTTGCTCCGCAGGCTGCGACTCACGACAACAAACCTTTCTGACGATTTTCATTCGTGATCGCGACAGCAGTCGCCCGAGTGATGTTCGAGTACGGTGTGGGGTATGCGGCCGTGCGATACGATCTGTATCGGACAGTCGTAGTTGCGCAACTGTTCCTCGGTCAGGATGTTCGAGTCGTGGCGGTGCACATGGCGGTTGACGCACACTATGCTCTTCACCACGCTGGTTATGGTCCCCAGATCGTGCGAGATCATCACCACGGCCATCCGCTCGTTGAGCCGCTGCAACATGGCGTACAGCTCGCGTTCGAAACGGTTGTCGACGAAATTGGTCGGCTCGTCGAGTATGAGCAGCTTGGGTTCGGCTATTACGGCGCGGCAGAGCAATGCACGTTGCAGCTGGCCGCCCGATACCTCGCCTATGGGGCGCGATGCTATTGCGTCGATTCCCGCCTCGGCGAGCAGCCTGCGTACCGCCGACTTGTCGCGCGAGGTGTAGAACCCGAAAAATCCCTTCTCCGACTGCAATCCCGAGAGCACGAGCTCGCCTATGGATATGGGAAAATGTCGGTCGAACTGCGATACCTGCGGCATGTAGCCTATTTTGTAGTGCGATCCTTTGCGCAGTTCGTCGGCGAGTTCTATGCGTCCGCTGTGCGGCACGGCGCCGAGTATGGCCTTTACGAGCGAACTCTTTCCGCCGCCGTTGGGGCCTATGATGCCTATAAAGTCGTCGGAATATATGTCGAGGTCGACGCCTTCGAGCGCTACGCAGCCGTCGTAGGCAACCCCCACATCGTGCAGGGATACTATTGTTTCACGTTTCGTAGTCATGCCGTCAATTCCCTGTTATCAGGCGCGTTATGCCGATTATATTATTCACTGCATCCTCTGCCAGCGGATCTATTTCGCGGCATTCGACTCCCATGTCGCGGGCGATGATCTCCACCGTCGTGCGCGGATATTGCGACTGGTAGAGCAGGCAGGTGACGCCGTCTTCGCGCGCCTCGTCGATTATGCGGGCTATGTGCTTGGCCGAGGGCTCCTTGCCGTCGCTCTCCACGGCTATCTGTTCCAGCCCGTAGGCGCGGGCGAAGTAGGTCAGGGCAGGGTGGTAGATGACGAAAGCGCGCGATTCCGATGCGTCGCACATGCGTTTGCACTCCTTATCCAGACTGTCGAGCCGTTCGGCCAGCATATTGTAGGCCGCACGGTATTTCGCCGAGTCGGGATATTGTCGGGCTATGGCCTCGAAAGCATTGCGTGCCATGATCTTGAGTTCCCGCGGCGAGGTCCAGATGTGAGGATCGATGCCGTGGCGATGTCCCTTTTCGACATGCTCGTGTTCGTCGGCCTCGGCGTCGTGCGAATGGTCGTGCGAACACGATCCCTCCATGAGATCGATGCCGCGGCTGAGGTTCACTAACTTCCCTCTGTTTTCGAGACGCGACAGCAGGGCGTTTTCGAAGTCGATGAGTCCAGTCGAGAATATCATCTGCGCCTCGTTCAGGGCGATATATTGCTTCGGGGTAGGTTCAAACGTCTCGGGACTCGCACCCGAAGGCACGAGCACGTCTACCTTGAAATCGTCGCCCGTGATATTTTCCACTATGTATTTGAGCGGCAGTATGGTTACCGTGATGTCCGCTTGCGCGTCGTTTGCGTGCTGACCGCCGCATGATGCGGCGGTCAGTGCGATGATAAGTGCAACTATTAGGGTTTCAATATGTTTCATGCCGGTGTTTCGGATTCGCCCGTCTCTCGTCGCGGGCTGTTCCGCAAATATAGTGATTTTTACGATATTTCGATGTATCGGAGTTCCGTCGTCGTTCCCGCCGCAGGCTGCGACTCGAAGAAAACAAGCCCGAGGCAGACGGTTCCGTAAAAAAAACGGCTCCCGACGATTCGGGAGCCGTTTTACATAATGCGCTATGGCGCGCTGCTACAAAGTGGTGAGCTTGAAGTTCTTCCACAGTACCTTGATGTTGTTGCCGTCGTGGATCTGCAACATGATGCGGCCCGTCTTCGAACCGATCAGCTCGTCGTTGATATCCACCATAGGCTCGCCGTTGAGCCATGTCTTCACGTTGTTGCCCTCGACGCGCAGACGCAGCGTGTTCCACTCGCCCTCCTTGAGTATGTTCTCCTTCTCGTCGGGGATCTGGATCAGCCAGCCGCGGCCGTAAGACTCGTAGATGCCGCCCGTGTCGTAACCCTTGGGAGCGACCTCGCACTGCCAGCCGTTCACGATATTGTTCTTGTAGCCGCCCTCCACGAACGAGTGGAAGAAGAGACCCGAGTTGCCGTTCGAAGCCTGCTTGAACTCTACCGTGAGGTCGAAATCCTTGTAGTACTCGCGCGTGCCGAGGTAACCGTACTTCAGGTCCTCGCCGTTCTCGGTCACGAGGTTACCCTCGTCGTCCACCGAAACGCGCATGCTGCCGAACAGCTCCCAGCCCGTGAGGTCCTTGCCGTTGAAGAGGCTGACCGTCTTGCCTGCCTTGCGGGGCAGCTCCTTGATCTTGATGTTGCGGAACGATGCGGGATCGCCGTGGTCCTGAAGGCAGATCACGCCCTCGTGAGCCAGACCGTACTCGGTGGCGTTGCCCCATTTGCCGCTCGCTTTCTTGGCGAACCAGTCGTCGGTCCACGCCTCGAACTCCAGAATCTTCTCGCCGTTGAGCCAGTGCTCCACGTGACCGTTGTCGAATACGATCTTCGAGGTGTTCCACTGACCCTGCGGATTTACGTGCATCTTGCTGTAATCGGGCAGGTGCATGGCGTAGTCCACGCCCAGTTTCTGCCACTCCTCCAGCTTGGTGGGGGCGTTGACCTCTTCCCAACCCTCGTTGTCGATGAGCTGGTATTCGGGGCCCGTAACGTAGGGAACCTTGAATTTGGGGCTCTCCACCACGTGGTAGAGCATGCCGCTGTTGCCGCCGTGAGTGAGTTTCCAATCCCAAACCAGCTCGAAGTTGTCGTATTTCTTGTCGGTTACGATGTAGCCCGAAGCGTCGCCGCCTTCGCCCGATGCCTGAATGCAGCCGTCTACTACGCCCCAGCCGCCCGTGAGCTCCTTGCCGTTGTAGTCGCGCCAGCCGTCGAGGTTCTCGCCGTTGAACAGAAGCTGCCAACCATCGGCCTCCTCGGCGGCGGTCAATGTGTTGTGCTGCTTGCACGATGTCGCCATACCCGCTGCGAGGCCGGCCATTGCGACTAATGAAAGAATTTTCTTCATAAGTATGTGTATTAAGTGGTTGAAGTTATTATGATATTTCGGTTATGTGTCTTATTCTGAGGCTGTAATCGCCGTTCATATCGCGTGCTTCGAGTATGAGTCCCGCCAGCGGGTCGCTCGTCCGTGCGTCGGCGGCGCAGTGGGGTAGCAGCATGGTATACCACACCTCCCACGTGCGGTCTTCGAATGTGGCTGTGGCTCTGCGACATTCGTAATTCATTATGCGGCACGTCTCGCCCGTATCGTTCCATACTATGTCGGAACCTTTTGCGAAGCATCGCGGCGTTGCTGTCGAACAGTCGGCATACACGCCGTCGAAACTGCGGAGCGACATTTTGCGGTCGCATATCGTTTCGAGTTTCAGGCTTCCTTTGCCCGTTTCGCGGTACGTGCTGTCTATCTTCAGATGAACGAAGTCGCTGTGTCCGTGGTAAGTGCGTTCGTATATCACGGCCGTCGAGGATGGCTGCGGAGTCGACGACGATTCTGCGGCGGGTGCATAAGTCACACCGTAACCTATGGTAAATGCGTGCGTTATGGCCGCAATGACGGCTGCGACGGCCATCGCGATATATATATGTCGTATGTTTATTTTCATTCCGTAGCGCGTTAAGGACGAACCCGTTTACAAATATAGGCAAAATGGCGTTATAATTTCATATCTGTGTTGTTAAAAATGCCAAAATGGCCACTCGGCCATGCATATATATAATGTATACGAAATATAATTTAACATAATAGCGATATTACATCAAAACAAATCGGAGGGGAATAGGGCTGCGGAGAGATGATTTCGAAATTGTTACAGACTTCGGCATATCGCATTGGCTGTTCGAGTCTGACGGCCGCATCAACACGGGGAGCGCGGCGGCGAATTTATGAGAGTTTTATGTGATGATAATTATGTTAAATAATATGTATGCGAAAACGTCGGACCTTTCCCTGTGCCGTTTATTCGGGCGATTCGAAACTCTCGAACGTATGGTCGTTGAAAAGAATGATTATGCGTCGGATTTTCTGTTGCGGACGAGCGGCCGCGACGGAACGCACTACCGATGCGGGAATGTCGGCTTTGCCATTGTCGGGTTCGGCGGTCGCATCGGAATTGGTCGCAGGAATCGGATTCCGATTTTCGTCGCTTGGGATCGTAGCGACTGTCGGTTCGCCGAAAAGGTCGGCAGCCGACCGAGGTGCCGAAACCCCGTTTTCACCCGAAGCGGTTCGATACATCGGTTGCCGGTCGAGAAGTAGCCAATCGGGATTTATTTGCGGGAAGCGGCGCAAAATTTTTTGGACGAGATCGAAACTCGGCTTGTTTCGTCCCGCGAGAATATGGGAGATTCCCGAGGGTTGAATGCCGAGCAATTCGGCAAGTCGGCTCGGCGTCAGATTCTCGTTTTTCATCAAAGAGAGCAATTTTTCGCGCATAATCGGTATTTTTTACAAAAATAAAACTTTTTTCTTTTGTAAACAAGTGTTTGTTGAAAGATGTAAAAGCAAATTTTCTGTCAATATTGTTTACAATTGTAATTCCAGATTTATTGTTAAACTAAGACCGTTGATTATATTGTATTTATACTTTATATAATATATTATATATTACTTATTATCAACATATTTATTGCGCATAAATGATCGTGGGTTGCATATATCTCTTGATGCTCCGATTTAACCCCTTACACTTGATGTGTTGATGTTATTAAAACGTGTAAATAATTGATTTGTAAATGTATTTTGCGTTAAATTAAAGGATTTGACTCATGTTTTATCGGTTTGTTTTCGAGGATTTACGACTCCCCTATTGTTTATTACATGTGTAATTGTTAACATATGTATCAAAACCACTTTGATTACAACTGTAACAAATAGAGCTGTTTTACAATTGTAATTGTGGCGGATATTGTTTACAAATGTAATATCGAGCTTGATTTTTGAGTAAATATCAGGTATTCACGAACGGATCGACATGTCGCCGTCGATTATCGATTTTTTGATGTATCGTTATGTTAAATACGAAACGATAAGGGTAGTCGCGTATGCGACTACCCTGCTGTTTTTCAGTTTGTTGTAAGTCATAAACAACTGTTTATTCCGATAATAGAGCTGCGGTTTTTCTAAATTCGTCGGGAGAAAAATTCAGCTTTTCGCGCTTGAAATCGACGTCGTTTTCGCTGTTAATGGGGATTAAATGGATGTGTGCATGCGGAACTTCGAGCCCCAGAACCACCATTGCTACCTTTTTGCACTCTATTTTCGACTTGATTTTGTGCGCTACCTTTTTGGCGAAGAGCGTGAGGCCCGCCAGTGTCTCATCGTCGAGATCGAACAGGTAGTCGACCTCTTTTTTGGGGATGACCAGCGTGTGGCCTTCGACCAGCGGATTTATGTCGAGAAATGCGTAAAAATTTTCGTCCTCGGCCACTTTGTAGCTCGGGATCTCCCCTGCTGCGATTTTTGAGAAAACGGTTGCCATACTATCGTTGTTTGTGTTGTTTTTTACAGTCGAATATTATCGATAACTGTTGAATCGTGGATTTGAAGTCGATGTGCTACATGGGGTGTCGTGTCAAAACTCTTCGAATTTCGGCTTCAGTATCTCTGAATATATTACGGCACGTTCGAGGTCGAATTCGTCGATCATACGCCCGTAATCGGTATTCCCGACCTCCGTTTTCGGCTCCGTGGGGCGCGCCTGCGCCTTGTCGCTGCCTACGGTTTTGGCGGCATTTTTATGCTTTGGCGATTTTGGTGCCACCGCTACCCTCTCCGCCGCGGCCGACTGTTTTTTTGCGGCACTGGCGAGCGGATGATCGGGGTCTATGCGTTGCGTATTCGCAGGTTGCGGATCGTGCGGCGCGGGTTGCACGGGCGGTGCGGTCGGCAGATCGCCGAATATGTCGCGCATGCGTCTGTTCCACTCCTCGCGCCGATCTGGAACGGGCGTATCTTCGTTATCGGAAGCGGTATTGCGTCTCTTCTTTTGATCCTTCTGCGATATCGACATTACCGCTCCCGCAATCAATATTATTATCCAAATGTAATCCATATCGTCAGTTTATTACACGTTTCACACTGTCCATCCCCTTTATGCGGCGCAGGCGGTCGAGAACGGCGTTAAGGCTGCCAGCATCGCGCACGTAAAGGCTCAATGTGCCTTCGAAAATGCCGTCGTGCGACTGTATGTTCACCTCGCGCATGTTGATGCTGAAGTCGTTGGTCACCACATTGGCCAGATCGAGCAGCAGGCCCATGCGATCGATGCCCATGATCTCGATCGTGGAGAGCGGCGACAACGTTTTGTGCTGCGACCACTGTATCTCCTCCTTCATTATGCACTCGCCGTGCTGCGAGGCGAGGCGGTTGAGTTCGTCGCATGATGATTTGTGGACGATTATTTGGTGCGTTATGGGGTCCTTGAAGCCCACCACGCTGTCGCCCGGGATCGGTTTGCAGCAGTCGGCTATTATGAATTCGGGTTCTTCGTCGCTCTCCTTTCTGTCGGCCCTTTTGTCTTCGGTCGCGGCATTGTCGTCATCATCGTCCTTGTCTTTGATGAATAATGTCCAGAATTTCAGGATCTTGCTTTTCGAATTGGTTTTGACGACTTTTTCCAGATTGTCGAGCGATACGATTCCTGCCCCTATTTTGGTGTAGAGCTCCTCCTTGTTGCTGCTGTCGTAAGCATCTATCAACTTGCGTATTACGCGGTTATTGGGCGTTATGTTGAGTCCTGCCAGACGTTTGTCGAGCAGTTTCATGCCGCGTTGGAGATTGTGTTCGCGTTCGCGCTTGAGATGGTTTTTTATGGCCTGCTTGGCCTTGGCCGTCATGACGTATTCCAACCATTCGGCTTTGGGTTTGGCCGATTCCGAGGTTATGATCTCCACTTGGTCGCCGCTGTTGAGCTGCGTGGAGATAGGCATTATCTTGTGGTTGATCTTGGCGCCTATGGCTTTGTTGCCTATCTTGGTGTGGACGTCGTAGGCCAAGTCGAGCGCTGTGGCGCCGTAAGGCAAGTGACGCGCTTCGCCTTTGGGTGTAAATACCGCTATTTCCGATGTATAGAGCGATAACTTAAAGTTGTCCAAGAAGTCGATGGCGTTCTCCGTGGGGCTGTCGAGCGCCATGCGGATCATCTTGAACCACTTGTCGAACTCGTCCTCGTCGTGCGATATGGCCGAGTGCTTGTATTTCCAGTGGGCGGCGATTCCGCGTTCGGCGATCTCCTCCATCCGTCGGCTGCGTATCTGCACCTCGACCCATATTCCGTCGGGGCCCATCACCGTGGAGTGCAGGGCCTCGTAGCCGTTGGCCTTGGGGATGCTGATCCAGTCGCGCAGGCGGTCGGATTTGGGGGTGTAGATGTCGGTTATCGACGAATATATCTGCCAGCACTGCGTCTTTTCCGACGGGAATTCGAGCGGCTCGAACACTATGCGTATGGCGAACAGATCGTAGATCTCCGAGAACGGAATTTGCTTGCGCACCATCTTCGTCCAGATGGAATAGACGCTTTTCACGCGCCCCGATATCTCGTATTTTATTCCGTTGCGATCGAGCGCCTCGATGATGGGCGCATTGAACTTGCGTATGTACTCCTCGCGCGCGGCCGACGTTTCGTCGATCTGGCGGGTTATCTCGCGGTACTCTTTCGGGAAGCGATACTTCATACATAGGTCCTCCAGCTCGGTTTTGATCGAGTAGAGGCCGAGGCGGTATGCGAGGGGGGCGAACAGATATATGGTTTCGCCCGTGATTTTTATCTGCTTGTTCTGCGGCATGGAGCCGAGGGTGCGCATGTTGTGCAGACGGTCGGCGATCTTGATGAGTATCACCCGCACGTCGTCCGACAGCGTGAGCAGCACCTTGCGGAAATATTCGGCCTGACGCGAGGTGTCGGTGTTGAACACGCCCGACATTTTGGTCAGTCCGTCGACCATGGTGGCGATCTTGTGGCCGAAGATGTGTTCGATGTCCTCGACGGTGTAGTCGGTATCCTCCACCACGTCGTGCAGCAGTGCCGCGACGACCGATTTCACGCCGAGGCCGATTTCGTCGACCACGATGCGCGCTACTGCGATAGGATGCAGAAGGTAAGGCTCGCCCGAGCGACGCCTCACCCCCTGATGAGCCTCCTTGGCCAGAAAAAAGGCCCGCCGAATGAAATTACGGTCTTCCTCGTTGCGGCATATCTTCCTGCACGATTCTACCAGTTCATCCCATTTGCTTTGTATGAGTTGCTCGTCTTCCGCAGTATAATTCATACGATCGCTACTTTTGTGTTTTCATCGCTTCGCGAACCTTGGCTTCGATCTCGGCGCACAGTTCGGTATTGTTCTTTAGCAATTCCTTTACCGCATCGCGCCCCTGACCGATTTTTTGTTCGCCGTACGAGAACCACGAACCCGCCTTGCGCACCACGCCGTAGTCGACGCCCAGATCGACTATCTCGCCTATCTTCGATATTCCCTCGCCGAACATGATGTCGAACTCGGCGCGCTTGAACGGGGGCGCCACCTTGTTCTTCACCACTTTCACCTTGGTGCGCGTTCCCAGTTGCTCCTCGCCGTCCTTGATGATCGAGGCGCGGCGGATGTCGATACGCACGCTGGCGTAGAATTTCAGAGCGTTGCCGCCCGTGGTGGTTTCGGGATTGCCGTACACCACGCCGATCTTGTCGCGCAGCTGGTTGATGAATATGCAGACCGTCTTGGTCTTCGATATGCTGGCCGTGAGCTTGCGCAACGCCTGCGACATGAGGCGCGCCTGAAGTCCCATCTTCGAGTCGCCCATCTCGCCCTCGATCTCGGCCTTGGGCGTAAGGGCCGCCACCGAGTCGATCACGATAATGTCGATGGCGCTCGAACGGATGAGCGAATCGGCGATCTCCAGCGCCTGTTCGCCGTTGTCGGGCTGCGAAATGAGCAGATTGTCGACGTCCACGCCCAACTTTTGGGCATAGAAGCTGTCGAAAGCGTGTTCGGCGTCGATGAAAGCCGCTATGCCGCCCGCTTTCTGCGCCTCGGCTATGGCGTGTATGGCCAGCGTGGTCTTACCCGACGATTCGGGGCCGTAGATCTCTATCACACGCCCTTTGGGGTAGCCGCCCACGCCGAGGGCCATGTCGAGCGTTATCGAGCCCGTGGGTATGACGGGTATGTCGGTCACGGCCTCGCTGCTCATGCGCATGATCGAGCCTTTGCCGAAGTCTTTCTCTATCTTGTCCATCACCGCGCTGAGCACTTTCAACTTGTCGGGATTTACCTGTGGTTTTTCAGTAGCCATATTTTTTGTCGTTTTATTCGTTGTCTTTATCCAGCTTGTCGATTATCTGCCGATAGTGGTCGGCGGTTTTTACCTTGTCGAAGATGTGCGTTATGCGCCCCTGCTCGTCGAGCAGAAAGGTGGTGCGTGCCACGCCCATGTATTTGCGTCCGTACATCGATTTCTCGACCCACACCCCGAATGCCTCGCAGATGCTGCGGTCGGTGTCGGCCAGCAGCGTGAAGTTGAGCTCGTGCTTGTCGCAGAAGTTGCGGTGCGAACGTTCGCTGTCGGGACTCACCCCTATGATGCGGTAGCCTCGGCGGGCCAGCTCCTCTTTGCCGTCGCGCAGGCTTTTGGCTTCGAGCGTGCATCCCGAGGTGTTGTCCTTGGGGTAGAAATAGAGTACCGTGCGGCCGCCCTTCAGATCGGCGAGCGAAAGAGTCGCGCCGTCCTGCGTCAGTCCCGAGAAATCGGGCGCCATGTCACCGACTTTCAATTTAGCCATATTATTACGTTATAATTATTCAAAGTTACGAATTTTTTTCGGTTTATATGCGTTCGGACGCTATTTTTTTGCATTCGTCGGGGTCTTTCGGCTGCATGCTCGGACGGTCAGTCCCACATCATGACAGTCTGCACCTGCTCGTTGAACTCCTCCTGCGTGGCGTTGAGACGGCGGTTGCAGGCGGGGCAACGTATGGGCGACTCGGTTTCGACGTAGCTTTCGCAGCCGACGCATCGCGGCAGCATGCCGAATGATTGGTCCCGACTGTAATCGAACTCCGCGTGGCAGTGCTTGCAGCGGATCTTGTATGCTATTCCCATTTTCGTGAAGTTTTAATTGTTTTACATTCGTTTACGATGCAAAGTAACGCACGGTTTGTGTCAATTTGTGACACAGAATGCAAAAAGAGAAAAATTTTTCGGAATTATAGGTCGATAGGTCGGTTTCGGCGAGTTGCGCTACCCTCTCGACGAGGGACGGTGGCGGCGCAGATAGTCGTCTATGTATCGGTCGAGTTCGGGCGTGTCGATTATCTCTATGTCGTCCAGCAATCCGACGACGAAACGCGCCACGCCCGCGTAGTCGGCCACTTCGGTGGAGAGAATCAGATGATCGTCGCCGTCGGGCACAAGGTCGCGTTCGGCGAGCGGATACTCCTCGATGAGCAGATTGCCTGCCAAGAGTCCCAGACGCAGACGCACGGGAAGACGTCGTTCGCCGTTCATGCGGAATATGTCGATGAAACCCTCGGCGTGCCGTTCGGCGTGGCGCCACTTGTCGTCGAGCGGTTCGACGGAGCCGATGCGCGTGAGTTTGAAGAGTTTGCACGAATCGCTTTCGGTGTCGTAGCACCACGCCTGCACGTAGTTGGCCGTGAAGGCGAACGGCTCCACGCGGCGGTCGCGCACCGCTCCTCCGTGGGCGGAGCGATAGTCGCACAGAACGACCTGACGGCGTTGTTCGATGGCCTCGATCAGGCGGCGGACATTGGCCGCGTTGGCGCCGCGTACCACGGTGTCGGCCAGAATCTTGTTGTCGTATACGGAGTAGAGTTTGCGTTTGAGATTCTGTTTGAGCAGATTGGTGTCGTCGATGCTCTCGATGGCGCGCTTGAGTATGGCGGCCTCCTCCTCGGTGAAATGTACGAGCTGCGATATGTCCTTGAAGTGCGGCGACTCCTTGTCCAGTCGGATGCGGTTGCCGCTCTTCTTTATGACGAATCCCGCTTCGCGGAAAGTGTCGATATAACGGTAGACGGTGCGGCGCGACATGTCGAGGCGTTCGGCCAGATCGTCCACCGTGTAGAGCGTGTTGGCCGTCAGCATCTTCATCAGGCGCAACATGCGCTCTATCTTGGGCTGGTCCATCTCGATGAATGCGGTGCGGGAATGCCGTGGCGGAGATTATTTGGCCATTATCAGCTTTTCTATCTCCTCGATCTGTCCCTTGAAAGTCTTGTCGGTCTCGATCATGTTAGTGACGGCCTTGCACGAGTGTAGCACCGTGGCGTGGTTGCGTCCTCCGATGGCCGCACCTATGGCCGCCAGCGGCGATTTGGTGTGCTGCTTGGCCAGATACATGGCTATCTGGCGGGCCTGTGCCACCTCGCGGGTGCGTTTCGACGAATTGAAGCTCTGCTCGTCGATGTTGAAATAGCGGCATACCTCCTCGGTTATGCGTGCTATCGATATCTCTTTCTGGTTTACGTGCACATACACCTTGAGTATGTCCTTCGCCAGCGAGGTCGATATGCGTCGGCCCAGAAATTCGGCATTGGCTATGAGCGACGACATGGCGCCCTCGATCTCGCGGATGTTGGCCGATATGTTTTCGGCCAGATAGGCGACCACTTCGTCCGAGATGGCTATGTTTCTGCCCGCGGCCTTTCTGCGGATGATCTTCACCTTGGTGTCGTAGTCGGGAATATCGACTTTGGCCGACAGACCCCACTTGAAACGGGTGAGGAGCCGCTGCTCGATGTCCTTCAACTCCACGGGCGGTTTGTCCGACGTGAGGATGAGTTGTTTGCCCGCCAGCTGGAGATGGTTGAATATGTTGAAAAACGCGTTCTGCGTTCCCGTCTTTCCCGTGAGTTCCTGAATGTCGTCGATTATGAGCACGTCCACCATCTGGTAGAAGCGGATGAAATCGGTAATCTCGCCGTTCTTGAAAGCGGTCTGGAACTGAGCCTGAAATTTGTTGGTCGAGACGTAGAGAACCTGCAACTCGGGATGACGTTCGCGTACTTCGTGGCCTATGGCCTGCACGATGTGGGTCTTGCCCAGACCCGAATCGCCGTATATATATAAGGGGTTGAACGGCGACGAACCCGGGGTGAGCGCCACGGTGCGTCCCGCCGAGCGGGCCAGACGGTTGCATTCGCCTTCGACATGATTGGCGAAGGTGTAATTGGGGTTGAGCTGAGGATCGATGGTGATCTTTTTCAATCCCGGGATGACGAACGGATTCTTTATGTCCGAGGTGTCGGTGCGGGTAAACGACTGCGAAACGGCCGTGGTGTCGGCGTGAACGGGCACGCGCTCCTCGGCGTTGGGCACTGCGTAGTACAGACGCGTCTGCTGGCCGTACATCTGGTAGATTATCTGCGAGAAGAATTTCAGATAATTTTTCTCTATGTGGGCCACGTAACTCTCATTGGGCACTTTGAGTCTGAGATTCGTGCCGTCGAATGCCAAAGGTATGATTGGCGCGAACCACTTCGAGAACTCCTCCTGCGAGGTACGTTCCTTGATGCGGTTGAGACACGTCTGCCATACTTCGCTGTATGTATGAGAGTTTGCCATCTTTGTTGCGTTTCTGTAATCCTTTGATTTTTTTGCGAAAAACGTTATCTTCAGCGCGAATTTTGTCCCGACCGCTCTTTTTGCGAGAGCGGCTCAGGTTAGTTCGGATGTCTCGGATTAGCTCTTTCGACACCACAAAGTTGTGAATAAATTTGTTAAAATAAACAGCGACGGGACTTGTTTTTTCGGTTTTTTTATATATGGAAAAACGGGACTTTTTCGAGACCGTTTTTTAACTCGTTGATATTGAATAATCGAAAAATAATTCGTATTTTTGCGTATTGGAAATTGAAATGCAAACATTATCAAGTATAGTTAAAACTTATAGTAATATGGCAAACCAATTGGAACAGATCGTGATGTCGAAAGCGCAAAAATGGATTGACGGCGATTATGACGAGGCTACCAAAAAGCAGGTGAAATACCTGATGGATAACGATATGAAGGAGCTTACCGAGAGTTTTTACAAAGATCTCGAATTCGGTACGGGCGGCCTTCGCGGCATTATGGGCGTGGGCACCAACCGAATGAACGTCTACACCGTGGGTGCGGCCACGCAGGGCCTTGCGAACTACCTTAAGAAGAACTTCACGGGCGAGACGGTGCGTGTGGCCGTGGCGCACGACAGCCGCAACAATTCGCGCATGTTCGCCGAGCGCGTGGCCGACATATTCGCCTCGAACGGATTCGACGTATTCCTGTTCGACGCTCTGCGTCCCACTCCCGAGTTGAGCTTCGCCATCCGCGAGCTGAAATGCCATTCGGGCGTGGTGATAACCGCTTCGCACAACCCCAAGGAGTACAACGGTTACAAGGCCTATTGGACCGACGGCGCGCAGGTGACTTCGCCCCACGACGTGAACATAATCGCCGAGGTGGAGAAGATCACCGAAAACTCGCAGGTGATGACGGGAGCTGCCGGCGATCGGATCACGATTCTGGGTGAGGAATTCGACAAGATATATCTCGATCGTATCAAGCGCGACGTGCAGCTCTCGCCCGAGAGCGTGGCGAAGTATCACGGTATGAAGATCGTCTATACGCCGCTGCACGGTGCGGGCATGCGTCTGGTGCCTGCCTCGCTGCGCAACTTCGGGTTCACGAATATAATAATGGTTCCCGAGCAGGCCGTGATCGACGGAAATTTCCCCACTGTGGAGTCGCCCAACCCCGAGGAGCGCAAGACCATGGCGATGGCCATGGAGCTCGGCCGCAAGGAGGGCGCCGAGCTGGTGTTGGCCACCGATCCCGACTCGGACCGCATAGGCGTGGCGCTGCGCAACGGCAAGGGCGAGTACGTGTTGCTGAACGGCAACCAGACTCTAGCGCTGCTCATGAGCTACCAGCTTACGCGCTGGGCCGAGCGCGGCGAATTGGACGGCAAGCAGTATGTGGTGAAGACCATCGTGACGTCGCAGATGGCCAATGCCGTGGCGGAGCACTTCGGCGTGAAGTGCTACGACTGTCTCACGGGATTCAAGTACATTGCCAAGATAATCCGCGAGAACGAGGGCAAGGCCAAGTATATCGGCGGCGGCGAGGAGAGTTTCGGCTATCTGGCGGGCGATTACGTGCGCGACAAGGATGCCGTGTCGGCTTGCGCTCTGGCGGCCGAGGCTGCCGCGTGGGCCAAGGATACCATGGGACTCACGCTCTACGAGTGGTTGCAGGAGCTGTACGTGAAGTACGGATTCTTCCGCGAGGGGCTCGTGTCGGTTGTCCGCAAGGGCAAGGAGGGCGCCGAGGAGATTCAGCGTATGATGGTCGATTTCCGTGCCAATCCTCCCAAGGCGCTGGCGGGATCGGAGGTCGTGAAGGTGCGCGACTACAAGAGTCTCGAAGAGACCGATTTCATGACGGGTGCGAAGACGCCCATCGAGCAGGATTCGAGCAATGTTTTGCAGTGGATCACAGCCGACGGCACCATAGTGTCGGTGCGTCCGTCGGGTACCGAGCCCAAGATCAAGTTCTATTTCGGCGTGAAGGAGCCGCTGACTTCGGTGGCCGATTACGATAAGGTGCTGGCCGAGCTGGATGCCAAGATCGAGACCATAAAGAGGGACTTGAAATTGATATAGTATATTGGTCGCGGGATCGTGCGATTCTGCGATAGGGAATAATGAAGCAGCCGTTTGCCTTGAAAAGCGAACGGCTGCGTTTTATACCTGCTACCCTATTGTCGGATATCTACTTTTTCAGCGCGTAACGGATAATCGCATAACCGCCGACGATCTGAAGCAGCATCCCGGGGATTCCGAGACGGAAATCCTGAACGGCTGCGAAAAAGCTCCCCGCGATCGCCCATTCGAAAAGCGTACCGACCACCTGATAGAACAGCACCACGCCGCACAGCAGCGGCAGCGATATCTTGCGGAAATGCGTCGCGGCGTATCCTGCGGTCAAGGCCAGAAGCACCGATTTGATAAGTATGGGTGCAAGTGCGGCCGCGGGGGGCATGCCGAAGAGCAGATGATTGGCCACGGGCGACACGACAGCCGTCAGAAGTCCCGCTTTCCAGCCGTATTTGTATGCGCCGACGAGTGTGAAAAAATAGATCGGCAGCAAGATAATGCCTCCGCGCGGAACGAGGTGGCACAGCTGCGGCAGGGCTATGTTGCCCAAGACGAATAATGCCGTAACGAGGTAGGTTTTGGCTTCGTTGTAATTCAACGAATAGAGTTTGATGTTTGCAGTTTGCATGATTTTGTGTTATTGGTTTAAGTTATCGTAGCGTTTTTCCACCGTGTTCCAATCGACTATACGCCATAAGGCGTTCAGATGATCGGCCCGACGGTTGTTGTAGTCCAAATAGTAGGCGTGTTCCCACACGTCGAATCCTAACAGCGGAACGAGCCCGCGTGCAACGGGATTGCCGCCGTTCGGCTCTTTTACGATTATCAGATCTCCGTCTTTATCGGCCGCGAGCCACACCCATCCCGATCCGAACAGCGACGTGCCCGCATCGACGAAATCTTTTTTGAACCGATCGAACGATCCCCACGAGGCATCGATGGCCTTGCGCAGTGCGCCCTTGGGTTCGCCGCCGCCGTCGGGCGAGAACTGCGTGAAGTAGAGATTGTGGTTGAGCATCTGCCCCGCGTTGTTGAAAACGGCGCCGTCGGACGCGGCCACTATCTCTTCCAGCGATCGGTTGGCCAAATCGGTACCCTCGATCAGTCGGTTGAGCGCGGTAACGTAACCGAGCAGATGTTTTCCGTGGTGCAGACCTATGGTCTCGGCACTTATAATCGGTTCCAGAGCGTTTTCGGCATATGGCAATTCCATAAGTTCGAACCGCCCGTCGACAGGCATGGTCTGCGCTTCGGCCGCGATGGCGAAAAACAGTGCAGACATAATCAAAAACATTCTTTTCATGACAAACAGATTTTGAAAGTTACTATTGTCGGAATCGACGACTCGTCGGAGTCGTGCGGGCCGCAGCCTCGCCCCGCGGAGGCCCGCAACTCGTCTTTCACTCGTCGGCGGTCTCCGCAGACTGCGGCCCGAGTATGCCGATTCCCTTTCCGTTCATCTTCAAAAATATTGCCCGAGGACGCGAGGTCCTTTTCGTTTCTTCTATTTCATTTGCTGTTTCGGCCCGCCGCCGCGTATGAAATAGGCGATGAGCGGCAGACACTCTTCGGCCGTGCGGCACTCGGCGCACAACTTCTCGACGGGACAGATATCCGTCCCCGTGCGATCGATTATGTGCGGTGCCTCGCTGACATACTGCGGCTCTATTCCCGCGCTGCGGAGAAGAGCAAGGGCCGCGGAGCTTATCACGTCGGCATGCAGGCCGACGATTCCGCCGAGGATCATCAGCGCCGCGGCGCCCTTGCCAACCACCTTGTCGGCTATGAAAGCCCCGCGCAACAACGCGGGCTCCTCGTGCAGCAGTCGGTACAGATCCTTCACCCCGCGCTCGCGGAATATGCGCGGATAGTGCGGCTCGGCGGCGCCGAGAATGACGCACGAACACCTCTCGGCGTGCAGCAGATCGATTGCGCGTCGGGTGTCGGAGAGCGAAAATGCCGTTTTCATATTGTTGTACTTACGTTAATATCCGAATTTTTCGGCCGCACCGCGCATCGACTCGATGATCTCCACACCGAACGGACAGCGCGGTTCGCACGATCCGCACTCGATGCACTCCGACGCGTGGTGCGTCAAAGCCCGATAGTGCTCGCGCACCGTTTCGGGGATTTCGCCTTGCGCGACAGCGAGATTGCGGAACTTGTTCACCGACGCTATGTCGATTCCCGCCGAGCACGGAGCGCAATGGCCGCAATACATGCAGTGGCCGCGCCACGTGAACTTGTCGAGTCCCGCCATCGCCTGCGTATAGTCGCGCTCGGCAGCCGAGGCGTCGCACCACCCTGCTGCCGCGGCTATCTCGTCGCGGTTCTTGCATCCGACCATCACGGCCGCTACGGCGGGTCGCGTGAGCGCGTACTCGATGCATTGCACGGGAGTCATGGCCCGTCCCAGCGGCGATTCGTCGCCGAGCATGTCGCCGCCGCCGTAGACCTTCATCACGTCGATGGCCACGCCTTCGCGGGCGCACGATTCATACAGCCGCTCGCGTTCGGGGTCGACGTTGTGGCGCGCCGAGGCGTAACTCTCGTCCGCCCAGAGCGAATCGACGTTCTCGTCGGGCGGCAGCAGGTCGTAGCACGGGTTGATCGAGAACATCAGCACGTCGACGATGCCCGTCTCCGCGGCCATGCGCGCCACCACGGGGTTGTGGCTGCTCATGCCTATATGGCGTATGCGCCCCTCGGCCTTGAGCCGTCGGGCGATATCGATGATCTCGCCGTCGAACACCTCGCGGAAGTCGGCCTCGGAGTCGACGTAGTGTATCATGCCTATGTCGAGATAGTCGGTGCGCAACTGGCGCAGCTGCGCCTCGAACGAGTCGACGGTTTTGCGGGGATCGCGCGTGCGGAGATACTGGTCGTTTTCCCACGCCGTGCACAGATGGCCCTGAATCACGAATCCGTCGCGTCGTCCTTCGAGCGCCGCCCCGATGTTCGATCGCAAATCGGGATTCGACGAGTAGATATCCATGAAATTGATGCCGCGGCTTATGGCGAAGTCCATGTCGGCCTTCACTTGTTCGGCGGTACTGTGCATGAAGCCCTCGCAACCCAGTGCTATGGCGCTCACGCGCAGTCCCGTGCGACCCAATATTCTGTACTCCATCTTCTCTGACTAAAATTCGCGTTCCTGCTTCAGGTCCTCCACATATTTGTCGATGCGGCGCATCTCGCGCGGAATGTCGATTCGCTGCGGGCAGTGCGGGTTGCACTGCTTGCAGCCCACGCAGTGGCTCGCCTGACGCAGCTTGGGCACCGAACGGTCGTAACCCACGAGGAACGCGCGGCGCGCCTTGCGGTAATTCTCGTCCTGCGACGATGTCGACACGTTGCCCTCGTTCACGCACTTGTTGTAGTGCAGCAGGATGGCGGGAATATCCAGTCCGTAGGGGCACGGCATGCAGTATTTGCAGTCGTTGCACGGGATGGTGGGATATTGCAGCATCAGTTCGGCCGTGTCGTAGAGGAATTGGTTGTCCTCCTCGGTGAGCGGCACCAGAGGCGAGTAGGTGCGTATGTTGTCCTGTAAATGCTCCATGTAGGTCATGCCGCTCAGGATGGTGAGCACGCGCGGCATCGATCCCGAGAATCGGAATGCCCACGATGCTACGCTGCTTTCGGGATCCTGCTGCTTCAAACGCGCCGCGATGTGGTCGGGCACGTTCGACAGACGTCCGCCGAGCAGAGGCTCCATGATCACGATGGGGATCTCGCGCTTGTCGAGCTCCTGATAAAGGTATTCGGCGTTGACGTTGCGGCCGCGGGCGTTGCGCCAGTCGGAGTAGTTCATCTGTATCTGGCAGAAGTCCCAGTGTACCGTGTCGTGCAGGGCCAATATGTGGTCGAACACGTGGGCGTCGCCGTGGAACGACCATCCGAGATTGCGGATGCGGCCCGCCTTGCGCTCCTCGATCAGGAAATCGAGTATTCCGTTGTCGATGTAGCGGCGGTTGAAATCCTCGATGCTGCCGCCCACCGAGTGCAGGAGGTAGTAATCGAAGAAGTCGGTTTGCAACTCGCGGCGCGAACGTTCGTACATGGCTATCGAGTTTTCGCGCGACGGGTTGAAGAAATTCGACATCTTGGTCGCCAGAAAATAGCTGTCGCGCGGATGGCGGCTGAGGGCTATGCCCGTGGCGGTCTCCGACATGCCCTGCACGTAGACGGGTGACGTGTCGAAATAATTCACACCGTGCTCCATGGCATAATCCACCAGATTGTTCACCTCGTCTTGGTCGATCTCGTCGCGGCCGTCGGCGCCCTTGCGCGTCGGCCAGCGCATGCAGCCGTAGCCGAGTATCGACACCACGTCGCCCGTGTTGTGGTTGGTGCGATATGTCATTTTGTCGGTCGGGATCTCCCCCGCTGCTGCCGTTCCCGTCGTCGAGCCGCTGCTTTTGCAGCCCGCCAGAGCCGTCGCGGTGATTGCCGTTCCCGCGCCGAGCCGTTTGAGAAATTCACGGCGATCGATGCCGTTGTCTTTTTTGTTCTGCATATTATGGTCTGTTTTTGTTTTGCGTTAAAATATTGCTAAAATTCGCGGTTCTGTTTCAGATTCTCCACGAAACCGTCTATACGCCGCATCTGCGCGGGTATGTCGATATGCTGCGGGCAGTCGGGATTGCATTGGCCGCAGCCGACGCAGCGATCCGCCTGCCTTAACTTGGGCACCGAACGGTCGTACCCTACCAAAAATGCCCGCCGCGCCTTGCGGTAGTTCTCGTCCTGCGACGAATAGGGAATGTTGCCCTCGTTCACGCACTTGTTGTAGTGCAGCAGGATGGCGGGAATATCCAGTCCGTAGGGGCACGGCATGCAGTATTTGCAGTCGTTGCACGGGATGGTGGGATATTGCAGCATCAGCCGCGCCGTCTCCTCCAGAAACTCCTTCTCCTCGTCGGTGAGCGGAGCTAAAGGCGAGTAGGTGCGTATGTTGTCCTGCAAATGCTCCATGTAGGTCATGCCGCTCAGCACGGTAAGAATCCCTTCGGGCGTACCAGCGAAACGGAATGCCCACGACGCCACGCTGCTCTCGGGCGCACGCTGTTTCAGACGGGCCGAGATGTGATTGGGAACGTTCGAGAGGCGTCCGCCGAGCAGAGGCTCCATGATCACGGCGGGGATGCCGCGCTTGCGGAGCTCGGCATAGAGGTATTCGGCATTGGTGTTGCGCGGATTCACCTCCTTGGCATGCAGCCAGTCGAGATAGTTGAGCTGTATCTGCACGAAATCCCATTTGAACTCGTCGTGGCGCGACAGCATGTAGTCGAATACCCTCACATCGCCGTGATACGAGAATCCGAGGTTGCGTATGCGTCCCGCCTCGCGCTCCTTGAGCAGGAAATCGATCACGCCGCTGTCGAAAAATCGCTCCTTGAGCAGCGGCATGCCGCTGCCGCCGCCTATGGTGTGCAGCAGGTAGTAGTCGATGTAGTCGGTGCGCAACATCTTGAGCGAGTTGCGGTACATGCCCACCGACGCCTCGAACAGCTCTTCGGGCGACAGTCCGCGTTCGGCATATCGGTGGTTCGACATCTTGGTCGCCAGAAAATAGCTGTCGCGCGGATGGCGTCCGAGGGCTATGCCTGTCGACTGTTCGGATAGTCCCTGCATGTAAGGCGGCGCGGTGTCGAAATAGTTTACACCGTGCGCCAGAGCGTAATCCACCAGATTGTTCACCTCGTCTTGGTCGATCACCTCGCCGTGCGACGTCTTTTTCATGGGCCAGCGCATGCAGCCGTAACCGAGCAACGACACGCGGTCACCCGTTGTGGGGGTCGTGCGATACGTCATTTTGTCGGTCGGCACGTCGGTGGCCGACACCGCCGTTTCGCTTTCGGCTTTGCAGCCCGCGAGGGCGGCCGATGCGGTCATGGTGCCGACTCCGAGACGCCGCAAGAACTCCCGTCGGTCGATCTCCTTGTTTCGGGGATTCATACACTCGCCATTTATACGGTTCGGTGGTTGAGGTGTCCCTCCACGTATATGGCGCTGAACGGACGTGCGGGGCACAGATTCTCGCAGGCTCCGCAGCCTATGCAGCGCTCGACGTTGACGGTGGGAATCCGGGGCGAATCCTTTCTGTCGGGATCCGACGCCACCATCGTGATGGCCTGCGTGGGACAGTGACGGGCGCAGTTGCCGCACTCGACGTCGTCGGTGAGGGGTATGCAGTTCTCCTTGATCCACACGGCGTGGCCTATCTGTATCGACGATTTGTCGGCTGCGGTGATCGGCTTTATGGCTCCCGCGGGGCACACCTCCGAGCACTTCACGCACTCGGGACGGCAGTAGCCGCGTTCGTAGGACATGGTGGGCTGCATGAGTGTCATTAGGCCCGCCGAGGGACGCAGCACCCCGTTGGGGCACACCGACACGCAGAGCTGGCAACCCGTGCAATGCTGCGCCATGTTGCGGGCGCTGAGCGATCCTGCGGGCGTGATCGGAGTGTCGCGCTTCGGGGCTTTCTTGTCGAGTATCGTCGCCAGACCTCCGTCCACCTTCATCTCCTGAGCCTTGGCGGCCGAGGCGGCCAGAAGGCCCATGCCCGCGATGAAGTTGCGGCGCGAAGCGTCGGCTTTGGCGGTCGGCTTGTCCTCGTTTGCGGCGGCGCCCTTGCGCTCGTCGCTCGTGCGGCGGCGGTACTCTATGGCACCCTTGTGGCAGATGTCGATGCAGTCCATGCAAGCCACGCAGCGGCTGTAATCGATGGCGTGGTTGGCGATGTCGATGCACGAGGCCTTGCAGTTGCGGGCACAGCGCTTGCAGTCGACGCACTTCGACTTGTCGATCACGGGCTTCAACAGCGAGAATCGCGAGAGTGCGCCCAGAACCGTACCCACGGGGCAGATCGTATTGCAATAGGTGCGTCCGTTGCGCCAAGCCAGAACGGCCAGCACGACGAATGTCACGGCGGCTATGGCGAATGTCGCCACGCTCTTGATATATATATCGGTAGAATAGAAAGCATAGCTGTCTACCCTCTCGGCGAGGAACGCGAGCAGGTTATTGCCCGCCTGCCATACGGGTGCCAGCAGGTTTTGCGCAATGCGGCCGTAAGAGCTGTAAGGGGCCAGCAGGGCGACGAACGATCCGACGCCCGCCACCAGAGCTATGACGAACAGTGCCAGCACGCCGTAGCGCAGCCACTGTATTGCGGACGAGTAGCTGAAACGGTTTTTCTTGCGTCGGCCGCCGAACCACGAGATGATGTCCTGCATCACGCCGAGGGGGCATATTACCGAGCAATAGACGCGTCCGAAAACGAGCGTCAGGGCGACGAGCAGCAATACTATGCCGACGTTCATGGCCAGCAGGGCCGGCAGAAATTGGATTTTCGCCATCCATCCGAACCACGCGTGGATGGTCCCCGTGAAGTCGAGGAACAGAAGCGTGATGAGCGTGAAAAAGATTGCAGCGGCGATGATTCTGATCTTTCGCAACATAAGTTTACAGGTTTTGTTTGTTTTATGAGTGTTTCCCTTTCGACGCGGATTTTTGCGTCGGAGAGGCTTCGATTGCAAAAATACGAAAATAAAAAACTTTTGCAAATACATGAACTACCTATTTTGTTACCATTTTTACGGTTCGGGGGCGATTTATGACTGAAACGGGTATCGATTATTGTCGTAGCGGGCGATATGTTCGCGGCAGGTTATTTATAATGGATCGGCTTGCGGGGCGGTTGGACATGTCGGGGGGCCTGAAGGGCCGCAATCGCGAGGCGTAGCCTGCGGCCCGAGCAGTCATGCGGACTACAAAGCTCGCTTCATGCTGTCGTTGCTGTTCGCCGACGGTGGCAAGAGTGCGCGAGCAATCCGCCACAGTGGGGTGGCGGCGAACTGCGCGACTCTTAAAGAGTCGCAATACCTAATTATAATATATTCGGGCGGCAACCTGCGGCCCGCGCTGCTCCAAAGAGTCGCAAAATAGATAGTCTTTTAGCTTGCGATTGCGAGTCGTAGCCTGCGGAGCGAGAGCGAATAGCGAGCCTCCGCGGGGCAGAGGCTACGGCTCGCGCAGTCCTGCGGACTACAAAGCTCGCTTCATGCTGTCGTTGCTGTTCGCCGACGGTGGCGTGAATGCGACAGCAGTCCGCCGCTGTGGGGCGGCGGCGAACTGCGCGGCTCCGAGGAGCCGCAAAATAACAGCCCCTAAGCCTAAAGCTCACATTATAATATATCCTTGTATAGAAGTGCTTTCGGATCGCCGCACAATTCGGCACGGCGGCGGGCTGCGGTTAGAAAAAACGTTCGTTTTTCAACAGTCGTTTTCTCGCCTCGGCAGAGTCCGAACAAGTTCGACTCTGCCCTCGGCTTATCGAAAACGTTCGTCGAAATTCACGAGATAGAGTTTGTCGGTAGCACGCGTCACGGCGGTGTAGAGCCACCGCAACATATCTTTCGTCATGGGTTCGTCGCCGAACAGACAGCGGTCGACGAACACGGCGCGCCACTGTCCGCCCTGAGCCTTGTGGCATGTGACGGCGTATGCGAACTTGACCTGCACGGCATTGAAATGGGGATTCTCGCGGATCTCCTTGTAACGCTTTATGCGGCTCTTTATGTCGGTGTAGTCCTTCTCCACCTCGTCGAACAGACGGCGGCTCTCCTCGCGCGTGAGCGACGGCGATTCGGAAGTTATGGTATCGAGCAGAATCTTGCACTCGATCTCCGTGTCGTCGTAATCGGCGAACGACAACACCGCATCGGCGAAATGGAACCCGTAAAAATCCTCGAATCGGCGTATCTTCTTCAGACGGGCTATGTCGCCGTTGGCGATGAAGCTCATCGGGCAGTTCTCTATGCGCTCGGTGTAGTGGTAGTTGTTCTTCACCACCATGAGCATGTCGCCGCTCTCGATAGCCTCCTCGGCCGAGAGGATATATCGCCGCACGCCCTCGTTGAATCGGTTGGCGCGCTTGTTAGAACGGGTCACGACGATGGTCTCGTCGCGCCCGTAGGTGTCGTAGCAGTCCTGCAACTTCTCCAGAAACTCGCCGCCGTCGATGGCTTCGATGTCGGGTCGGCTCAAGTCGAAACGCGGTATCTCGCAAATGTCGTTCTCCAGCATGCAACGCACCATGGTGGCGTTGAACAGGATGCCCGATTCCACGCTCTGGCGTACCACGTCGTCCATCGACGTGTAGATCACCTCGCCGTATGGCCGCAGGGCCGACGGCTCCAGCGCAGGGCTGTAATCGGACCCCACAGGCGGCAGCTGGGCATTGTCGCCCACCAGAATCAAGCGGCATCTGTACCCCTTGCGCACGTAGGTCACGAGGTCGTCGAGCAGCGATCCGCTGCCGAAAATGCGGCCGTCGCCCGTAGAGTCGGAGAGCATCGACACCTCGTCGACTATGAACACCGCATCGCGCTCCTTGTTCATGTCGAGCGAGAATTTAGATTCGTAGTCGGCATTGGTGCGCTGACGGTATATACGCTTGTGAATGGTGAATGCCTGCCGACCCGAATAGCGTGTCAGCACCTTCGCGGCACGGCCCGTGGGGGCCAGAAGGATGCTCTTAATACCCATGTCGCGAAGCACCGCGACCAGAGCCGAGATGAGGGTTGTTTTGCCCGTTCCCGCATAGCCGTTGAGCACGAAAATACTCGAATAATCGTCGGAGGAGAGATATTCGGATAACTTTTCTATAACTTTTTTCTGGCTAAGTGTTGCGCCAAAAGAGATTTTTGCGTAAATTTGGCCTGCGATATAAGTGTTAAGCATATTTGTGCTGCTAATTTTCGATACAAACTTAATAACAAATACTAAAAAATGAAAAAGGGAATACAACTTTTACTCGCACTGGTGATCATCGGTTTGATCTATGTGATCGCCGTGCAGATTCACACTCCTCTGAGCTTCGAGAAGCAGATGAAGGTCAGAAATGCGGCCGTGATAACCAAGTTGAAGGATATCCGTACCGCCGAGCGTGCGTTCAAAGGTAAGTACCAGCATTTCACCGACAACTTCGACACGTTGATCAATTTCGTGCTCACCGACTCGATCGAATTCGAATTCAAGCTGGTCGACGAGGACGACTCGGTAGGTATGGCAATGTTGAAGAAATCGGGCAAAAAGAATATCGAGAAGCGTTACGTGAATGCAATTGATACCATATTCTCGCCCCGCAAACTCACGGTGGAGGATATCAAGAATTTGCGTTACATCCCTTATACCAACAATAAAGAGTTCCTGTTGGAGGCCGACAACATCGTGACGGAGTCGAAAGTGGAGATTCCCGTCGTGGAGTGCCGAGCTCCCTACAAGGAGTATCTCGATACGGTGGCTTTCCGTCAGCAGATCATAAACTTGATCGACGATCAGGTGAACAACTTCGGCAGGTATGCGGGTCTGAAGTTCGGATCGCTCGAAGGCGGTAACAACGAGGCGGGTAACTGGGAGTAATCCGTTTCGGTCACACGACACGAATGTCCGCCCAAGAATCGGGCGGACTTTTTCGTAAGTTCAAATACCCCTGTTTATGAGGATAATAAGCGGATGTTGCGGCGGACGTACCATAGTGCCGCCCAAGAACCTGAGGGCGCGCCCCACGACCGATTTCGCCAAGGAGAATCTGTTCAACGTACTCGGCAACATAGTCGATTTCGAGGAGATAGAGGTCCTCGATCTGTTTGCGGGGACGGGGTCGATAAGCTACGAGTTCGCATCGCGCGGCGCAAAGGCGGTCACGTCGGTGGAGATAAATGCCGTGCACTACAATTTCATTCGTTCCACCGCCGCGGCTTTCGGACTCGGCAACATACACCCCGTAAAGGCCAACGTATTCCTCTACCTGAAAAGTTGCAGCAAGCGTTTCGACGTGATCTTTTCGGACGCCCCCTACGATCTGGAGGGTAGCGAGCGAGTGGTGGACGAGGTATTCGAACGCGATCTTTTGAAAGACGACGGAATATTGATATTCGAACATTCGAAATCGAAAAATTTCGGTTCGCATCCCAATTTCCGACAGCTGCGCAGCTACGGCAGCGTGCAGTTCTCGATATTCGGAAAATAGCCCATTTTGCGGATAGGCCGAAACAGAATCCCCGTAATGTCAATTGCGGGGATTTATGTTTCAGGTTCGGCATATACGAATAATGTTTTGCGGCTCTTCGGAGCCGCGCGAGCCGCAGCCTCGCCCCGCGGAGGCTCGCTATCGTTCGCCCCGCAGGCTACGACTCGCAACCAGCAAACCTAACAGCCAACAAAATTACTAGGAAAACAGCGCGCAGAATCCCTGCTTGTTGAATTGATAGTACATTTCGATGCGTTCCGCTGTATCGTTTTCGAGGAGCAGCAGAAGCTCTTTCGTGAACTCAAGAGCCGCGGAGCCGTTGGCAGTCACTATGCCGCCGTCCGAAACGGCCTGCTCGTGTACATACCCCTCGGCGTTGGTATAATTCTCGCCGCCCCACAGCCGTAGCTGCTCCAATCCGTTGCCCGTATGCTTGATGTTATTAAGCAGACCGCATTTGGCCAGAAACGAGGCGCCGTTGCATATGCCTCCTACGATCTTGCCGTCGGCTACCGCCTTTTTCACTATGGGTACCACACCGTCGGCGGCGGGAGTCGCCCATCCGAATCCGCCGACAAGCACCAGTGCGGCATAATCTTCGGGAATATCGGCGAAACAGTAGTCGGGCTGCACCCGAAAACCGCCGCAAGCGGCGACGGGTTCCATCGTCGGGGCCGCAATCTTGTTGACGTATTTGGGATTCCGCTTTATCTCGCGCTCGTCGCATGCCACAGCCTCCATAAGATAAACCATTTCATGCGATGCGAAATCGGGCAGCAGGATATATATAATCTCGTTATTCATGGGATATTTACTTTAGGTGATTATTTACGACAATACCCCAAATAGGCTTATCTGATTTATAATAACTGAT
>CAYMIH010000009.1:0-57239 GCA_964390585.1 uncultured Alistipes sp.
AGTCCGCCGCAGTGGGGCGGCGGCGAATTGCGCGGCTCAAAGAGCCGCAGGCGGACGATCTCGGATAAAATTTATCTTCGGCGGCTGCGGGGGGGCGCGCTTTGTGCGAGCCGCCGAAGATAACGCCGCTGCGCGCCGCGGTTTCTCGGTGCGTGGGGCGAGAGATCGCTGCCGCGCCCGAAAGCCCCGAAGCATATAATGGTACTCAAATAAAAAACGCTTTGAACGGAAAAGTCACATACGCGAAGATATTGTCGCTCTTGCTCGCGGTCATGCTCTGCTGCGCATTCATGGCCACGGCGCGCGTGCTCGCGCCCGAGCGGCGGCAGCGGATGGCGGCCGACACGTCCGACACGGTGCGTGTGCCCGAACGTCCGTTCCGCCGTCTGCGCGGCACCAAGGAACGCCCGCAAGGCGGCTCTCTGCGGATAGACCTCGATGCCCTGAAACGTGACACGACCGATTCGGTGGCCGACGGTAAACCCGAGTTGATCATCCCCGACTCGCTGCAGGCGCTCTACAAGTTCACCGACGGACTGAAACGTGCCACCGTTTACGGCGACTCGGTGGAGTCGCGGCGCCTCTACGAGGAGGCTTTGGCCGAGGATTCGCTCTTCGCCCCCGCGCTTTACGAACTTGCTTCGCAGTACATGGAGACGGATCCCGTCCGTGCCATCGATTACGCCCGCCGAGCGTATCGGACCGACACTACGAGCCGCTGGTATCTGAGCCTTTACGCCCAGACGCTCATCGTGGCGGGGCGTTACGACGAGGCTGCGCCGCTCTACCGCCGCCTGATGCGCATCGACGGCAAGAATCCCGACAACTATCGCATCATGGCGATGCTCTACCAACAGAAGGGGCAGCCCTATCTGGCCATCACCATACTCGACTCGGCCGACATGCGCTTCGGCAAGATAAACTATCTGAGCAACCTCAAACGCATGCTGCTGATCGCCACGAGGCAGTTCGACCGCGCCATCGACGAGGCGCGCGAGGCTGTTGAGGAGGCGCCCTACGAGCAGAGCAACGTCCTCTCGCTCGGCGAGGCATACGCCGCCGCGGGCCGCGACTCGCTGGCCGACGTCACGCTGCGGCGGGCGGTCGAGATGGACTCCACCAACGTGGGGGCCGTGACCGTGTATGCCGACTTCTGCTCGAAGCGGGGCGACATGGCGGGGTATCTCGCCACGCTCAAACTCCTCTTCGCCCTCGACGATTTTCCTCTCGACCGCAAGATCGAACTGTTCGAACGTCTCACCGCCGACCGCAATTTCTACGGCGAGCACTTCTTCCGCATCGGCTCGCTGGCCTCGACGCTGGCCATACGTTACCCGTCGGACAAGCGCGTCGTGGATATCTACGGCGACCACCTGCTGGCGGGCGGCAACGTGGAGAGCGCGTTGCAGCACTTCAAGCTCCACCTCGCCGACGAGCCGCCGCAGATGGATTACTACATGGCCGTCATTGACATAGAGGACTATTTGAAACACCCCGATTCGGTCGACCGATACGTGCAGCGTGCCGTCGAGCTCTTCCCCGACGATCCTGTGCTCTACATCCGCAAAGCCAACCGCCGCTTCGTGAAGGGCGACTACAAGGGTGCCGTCGACACCTTTACCGAGGCTCTGCGTCTGGCCCCGACCGACTCGCTGCGCGGGCAGCTGTGGGGCTTCATAGGCGACACCTATCACCAGATGTCGGAAGCCGCCGCGGGGCGCGACACGCGCCGCGACAGCGCCGCGCCGCCCGCCAAGATCGGCATGAGCGCCAAGGCTGCCGCCAAAAGGTGCTACCAAGCCTACGAAAAGGCGCTCGCCTACCGTGCCGACAACGCCTCGGTGCTCAATAACTACGCCTACTACCTCAGCGAGGAGGGGCGCGATCTGGATCGTGCGTTGGAGATGTCGTCGCGCGCCATCGAGCTGGAGCAGAACAACGCCACGTTCATAGATACCTACGCATGGATCCTCTACAAGCTTGGCCGTTACGAGGAGGCGCGCAAGAGCATGCGTCAGGCGCTTTCGCTCGACACCACGGGCAGCGCGGCCCTGCCGCTCCACTACGGCGACATACTCTATGAGTTAGGCGAGAAGTTCATGGCCGAGACCTATTGGCGCAAGGCGCTGGAGGCGGGCGGCGACGCGGCCGAGATCGAGGCCCGCATCGAGCGTCTCAAAGGCGCGCCCGAACCTCGCAAGGACAAGAAAGAGAAGAGATAGCGCGATTCCGCACACCCGATCATCACCCCGACAGAAATGCAAACCACAGTGAGATTCTTCCGCATACTTTTGCTCGCCGCGACGGCCTGCGCCTCGTTCGCCGCGCACGACCTCCGCGCCCAGAGCAAATCGAAAACCGAGGCTGCACGCATCGAGGAGCAGCGGCGCGTGATCGCCGAGCTGGAGCGGCAGATCGAGGCCGAGGAGAAGCGTCTGTCGGGCATAAAGCGCGACAAGTCGTCGGCGCAGCAGCGCGTGCAGTCCATCACGCGCCAGATCGATTCGCGCAACCGCCTCCTCTCGCAGACCGAGCGCGAGATATCGGACATACGCAGCAGCATATCGCACAACGATTCGCTGCTGGTCTCGGCCCGCAACGACCTCGCCGCGGAGCGCGAACGCTATGCCGAGATGGTGCGCGAGGCCTATCGCAACTATCGGCAGAACAATTACATGACCTATCTGCTCTCGTCGCGCGACTTCACCGACGCCGCGCGCCGCATATCCAACATCCGCGCCGTGGCCGCCCTGCGCGCCGAGAAGATGCGGCGCATCGATTCGCTCGGAACGGCCATCGCCGAACGGCAGACGGCGTTGGAACAAAGACGTATATCGCTCGATTCGGTGCAGCGCAGCGCCGAGTCGCAACGCGAGAAGCTGCAACGCGACGTGACCTCGGCACGCAGCGCCATGAATCAACTCACGGCGCGCGAGCAGGCCGCTCTGCGCGAGAAGATGGCCAGCGAGGAGCGGCTCGACGCCGCCATCGACGCCCTGCGCAAGCTCACGAAGGGTAATACCGAGGGTGCGTCGTTCTCGCGCACGACCTCCAATCTCAATCTGCCCGTCGACGGCGGACGCGTGCGCAAATACAAGGACAACATGGCCGAGATCGTCGCCTCGAAAGGGGCTTCGGTGCGCTCGGTCTATGAAGGCAAGGTGGTGGAGGTGCGCCGCAACCGAATCTCGGGCAAGTACGACGTGTTCGTCGCCCACGGCGAATACATCACCTCGTACGCCAATCTCGAACATGCGGTAGTGCAGAAGGGGCAGAAGATTGCCAAGAACGGCGTTCTGGGCACGATCGGATCGTCGGTCAACATCACTACGATGGAACCCGAATACAAGCTGGTCTTCGGAATCTACTCGCCCTCGCCCAAGGAGACCTTGCGCGCTGCCGACTGCTTCAAGAAGAGATAGTTTCGGCCAACGGTGTCCCGAACGGAGCTACTTCGCGCTGCCGATTCTCACGGTCAGGCAGCGACCCGCCACGCATGTCAGGGCGATGCGATGTTCGTCGCCGCTCCTCATACCCGTGCGGCGGCGCACTTCATCCGCCGAAACGGGGAAGTCGCGGCACAGAATATCGACGCCCGCGCCCCGCAGTTCTCGTCGCAAGGCTTTCGGATCGTATGGTTCGATGCGTTTGACGGGCAGTATCCGTCCCAATACTCCTTCGGGCTTTTCGCGCGCGAAAGCGAACGAATTGTTGCTCCATACGTCGGCCTTGCCGCGCAGGTGGCGGATCGTGAGGCGGGTCTTCCGCAATGCGGCGTCGGGAACCACCAGCCATGCGTATGCGTCGGGGTCGAAATCTTTCGTACACGCTTCGCATGCCGCATCTTCGCGTGCGACTTCGAAACGGCCGACACCTATCGCTTCGGCCGCGATCGAGGGGTGCCGTCCGTCGGCATAGATCATCACCTCTTTGCACTCGCCGTGCAGCGACACGGCCTCCGCGCCGCAATCGCCGAAGATGCGGAACGCCTCGTCGATGTCGAACAGCGGCGAGCACTTCACGGCCAGACGATCGCTCAACCGCCTCAATTGGGGTAGCAGCGCCGTGACGTCGGGCGAGCAATCCTCCATGCGCACGGCGCGGCGGCCCTCCGTCGCTCGTCGGTCGGGATCGACGAAGATCCAGTCGAACCGCTCGCGGAGCGAGACCGCGCAATCCTCGGCCGAGGCCGTGACGACCTCCACGTTCGCGATCTTCATGCGCCGCATGTTTTCGCGCACCGCGTCGGCCAGCACCTCGTCCCTTTCGACGGTTATCACCCTGTCGAATCGCCGCGCGAGGGCTATGGCATCGACTCCTAACCCGCATGTCAGGTCGAGGACCGACCTCCCCGAAAGATGTTTCGCGGCGGCGCACTCCTCGCTCGACGACTGTTCGAAAGCTCGCGGCGGGATTATGCAGCGCGCCGCCCACAGCGACGGCAGCTTGGTTCGCGCGCGTTTGAGATACTTCACCTGCGTGGCCACCTCGCGCGCGTGAGGTATGCGGCGGTCGAGGGCGATTTGCAGCGGATCGCGTTCCAGATTGCGTTCCACGGCGTCGCGCACCTCGGGCAAAAGCACTATTTCGAGTTCTTCGCGGGTCATGGCAAGCTATTTCGTGAATACGAGCCGCACCGTCGTGACGAGGCATGCGAAGGTCATGAACACGTTCGGCACCGAGAGCGGCAGTATCGTATGAACGGATTTCATTTCAATGTTTTTTAAGCGATCGCACGTTGCGTTCGGCCGCTAAAGATAACCATTAATGCTCAACCTCGGAAATATCGCGCGAAGTTTCCGCCTATACGTCGCATCCGTGCGGCGGTTCGAGCCCTCTTCCGAGGAGCGGGTTCGGGGGAGGCGGATCGGATTTCGCGGCGCCGCGACGACAGCATGTCGGGAGACAGTCGTCGGAGAAATATATATTGCGAAAGCGCGCGGAGCGAGAAAAAACGCAAATTTGCATATAGTTGGTAAAAATAACTTATCTTTGTCGGTGAAACGTTGTATGTTCGGCCGATGCGGCCGTGCAGCGGCGGGAAACATAAAAACATTAAGTTTATGAGAGACGAATATAACGATTACGACGACTCGATGTACGAAGACGAGTACGATCGTCAGGAGACGGATAACAAGGCCGTGCGCGGCTACCGTGTGGTAATCATCATTCTGGCAGTCATATTGGTGGCGTTATCGGGGCTCTATTTCAAGATACACCGCGAGCAGCAGGCCGAATATGTGCTTCTGGAGCAGGACCGCAACAAGATTCAGGGCGATCTGGACAGCCTCATAGTCTCGTTCGACGACCTTAAGATCAAGAACGACTCCATCACGGCCAACCTCGAAGAGGCCAACAAGCTGATGGACCAGCTCAAGAACGAGCGCCGTCTCAATTACGCCAAGATACGCGCTTACGAAAAAGAGGTGGGCACGCTGCGTACCGTGATGCAGGGTTACATACGTCAGATCGATTCGCTCAACAACCTCAACAAGAAGCTGGTAAAGGAGAATATCAGTTACAAGAAAGAGATCTCGACCGCCCAGCTGCGTGCCGAGATGGCCGAGGAGCGCGCCGAGGAGTTGAACAACAAGGTGAGGGTAGGTTCGGTAATCCGTGCCCGCAACATAACCATGTCAGCGCTCAATGCGAAGAGCAAGGAGATCACTCGCGTGAAAGGTGCGGCGCGTCTGAGCGTCAACTTCGTGCTTGCGGGCAACGAGCTTGCCGAGCCCGGGACCAAGACGGTGTATGTCTGCATAATCTCGCCCGACGGTTACGTACTCTCGACGCCCGATGCGGCATCGTTCTCGTTCGAGGGCGAACCCAAGATATACTCGGCGCAGCGCGAGGTCGACTACCAGAACGACGACCTGCCCGTCAAGATATTCTACAACGGCAGCGGATTCACCGCGGGCACCTATCGTGTGGAGCTCTACACCGAAGGCCGTCTGATCGGGCAAGCCGATGTGGCGATGCGATAGAGTCCGTTCCGAGGCTTAAATTCGAGCGGCCCGACCGAGAAGGTCGGGCCGCTTGTCGCTTTGGCGCCGTCGATCTTCGGGGCACTCCCGCCCCGTCTGTCAATACTCGTCCACCGCAAGCTCCTCGCGGTAGCGGTCGAGACGCTGTTGCAGACGCGCTTTGACGTCGGCCATGTCGGCGCGGCCGATGATGTTGTGCATCTCCGACGGATCCTCATGCAGGTCGTAAAGCTCCTCTTCGCGGAGAGAGACGCTGCCGTTCTTCTCCTTTTTATAGAAATGTATCAACTTGTAGCGGCCGTCGCTCACGCCGTCGTGACGCAGCACCATGTGCTCGGCGGGATAGTCGTAGTAGTGATAGTAGAGGTCCTCGCGCCACTCGCGCGGTTCGCGGCCCTTGCACAGCGGTTGCAGCGGACGTCCCGACATGTATGCTGGTTGGTCCATGCCCGCCGCCGCGAGATATGTCGGGGCATAGTCGATGTTCTGCACCAGACGGTCGCACACCACGCCGCGCGCGCCGTTCGGGTAGCGTATGATGAGCGGCGTGCGGAACGACTCCTCGTACATGAAACGTTTGTCGAACCAGCCGTGCTCGCCCATGTAGAACCCTTGGTCCGAGGTGTAGACTATCACGGTGTTGTCCATCAGGTCGTGCTCCTCCAGATAGTCGAGCAGGCGGCCGATCTGGTCGTCCACCGAGCGTATGCAGCGCAGGTAGTCGCGCATGTAGCGCTGGTATTTCCATCGCAGCAGCTCGTCGCCCGCAAGTTCCGCCTCGATGAAGGCTTCGTTCTTGGGACGGTAGGCGTCGTGCCATGCCGCCTGCTGCTCGGGCGTGAGGCCCGCGTATGCCGCATCCCAGTAGCTGTTGGGTTCGGGACGGTAGCCGTCGCGGCCCTTAAGCTCCTCGACCTTGAGGTCGTAGACGAGTTCCATATTTTTCTCGATGCTCATCCTCTGCGTGTGTGCCGCGGTGGTACGGGTCGCATAGTCGTCGCTGAAATTGTCGGGCATGGGGAACTCCACATCCTCGAACAGATCGTAATATTTCGGCTCGGGCATCCAGTTGCGGTGCGGCGCCTTGTGGTGCACTAACAGGCAGAACGGACGGTCGGGGTCGCGACCCTCCAGAAACTCGATGGCGTGGTCGGTTATGAGTTCGGTGGCATAGCCCTGCTCGCGCACGAACTTGCCGTCGGAGTCGTGCGAGCGGAACGTGGGATTGTAGTAGTCGCCTTGGTTGTTGAGCAGGCGATAGAAGTCGAACCCTTTGGGCTCGCACTGCATGTGCCACTTTCCGACCACGGCGGTGCTGTAACCCTGCTCCTTGAGCAGCTCCGAGAAGAACGTTTTGCTCGTGTCGATGCCCGCACCTAATTGCCGCTGGCCGTTCTGGTGGCTGTAAAGTCCCGTCATGAGGCATGCGCGGCTCGGCGTGGAGAGCGAATTTTCGACATACGCCCGCGAAAAGAGCACCCCCTCGGCCGCGAGACGGTCGATGTTGGGCGTCGGGGCGAGCCGCGAGAGCGGATGGCCGTAGGCGCTTATGGTCTGGTAGGAGTGGTCGTCGGTCATGATGTGGATGATGTTGAGCGGCTTGCGCTCCACGACCGATTGCCGTGCGCAACCTGTCGCCGCGAGTGCGGGGACTATGGCCGCTGCTTGTCGTATGACTCTTTTCATGCGAAGGCTATTTCGATTTTCACGAAGATACGCAAAATAACGGGTTCGGGCAAGCCGTGATCGAAAATTCGTGATGTTTATTCGGAAAAATGCGGTTCGATCGCCGTTCGTCGGGTGCCGTCGGTGAAGAATATCGACGAAAAAACGGCCTGCCGCAAGGACAAGCCGTTTTCGATCGTATCGTGCGAAGCGTCAATAGCTGCGGGCGAAGAGCACGCGGCGGTGCGACGGCTTGCCCGTGAAGACGCATTTGCCCTCCTCCTCTTCGGCGTCGACGGGGATGCAGCGTATGGTGGCCTTGGTGGCCTCCTTGATGGCTACTTCGGTCTCGACGGTGCCGTCCCAGTGGGCCGAGATGAATCCGCCCTTGTTCTCCAGCACGTCGACGAACTCGTCCCACGTATCGACGCGCGTTATCATCGAGGTGCGGAAATCGAGCGCCTTGCGGAATATGTTGGCTTGAATCTCGTCCATAAGGGCCGCGATGCGGTCGGTCAAGCCCTCCTGCGATACGGTCTCCTTCGTGAGCGTGTCGCGGCGCGCCAGCTCGATGGTGCCGTTCTCCAGATCGCGCGGACCGAGAGCCAGACGCACGGGTACTCCCTTGAGTTCGTATTCGGCGAACTTGAAGCCCGAGCGCACGTTGTCGCGCGTGTCGACCTTCACGCTGATGCCGCGGGCGCGCAGCTCGGCGGCTATGGCCTCCATCTTCTCGGTCATCAGGGCGAGCTGTTCGGCACCCTTGTAAATGGGCACCATAGCCACCTGAATGGGGGCGAGCTTCGGAGGCAGCACCAGACCGTTGTTGTCCGAGTGCGCCATGATGAGTGCGCCCATCAGACGGGTCGACACTCCCCACGAGGTGGCCCACACATACTCCTGACCGCCCTCCTTGGTGGTGTAGGTGACGTCGAACGCCTTGGCGAAGTTCTGCCCCAAGAAGTGCGAGGTGCCGCTCTGCAAAGCCTTGCCGTCCTGCATCAGGGCCTCGATGGTGAGGGTATCCTCGGCGCCCGCGAAACGCTCGTTGGGCGACTTGTGGCCCACGATGACGGGCACGCCCATCCACTCCTCGGCGAAGCGTTGGTACACGTGGATCATCTTCTCGGCCTCGGCGATGGCCTCCTCGCGGGTGGCGTGGGCCGTGTGGCCCTCCTGCCAGAGGAACTCGGCCGTGCGCAGGAACAGACGCGTGCGCATCTCCCAGCGCACCACGTTGGCCCACTGGTTGCAGAGGATGGGCAGGTCGCGGTATGAGGTGATCCAGTTCTTGTAGGTGTTCCAGATTATGGTCTCCGAGGTGGGGCGCACGATAAGCTCCTCTTCGAGCTTGGCGGCGGGATCGACCACGATGCCGTTGCCGTCGGGGGCGTTCTTCAGACGGTAGTGGGTCACCACGGCGCACTCCTTGGCGAAGCCCTCCACGTGGTGCGCCTCGCGCGAGAAGAACGATTTGGGAATGAACAGCGGGAAATAGGCGTTCTCGTGGCCCGTCTGTTTGAACATGTCGTCCAGCACGCGCTGCATCTTCTCCCAGATGGCGTAGCCGTAGGGCTTTATCACCATACATCCTCTGACGGCCGAATTTTCGGCCAGACCCGCTTTCACGACAAGGTCGTTGTACCATTTCGAGTAGTTGTCCTCGACTTTGGTCAGATCTTTAAGCTCAACTGCCATATTGCGTTTTTTTATTTCGAAATTTTCGGGTGCGGAAACATTCGGTACGCGGCGGCGCATACGAAAAAAAGGCTGCCTTCGTCCGAATGACAAAAGTAACCTTTTTTTGTTTAACGCGTATATGTGTCGCCCGTTTTTTTGATCGCGGCGCCCGCCGACGGGGTCAATCGACGGCGAGGCGGCATACCACGGGCAGATGATCCGACGGATAGTGGCCGTTTTCGCGTACATCCTCGGGCACGAGGTAGCTGCGTACCTTCACGCGGTCGTTCACGAACAGGTAGTCGATGCGGGCCTTGGGCTCGCCCCGAAAATTCCCGCCGCCGAGATCGGTCTTCTCGGGTCCCGCGGGGGCGCTTTCGCTTATGCGGCGGGCGTCGCGCAGCGACTCTTCGATATCCTTTATCTGGGGCGAGTCGTCGGTCGAGTTGAAGTCGCCCGTGCATATGACCGCGGCATCGCCCGCGATTTGCCTCACCTTGTCGCGCAGCACCTTGCCCGAATTGCGCTTGGCCTCCTTCAGCCGCCAGTAGAAATGCGAGTTGAACAGATAGAACTCCCTGCCCGACCGCCTCTCGCGGAACCGTCCCCAGTTGCAGATGCGCAGGTCGGTGGCATCCCACCCGAGACTCTCCTCGTCGGGCGTCTCGCTGTACCAGAAAGTACCCTCGTCGAGCACCTCGAAACGGTCGCGGCGATAGAATGTGGCGCAGTTGTGCAGATTGCCGTCCTTGCCTCCGTAGGGATGGCAGATGCAGTCGTAGTCGGGCATGAGGGCCAGCAGGTCGTCGAGCTGCTGCCGATTTCCCTCCTGCGTGCCCGCGATGTCGACCTCGTGCGACAGCAGCAGTTCGGCCACCGAACCTTTGCGCTCGTCCCACGCGTCGCCGCTCTGCGCGTCGGCAGGCGCGTCGTAGCGTATGTTGTACGAGGCAAGGCGAAATTCCGTCTCCGACGAGCAGCCGCACAGTCCCGCGGCGATTGTCGCTGCCAATAACAGTTTAAGTCTCTTCATGTTCGGGTTCGGTCGGCGTCAGAATTTGTATCCGACCGAGAGTATTACGTAGTTGCGCTTCAGGTCGGTCGAGTAGACGGGGCTCGCCGTGTCGAACGTGCCCGAGCGGCTGTCGAGCGCATAGTAAAGCATGTATTCGGTCTGCTTGTTTTCGAGATACTGGTACGTGAGGTCGACGTTCAGCCCGCCGAACGCCAGACCCAGACCGCCCGAGAGGCAGGTGCTCTTGTAGGTGAGCGGCGAGTTGTAGTAAAGTCCCTTGTCGTTGCGGAGCATCGAATCGGCCACGCCGTAGCCCGCCCGCAGGGCGAACATGGGCAGCGGCTTGATCTCCACGCCGAGGCGCAGCGTGTTCGAGCCTTTGAAATTGTTGGTGAACTCCGAGCGGTAGTCGGCCTCGGTGAGGTCGAAGCCCGAGGGTATGTTCTTCACGCGCATGCCGTTGTACCAGTCGCGCTCGTAGTCGGCCGAGATGATGGCGAAGCGGCCGATGGTGTACGACAGACCGAACATGAGGCGCGTGGGCGAGACGAAATCCCACGTATTGTCGCCGTCGTCGTCGAGCGAAGGTGTCGTGTCGCCGCTCGGGTTGAAATTGGTGGCGGCGTATGCCTGATAACTGCGCTTGAGCGAATAGAAGGTGGGCGTATGCACGGCCATACCGATGCGCAGGGCGGGAATGGGGCGCCAGATGAATCCTACCTTGAAGTTAACGCCCGTGCCCGACACGTCGACGGCTTGATTGTAGTCCATCCATTGGGCGGGCGTTTGCAGCGGAGTGCCGTCGGAGTAGACGGGCGTCGCGCCGTCATAGATGTAGTCCTCGCCGTAGTAGAACTGTCGTTTCCAGTCTACGGACTGCAAGCCTATGGTCGCACCGACGTAGAATCGGTTGTCGAAGTTGAGCCCGACGGCTATGTCGTATTCGCCGATCGAGCCGCGGCTCGCCACGTTGGCCGTATGTCCCACGCCCGCATTGACGCCTATGCGGTCGGCCGTGGTCCAGTAGGAGCCCAGATCGTCCTCGCCCACGTCGAGCATGTAGCCGTTGTAGGCCAGAGCGCCGCCCCAATAGTAGGCTATGTCGTAACCGTAGTTGAGGCTGCCGTTGCTGTCGGGGAATATGCCGCCCTGCCCGAGCTGACGCGAGAATGCGTCGTTGATCGAGCGGTAGGGGGCGTTCGACGGGCCGCTCTCCGACGTGAAGCCGTAGCGGTAGTTGAAGTCGGCCACGCGGTTGTAGCCGATGCCCAAGCTGACGCTCACCAGACCCGTGCGGCTGCTTTCGTATACGTTGAACACGGCGCCGACGTTGCTCAGGGCGAAGCGGCTCTGCTTGTTGTCGCCCCAGTCGGCCGCGCTGTTGCTGGCGTTGTTGAATCCCATGATGGGACTGATCGTCACTTCGTTGTGACGATACATGCCCAATCCCGCGGGGTTGACGCCTATCGATGCCACGTCGCCGCCGAGCGAAGTGAATGCGCCGGCCATACCCATCGAGCGGGCCGTGCCGAAACCGAAGTTGACCTGCGAGAGCGAGAACATGTCGTTCGACATCATGCCGTCGTGGTCCATCATCAGGCCGCCGAACCTGTATTGCGCCGAGGCGGTGCCGACGATGGCAGCCGAGGCTATGAGAAGCGAAAGTTTTCCGATTATTTTCATTTTGCACTCGTTTGCGACCCGTAGGGTCAGTTAATTCTGTCGACTTTATCGTCCGCGTGAGCCGCCGCCGCGCGAACCTCCTCCGCTGCTGCCGCTCGAAACGCCGCCGCCGCGCGATGCGCCGCCCGACGAACCCGATCCGAACGAAGACGTCGAGGTGCCGCGGTTGGAATTGAAGCTCGAATTATTGCTGTTGTTGTAACTGTTATTGTTGTTGCGTGTGGTGGTGTTGTTGCGCATCGACGAGTTGTCGTTGCGGTTGGTCGTGGTGGTAGTGACCGTACTGCGGCCTCGCGAACCAGTGTTTTGCTGCTGGATGCTCGTGGCGGTGTTGCTGCCGCGCGACGGAGTGCCGTAGGCGTTGCCCGTATTGGGCGAGCGATAGGGCGTCGAGGTCGACGAACCTCGGTTCACGATCGAGTTGCCGCGCATGGGGCGCGAATTGCCGCTTCCCGGGAATCGGGTGTCGTTGTTGCGCGAGCCGTAGTAATTGCCGCCGCGGTACCAATAACCGCCGCCACCGCCGCCGTACTGCGGGCCCCAACCCCAATGCGGACCGCCCCAGCCCGGGCCGTAATAGTAGTGGGGGTGATGCCACGGATGGTAGAGACCTCCCCAGCCCCACCAGATGTTGGCGCCCCAGCCGATATTCCAGCCGTAGCAGATATTCCAGTTCCAGTCGTACCACGAATAGCGGGGATAGCCCCACCACGAGTAGTACCACGGATCGTAACAGTTCCAGCCGTAATACCAAGGCGAGTAGAGTACGGCCGTGGCGTTGGTCGCGCCCCATGTGCCGAACATCGAGGTGATGTACTTGGGCTCGACCCACACCTGATCGCCCGACACCATTATGTTATAGACCGCGGGGTCGTAGGCCGTGGCGAAGGTGTAGCTGCCGCCGTAACGCAGATTGAAATAGCTCGACGGCATGCGGTAATTGGGCGATGTGAAGCCGCGCAGACGACGTGCGTAGGCGCTTTCGTAGCTGTCGGCCAAGAAGCTCTGCGGCGAGTCGTCCTCGACTATGATTATCCCGTCGCCCGAGTCGACCAACCTCACGCCCTCGGTATCGCCCGCGGCGGCAAGTATCTCGGCCGTTCGGGCGTTCCACTCGGCTTGACGCGCCTCGGCTTCGGCTTTGCGCGCTTCGGCCTCCGCGCGGCGCGCCTCGGCTTCCGCACGCTGTCGGTCGGCTATGGCCGTTCTGTCGTGAGAGGCGTATAGATCGTCGTAATCGCCCGCCGACCCGTAGTAGGCCGACGTGCAGGCGCTCGCGGCCAGAGCCGTGAGCGTTGCGGCTAAAATACTCTTCAAGTTCTTCATAGCGCACATAGGTTTAAGGTTAAATCGGATGCGGGTTCCTTTTCGATACAGTTTCTCCTGTAGGGAGAACGTAAAATCGCCGCATTTTATTGCGCGACCGACCGCATATACCTTATATTGCAGTGCAAAAATATTATTTTATGTCGATTTCAGCTCAATATTCAAGCCATTTTTTTATCGAACGGGAAAATTTTGGCGCTTATCCGCATAGCGGTTTCGAAATTTCATGCCCCCATTTCGATGTCGGCGGAATATAATTTCGTTAATTTTTTCGTTCTACCCGTACAACTTTGCCCGAAAGTTATTATCTTTGCGCATCGTTAGAATCCCGAAAGGCTGTTTCGGTCGGTCGGATTCTGCGTACAGACCGAAGGAAAGATGCCGGAGTGGTCGATCGGGCCGCACTCGAAATGCGGTGAACGGGCAACTGTTCCGGGGGTTCGAATCCCTCTCTTTCCGCCGAAATCCGTTTTGAGACGGAGCGGAACGAAAATCCCGTAAGCACGACGCTTACGGGATTTTTGTGTCTGTAATGCGGTGCGCGTCCCGACGGCGCACGCGTCATTTTTCGCGTGGGACGAACGGTGCGTTATTTAATCGGATTGTTGTATTCATATATCGCAAGGTTGCAGATGCAGTCCCTGAGTTCGCTGCGCGAAGCCTGTCTGCATCGAATGTATGCTTTGGGCAAGCGGCACCATTTTCCGAAGTCCGTGTAATTCGAGGTGTATGCTTCGAGATAGATCTCCTGACCGACGCGTCTCTCGAATATGCCTATTAGATATTTTTTCTTGCCGCGCGTGTCGTCGGACTTGCGGAATACGTATAATTCGCCGCGTCGAAAATGATAATCGCGAACGAGGTGTAGGTTGTCTTTCATGCTTGCATATTTTTTGTGAATGAAATTCAAAAAAACATGCGCGGAGGCCCGACTTGTCAATTTGACCAGCCTGAATGGTGTAGCGAACAAGTCAAGCTCCGCGCATAATGGTGCTTGACTGTTTATTTCGCTACATTAAAAGTTCAGGCTTTTCAAATTGAATAAACAGTCGCGATATGATCGCATATCGCCATATCAAAAATAGCGACTATTTCTTTATTTTCCAAACTGTGCAATAGGTTTTTTTAATCGTGCCGCGAGAATTTCGCCTCGCGGCGGGCGGATAATCATAATATGTGCGCGATTTTGCCGACCGTCGGTTTGCCGTATGCAGCGTCGGATTCGCTTCGAAGAGCATTTTGCGAGTATTATGATTTTGTTTGCGCCGTCGGCGGAAGATAATTCGGGTATGTGCGGCGATATACGACGAAAAATATTAACTTTGCGCAACGGCCAAATGCCGAATACGATTGATTATGGCAACGATCCGACTTACAAAAGAGTTTTCGTTCGAGGCGGCGCATTCGCTCGAAGGTTACGACGGCGCATGCCGCGAAATACACGGTCACTCCTACCGACTGTTCGTCACGATAAAGGGCGAGCCGTTGACCGACCCCTACGATCCCAAGCAGGGGATGGTGATGGATTTCGGGCTGCTGAAACGGATCGTGAACGATCGGATAGTCTCGCAGTTCGACCATGCGTTCGTCATCCGCCGCTCGGAGCAGGGCATGCAGCTGCGCGACATGCTGGCCGACCGTTACTCCGACATCGTCATGGTCGACTACCAGCCCACGTGCGAAAACATGCTGGCCGACTTCGCCGAACGGCTTCTGGAGTCGCTGCCCGACGAGGTGGAGCTCTACTCGCTCCGCCTGCACGAGACGGCCTCGTCGTTCGCCGAGTGGTTTGCCGAAGATAATCTGTGACGTAATTTATCATAACCCGTAATGCCCGTCGGGCATTACTATCTTCGGCGGCTCGCACCAAAGGTGCGACCCCCGCAGCCGCCGAAGATAAACGACACATCCCGAAATGAATCAACCCAACCCCGCACACGATATGAAACGACTTTTCCTGATCGACGCCTACGCGCTCGTTTTCAAATACTACTACGCCTTCATGGGGCGGCCGATGCGCAACCGCTTCGGCATGAACACCTCGATCCTGTTCGGATTCACCAAGTTCCTGCGCGACATCATGAAGCGCGAATCGCCCGACATGCTCGGCGTGGCGCTCGACCCCAAGGGCGGATCGTTCCGCAACGAGCTCTTCGCCGACTACAAGGCCAACCGTCCCGCCACGCCCGAGGACATAATCGCCTCGGTGCCCTACCTCTGCCGTCTGCTCGACGCCATGCGCATACCCGTGTTCGAAGTCGAGGGCTACGAAGCCGACGACGTGATCGGCACGCTGGCCCATCGCGCCTCGGAGGCGGGCTGCGAGGTCTACATGGTGACGCCCGACAAGGACTACGGCCAGCTGGTGGGTCCCCGCCGCCACATCTACAAGCAGAAGGGCGACGGCGTGGAGATCATGGACAGCGCGGCCGTGTGCGCCAAATACGGCATCGGCGACCCCGTTCTGGTGCGCGACATTCTGGCACTGTGGGGCGACGCGTCGGACAACATCCCGGGCGTGCCGGGCATAGGCGAGAAGGGTGCCTGCAAGTTGGTGGCCGAGTGGGGTACGGTGGAGAACATACTCGACAACGTGGACAAAATCAAAGGCAAGCAGGGGGAGAAGATCGCCGCGTGGGGCGATCGTCTGCGTCTGGCCAAGGATCTGACCACCATACGCACCGACGTGCCCGTGGAGTTTTCGCCCGACGATCTGGCGATATGTCCGCCCAAAATCGACGACCTGAAGGCTTTATATGCCGAACTCGACTTCACGTCGTTCCTGCGCGACGTTCACAACATGGCGCCCGTCGAGGAGTCGGACGCACCGCGGCAGGCGCCGCAGCGCCAGTTGGCCGAGATGGCCCGCGCGAAGTCGGAGGCGACCAAACGGAGTGCGCTGGCGGGTCAGGGCGACCTGTTCGCCGCGTTGGACGACTGTCCGCACCGCGACGCCGCGACCGCTTCGGCTACCTGCATGACGGCTCTGGCTGACGGCGGAGTTTCGGCTTCGAACGGCGCGACGGCCGATGCCGAAGCCGCAGCTGCGGATGAGCCGCAGCCGCTCGCCACGGCAGCGACCACGCCCCACGACTACCGCTTGGTGACCGAGGCCGCCGAGCTGGCGCGGCTCGTGGAGGAGCTGTCGGCCGAGGAGGAGATATGCTTCGATACCGAGACCACGGGATTCGACATATTCAACGACCGCATGGTGGGGCTCTCGCTCGCTGTGCGGCCCCGCGAGGCGTGGTACGTGTCGTTCACGCCCGACAACACCGAGACGTTCGCCGCGCTGGTCCGCCCGCTGTTCGAGAACGAACGGATAACCAAGGTGGCGCAGAACATGAAGTTCGACATCATGGTGCTGTCGCGTCTGGGCATCGAGGTGCGCGGCCGCAAGATCGACACCATGATCGTGCACTACCTGCTCGATCCCGAGGCGCGGCACAACATGAACTACTTGGCCGAACGCTACCTCGGCTATTCGCCCATACACATCGAGACCCTCATAGGCCGCGGTGCGCGGCAGCTCACGATGGATCAGGTGAACCTGCACAGCGTGAAGGAGTACGCCGCCGAGGATGCCGACATAACGATGCAGCTCAAGCACGTGCTGTGGCGCGAGCTGGAGCAGACGGGGCTCGCGGAGCTCTATTCGCGCGTGGAGGAGCCGATGATCGACGTGCTGGCACGCATGGAGACGGCGGGCGTGAAGGTCGACTGCGCCCTGCTGGCCGACTACGCCGTGGAGCTGAATGCCCGCCTCGCCGAGCTGGAGCGCGAGGTACGGGCCGAGGCGGGCGAGCCGACGCTCAACATCAACTCGGCGCGTCAGTTGGGCGAGGTACTCTTCGCGAAGATGCGCATCGCCGAGAAGCCCAAGATGACTAAGACGCACCAGTTCAGCACCGAGGAGGAGTATTTGCAGGGCTTCGCGGGCAAGCACCGCATAGTCGATCTGATATTGCAATACCGCGGCGTGAAGAAGCTGCTGTCGACCTACGTGGAGGCCCTGCCGCAGCTGGTCAACCGTGCCACGGGACGCATCCACACCTCGTTCAATCAGGCGGTGACGGCCACGGGGCGCCTGTCGTCGACCAACCCCAACCTTCAGAATATCCCCGTGCGCGACGACATGGGCCGCCGCATACGCGAGGCGTTCGTGCCCTCCGACGGGGAGCATCTGCTGCTTTCGGCCGATTACAGTCAGGTGGAGCTGCGCCTGATGGCCCATCTGAGCGGCGACGAGTCGTTGATCGCGGCGTTCCTCCACGACGAGGACGTGCATGCCGCTACGGCCGCCAAGCTCTTTCACAAGCGGATCGACGAGGTGACGCCCGACGAGCGCCGCAAGGCCAAGACGGCAAATTTCGGCATCATCTACGGCATCTCGGCATTCGGTCTGAGCCAGCGGCTCGACATCCCGCGCAAGGAGGCTAAGGAGCTTATCGACGGCTATTTCGCGTCGTACCCCAAGGTGAAGGAGTATATGGACGGCGCCATCGCGGCGGCGCGCGAGACGGGTTACGTGACCACGGTGTTCGGTCGGCGGCGCATCCTGCGCGACATCGGTTCGCGCAATGCCGTGGCTCGCGGCGTGGCCGAACGCAACGCCATCAACGCGCCCATTCAGGGCAGCGCGGCCGATATAATGAAGCTGGCCATGATCGAGATCGACCGCCGTTTCCGCGAGGAGGGCATACGCTCGCGCATGATACTGCAAGTGCACGACGAAGTGGTAGTCGACATGTTGCGCACGGAGCGCGACCGCGTGACGGCCATAGTCCGCGAGGCCATGGAGGGCGCCGCCGCGCTGCGGGTACCCCTGATCTCCGACGCGGGCGAGGGCGAAAATTGGTTGCAGGCCCATTGAGCCGCCGAAGATAACGCCGCTTCGCGGCGCAGTTGTTCGGGCAGCAGCCTGCGGGGACCGCGTGAATGAGCGAATGCGAATAGCGGGCCTCCGCGGGGCGAGGCTGCGGCCCGCGCAGTTCTGACGAACTGCAATATTCACATGCGTCAGTCTCACCCGCGGCAGAAGCGATTTCGGGAAAAGGGCGGCCGCGGCGACGGAGCGTTAAGAATCGGAGACTTTTTGATCCTCAAAAATGCCGCGGGCATCCGATTCAGCGCAGGAGCAAGGCCGACCCCGAAATCGTTTCACCGCGGCGGTTTTTGGCGTTACCTTTTGTCCGCACAAAAGGTAACGTAAGAAAAAAATATTGAGAAAAAGGTTGCGACTCGTAGAGTCGCGCGGGACGCAGCCTCGGCGCGCGGAGGCCCGCAACGGCATTCGCATCGTTGCGTTCCCCGCAGGCTGCGTCCCGAAAACTTTCCCATTAACGATGCGACGCCTGCGGTTCTTCAGAACCACGCAGTTCGCCGCCCCCCCCCACTGCGGCGGACTGCAACTCGCTTTCGGCTCGTGCGAGTCCTCCGCCGTCGGCGAACAGCAGACCAAAAAAATGAAAACCATCCGCGTCATTCCACATTTTTCTTTTTGAAGAAAAGAAAAATATGGAATCTCTTCCGACAACCACCCGTTTGGGATGCCAATCCTCGCCTGACGGTTCGGTGGCATGACGCAGCGTGTTGCAGTTCGTCAGAACTGCGCAGGCCAGCAATTGTTTGCGAACGCTCACGCACCGCCTAAAAAACACAAAACCCCGTCAGAATTTCTCTGACAGGGTTTACTGTGCCCAGAATAGGACTCGAACCTACATGCCGTGAAGCACTCGCACCTGAAACGAGCGTGTCTACCATTTCACCATCTGGGCATCGTTTCGATGTGCAAAAGTAGTGTTTCTTTTTTATTTCGCAATACTTTTTCGCGTTTTTTTTGCCCCGATCGACCGAGAGACGGCGCGTATGCACCGTAACATTCTGCAATACAGCCTTTAGCCGACGTGTCGATCAATCCTGAAAGAACTTGTAGTGGAACAGCAGCAGATAGACCACCGCCACCGAGATGTATGCGTCGGCGAGATTGAACACCGCACCGAAGAAGTAGTTGTTGCCGTCGACCAGAAACGAGAGCCACGACGGGACGCCGTTCCATTGGAACAGCGGGAAGTAGAACATGTCCACCACCTTGCCCATAAGCAGCGTGCCGTATCCGTCGCCGAAATGCGCCGCCGCGAGCGGAGTCGACTGCGAGAATATGACGCCGTAGAATGCCGAGTCGATCAGGTTGCCTATCGCGCCCGCGAGAATCATCGCAAGGCCGATCATCACGCCTTTGGGCGTATTCCTGTCGCGGCGGCCGAGATAGTGGATGTAGTAGCCCAAAAGGCCGATCATCACCATGCGGAAGGCTGTCAGCAGCAGTTTGCCCCAGTCGATGGCGCCGCCCGAGACGATCTGCATGCCGAAGGCCGCGCCGTTGTTCTCCACGAAGTGCAGACGGAACCAGTCGGGGATTATCATTATGGTCTCGTCGAGCCGCATGTGGGTCTTCACCCATATCTTCAGCAGCTGGTCGAGCAGCACCAGCACGACGATTATCAATGTTACTTTCCTCAGTTTCATGCGAATATCCTTTTTAGCCGACCCGTCGACGGCCGACACCTGCATGCGGCGTCCGGCGGGTCGGAACAAAGATAGTGAGAATTTGCCTAAAACCGCGTTCGAAGGACGAGAAAGGCCCCCAGAAACTCTCCGACACCCGCTAATGCGCCTCGATGTCGACCGTCAGCCCCGCCGAGGGCAGCAGGTCGAAAGTGTAGCCCTCGGGCAGCGAGAGCCGACCCGTCAAACGGCCGTCGTTCATGGTCCACTCCATATCGACCGACTCGTCGCCCACGGGGATCGAACCCTTGCAGCGCTTCAGGCCGCAGTCGGCGAAACGCAGCGTCACGTGCTTCTTGGTCGGACTCACCTCGTACACGCCGAGCACGTCGCGGTAGAGCACATGCACTATATGCGCCGCGAACCCGTGGTTGCAGCTGGCCATGAAATCGTTCGATTCGGGCAGGTTCTCCCACAACGTGCCCGTCAGGTCGGCCATGATGAGGTATTCGGCGATCGACTCGTCGAGTATCTGCCGCGACAGCCCCTCGCGCGAGAGCAGTTCGAGTCGCAGGTAGGTGCCTATGAATGCGTTGGCGAATGGGACGTCGGGATAGGCATTGTTCTTCTTGCGCGCGGGGCCGAACTCGTCGCGCAGGCGCGCCCACAGCTCGGGATGGCTTTCGGGCGTGGCCGCATCGAAGAAGAAGGCATAGTACTGGCACACCTCGGTGTGGTTGTCGGTGCGCCGCAGCACGCCATCCTCGCCGCGTATGGCGTTGTCGCAGAAGAAACGGCCGTCGTACGACTGTCGGCGGATCTCGTCGCGCACGCGGGCCGCCTGCTCGGCCAGATCCTTGTCGTCGTAAAGGCGCGCCGCCACGTCGAGCATACCCGCATAGAGCATGTTCGAGGGGTAGTTCACGTCCTGCACGAAGCTGTTGGCCGCCGACCACTCGACGAACACCCACTTGTCGAGCCTCTCCAGCAGGCCGTCTTCGTTGAGATAGGGCTTGAAATAATCTATAAGGTCGTAGACGCGCTTGCGGGCGCGGTCAATGGTCTCGCGGTCGCCGCTGCGCGCGAGATACTCCTCCAACTCCACCACGAACCACATGGCCCAGTTGGGGATGTAGTTCTTGTCGCGGTGGTCGCTCGGGTAGCACATGGGCAGCATGCCTTCGTCTATGTCCTTGAACCGCTCGGGCAGCAGGAAATTCTCGATGAAGTTGCGCTCCATTCGGGTGTGTCCCGCCAGATCGAACGCCACGCGCGCCGAGAAGTAGCTGTCGCACAGCCATCCCGCACGCTCGCGCGACGGGGTGTCCATGAATATGTCTAACGAACTCTGACGGTGGGTCTCGCGGGCCGTCTCGAACAGACGGTCGATTTCGGCGTTGTCCGACGAGAAGGTGCCGCGCCAAACGTCGGCGTTGCAGTAGTCGCGCATGTACATGCGCTCGACGCTGCATTTGCCGCTCTCCACCGCCACTTCGGCGAACTGCATGGTGTAGGGCTCGAAGCTCTCCAGATCGTATTCGCCCGCGGCGAGCTCGTATATCACGTATGCCTGACATCCCAGACGCTCGATATGCACGTGCCCGTCGGCTCCTAAAAGCTCGTCGAACGACACGCGCAGCCGCGCAGGCTCGTCGACCTTGACATGCATGCCCAGAAATCCGCTGCTGTTGCACTCGAACTTGTATATTCCGCCGCCCTGCGCCGCGGCCTCGTGCACGCGGTAGTCGGGGTAGGCCACGCGGCGCGGCAGCAGCGCCTTGGCGGGTTGCACGGCGAGCGCGACGGCTTCGCCAGCCTCGCAGTCGGGATCGAAAGCCCACTCGTCGAACGACGGGTCGAGAACGTAACGCTCGGTGAAAGAGCGCTGTATGCTGAAACGCGGCACGTCGGCCACGCGCTGTCCGAGATCATATGCGGTGAATCCGCTGCCCGTGGCGGCCGCTATCTTGCCGTCGATCTCCACCTCGGCTTGCAGGAACGAGGGCTGGTCGAGCAGATAGTAGTTGGGCTCGTTGTAACCCGCCACCTCGACGGCTATCACGTTGCGGCCGCGACGCAGATAGGGGCTCAGGTCGTAGCAGTCGACGCGGTAGAAGTCGTGCGCCGCCACGCTCGGGCCGTGGGCCGCGAACTCGCCGTTGACGCGCAGGCGGTAGTCGGTCGAGGCGGCTATACGGATCAATGCGTCGCGCGTCGTGCGCGTGTCGATCACCTCGCGGAACGCGAGGGTGAGATTCTTTTCGGTTTCGCGGCCCTCGGCCCACACGGGCACGGCGCTCTCGAAAGAGTCGCATGCGGCAAGATCGGGCGCGTCGGTCGGACGGCAGCTAAGCGATGCGAGGGCAAGCAGCGCGGCGAGTAACAGAGATCGTTTCATAATGAATTATCGATTTGGGTTCGAGAACAAATATACGAATTTTCCGCCGTATGCTTGCGGATAACCGTGCGATTTCCTATTTTTACATCATTGTAATTAATAATAAGAGCATCTTCGACATGAATATCTTCAAAACGACATTGCTCTCGCTGTCGGTTGCGGCCGCGGCGGGATGCTCCTCGAAACTTCCTCCCGTCGAGACCTTCGTCGAGGCCGACGATCCGACGCCCGTCACGGCCGAGGCCGAAGCGGCTTGGGATGCGACCCGCAAGGGCCTTCACGGCGCGTGGGGCAGTCCCGATCTGCTCTATTCGCGCAGCGAGATTCCCGTCGTGTCGTCGGACAAGACCTTCCGTGCCACGGCATGGCGCGGTGAGCGCGTATCGGCTCAGATCCTGTTATGGACGGCCGACGGCGCCGACGGCGTGACGTGCAAGGTGGGCGACCTGCGCTCGGGCAAGAACATAATATCGTCCGACGCCGTGCGTGCGCGTTTCGTGCGCTACACCCTTGCCGACCGAAACGACCCTGTCTGTCTGTGCAACCGTAAGGCCGACCATCCGTCGGTGTTGGTGCCCGACATGCTCGATTCGCTGTCGCATTTCGACATGGCGCCGCGCACCGTGCGACCCGTGTGGATCACGATAGAGGTTCCGCAGCTGGTTGCGGCGGGCACCTATCGCACAGAGGCGGTGATAAGGCACAATGGCCGAGGCCGCATACGACTGCCGATCGAGATCGAAGTGCAGGACCATATTCTGCCCGAACCCCGCGACCGCCGCTACCACCTCGATCTGTGGCAGCACCCCGCGGCGGTAGCTCGCGCCGAAGGGCTCGAAATGTGGAGCGACGCCCATTTCGAAGCTCTGAAACGTCAGATGAGACTGTTGGCCCGTGCGGGTCAGAAGGTGGTGACGGCCACGCTTAACAAGGACCCGTGGAACCACCAGTGTTACGACGCCTACGAAGATATGATCGTGTGGACGAAGCATGCCGACGGTTCGTGGAGTTACGATTACTCCGTTTTCGACCGCTGGGTGGAGTTGATGCTGGATCTGGGCATCGACAAGATGATAAACTGCTACTCGATGCTGCCTTGGAACGACGAGCTGGTGTACTTCGACGAGGCCTCGGGCGAATCGGTCACCGTGCGGCCGCAGGCCGGTACTCCCGCTTTCGCGGCGATATGGGAGCCGTTCCTCGTCGATTTCAAGAACCATCTGAAAGCCAAAGCGTGGCTCGGCATGACCAATATCGCGATGGACGAACGGTCGCCCGAGGCGATGGACGAAGCGGTGAAACTCATTGGCCGAGTCGCTCCCGAGCTGGGATTCGCGCTGGCCGACAACCACTACTCCTACAAACGCTACACGTCGATGCGCGACATCTGCATCGCGCAGCGTCAGCCGATAGATCACGAGGATATAGCGGCACGCCGCGAAGCGGGGCAGGTGACCACCTACTACGTATGTTGCAGCACCCATTACCCCAACGCATTCACCTTCTCGCAGCCGTTCGAATCGGAGCTGCTCGGATGGTATGCCTTGGCGTGGGATTTCGACGGCATGCTGCGCTGGGCCTTCAACTCGTGGCCCGCCGATCCGCAATACGATTCGCGCTTCGCCCGCCTGCCCTCGGGCGACACCTATATGGTGTACCCCTTCGCCCGCTCGTCGATGCGTTTCGAGCGTCTTGTCGACGGCATCGAGGAGGCCGAGAAGGCTCGCATGCGCGAAATGGGGTGTTCGTATCATCCCGAGCGGTACGAGCCCGTGCGCAAGGTTCTGGAGCGTATACGTTCTACCGACATAAACGATCCGTCGCAGCCGTGGCGCGAGATCATTGCCGAGGCAAACGAGGCCGTGGACCGCGTATCGGGGAAACAAGACTGACCCGCGCGGCGCAGCGCAACGAAAACGGGCGGCACCTTACGATGCCGCCCGTAGTCGTTACAGCTCCAGATCGCCGTCGAACACCTCGTGCCACGGCAGCCCCTGCAAGTTGAGCTGCTCCATGAACGGATCGGGATCGAACTCCTCGACGTTCCACACGCCCGGGCGCTTCCACAGCCCCTTGAGGAACATCATGGCGCCTATCATGGCAGGCACGCCCGTGGTGTAGCTCACGCCCTGCATGCCCGTTTCGAGGTAAGCCGCGTGGTGCGAGCAGTTGTTGTAGACGTAGTAGGTGCGCTCCTTGCCGTCCTTCACGCCGCGTATGCGGCAGCCGATCGAGGTCTCGCCCTCGTAGTTCTCGCCCAGATCCTGCGGGTCGGGCAGCACGGCCTTGAGGAACTGCAAGGGCACGATCTTCATGCCTTGGTACTCCACCTCGTCGATGCGGGCCATGCCGATGTTCTGGATCACGCGCAGGTGGGTGAGGTACTCCTGACCGAAGGTCATCCAGAAACGCGCCTGCCTGATGGTGGGGAAGTTCTTCACCAGCGACTCCAACTCCTCGTGATACAGAAGGTAGCTGTCGCGCGGACCGATGTTGGGATAGGTGAGGTCCTTATGAATCTCCAGCGCGCCCGTCTCGATCCACTTGCCGTCCTTGTAGTAGCGCCCTTTCTGCGTGATCTCGCGGATGTTGATCTCGGGATTGAAATTGGTGGCGAAAGCCTTATGGTGGTCGCCCGCGTTGCAGTCCACTATGTCGAGATAGTGTATCTCGTCGAAATAATGCTTGGCCGCGTATGCCGTGAAGACGCCCGACACGCCCGGGTCGAAGCCGCAGCCGAGAATGGCCGTCAGGCCCGCATCCTCGAAACGCTTCTTGTAGGCCCACTGCCAGCTGTACTCGAAGTGCGCCTCGTCGCGCGGCTCGTAGTTGGCCGTGTCGAGGTAGTTGACACCCGCCTTGAGGCAGGCCTCCATGATGTTGAGGTCCTGATAGGGCAGCGCCGTGTTGACGGCGATGTCGGGACGAAATTCGCGCATGAGCGCCGTCAAGGCATCCACGTCGTCGGCGTCGATCGCCGCGGTGGTGATATTGGGTTTGCCGATGGCGGCCGCCACCGCATCGCACTTGCTTTTTGTGCGGCTGGCGATCATGATCTCGGTGAACACGTCGGGATTCTGCGCCAATTTGTGAGCCGCGACGGTGCCGACACCTCCGCAGCCGATCAACAATACTTTGCTCATTTTACCTTATTATATTTATTGTGTTTGCATTCGTTATCCTTTGCGAAGATACGATTTAATTTCGCATCCGCAATGCCCGCCGCGCGCGGAATGCGAAAAAATCGTCCGCCGACCGAAAGTTACTGCGGTTCGCCTCCGACGCCTCGGCGGATATCGTTCGGGACGCAGCCTGCGGAGAACGCGAACGAGTGTCGAACGAGTTGCGGGCCTCCGCGGGGCAGAGGCTGCGGCCCGCGCGACTCTAAAGAGTCGCATTATCACCTATTCCAAGTAGGTATATCCGTAGAGCCCCGAGCGGTAGGTGTTCAGGAACTCCTTGCCCTCTTCGATCGTGATGCGTCCCTGCTTCACCGAGCGCGCCACCCACGCTTCGAGCATGCGTACCATCCTTTTGCCGTCCCAGTCGACGTAATCCAGTACGTCGTCTATCGTCTCGCCGTCGATGGTCTGGTCGATCTTGTAGCCGTCCTTGGTCACCGATATGTGCACGGCGTTGGTGTCGCCGAACAGGTTGTGCATGTCGCCCAGAATCTCCTGATAGGCTCCCACGAGGAACACGCCCAGATAGTAGGGTTCGTCGGGGCGGAGCGAGTGCACGGGCAGGCTGTTGGCGATGGTGTTCTCCACTATGTAGGAGCCCACCTTGCCGTCGCTGTCGCACGTGATGTCCTGCAACGTGGCCTGACGGTCGGGGCGCTCGCCGAGCCGCTGGAGCGGCATGATGGGGAACACCTGACCTATTCCCCACGAATCGGGCAGCGACTGGAACAGCGAGAAGTTGCAGAAATATTTGTCGGCCAGCAGCTTGTTGACCTTGTTCAACTCCTCGGGCACGCGCTTCATCTGCGCGGCTATCTGTTTTATCTCGCGCGTCACCGACCAATAGAGCTTCTCTATCTGGGCGCGCGTGCGCAGGTCGATCAGTCCGTGCGAGAAGAGCTCCAGCGTCTCCTCGCGTATCTGCTGGGCGTCGTGCCAATTTTCGAGCGCGCTGCGTTGCGTGAGGTTGTCCCATATCTCGTAGAGGTCCTTCACCAGACGGTGGTCGTTCTCGCCCACCTCCCACTCCTCGGGCATCTCGGGCAGCGAAGCCGTCTCCAGCACCTGCATCACCAGCACCGAGTGGTGCGCGGCGAGCGAACGGCCGCTCTCGGTTATGATGTTGGGATGCGGCAGGCCGTTGCGGTCGGCGGCATCCATTATCTGGTAGATGACGTCGTTCACATACTCCTGCATCGAGTAGTTCACGCTGCTCTCGCTGCTGGCCGAGCGGGTGCCGTCGTAGTCGACGCCCAGTCCGCCGCCTGCGTCGATGAAGTCGACGGGAAAGTCCATCTTGTGCATCTGCACGTAGAACTGCGACGCCTCGCGTATGGCCGTCTTTATGTGGCGTATGTTGGTCACCTGACTGCCTATGTGGAAATGAATGAGTTTCAGACAGTCGGCCAAGCCCTTGGCGGTGAGCATCTCCAGCGCCTCCAGCAGCTCGCTCGACGTGAGGCCGAACTTGCTGGCGTCGCCGCCGCTGTCCTCCCACTTGCCGCTGCCCGACGATCCCAGTTTGATGCGGATGCCGATGTTGGGACGCAGGTTCAGGCGCTTGGCTATGTCGGCTATCAGGTCGAGTTCGTTCATCTTCTCGATGACCAGATAGATGCGCTTGCCCATCTTCTGCGCCAGCAGCGCCAGTTCGATGTAGCTCTCGTCCTTGTAACCGTTGCAGATGATGAGCGAATCGCTCTCGGCGTTCACCGCGATGACTGCGTGCAGCTCGGGTTTCGATCCCGCCTCCAGACCGAGATTGAATTTCTGTCCGTGGCTTATGATCTCCTCCACCACGGGGTGCATCTGGTTCACCTTTATGGGATAGACCGAGAAGCACTCGCCGCGGAATCCGTACTCCTCCGAAGCCTTGCGATAGCAGCACGACATGCTCTCGATGCGGTTGTCGAGGATGTCGGGAAAGCGCAGCAGCACGGGCGCGCCGATGTCGCGCAGCGCCAGTTCGTCCATCACCTCGCGCAAATCGACCTCGATGCCGTTCTTCTTGGGTGTGACGACCACGTGTCCCTCATCGTTGATGCCGAAGTAAGAGGCTCCCCAGCCGTTGATGTTGTAAAGATCGGCCGAATCTTCAATGTGCCATTTTTTCATTTCTCGCAATAGTTTCGATTACGGGTTATTAAATTGTAAAAATTACGCTGCCGCGAGGCATTTCCGCGTCGGAATGAGCGATTCCGTTGCAAAATATCTGCAAAGATATTAAGTTTTGCAAGAAAAGGGCACGAATCGGCATTTAATGCGGCCCGAACGGAATATTTTCGCATTATTATTCATTCGCAGCCGTTTGCATTCGCCCGTTCCGCAAAAGGTCGCAAAAACGGAGCCTCCCCGAAAGGGGACTCCGTTTCGTCTTTTGCGGCCGCGGGATTCGGGGCTATATTTTGCTGAGGGCCTCGAAGCCTTTGCCGTAAACGCCCATCACCGAACCCATTGTTATGAAGGCATCGGGATCGACGCGTTTGGTGATCTTGAGTATCATCGAGGCGTCGCGCTTGCGGCATACCACCATTACTATTTTGCAGCTTTTGTGGGTGTACCATCCCATGCCGTCGATGATCGTCACGCCGCGATGCGCTTCGTTGTTGATGGCCGTGGCGATGCTTTCGTAATCGTTGCTGATGATGAATATCTGACTCGACTGTTGATTTCCCGATTGTATGAGGTCGACCGTATAACCGTACACGGCCACCATGATGTAACCGTAGATGACGGTCGCGATTCCCGTCGCCAAGTCGGTGGCCACGAAGAGCGAACAGCCTATTATCACGAAGTCGCCCGCTATGACTATGCGGCCGTAGCTGATCGTGCGGTATTTGTTTATTATCATCGCCACGATGTCGGTGCCGCCCGTCGATCCGCCCTGACTGAAGCATATCGCCACGCCCGAGCCCGCTATCACGGCTCCGAGGATCACGAGCAGTATGTTGTGCGAATCGATGTGCTGGGTGTATATCGCGAGAATGTTCTCGGGCAGGATGTATCCCCACGAATCCATCGCCACCGACAGCACGGTGATGCAGAATACGGTCTTCAGGCCGAAGTTCCATCCTACGATGAATCCCGCGACAGCCAATAGCAATACGTTGATTATGAACACAAACGTTCCTATCGAAATGGCGGGGAACACATGGTTGAGAATCATCGACAGACCCGTGGCTCCGCCGCCCATGCCGCCTGCGGGGATTATGCATGCCACCCATCCGAATGCGTAGAGGAACATTCCGAAGGTCATTATCAGATACTCTTTGATGGCCGAAGCCACCGAGGACACGGTAATTTTCATAACCGATCGTTGCTTATGATTCGCAACCCAAACGCTGCTTTAAGGTTAATATTGTATACTGTAATCTCTTTTCGGCCGCAAATATATTAAAAAAATCGTGATTTTATACTTTAATCCGTCTTATTCGGAGCGCAGCGGCAGAAGCCCTCTCTCAGGGGGCCGAACCGCATGCGTCTTCACTCCTCGGCGAAACTCTTCAACATGGCTATCTCTTCGGGCCAGCGCGATTCGTCGGGCGTTTCGAGAATGAGAGGTATGCCGTCGAAACGTCTGTCGCGCGCTATGTAGCGGAACGCGTCGAGTCCTATGCAGCCGTCGCCGAGGGAGGCATGACGGTCGACGCGGCTGCCGAGGGGCTTCATGGCGTCGTTGAGGTGCATGCCGCGCAGATAGCGGAATCCCACCGTGCGGTCGAACTCGTCGAAGGTGCGGTCGCACGCCTCGGCCGTCGAGAGGTCGTAACCCGCCGCGAAGGCATGGCATGTGTCGATGCAGACCCCCACGCGCGACTTGTCGTCCACGCGATCGATTACGTAAGCCAGATGTTCGAACGAATACCCCAGATTGGAGCCTTGTCCCGCCGTGTTCTCTACGACGGCCGTGACGCCGCGCGTGCGGTCGAGGGCCATGTTTATCGACTCGGCTACGCGGCGGAGGCTCTCCTCTTCGCTTATCTTTTTCAGGTGGCTGCCCGGGTGGAAATTGAGCCTGTCGAGTCCGAGCGCCTCGCAGCGGGCCATCTCGCCGAAGAACGACTCGCGCGACTTGGCGAGTCCGTCGGCCTCGGGATGCCCGAGGTTTATCAGATAGCTGTCGTGCGGCAGTATTCGGGCCGCGTCGTATCCGCATAGGCGGCATGCCTCGCCGAATGCGGCGATCTGCGCCTCGGTGAGCGGCGGCGCCGCCCATTGTCGTTGGTTTTTGGTAAAGAGGGCGAAAGCCGATGCCCCTATGTCGCGGGCGTTGCGCGGAGCGTTCTCCACGCCGCCCGAAGCGCTTACGTGCGCGCCGAAATATTTCATAAGCGAAAAACTGCATTAATTATAATAGGACAAATGTAACCATATTTTGTGAAATGTCTTAACTTTGCAACGAGAATGATCGCACAAGGAGTGCCAATTAAAGTTTTGCCGACATGAAAAGATTTTTGACTTTACTGACCATTGCCGCCGTCATGGCCGCGACCGACGTTCGCGCCCAGTTCTCTGTGGAGGACAAGACCAAAACCAAGGACGAAGACGTTAAGTTTCAGGATCGGTTGAAGAACATCGACGTGAACAGCGCCTATTACAACGAAGCCCGCGCCCGCGCCGAGCGCGCCCGCATACGCAAGGAGCGCAACTATCTGGAGATCACGGCCAGCCTCAACGCCACCATGTCGACCTACAACGATGCGTGGACCGAGACCCGAGGCGGCGACAACACCATATCGATTTTCGGCCGATTGTATTTGAAACACATCTATACCAACGGATCATGGGCCGTCACCACGCAGGCCGAGGGCAACTACGGTTACAACCGACTGAGGGTCGATGTCGAGGAGGGCGGCCGCAAAGGCATATGGTTCAAGCATATCGACAACTTCTACGTGCAGGTGCAACCCGAGCTTAAGGCCAGCAAGAACTGGTATTACAGCGCCACGTTCAAGGTGTGGAGCCAGTTTTCGGGCAGCTACCGTTCGCGCACGCAGCAGACCGACGACGACGTGTTGACCAGCTTCATGGCCCCGGGCTACCTGAGCCTCTCGGTCGGTATGACCTACAACAGTCCGCAGCAGAAATTCCCCATAAAGATCTCGCTCAACCCCTTGTCGAGCAGCGGAACGCTGGTGTTCAACGACCGTGTGAAGCGCAACTACGAGAACATGAACGCCACGTCGTACTTCGGTGTCGACATCAACAAGCACGCCCTGTTCTCGGGCGGTTCGTCGGTGAAGATCGAGTTCGAGCGCGGATGGGGCAAAACGGGATGGTTCCGCTACAAAACCATGTGCAACAGCTACTACGGCTGGATCACCAACGTGGCCCGACGATCGAAGATACGCGAATACAAGGATTATCTCGACGCTCTCGACAAGTGGAACGCGGGCGGTCAGGTGGGCGACGCCCCCACGAGCGCGCCCAAGTACGTGGAGCTGGACCCGACCGTGGATTGGCAGAACAAATTCACCATAAAAGCCTCGAAATATCTGGCCACCACCATCGACGTCAACCTCTACTACGACAAGACGCAGAACACCGCGGTGCAGATATACTCGCTGCTGTCGCTCGGCATAACCTACACATTCAAAAACAAGTAAAAAGACTCCGTGCGTCATGCGCCGAACCGCTGACAAGGCGAGCGGGCGCATGACGTTCGTAAAGACTCATGCACAGGAAACACAATATCGTCTTCCCGCTCGTGCTGGCGGCGGGAGTGCTGTTCGGCATAATGTTCGGCCAGTACATCGGCCGCAACCGCGCTCGGTCGCAGATGTACGCCATACTGAGCCGCAGCGGACTCGGCTCGGCCAACAAACTCTTGCAGACCTGCATGCTCGTGGAGGGGCGGTTCGTCGACTCCATATCGATGGATTCGCTCTCGGAGCTGGTCATCCCGCTCATGATGCGCGAGCTCGATCCTCATTCGGTTTACATCCCCGCGCGCGAGATGCAGCAGGTGAACGAACCTTTAGAGGGCGAGTTCGACGGCATAGGCGTGATGTTCAATGCCGCGACCGACACCGTGATAGTGCTCAGCGTAATCCCCAACGGCCCGAGCGCCAAGGCGGGCATCGTGGCGGGCGACCGCATAATCCTCATCGACGGCGACACGGTGGCGGGCGTGAAGATGCCGCAGAACGACATAGTGAAGCGTCTGCGCGGCCCGCGCGGCACCGAGGTGCGGTTGTCGTTGCAGCGGCGCGGGATAGCCGATCCGGTGGATGTGACGGTGGTGCGCGACGCCATACCCATTGAGAGTCTGGAATCGGCCTTCATGGCGAACGGCGACACGGGATACATCCGCCTGTCGCAATTCGCACGCACGTCGTATGCCGAGTTGATGAAGGCGTTGACCGAGCTGCGGGCCGAGGGCATGCGCAAATTGATCTTCGATCTGCGCGGTAATTCGGGCGGTTATCTGGATCAGGCGATACTAATCGCCAACGAGTTCCTGCCCGAAGGCAAATTGATAGTCTACACCGAGGATCGCGACCGCAAGCAGGTGAAGGAGTTCAGCGACGGTACGGGCACCGCCGCCGATATCGATCTGGTGATCTTGATCGACGAGGGCAGCGCCTCGTCGAGCGAGATTCTGGCGGGCGCCGTGCAGGACAACGACCGCGGAACCATCATCGGCCGCCGCTCGTTCGGCAAGGGTCTGGTGCAGCACCAGCTGCCCTATGCCGACGGATCGGCTTTGCGCCTTACGGTGGCGCGCTACTACACCCCCACGGGCCGTTCGATACAGAAACCCTACGTCAACGGCGACGACGAGGATTACGAGATGGATATGGTGCGCCGCTATAACAACAACGAGTTCTTCTCGCAGGACAGCATTCATTTCGCCGATTCGCTGAAGTTCACCACGCCCGCGGGCAAGACGGTTTACGGCGGGGGCGGCATCATGCCCGACCTGTTCGTGCCGATGGACACAACGGACATCACGAAGTACTACATGGAGGTGACGGGCCGCAATATCCTCTATCGCTACACGCTCGAATATGCCGATGCGCACCGCGAGGCCCTGAATGCCGTGCGGACGCTCGATGAGCTTACGGCCCTGCTCGATGCCGACAAGGGTCTGTTCGACGACTTCGTGCGCTACGCGGCGGCCAAGGGCGTGAAGCCCGTGCCGAGCGACATCGCGCGCTCGCGCAAGATCATGGAGGCGCAGCTGCGCGCCTACATCGGACGCAATACGCCGCTGGAGGACGACGGGTTCTATTACAACATATTCCCCATCGACAACGTGGTGCAGGAGGCACTGAAATTTCTGGCCGAGGAGTCGGCGGGCGACGGCGTGAAGTGCCGTGAAAAATAAGATTGATATGGTAAAGAAGATAATGGGAAAGATAGCCGCCTTGGGCATCGTGGCCGTGGTGGTGTTCACGGTCATGGGACACGGCACCTACACGAGCATGCTGCCCGACGATCTGTTCTCGGCGGGCGACGCCGCGACGCGGGAGCAGGGGCGCAGCGCCGATGCGGCGGAGAGTGCCGAGCGGGCCGATTCGCTCGACGCCAAGGGTGCGGCCGCCGAGATCGCGAAGTAGCGGCCTCGGGCCGAGCGGCATGTGCGAAACCTTAAAACTGCAATACGAATGAAGAGAATTATTTCGGTGTTTTTGATGTCGTTGTCGCTGTCGACGCTGTTCGCGGCCGACATTCCGCGAGTCGTCACCGAGTGCGGACCGTGGGTCATGGGCGTGACCGACAGCGAAATGACGGTGGTGTGGATCTCGTCCGACCGCTCGGTCGGGTGGGTCGAGATCGCGCCCGACGACGGAGCGTCGTTCTATGCCGAGGAGCGGCCGCGTTACTATGAAGACTTTCTGGGGCGTCACGTCGTGTCGAAACTGCACCGCGTGCGCGTCACGGGACTGCGGGCGGGCACGACCTACCGCTACCGTATCTACCAGCAGGGCATCGACGACAGCGGCTCCATCCCCGTGCTCGGCACGGTGACCGCCAGCGACGTCTATTCGCGCGATCCCTATCGCATACGCACGCTCGACAGCGGCAAGGACGAATGCCGCTTCGCCGTGGTGAACGACATCCACGGCCGCGACTCGATACTCACGGCGCATGCGCGGGGCATAAAGGCTGCGGATCCCGATTTCGTGGTGTTCAACGGCGACATGTCGAATCTGATGGGATCGATCGCCTATCTGGAGGAGGCCTACCTTTCGCGTGCGGTGAAGGAGTTCGCCACCGACATGCCTCTGTTCTTCGTGCGCGGCAATCACGAGACGCGAGGCCCGGGGGCCATGGAGTTCATGAACCTCTACCCGTCGCCCACGGGCAATCCCTATTACATGTTCCGTCACGGTCCCGCCGTGTTCCTTGTGCTCGACAGCGGCGAGGACAAGCCCGACAGCGATATAGAGTACGGTGGTACCGCGGCTTACGACGTCTACCGCGAGGCCGAGGCCGAGTGGCTGCGCAAGACGGTGCGGAGCGAGGCATTCCGTTCGGCACCCGTGAAGGTGGCCCTTCTGCACGTGCCGCCCGAGAAGGAGCGCGGCTGGCACGGCAGCAACGAACTCAAGCGGTTGATTATCCCCATCCTGAACGAGGCGGGCGTGGACGTGATGCTGAGCGGACATCTGCACAGCTACTCTTTCCGCAAGGCGGGGGAGTGCGGGACCGATTTCCCCGTGCTGGTCAACTCCAACAACGACCGTCTGGAGGTGCGCATCATCCCGTCGCGCATCGAGATCGACGTGGTAGACGCCGCAGGCAATACCATACACACCCACAGGATAGATGTGAAATAGGCGGCATGGCCGTTCGTGAAAAAGCCGCTCTCCACATGGAGGACGGCTTTCTTGCGGTAATATGTTTCGATATCGCCGTGCGATATCGGCAGTTCGCCGCCCCCCCCCACGCGGCGGACTGCTAAAGCACTCCTGCCGCCGTCGGCGAACAGCGCGTTTTATCAATAAAACTTCACCTCGCGTCCCTCTATGGCCGAAAGCAGGTTGTTGGCGGCCGACGACGCCCCTATGCGGAACAGATCGGTCGTGAGCCACTCGGGGCCGAGAATCTTCTCGACGATGGTGTAGTACAGCGCGGCATCCGCGGCCGTGCGGACTCCGCCCGCGGCCTTGAATCCCACGCGGCGTCCCGTACGCTCGAAGTAGTCGCGTATGGCGTGGCACATCACCACGGCGGCTTCGGGCGTGGCCGCCACGTCGATCTTGCCCGTCGAGGTCTTTATGAAGTCGGCCCCCGCGAACATCGACAGCAGTGATGCCTTGCGGATCAGTTCGGGGGTCTTGAGCGCCCCCGTCTCCAGAATCACTTTCAGGACGGTCTCCGCCGCCTCGGCGCGGAGCACCTCCACCTCGTTGGCGGCCTCGTCGTATTCGCCCGAGAGCATCTTGCCCGCATTTAGCACTATGTCGATCTCGTCGGCGCCGTTCTCGATGGCCATGGCCACCTCCAGCATCTTCACCTCCAGAAACGTCTGCGACGAGGGGAATCCGCCCGCCACGGCCGTGATGCGCATGGGCGAGCCGTCCACGGCGAGCCCCACGGTCTCCACGAACGGCGGGTAGATGCAGATCGACGCCACGTTGGGGATATCGGGGTAGGCCGAGTAGAACTCCATGCAGCGCTCGGCGAAAGCCGACACCGAAGCGGCCGAGTCGTTGCACGACAGCGAGGTGAGGTCGATGGCCGAGTAGCAGAATCGGAAGACGTCGGCGTTGTTGTTCGCGGCGGCCGCTTCGCGCAGCGCGGCGACTTCGCGGGCCACATCCTCTGCGGAGGGCGCCGCGGCGTATTCGTTGAGATGGTTTGCGTATTCCATGTCGTGTAGGTTTTGCGTGGTCGGGGAGCGTGCACGCACTCTCTCGCTCACGATTAGACAAAGATAACGAGATTTCGGCAAAAATCGGGTCTTTTTCCGTAAAATTAAAGAATCGCGGCGGGCTGCAATCCGCTTTGCGCTCGTATGTGTCCGCCGCTCGGGATTCAGGTGCGAGCCGTCGGATTCGATTTCGCGTCGGTGGACTTTGGTACATTAATATATAATAATCGCTCTTTTTTGACGTTTTTTTGTAATTTTACGCACCATACGGCGACTATTATTCGTGAAACCTGTTTTATACACATAAATCCCGACATAAAATGGACATTCTGCAAATAGAGAACGTCACCAAACGTTATTCGGCCCATACGGCGCTCGACAACGTGTCGCTCTCCGTGCCGCGAGGCTCGATTTACGGTCTTCTGGGTCCGAACGGAGCCGGCAAGACCACGCTCATTCGCGTCATAACCCGCATCACGCTGCCCGACGCGGGGCGCGTCTCGTTGGACGGGCACGTGGTCACCGACGAGGACGTTTACAATATCGGCTACCTGCCTGAGGAGCGCGGCCTCTACAAAAAGATGAAGGTTGGCGAGCAGGCCATCTTCTTCGCCCGTCTGAAGGGCCTTTCGCGCAAGGAGGCCGTCGCGCGGCTGAAAGAGTGGTTCGTGCGCTTCGGCATCGAGGAGTGGTGGAACCGCAAGGTGGAGGACCTCTCGAAGGGTATGGCGCAAAAGGTGCAGTTCATCACCACGGTGCTGCACAAACCCAAACTGCTGATATTCGACGAGCCTTTCTCGGGCTTCGATCCCATCAACGCCAACCTGCTCAAGCAGGAGATCATGCGGCTGAGGGACGAGGGCGCCACCGTGATCTTCTCGACGCACAACATGTCGAGCGTGGAGGAGATATGCGACCACATAACCCTGATCAACAAATCGCACAACATACTCTCGGGATCGGTCGACGAGGTGCGCCGCCGCTTCGGCGAGAACATCTTCGAGGTGATCTACGACGGAGATGCCTCGGTGCTGGCCGCGGCTGTGGAGCCCATGGCCGACATCCTCGGCACGGCGGAGCCCGCCGACACTCCCTACCGCACCATGCGCCTGCGTCTGAAGCCCGATGCCACGGTGCGCGACACCGTGACGGCCGTGAACGACGCCGTAAGCCTGCGTTCGTTCAGCGAGGTGATGCCGAGCATGAACGAGATATTCATCCGCGCCGTGGAGGGCACTTTGTAATAAGTTGAAAAAACAGACAATATGAATAAGATAGGAATAATCATAGCCCGCGAATTCAACGAGCGGGTACGCAAGAAGTCGTTCATCATCACCACCATACTCATGCCCGTGCTCATGATAGCCATGATGGCGGCGCCCACGTTGATGATGATATTCGCCAAGGGCGAGACCAAGACGCTGCTGGTGGTGGACGAGAGCGGAGTGGTGGCGTCGCAGCTCACGGGCGACGAGGATGTGGTGTTCGAGATGTCGGACCTCACGCCCGACGAGGCCCGCGCCCGCACCGACCGTTTCGGCGTGCTGTGGATCGGCGGTGACATAGTCGACAACCCGTCGAACGTAAAACTCTACACCAATTCGTCGTCGTCGATGTCGCTCGAAAGCTCCATCTCGTCGCAGATGGAGAAGATCATCGAACGCGAACGCCTGAAGCGTTACGATATCGACAATCTGGAGCAGATAATGAAGGACGTTAAGGCTTCGGTGACGCTGGCCACCTACCGCAACGATCTGGCGGCCGAGGGCGAAGAGAAGGAGGCCACCTCGTCGGGCATGGCCTACATTCTGGGAATCGTGCTGGGCATGATGCTCTACATGTTCCTTATAATCTACGGTTCGATGGTCATGACTTCGGTCATAGAGGAGAAGGGCAGCCGCGTGCTCGACGTGCTGGTGTCGAGCGTGCCTCCGTTCCGTTTAATGATGGGCAAGATACTCGGCGTGGCGACGGTGGCCGTGACGCAGATCGCCATCTGGGCCGTGCTGGTGTGCGGCGTGGGTGCCGTGGTGCTGCCCGCCATCATGCCCGACGACGTGATGCAGAGCGTGGAGGCCGTGCAGAGCGGCGCCATCACCTCGGCCGAGGCGGGCATAGACGCCGACATGCTGTCGGCCGTGTCGATGGCCACCGACCCCGTGCGCATCGTGATGATGTTCGTGTGGCTGCTGCTGTTCCTCGTGGGCGGATTCCTCTTCTATTCGGCCATGTTCGCCGCCGTGGGATCGAGCGTCGATTCGATTCAGGATGCCCAGCAGTTGCAGACGCCCGTCACCATTCCCATAATTCTGGCCATCATATTGGCCATGTCGGTATTCAACGACCCCAATTCGTCGCTCGCGTTCTGGGGCTCGATCATACCATTCACCTCGCCCGTGGTGATGATGGCGCGCATACCGTTCGACATAGCCACATGGCAGATCGTGCTCTCGCTCGTGCTGCTCTACGCCTCGGTCGTCGGCATGGCGTGGGCCGCGGGAAAGATCTACCGCGTGGGCATCTTCATGCACGGCAAGAAACCGTCGTTCAAGGAGCTGCTTTCGTGGATCCGTCAGTAGCCCCGCGCGTTTGCGCGGCGCCGCTTCGCATCCCGTCTCGCGAATAGCGAGGCGGGTTTTTTCGTCGGTCGAGGCGACCGTATCGAACATGTCGATCGTCCTTATATTATATAATGCGATTTTTTTGCAATAAAAATTTGTGATTATTCAAAATATATTCTACTTTTGATTATACATACGAGAATTTATATAGTTCTACTGTTTATCGGAGGTCAACTACCACATTAAAGAAAATCGACGGATAGGCAGCAAGGACGCGTTATGCGCGGTTCTTGACTGTAGTTTGATCGGGGTGGTAGCCAGACCTCTGCTTTTAGGAATCCGCGCATATTTTTTTGATTAACGTCGAAAAATATGCCTGCATGAAAGTTATTTTACCGATCGTAGTCGTAATATTGTCGCTGGCCGTGATTCTGCTCGCGGCGGCGGTCGTCCGCTTTTCGCGCCTTTCGCGCAACCGACTCCTGTTCATCAAGGATTGCATCGACCTGCTGTATGTCTACGGCAGGCACGACGCCCCCAAACTGTACGATCGATTCAAACAGCTTTCCCACATCAAGCAGCTCTCGCGCTACAACATCACGGACGACATGCCCGTGCGGCGGTTTCGACACAAATGGCACCGATTGACACCCGCGGAGAGGCAGCTCGTGATATTGATGAATGCGGGATTTTCGAACCGAGAGTTGAGCGTGATATTCGACGTCGGGAAGATCTCGTCCATTTATGTCAAATATTACAGGGCCAAATCGAAATGACGTGTGCTCCGCGACGCTTCCCGCACGCTCGTCGTCCGCGTCGGGCGGCTTTTGCTTCGGCACGCTCCTTGCGCATCGGAAGAGCGGTAAAACAATGTGTCACCGTCCGCGCGAAAAGGGCTTGCGACCTGTTGGCGGACGGCATCAAACCGAAGGCGTGCATGTCGGGATTCAAGGAACAATATTGGCGTTACTCGCTCTTCGTCATAATTCTGGCGTTGGGCGTGGTTATCGTCGTCGAGCTGCGGCCCTACATAGGCGGCATACTCGGAGCGGCCGCTATATACGTGCTTCTGCGCAGGCAGATGCGCTATCTGACCGCATGCCGCAAATGGCGGCGCAGCCTCGCGGCGTCGATACTCTTGGTCGAGGCCGTGATATGCTTCCTGATACCTTTCAGCTTGGTGGTTTGGATGTTTGTGAGCAGGATTCAGGATATGACGCTCGATCCGCAGTCGTCGATGGAATCCGTCCGCAGTCTGGCCGAATACATCCGCGAAAAGATTCATTACGACCTGTTGCGGGAGGAGAACATAGCCTCCGTCGTGGCGGCCGTGACCCGAATGGGCCATGCGTTTTTGCAGGGAGTGTTCAGCTTCGGAGTTAATGTGGTCATGCTGCTGTTCGTACTCTACTTCATGTTGATCGGCGGTACCGGCATGGAGCAGTATTGCCGAGCCCTGCTGCCGTTCAACGCCTCCGTGTCGCGCAACGTCATGAGGGAGATATACATGATCGTGCGTTCGAACGCCATCGGCATCCCGCTCATCGCCATTGTGCAGGGGTCGATAGCCTATGTCGGCTATGTCGTGTGCGGAGTCCCCGCCGCCCTGTTCTGGGCCGTCGTGACATGCTTCGCCACGATACTCCCCATAGTGGGTGCCGCGCTCGTGTGGGTCCCTGCGGCGTGCATCCTCGCACTCGAAAACCATTGGGGTGCGGCCTTGGGGCTGTTCATTTACGGCACCGTCGTCATCACGCAGTCCGACAATGTCATACGCCTCGTCCTGCAAAAGAAGATGGCCGACACTCATCCCGTGGTCACGGTGCTCGGCGTGGTTATCGGACTTCCGCTATTCGGGTTCATGGGCGTTATCTTCGGGCCTCTGATATTGGCCATGTTCGTGTTTTTCGTCCACATCTTCAAACGCAAATATCTCGACGGCGTGCCGTCGGCGCGACTTTTCGACGACTGACCACATGGCGGAACGCATTTATCGCCCCTCGGAGAGCGATCGTCGGCTCTTTTTGCGTATATTTGCAGTCGATGGATAATTTTGCGGCCATAGATTTCGAGACGGCCAATTCGAAGCGGTCGAGCGTTTGCAGCGTGGGTGTCGTCATAGTGCGCGGCGGGAGGATAACGGACAAGATCTATCGTCTGATACGTCCCGCGCCGAATTACTATTCGCATTGGACCACCGAGATCCACGGACTCACGCGTGCCGATACCGACTCCGCGGCCGACTTCCCCGAGGTGTGGGCCGAGATCGCGCCGCGGATCGAGGGGCTGCCGCTGGTGGCCCACAACAGTCCTTTCGACGAGGGATGCCTGCGTGCCGCATTCGAGATATGGGGACTGCGTTATCCCGACTACACTTTCCACTGCACGTGTCGCGCGTCGCGTCGCACGTTCGGCCGCGAGCTGCCCGATCACCGACTGCATACCGTGGCCGAGAGGTGCGGCTACAACCTAATGCGCCATCACCATGCGCTGGCCGACGCCGAGGCATGCGCCTGCATAGCTATGAAGATCATCTGACGGAGGGCGTCATTTTAATATCGCAAACGGTCGCCGAGGCATAATTTATGCGAAAGTGGCCGAGCTATGAAACGATTCAATATCCCGTTTACGATCGCTTTTGCGATAAGCGTACTCGTTCTGGCGGCGGCATACGCCGACGGCGAGTCGCGCCCCGACGTCGTCACCGAGGGCATCAGATACGATTCTTTGCAGGAACTCAACGAATTGTGTCGCCTGAAATATCGTCAGAGCCGCCGCTATGAAGAGTATGCCCGTCATGCTGCGTCGCAGCGCAATCCCGACATCGCGGCCCTGTTTGTGGCCATGTCGCGCGCCGATGCCATCCAATGTACCAATTGCCGCAAGGTCATCGAGTCGCTGGGCGGCAAGTTCTATGTTCCCGTGATTGCACCCGTGCGTACTGTCTCGATCTGCGAGCACCTGAACGGCGCTTTGCGCGACAAGATCGACTGCCATCGCAACCGCATGGCCCGCTGCATCGACTGCGCCGTCGCCGAAGGCAACCGCAATATGGCGCGCATACTCACGTGGTGCGACGCCAGTGACGTGCGGCAGATAGCCATTATCCGTCGCGAGCTCGACCGCCTGAACTCCTCGTCGGCCGACGGTCGCGCATCGCGTCGCGATGGGTTTTACGGCGTGTCGTTCGGCGAGGTCGCGGGCGCGAGCATGCACCATGCGCTTTACGGCGTGTGCCCGAAATGCGGCAACGTCACCGAGTCGGACGGCGACACCCGTTATTGCCCTCACTGCATGACCGAAGGTTACGATTTCGCGGCTTTCGAATGATTCGCCTCTCTTGGGACGAAGTCTTCGTCGTCGGGCGGATCGTCCGACGATTTTTTTTCGCGCGCGATGTAATTTTCCCTGTTCTCTTGCGACTATCGAATAGGAATGAACTTGAATAAAACAGTAGGAGTGTTATGATCGTTTTGTTGTTTTTGTGTTCGCTCTCGACGTGGGTGTTGAGGATATCGAAACGTTAATCAATCGGTCCGCAACCGTATGAAGAGGAGCGAAGAGGAGTTCGTAAGCATCGTCGAACGGTATAAGGCCGTGATCTACAAGGTGTGTTCGGTTTACGCCGACAACCGCGAGGAGATGGCCGACTACTATCAGGAGGTGCTGGTGAATCTGTGGCGCAGCTACGACAGTTTTCGCGGCGAGAGTTCGCTCTCGACGTGGATCTATCGCGTGGCCCTCTATACGTGCGTGTCGTTCGTCAGGCGCAAGTCGTCGCGTCCCCGCGGCGTCTCTCTCGACGTGGGAGCCGAGTTGTGTGCCGAGGAGGACCGCGGGCCGCAGTTGCGCGAGCTCTACAAACTCATCGGCCGTCTCAACCGTTTCGACCGTGCGTTGATACTGTTGTGGCTCGAAGAGCGGTCGTATGCCGAGATAGCGGACATAATGGGTATTACCAAATCCAATGTGGCAGTCAAGCTGATGCGCATAAAGGAGCGTTTGCAGCGCATGAGCGAGGAGTGAGAGATTATAAGGAAAGAGATTATATGAGTGAATTGAATTTGGACGACATGCGTCGTGAGTGGTCGGAATTGTCGCGCAGAGTCGAGCGCGAACCGATCGTCACGCCCGAGATGCTGCACGCGGCCGTGAAGGGCGATGCGGGCAAGCTGCGTCGTTACGGCTGGCTGAACGTGGCGGCCGGATTGTTGTTCGGATTTTTCTTGTTGTGCGTGGTGTGGGAGTCGGAGAATATGGACGACGTCGTCATTCCGCTTACACTCTTTTTCATGGCGGGAATGGCCTCGTCGATATATCAGGTGCGGGTCTACATGCGTGCCGACGACGCCCGCATAAGTCTGGTGGAGCGCGAACGCATGCTGCTCGACTACTCGCGTTTCTCGCGCTCGGCCATGCACTGGGGATTCGTCTACATCGCCGCGGTGTACGGCCTGAAGGTCGTTTTCGACTTCGTGCGCGGCTCCGACGGATGGTGGAGCTTCCTGCTGCTCATACTGCTGCTCGCGCTGCTGTTCGCGGGCGGATACATGCTGGCCGTGCGTCTTGAGAGGTGGGAGCAGCGACACATCGAATCGCTGAAACGCTCCATGCGCGAGCTGGACGACTTCATGCGCGACTGCGAATGACCGCTTATCGGGCGACACCCCGATACGATTGACGAAAAAGTTTAACCAACCCATGACATTAAAATGAAAAGAATCCTTTGCCTATTGTTGTCGGTCGCAGCCGTATCGGTCTCGATCGACGCGTCGGCGCAGAATGACGACGACAATGCGGCGATGCTGGCCGTGTGGCTGCGCAACATGAGCCGCACGGAGCACTGCACCATGCACAGCGAAACGTTGGGCGTCGACCGCGACTACACCGTTTTTCTGCCCGAGGGTTACGAAGCCGATCCTTCGCGCAGCTATCCCGTCCTCTATCTGCTGCACGGCATGAACGATACCGACCGAGGCTGGTACGACCGCGGACACGTGAAGGACGTGATGGATCAACTGACCGCCTCGGGCGAGGCCTGCCCGATGATCATAGTCACACCCGATGCGGGCGGAAATGTCGCCGAGGGTAAATGGAACGGTTATTTCGACATGGAGGGCTGGCCTTACGAGACCTTTTTCTTCAACGAGTTCATCCCTGCCGTCGAGAAGAAGTTCCGCATAAAGGCCGACAAGGAGCATCGCGCCGTGGCGGGGTTGTCGATGGGCGGCGGAGGCTGCACGAGCTATGCGCAGCGCCATCCCGACATGTTCTGCGCCTGCTATGCCATGAGTGCCTTGATGCACCTGCCCGAGGCGGATGCCGCCAAGGTGAAGGAGGGCGACAAGGCGGCTCTGCTTACCGATGCCGTGCATCGGCTCAGCTGCGTGGAGTATGTGCGCACGGCCGACGACGAGACCAAGAACGCGTTGCGCTCGGTGGCGTGGTTCGTCGATTGCGGCGACGACGATTTTCTGTTCGATTGCAATATCGATTTCGTGAAGGCCATGCGCGCGGCATGGATCCCGTGCCAGCTTCGTGTCCGCGACGGCGGCCACACTTGGGAGTATTGGCACTCGGCTCTCTACACGGCTTTGCCTTTCGTCTCGCGCCGTTTCGGCGATTAGGGCGGTGTTCCGAACCCTTGCGATTCATGCGGGGACGGCCGATGCGTCGGTTGTCCCCGCATTCGTTCGCCCTCCCCGTGCGGGATCCGGCCTGCTCCTTAAATATAATCGCGCAAAAAAAAGCGACTTCTTTTTCGAGAAGCCGCTTTTGGTAGTGGATAGGGGATTCGAACCCCTATGTCATGCGTGAGAGGCATGTATCCTAGCCCTTAGATGAATCCACCGATTTTGTGCTGCAAAGATAGGGCAAAAATTTTTTCCTGCAAATTTTTTGCCGTAAAAAATGCGTTATATCCTCAAAAAATGCGGTCGGATGCCGATCGCGAGGATCGTATGCCGTGACTTTGCAGTCCGACATGTTGATTTTTCGGGTAAAATGACTACCTTTGTTGTATCTCCGTAAAGAGAAAAACCACAAATCAACTTAAAGACCTACGAAATGAAAGATCTATTCAGTGTTGACGGCAAAGTCGTCGTCATTACGGGGGCTGCCGGCATCCTCGGCACCTCGATGGTAAAACACTTCGCCGAGCAGGGCGCCAAGGTCGTGATTCTCGACCGCGCCAAGGAGCAGGGCGAGAAGCTGGCCGACGAAGTGAAGCAGGCGGGCGGCGAGGCCATGTTCCTCGTGTGCGACGTGCTCGACAAAAGCGTTCTGGAGCAGAACTACAACGACATAATGGCTGCCTACGGCCGTATCGACGTGCTCATCAACGGCGCGGGCGGCAATATGGGCGCAGCCACCGTTCCGCCCGACAAGACCATATTCGACCTCGACCTCGACGCCGTGCGCAAGGTGGTGGAGCTGAATCTGTTCGGTACCATCATGCCCACGATGGCGTTCGTGAAGGCCATGGTGGAGCAGAAGCAGGGCTCGATCATCAACATCGCTTCGGAGTCGGCATTGCGTCCCCTGACCCGCGTGGCGGGCTACGGCGTGGCCAAGGCCGCCGTGGTGAACTGGACCAAATACATGTGCGGCGAGCTGGCCATCAAGTTCGGCGAGGGGTTGCGCGTGAACGCCATCGCCCCGGGCTTCCTGCTCACCAACCAGAACCGCGACCTGCTGACCAATCCCGACGGATCGCTCACGCCGCGTTCGCACACCATTTTGGCCCACACTCCGTTCAACCGCTTCGGCGAGCCCGAGGAGCTGCTCGGCACGTTGCAGTGGCTGGCTTCGGATGCCTCGAAATTCGTGAGCGGCACTTTGACCGTCATCGACGGCGGTTTCGACGCCTTCTCGATTTAATAACCGTAAATAAAGGATACCATGTACTTATGCAAGCAATCATGGCGCTGGTACGGACCGAATGATCCTGTGTCGCTCGACAACATCCGTCAGGCGGGCGCCACCGACATAGTCCATGCCCTGCACCACATCCCCAACGGCGAGGTGTGGAGCGTGGAGGAGATCCGCAAACGCCAGAAGACCATCGCCGACGCGGGTCTGACGTGGAGCGTCGTCGAAAGCGTTCCCGTGCACGAGCATATCAAGACCCAGACGGGCGATTTCCAAAAGTATATCGACAACTACAAACAGTCGATCCGCAATCTGGCCGAGTGCGGCATACACTGCATCACCTACAATTTCATGCCCGTGCTCGACTGGACGCGCACCGACTTGGCCTTCGAGGTCGAGGATGGCTCGCGTGCACTGCGCTTCGAGCGTGCCGCGTTCATGGCGTTCGACCTCTTCATCCTGCGCCGCCCGAACGCCGAAGCGGAGTATACCGACGAGGAGAAAGCCACGGCCCGCGCCCGCTACGAGCGCATGACCGACGAGGACAAGGAGCGTCTTACGCGCAACATGATCGCGGGTCTGCCCGGGTCGGAGGAGAGCTTCACCGTGGCGCAGTTCCAAGAGGCGCTCGACCGCTACAAGGATATCGATGCCGAGCGTCTGCGCGCCAACCTCATCTATTTCCTCAAGGAGGTGTGCCCCGTGGCCGACGAGTGCGGCTCGGAGATGGTGATCCATCCCGATGATCCTCCCTATCCCATTCTGGGCTTGCCGCGCATACTCTCGACGGCCGACGATTTCCGCCGTCTGGTGGAGGCCGTGCCCAACCGATCGAACGGATTGTGCCTCTGCACGGGTTCGTTCGGCGTGAGAGCCGACAACGATCTGCCCGCCATGATGCGCGAGTTCGGCGACCGCGTGGGCTTCGTGCATCTGCGCTCGACGCGCCGCGATGCCGACGGCAATTTCCAAGAGGACAACCATCTGGAGGGCGACGTGCCGATGTACGAGGTGATGAAGGCTTTTCTGGAGATTCAGCAGCGCCGCAAGGTGCGCATCCCGATGCGCCCCGACCACGGACACCAGATGTGCGACGATCTGAACCGCCGCTCCAACCCGGGCTACTCTTGCTACGGCCGCATGCGCGGTCTGGCCGAGCTGCGCGGTCTGGAGATGGGTATCGCCCGCTCGCTGTACGAGGATTGATCCCTGTCGGTGTACACCCGTTGTGCGCCGCGACGACCGATCGTCGCGGCGCTTTTTTTCGCCCGCGCGGAACATTGGCGGCGGCAATGCGGCGCAATGTCGCGGGAAAACGTTATATTTGCGAATAAAACGAAACCACATGACGCTCAAACAACGATACGACGGGGTCATAGGCTGGTTCTCGGCCAACATGCCGACGGCGGAGAGCGAACTGCACTATCGCGATCCTTTCCAGCTTCTGGTGGCGGTGATTCTCTCTGCCCAATGTACCGACAAACGGGTGAACATGACCACGCCCGCGCTTTTCGAGGCTTTTCCCACGCCGCAGGCCATGGCCGCGGCGACGGCCGAGGAGATATATCCCTACATCCGCAGCATATCGTATCCCAACAACAAGGCGCGCAATCTGGCAGGCATGGCACGCATGCTGTGCGACGAGTTCGGCGGCGTGGTGCCGAGCGATCTCGCGGCCTTGCAGCGCCTCCCGGGCGTGGGGCGCAAGACGGCCAACGTGGTGGGCGCCGTGATATGGAACAAGGAGGTGATGCCCGTCGACACCCACGTTTTCCGCGTCTCGGCGCGCATAGGGCTCACACGCGGAGCCAAGACGCCGCTGCAAACCGAGTTGCAGCTGGAGAAGAACATCCCCTCGCATCTGTTGCCCGTGGCGCATCACTGGCTCATTCTCCACGGCCGTTATGTGTGTACGGCCCGTGCGCCGAAATGTCCGACTTGCGGCATAAAGGAGTGGTGCCGCGACTTTTCGACCCGCCGAGGTGCGGAATCGGAATAAAACGGCTATCTTTGAACCTGAAAAATCTTTCGATTATGAATAATCCCGTAAAACAATTTTTGGTACGTCTCGGTTCCGTGTCGGTCGAGGCCGTTGCCGCGATTCTGCTGTTTGCTGCCGCACCCATGTTGGGCGCCTGCTCGGACGACAAGACGAGCGACGAAGAGAAAATCTATGTCGAGGGCGTCATCATCCCCGCCGACAACACCGTCGAATGCAACGCTTCGGCGACCAACATAACCGTCACGTTCGAGACCGACGACGCCTATTCGCTGGAGGTGGACGATGCCGAGATGCTGAAAATCACCTCGCCGGGCATCGTCTCGTCGGCAGGCAAGCATTCGGCTAAGCTGTACGTATCCTCGAACGGCACGGGCGAATCGCGCACGGGCTCGCTCTACATCACCGTTACGGGGCACAACCGCACCAAACTTTACGACATAATCCAGTCGGCGGGAGCCGACGACGAGGTGGTGGCGTGGATCGACAAGCGGTTGGGCGAGGAGTACTATTGGCTCGACGAATACAACGCCAAGCGGTCGACGTTCGATTTCTCGCTCGCCTACGACAAATTCCTCTCGACCTCGCTGCTGAGCCTCACCACCAATACGATGGACGGCGGCACGCAGATGTCGGCCACGGGGCTTCCCACGCGTTACCTCTATTCATACATACTCCGCGAAAAGGCTTTGTCGTCGTCGGCGCACGACACTCGCGCCGCCGAGACAGTGAGGGGATGGGGCATCTCGCTCGCATCGACGGTGTGGACGCTCAACGATGCGGGAACTCTTTACGGACTCGCGGTGGATTACGTCTATCCCGACTCGCCCGCGGCTAAGGCGGGATTGCGTCGCAGCGACATCATATCGCAGATAGACGGCACCGACATCACGGGCAGCAATTACGTCGACATGTGGAATGCCATAATGTCGGACGAGATGGAGTCGGCCGAGTTGACCAAGATGGACGTTTCGAGCGGACGCACCGCCACGGTGTCGCTCTCGCGCGGATCGTTCTATGAGAACCCCGTGATTTACAGTGTTATACTCGATCTGCCCGAGTATCTGAACGAGGCGGGCAGGAAGATCGGCTATCTGGTATACACGTCGTTCGACAGCGACTTCGACGACAAGCTCGTCGAGGCCGTCACGGCTCTGAAGAACGAGGGCGTGACCGATCTGATCCTCGACCTGCGCAGCAACGGAGGCGGCTCGGTCAATTCGAGCGTCAAGTTAGCGAGCATGGTCCTCGGACGCGACTATGCGGGCAAGGTTTACGCCGATCTGAAGCGCAACCCCGCCAACGAGTACGGCGATACGCGTTGCCTGTTGAGCTCCGAAGTATCCGTCAATCTGGGTCTCGAAAGGCTGTGGGTCATAGCCTCGGACAATACCGCTTCGGCCAGCGAGATGGTGATAATGGGCCTGCGCGGCCTCGACGTGCCCGTGACGACGGTCGGCACGCGTACCGAGGGCAAGAATTGCGGCATGGATGTCATGGAACGCACGTTCGACGGATACAAGTACACTTTTGCACCCATCACCTTCTTGATATTCAATGCCAAAGGCGATAACGACTATTCGGCCGGCATCGCAGCCGACGTCGATATGGAGCACTTCGCATCGGATGCCGCCAACAGCAGCGTGAAGCAGCTGGCGCGCCTCTATCCCATGCCTATGGCGGAGTGGGGCGACTACGAGGGCGACATAGCGCTGCTGGAGACGGTCATGCAGATCGGAGGCGGCACGCTGTTCGACCTGCCCGCAAGCACGGAGAGCGTGTTGCGCGCGACACCCGTCACCCGAGGCGGGGAGACCATGCGCCGCGCGTCGCTCGAACCGATCCGCCGCACGTCGGGAGCCACGCTCACCGAGCAGGAGCGCATAGGATTGGAGAGCGCCGAGTAACCGACACAAAAATCCGAACGGAATGAGAACGATAACCTTGATAACGGCCGCCATGATCGTATCGGCAGCGGCGGCCGAAACATACGCAACGACGCCCGCAGGCGACCTTGGCGCCGTCGTCGTGCAGGGCGAACCCGCCGACAAAACGTACCGCGTGGACCACGGACCCTATCTTCAGGGCGTCACCTACGATCGCGCCACGGTGATGTTCACCACCTCGCACAAGGGATTTTCGCGAGTGGAGATCCGCCGCAAGGGCGATGCGGAGGTACGCACGTGCGACAGCCGCAAGGACGGCCTCATCATGGCCGACAACCGCGAGAACGTAATTGAGATTGACGGCCTGCTGCCCGCCACCGAGTACGAATACCGCATAGTGTCGACCCGCGTGGCCGATTTCCAACCCTACAAGGTGACCTTCGGCGAGAGGATCGAGACCCCGTGGTACGGGTTCCGCACCTTCGATCCCGCGGCACGCGAGTTTACGTGTCTGGTGATGAACGACATTCACGACACCCCCGCCAAGTGCGACAAGCTGCTGGCCGCAGCGCCTATGGACGAGGTGGAGATGGTCTTCTATCTGGGCGACATGATGAACTATTTCGCGCGGCCCGAACAGCCCTACGAGAGCTTCATCGACGTGTCGGTCGACCGCTTCGCCCGTCACAAGCCGTTCGCCGTGGTGCGCGGCAATCACGAGACGCGCGGCGCGCTGGCACGCACCTACGACCGCTACATATACAACAACCCCGAAGGGCGCTACTACGGATTCTACACCTTCGGCGACACGGCCGTGGTGATGCTCGACTGCGGCGAGGACAAGCCCGATTCGCATGACGTTTATGCGGGATTGGTGGCTTTCGACGAGTATCGCGAACGTCAGATCGAGTGGCTGCGCGAGGTGGTGCGGAGCAAGGAGTTCCGTCGTGCGCGGCATCGCATCGTCATGCTCCACATACCGCCCGTCGACGAGCGGATGGCCGAGCAGGATCCCGCGGTGGTGGAGGAGATGCTCGAATGGCACGGTAACGTGCATTGGGGCGAACTGGTGCTGCCCGTATTGAACGCAGCGAAGATCGACGTGATGTTCTCGGCCCACCAGCACAGCTTCCACTTCCTGCCCGCGCTGAAAGGGGTGCACGACTTCCCGATCATAATCAACGACAACAAGAGCGCCATGCTCGTGCGCAGCGATGCCGATGGTATTCACGTCACCATCACCGACGTCGAGGGCCGCGAGATGCTGAATCGCACGCTGTGATATTATTGCGACTCCGCCGAGTTGTGCGGGGTGCCGACGACAAAAAAACGATAGGGAACCGCGTCCGATTCCCTATCGTTTTTCCGTTCGAATACGGAAATTAAGCGTACTTGAAAGTCGACTCGTCCGATACGGTCAACTTCTTGCGTCCCTTTGCGCGACGCGCTGCCAGCACCTTGCGGCCGTTGGCAGTCGCCATTCTCTGACGGAATCCGTGCTTGTTGATTCTCTTGCGTCGAGAAGGCTGGTAAGTTCTTTTCATTGCCATAACGATATCGTTTTTGTGTTTGTTTCAAACGGTTTGGCGTCCGAACATGTCATCGGCATGATCTTCCGCGGAGTGCAAAGGTAAAACGTTTTTTCGTATTAAACAAAATATTTTCGGTAAAAAGCCTCGATTTCGGTCGCACCGTATTCGAAATCAAGCCGTTTCGCGATAATCCGAAGACCGCGGAGCGATGCGGCGCCGCATCGCTCCCGATGATTTTCAACGTGTTGCGTTCGGATCATTTCGTCTGTCGGAACACCCATTCGAGTACGGGCGTGAGTTTGTAGGCGTAATCGAAAGAGTACATGTGTTCGCTTCCCTTGCCGTCTTCGGGCAACACCGATCGGGGTGCGAAGTTGATTACGTTGACGGGAGCTCCTTTCGCGAGCATCGCCGAGGCGAGAGAATCCTGTTCGGATTGCGGCAGTTTGGCGCTCCAGCGCTCGTATTCGTACTCGATGCCCTCTTTTTCGGCGGCCTCTTCGAGCGGCTTTATGTCGCCCCACGCATGTCCGCTCGTACCTGCCGTCACGTATACGAATTTATGTTTGACGAGTTCGTCGAATTTGGAGGTGTCCCAATGGCTGTCGACGAACAGCGACGCCGCGAAAACGTCGGGGTAGGCGATGTTGTAATACATCGATATCATGCCGCCCATCGACTGTCCCGTGGTATACAGACGGTTTTCGTCGATGCTGCCGTCGCCTTCGCAAACGGCCTCGACGAGCCGTATCACCATGTCGACCTCGTCGGTGTGTTCGAATGCGTCGTTCACGGCGACCCCCGAAAATTGGGGTACCAGAACGTAGCAGGGGTGTTCCGATTGCCACCCGTCGGCAGCCCATACGAGTGCACCGTAACCCTGAATCAGCGGAACGGCGTAGTCGTCGCCCGGGGTGCTTGCGTCGGCCATGAACAACACGAGGGGATATTTTTTGCCCGCCTCGATGCCGATCGGCGTGAAGAGGCTGTACTTTAACGTCTTGCCCGTCTGCTTGTCGGTATAGACTGCCTCCTTGAATTTCGGTACGAGCTCTTTGATCATCGCCTGAAGATGCGCGTCTTCCGATTTATCGATCGCGGGGCCTCCTCCGCGCTGCCCCAATTGCGGACCGCCCGATTTGTTGGGTTTGTCGATATTCACAGCCTTTGCGGGTTCGGACGTGGCGGAGTGGCTCGTGCGACCGCATGCGACCATTGTTGCCGCGGCGGTCGCAACCGTCAGGACATACAGAGCGTAGATGAATTTTTTAGGATTCATAACTTGAAAATTTTTAGGCAATTATATATTTCAGTGTATCGGAGTTTCATTGTCGCCGAACCGAACGGGTGTCAATTCATTGCGCTCGGGCAGGGTCATTTTCGGCGGCTCGGCACGGCACCTGCCGCCGCTTTTCTGTCGTTCATAATTGCGTCCATGTGCTCCAAGGCCCATCCTATCAGGGCGTCGATGTGCGGAATCAGGGATTTCGCCCTGTCGGTCAGTGCGTACTCCACCCGCGGAGGCACCTCGGGCCAGATCGTGCGCGTCACGTAACCGTCCTCTTCGAGGGAGCGGAGCGTCACGGTAAGCATCTTTTGCGAGATGTCGGGTATCTCGCGTTGCAGTTCTTTGAACCTTACGGCTCTATCGGGGGTCTTGTTGAGCGTGTATATGGTCAACAGCGTCCATTTGTCGCCTATTCGCGCCAATATGTTCCGTATCGGGCAATCGGGATATAGGGTGTTTTCTATCGTTGTCCTGTCCATAATGTCGTGTGTTTCAAATCGCTCTGCAAAGGTACGCAAATATGGGTTAATCGCCGAAAGATTTTTTTCGAAAAAAAACGAGTCCGCAACCTCTTCAAAACCAGTATCGGTTACTTTGTCGTAAGTAACCGACATGCAGGTGCCTTCTTGTACGAACGAAATGAACGACATATCTTTGCTGTTGAAAAGTTATCAAGGAACTTTTATATAGTAATATGAATAACAAACCGTTAATTGCAAACCTATGAAAAATGTAGTTTTAATCGGAGCAAGCGGATTCGTCGGTTCCGCAATCCTGAAAGAGGCACTGTACCGCGGCCATAAAGTTACCGCCGTCGTTCTTAACCCCGAGAAGATTACGGTGAGCGATCCGAATCTGACCGTAGTCAAGGCCGATGCCACCGACCCCGACACGTTGGCGTCTTTGGCAAAGGGTAATGATGCCGTCATAAGCGCCTACAATCCCGGGTGGACGAATCCCCGCCAGTATGAGGAGACGCTGGAGAACTATCCCAAAATCGTGGAGGGCACAAAGCGTGCCGAAGTGAAACGCCTGCTTATCGTGGGCGGTGCCGGAACGCTGTTCGTCGCGCCGGACGTACGTTTGGTCGACACGGGTACCTTGCCTGCCGAGTGGTTGCCCGGGGTGAAGTCGATGGGCGAATTTTATCTCGATTTTCTGATGAAGGAGAGAGATGTGGATTGGGTATTCTTCTCTCCTGCGGGAAATCTCGGCGACATGGGCATGAAGGGCCCGGGCAAACGCACGGGCCGTTTCCGTCTGGGAAAAGACGACATGATTTTCGACGAGAATGGCGAGAGTTTCATTTCGGTGGAGGATTACGCCTATGCCATGATCGACGAGTTGGAGAGGGAGGATCACCACATGGAGCGTTTCACGGCCGCTTATTGACAAGCGGCGGCGGGCGCTACATGTCCTTGAACAGATCGATCTCGCCGCGCTCGACCTTGCCGTACATGGCGGCTAGCTCGCCCACCACGGGCGATACGAGTTCGATGGTGTCGCTTATGGCCGAGGCGCGCGCGGCGTCGCCCTTGATGCGGTAGAGCATGGCGGCATAGAGCGCGCGGAACTCTATCTCGGTGTCCGACATATCGTCGTGGCGGAGCAGGGCGCGCAACTTGGGCAGCTCGGGTTCGAGCCGCGCGAAGGTGGCGCGGTAGTGCTCGCCCACGGGGTTGCGGAGCAGTTGCAGATGGAGGTTGTGCATGTCGCCTATCAGGTGCAGCGTGTGGTCGAGGTGGCCGCTCTGCTCCTTGCCCTCCTTGCGCAGCAGGTCGGCTATCTCCATGTACCATTGCAGAAACACGAGTTTCTGCTCCTCTGGCAGGTTGCGCGGCGCCACGAGCTGCGAATACACGGCCTCGGGGCTGAACTGCAACGCGCGCAGCAGATCCTCCAGCTGCCACAGGTAGAGGATGTATTCGGCTATGTTCTCCTTACGTTTCGATTGTGCTGTATCCATGCCGTAAAGATACGAATAAGCCGAGCGCAAAAGCAAATTTTATTTGCGATTTTGCCGAGCGGGAGTATCTAAGGCGCAGCCAAAGATACGAATAAGCGAGCGCAAAAGCAAGCTTGCTTGCTTTTTGCCGAGACGGAGTGTGCAAAATTTATCTTCGGCGGCTGCGGCGTGATTGTTCGGGCCGCAGCCTGCGGAGACCGCGAACGAATGCATAATGAATTGCGGGCCTACGCATGCCGAGGCTGCGGCCCGCGCAGTTCTCCGAACTGCAACACACTGCGTCATGCCACCGAGCCGCGAGGCGAGGATTGGCATCGCTAACGGGAGGCTTTCGGTAGAGATTCCAATCATTTTCCTTTCTACGAAAGAAAAATGTGGAATGACGTGGGTGGTATTCGGGCTTGGTGTGCTGTTCGCCGACGGCGGTCGGAATGCTTTAGCAGTCCGCCGCAGTGGGGCGGCGGCGAACTGCGCGGCTCAAAGAGCCGCAGACATAATGACGGAAATGTTCTCAGGCAGCGGCCTGCGGGGACTGCGATGCGAGCATTCGCGAACGACAGGCGCGTCTATCGGCACTCGATGCGCACCCACTCCTCGACGGTTCGGCACACAAGGCACCCGCGGCGCAACCTGTCGGCATAGCGCAAAGCAGCAATAATTTTTTCATATCGTCAGGATTTTAGCGGTTTGTATACAAAGACATGCCCCCTGCAAAATAAACGGGTGGTTTTTTTCGTCGTGCGGACAAAAAAATTCACAAACCCCAGTCGCGGGCGTCGGCCGTGCGTTTCGGGGCGGCGGGGACGCCCGCGAAGAAGGTCTCGCCCGTGATCCGTTCCATCTCCGCGACGCTCATCATGTCGGCGGCCGAGGGTTTTCGACCCTTGGCGTCGTAGTGGCCCACCACGAATGCCGCGCACTTCAGTTCCGCGCTCTTGCAGTCGGCGACGCGGCGGCCCGTGTCGCCCGCGCGGGTGCGGAGCAGCACCTTATAATATGCCGTGGGTACGGCCACCACAGCGTCGTCGTTCTTGTTGCGCGTGGCCGAGGCTTCGACCGTGCGGCCGCCCGCGTCGGTGTAGTCGTCGAAAAGGCACCCCGTGACCACGTAGAGCGTGTCGGCGCAGACCTGACGGTCGACGAATATTTCGAGGTTGTTCCATGCTCCGTTTGCGGCGTTGAATCCGCGGCCTATCTGCGGCGCGATGTTCGAGGCGTAGAAAGTCTGCGCGTTGGCCTCGCCCGACACGGTGCGTTCGGCCGAGCCGAGCAGATGGCCGCGCGTGTAGTCGCCGTAGGAGCTGCGCAGCAGTGGCTGTATGTCGACGGGAAGCGTAGGGTCGAAGCGGAAGCGGTCCGAGCGGCGCGCCTCGTCGCGATAGGAGGGGTGCAGCGGCGCGGCGACCCACACGGGACAGCGGTGGCGGCGGCTGTAACACGACGAATAGTTGCGCACCGCAGGTGTGCCGTCGGCGGCAGCGTCGAAGAGGTGGCGGGTGTAGTATAGGTCGTCGTCCGCACGCTCGGCGGGCAGCTCGGGCCACCCCGTGCGATAGACGTTTGCGGGTACGGGAGCCGCATGGGCGGGGACCGTTTGGTCGGTGGCTGTCGCCTTTGCCGCGGGAGCTGCGGGGCTCTCGGCTGCGGGGTTATTTGTTGTAGTCTCCGACGGCTGCGGAGCGTAGTTGTCGTATATGAAATTGAGCAGTGCGGCCGCCGCGATTATGGCCAGATAGACCACGGGGTGGCGGTTGCTCATCTTGCGGGTTCTTCTTCTCATGCTGTAAGTCAGGATTATAATGTCTGCGGTAAACCTTCCCGATTCCCATGCGGCGGAGCGGCCGTAGCCTGCGGTGGTCCGCCGAATGAGCCTGTGCGAATCGCGGGCCTCCGCGGGGGCGAGGCTACGGCCCGCGCAGTCCTTCGGACTGTCGAAAAGGTGTTACTCTCTATTCTTCGAATCCATCCAGATGGTTACGGGACCGTCGTTCACCAGCTCTATCTTCATGTCGGCGCCGAAGATTCCCGTGGCGGGCATGCGGCCCGAGGCGCTCGCCACCGCCTCGACGAAGCGGCAGTAGAGCGGCCGCGACACCGCTTCTGGAGCCGAGCGGATATACGACGGACGGTTGCCCTTGCGCGTCGAGGCGAAGAGCGTGAACTGGCTCACGATCATCACCTCGCCGCCGACCTGCCCCACGTCGAGATTCATCACGCCCTTCTCGTCGTCGAATATGCGCAGGCGGAGCAACTTGCCCGCGAGCCAGTCGATATCCTCCTGCCCGTCGGCCTCCTCGATCCCGACCAGAACCAGCAGTCCGCGGCCTATGCGCGAATGCTCGCGGCCGTCGATCTCGACCGACGCATGCCGCACTCTCTGTATAAGCAGTCTCATTGGGTTACAAGTTTTCGAATACGGCCCACAGGTTGTCGCCCGCGGGCACGGGAGCTGTCACCGACACGGGTTCCTTGCGCACGGGGTGCACGAACTCCACCCTGCGCGAGTGGAGCGATATGCCGCCGTCGGGATTCGAACGGCGCGCGCCGTATTTCAGGTCGCCCTTTATCGGGCAGCCGATCTTCGAGAGCTGGGCGCGTATCTGGTGGTGGCGGCCCGTGAGGAGCTCCACCTCTACCAACGTGTAGCGCGTGCCGCTGCCCGCTATGCGGTAGTCGAGCACGGCGCGTTTGCCGTCGGGCTTGGGTGCGTCGAAAGCGCGCGAGCGGTTGGTGCGTCCGTCGCGCACGATGTAGTGCGTAAGCCGTCCCTCCGCAGGGTCGGGGGCCGCTTCGGTGAGCGCCCAGTAGGTCTTGCGGATGGCGCCGTCGCGGATCATCTCGTTCAGGCGTGCCAACGCTTTCGAGGTCTTGGCGAACAGCACCGCGCCGCTCACGGGACGGTCGATGCGGTGCACCACGCCGAGGAACACCTCCCCGGGCTTGTGGTCGCGCACCTTTATCATGGCCTTTATCTCGGTCTCCAGGGCGTCGTCGGTGTCGCGGTCGGGCTGCACCAGATCGCCGCAATGCTTGTTGACCACCATCAGATGGTTGTCTTCATAAAGAATGTCTTCGGGTTTGAACATCTCTTCGGGTTATAGTTCGAATGTAAAGGGCAGGAGCCTTTCGGCCGAATCGACGGCCGACGCAGTGCCTCCGCCTGCCATTATTATGCGTATGGGACGCCGTTGTCGCCGTTCGGTGTCGAGAATCGTCTGACGGCAGCCGCCGCAGGGGTAGCACTCGCGCGGCGAGGGGTCGGAGGCTATGGCCAGCGCCGTTATGGGATCGTCGGCGTGGTTGGCCTGACAGTGGTAGAGCAGCGTGCGTTCGGCGCAGAGTCCCGATGGGAAAACTTCGCTCTCGATGTTCGAGCCCGTAACGATGCGGCCGCTGGCCAGACGTGCCGCCGCGCCCACGCGGAAGCGGGAGTAGGGGGCGAACGAGTTCGCCGTGGCTTTCATGGCGGCCCCGACCAGATGGCGGTCGGCCTCGGGCAGCGAATCGACCGAATCGTAGCGGTCGAACGAGAATCTGAACTCCTGTTTCATGGCGGAAAAAGGTTATTGTGTGGCTAACAAAGATACTACAATCGTTCCATGATTCAAAATCGGACGCATTTATTTAAGTGCATGGCATGCCGCGGGGCAGGTCGGCGCATGTTGTATGGAATAATGGGAGCGTTTTCGGATTACGAGTTGCATACCTACATTATAATATATTCGGGTCACAGCCTGCGGAGACCGCGAACGAGTGCATAACGAGTTGCGGGCCTCCGCGGGGCGAGGCTGCGGCCCGCGCAGTCCTGCGGACTGCAATATATTGCGTCATGCTATTGTTGTTCGCCGACGGCGGTCGGAATGCGTCAGCAGTC
>CAYMIH010000010.1:0-56868 GCA_964390585.1 uncultured Alistipes sp.
GAGCCGCGCAGTTCGCCGCCGCCCCTTGCGGCGGACTGCTGTCGCATTCCGACCGCCGTCGGCGAACAGCAGCCGATCCTCGCCTCGCAACTCGGCAGCATGACGCAATAAAACACCGCACGGGCCGTACACATGCGCCCGCTCTCGATCGTCATTTCACGGTCGGACATAATTTTACACCCCGCAAAACAAAAAATGCGGGAATTTTTGCATTGACCATGCAAGGTTTCGGCATTCCGCGATTTAACGGACAGAGACAAACGAAAAAAACAACTTTCAAAAAAACAAAACAAGATGAAAAAGACGAAATCAATCCTTTGGGGCTTGGCTACCCTGCTCGCACTCGGCGGATTCGTCGCGTGCGACGACGACAACGACGACGGGTATTGGTACCTGTATCCCAATGCGCTGGTAACGGTGAAGCCCGTCGATGCACAGTCGTTCTACATGCAGCTCGACGACGATACCACGCTCCAGCCCGCCAACATGCAAGGGTCGCCCTTCGGCGACAAGGAGGTGCGCGCATTGACCAACTACACCCGTCTTCAGCAGAAGAGCGAGAATTACGATCAGCTGGTGTACGTCAACTGGATCGACAGCATTCTCACCAAGCCGACCATCACCGTCGCCGAGGCCGAAGCCGAGGGGCTGACGCAGCAGGATCCCGTGGAGATCGTGCGCGACTGGGTGACCATCGCCGAGGACGGCTATCTTACCCTGCGCTTCCGCACCAAATGGGAGGGCAACAACCTCACGCCTCATCTGGTCAATCTCGTGACGGGCGTCAATGACGACGATCCCTACGAGGTACAGTTCCGTCACGACACCAACGGCGACGGGCAGCGCATCTGGGGCGACGGCATCGTGGCGTTCCGACTCGACGGACTGCCCGACACCCAAGGCCAAACGGTGAAGCTCAAGCTCACGTGGCAATCGTTCTCGGGACCCAAATCGACGGAATTCGATTATCGCACCCGCGAGACCACGACCGAGGGCGCGGGAATAGCCGAGATCCGACCCGAAATGGGGCTGCGATAGCGACGCGACTCCGCCCCGCACCATCGGCACGGCCGCCCCAAGCGGGGAGGGCGACGGTCGGAAAACGAATGTTTCGCTCATTTTTACGACCTCGAATCGCGATAAAAGATTAAATTTGCAAACACTCCGCTTCGGCCGCCCGAGAAACCGACGGCCGAAAGTCAGGCGCAGGCAGCCGAATGTCAAAGTCGGCATACGTCTCCCCGCGTCCCGCAACCGATTATGACCCGAACCGAAAACATCGACGAAACGGAACTCGTACAGCTCGTTCGCGCCGGCAACTCCGCCGCTATGAAGGAGCTGTACGTTCGTTATGCGGATTACATGACCGCGGTCGTTTCGCGTTACATCCCCGACCGCAACCGAATGCGCGACGTGTTGCAGGAGAGTTTCGTAAAGATATTTTCGGCCGTTGCGAAGTTCGAATATCGAGGCGCGGGGTCGCTCCGCGCATGGATGACGCGCATAGCGGTCAACGAGGCCCTCAAGAGCTTGAAGCGGCGCGAGCGGTTCGACGTCCCGCTGCTCGATCACGATCCGCCCGACGTGGCGGACGACGACGATCCGCCTCCGATCGACATTCCTCAATCGGTCATACACGACCTTATCCGCGGCCTGCCGACGGGTTACCGAACGGTTTTCAACCTTTACGTCTTCGAAAACCGAAGCCACCGCGAAATAGCCGACATGCTTGGCATAGCCGAGAGCTCGTCGGCATCGCAGCTCCACCGCGCCAAAAACATGCTGGCGAAACTCATCCGAGAATATGAACGCACAAACCGACGATATGAATGACAAATGGCTGAATGATCTGCGCGACCGAATGGCCGATTATCGCGAGCCTGCCCCCGAAAATTTGTGGGACGACATAGCCCGCGAGCTGAAACGCGCCGCCGCATCGGCGGTACCGCGGCGCAACGCCGTCGCATTGTGGGTGCGCCGCTCGGCCGTCGCCGCCGCACTCGCCGTCGCCCTGACGCTGGGTTACCGTCGTCTGTCGCACGACGTCGCGCCCGCACCCGATCTCATGGCCTCGGCGACGGGACCCGAGGTCGTCGACGATGCCCCCGCTCTCGTCGCCGAGGCATCGGATGCCGTATCGCCCGAAACGGCGGAGAGGGGCATGATCGCGTTCGCGCGCCGAACGTCGCAGCCGCGGCACGATGCGGGCGGTGCGTTCATGCCCGAAACCGCGATCCCCGCGGCCGAGATGCGCGCCGACGAGGCATCCGCCGACGATGCCGTGAATACTGCCGATAACGCAAAAAATAAGTCGGTAAAGCACTCCGATCCCGACACGAACGATCGGCGCAAGGCTCGGAACGACACACCCGAAACGGCCGCACGCCACCGCCGAACATACGCCGCAAACGTACCGACGGGCAAAACCGCGAAAGGCAAGCTGACGGCCGACATATATTTGTCGGGGCTCGCGGGTTCGTCCGACTCGCACCACTCGGCCAACGGCTCGGTGATGGTCAGTGCCGATCGGTATCGGCATGTCGCCGAGCATGCCGATCCGTTGGCGGACCCGCTGACCGTCGTCATGCTCTACAACCGCAATGCGCCCGTCGACACCGAAATAAAACATCGCAGTCCGTTGAAATTCGGATTTTCGTTGCGCCGCATGATCACCCCCTCGATCGGCATCGAGAGCGGCCTCACCTACACCCTGCTCGCGTCGAGCCTCTCCTCGGGCGGCGAGGAGTGCTATTACGACGAGGACCGCACCCTGCACTACATGGGCATCCCCGTCAACTTGGTGTGGAACGTATGGTCGGGCAAACGGCTGTCGTTCTATCTCTCGGGCGGCGCGAGCGTCGAAAAGTGCATAGCGGGGCATGCGAAGACCCGCTATGTGCTCCGCGGGCACGACGAATCGCACGAGCGCCGAAGCATAGGCGTCGATCCGTTGCAGTGGTCGGTGGCCGCGGCCGCGGGACTGCAATTCGACATATCGCCGCGCACGGGATTCTATGTCGAGCCGGGTGTGGGCTACTACTTCGACAACGGCAGCGATACGGAGACCGTGTACTCCAAGCGTCCCTTCAACTTCAACCTCAACATGGGCATAAGAATATCGTTCCGATAGCCGCTCTCGTCCTCGCGCCGCACGCGAAGATAGGCCGCGGCGATACCGAAATATCGACGGGTATTTTTGCGAATAAGCATTAAATTCTTACCTTTGTCGTCGCCGTACCCGACGGACGGCGGACAAGGCTCCATAGTTCAAGGGATAGAACGAGGGTTTCCTAAACCCTAAATTCGCGTTCGAGTCGCGGTGGAGCTACGCCTTGAAGTGTGAGAAGGCAGCCCCGAACGGGGTGGAGCGTGTATGGTGACGGCTGTATGCGCTTTTGTTTTTCGCGGCCGCCGCCACGCACTTCGCCCTAACGACTCAAACGATAAAAACATACAGTCATGAAAATTTTCAAAAGCGTAAAGGACATCGGCAATCTCGACGCCGCCCTGCGCGAGGCTTTCGAGATCAAGGCCGACCGATTCAAGTATCAGGATCTGGGCCGCAACCGCACCGCGCTGCTCATATTCTTCAACAACAGCCTGCGTACTCGCCTCAGCACCCAGAAAGCGGCCATGAACCTCGGGATGAACGTCATCGTGCTCGACGTGAACCAAGGCGCATGGAAGCTCGAAACCGAGCGCGGCGTGATAATGGACGGCGACAAGGGCGAGCACCTGCTCGAAGCCATCCCCGTCATGGGCAGCTATTGCGACCTGATCGGCGTTCGTTCGTTCGCCCGCTTCGAGAGCCGCGAGGACGACTACAACGAGAAGATTCTCGACCAGTTCATCCGCTACTCGGGCCGCCCCGTATTTTTCATGGAGAGCGCTACGGTGCACCCGTTGCAGAGCTTCGCCGACCTGATCACCATCGAGGAGTACAAGGAGCGCAAGCGCCCCAAGGTGGTGATGACATGGGCGCCGCATCCCAAGGCGCTGCCGCAGGCCGTTCCCAACTCGTTCGCCGAGTGGATGAACGCCGCCGACGTCGATTTCGTCATAACCCACCCCGAGGGCTACGAGCTCGATCCCATGTTCGCGGGCGACGCGCGCGTGGAGTACGACCAGATGAAAGCGTTCGAGGGGGCCGATTTCGTCTATGCCAAGAACTGGAGCTGCCCGGGCGTCACGCGTCCCGACGATTACGGCAAAGTGTTGAGCAAGGATATGAGCTGGACCGTGAGCAGTCGTCAGATGGCCGTGACCAACAACGCCCGTTTCATGCACTGCCTCCCCGTGCGGCGCAACATGATCGTGACCGACGAGGTGATCGAGAGTCCGCGATCGATCGTAATTCCCGAGGCCGCCAACCGCGAGATCTCGGCCACGGTGGTATTGAAACGCATGCTCGAAAGTCTGTAACGGCACCTGCGCGTCCGCGGTCGTTACGGCTCGTCGACATAAAAACGGCGGCTGTCCTTTCGAAAGGACAGCCGCCGTCGGTTTATATGCAACGTCGTCGCGATTAGGCCTTGCCTGCCGAACCGAGAACGTTCTCGCACTTGTGCATGTAGAGCTTCTTCAACTCGTCGCGGGCGGGACCCAGATACTTGCGGGGGTCGAACTCTGCGGGGCTGTCCACGAACACCTTGCGAACGGCTGCGGTCATGGCCAGACGGCCGTCCGAGTCGATGTTGATCTTGCAAACGGCGCTCTTGGCTGCCTGACGGAGCTGCTCCTCGGGGATACCTACGGCATCCTTCAGGGCACCGCCGTGGGTGTTGATGATCTTCACGTACTCCTGAGGTACCGACGACGATCCGTGCAGTACGATGGGGAATCCCGGGAGCTGCTTCTCGATCTCGGCGAGGATGTCGAAACGCAATGGGGGCGGAACCAGAATACCGTCGGCATTGCGGGTGCACTGCTCGGGCTTGAACTTGTTGGCACCGTGCGAGGTGCCGATCGAGATGGCGAGCGAATCCACGCCCGTCTTGCTTACGAAGTCGACGACCTCCTCGGGGCGGGTGTAGGTGTGGTGCTCGGCCGAAACCTCGTCCTCCACGCCTGCCAGTACGCCCAGCTCACCCTCGACCGTAACGTCGAACTGGTGTGCGTACTCCACGACCTGCTTGGTGAGAGCCACGTTCTCTTCGTAGGGCAGGTGCGAACCGTCGATCATCACCGACGAGAAGCCCATGTCGATGCAGCTCTTGCACAGCTCGAACGAGTTTCCGTGGTCGAGGTGCAGGCAGATGGGAATGTTCTTGCCCAGCTCCTTGGCATACTCTACCGCGCCCTGCGCCATGTAACGCAGCAGGGTCTGGTTGGCGTACTTGCGCGCACCCGACGACACCTGAAGAATAACGGGCGACGAAACCTCGACGCAAGCCGAGATGATGGCCTGCATCTGCTCCATGTTGTTGAAGTTGAATGCCGGAATGGCATAACCTCCGTCGATTGCCTTCTTGAACATCTCGCGGGTGTTCACAAGACCCAGATCTTTGTAAGATACCATAATTGTGTTTTTATTGTGTAAGTTAATGAATCAATCGCGTCCCGTCTGCGGGCCTCCGCGCTCACGCGGCGGCCAACCGTCCGCAAATATACGAAGTTTTTGCGTAAAACGGCGCAGGCGGCGACAAATAGGGCGAACACTCTTTACATTGCGGCTTTCGACTCCACCGCGGCTTCGGCGTCCACCTTCTTGATAAGACCCTGAAGCACGTTGCCCGGGCCCAGCTCGGTAAATTCGGTCACGCCGTCGGCAATCATATTGCGGACGATCTGCGTCCAGCGCACGGGGGCGGTGAGCTGCGCTATGAGGTTGGCCTTGATCTTCTCGGGATCGGTCTGCGGCATTGCGTCCACATTCTGGTAGATGGGGCATACGGGGGTGCGGAACTCCACCTCGGCGATGGCCTGCTCCAGCTCGGCGCGGGCATCCTCCATCAGGGGCGAGTGGAACGCACCGCCCACGGGCAGACGCAGAGCGCGGCGTGCTCCCGCCTCCTTCAGACGCGCGCAAGCGGCATCCACAGCCTCGTCGGCACCCGATATCACCAGCTGCCCGGGGCAGTTGTAGTTGGCCGCGACGACCACGCCGTCGATATCGGCGCAAACCTGCTCCACCACGGCGTCGTCCAGACCCAGAATGGCCGCCATGCCGCCCGGGCGGTTCTCGCAGCACTTCTGCATGGCCATGGCACGCTTCGAAACCAGACGCAAGCCGTCCTCGAACGACACGGCGCCCGAAACCACGAGTGCCGAGAACTCGCCGAGCGAGTGTCCCGCCACCGCGTCGGGCTTCACGCCCAGCACCTTGGCCAGAATGACCGAATGGAGGAATACGGCGGGCTGCGTCACCTTGGTCTGCTTGAGTTCGTCGGCCGTGCCGCCGAACATGATGTCGGTGATGCAGAATCCGAGGATCTCGTCGGCCTTCTCGAAAAGCGCCTTGGCCGAAGCGTTGTTTTCGTATAGATCTTTTCCCATGCCCGAGAACTGGGCTCCCTGACCGGGGAATACATAAGCGTGTTTCATAATTCGATATGATTTTTATTGTTCGGCAAAGTTAAAACCTATCTCTCTATTTTGCAAATATCGCAGGGACGAACACTTGGCGGTGAAAACGCCCCGCGTCGTCTGCGGCTCGCGCAAAGGCTGTTTTCGCCGAGATCGCTTGCATATCGCGAATTTATTCGCTAACTTGGGTGCGTGTTACCTAAAACCCATTCATCATGAAAAGGCTCTTCATATCGTTCGCGGCGATTGCGTTCGCATGCCTCGCCGCGCAGGCACAGCAGGCTCTGTGGAGCCGCGCCGCAGTCGTATCGCCTCAGATCAACGACGACGGCAGCGTCACGTTCCACCTCAATGCTCCCGAAACGCGCAAGGCGATCGTGGCGGGCGACTTCACCACCCGCGAGGGCAAGGACATAGGCTTCGGCGAGATGACTCGCAACGAACAAGGCCTGTGGGAGTTCACCACGCCGCCCCTGCGCTCGGAGCTTTACAGCTACACTTTCGTCGTCGACGGCGTGAGGATGTGCGACCCGTCGAACGTCTACATCAACCGCGACGTGGCCTCGGTGATGAACATCCTGATCGTCGACGGCGACCGGGGCGACCTCTACAAGGTGAACGACGTGCCTCACGGCAGCGTGAAGCGCTGCTGGTACGACAGCCCCACGCTTGGCAAGCAGCGCCGCATGACCGTCTACACCCCCGCGGGTTACGAGCATGGCAAGGAGAAATACCCCGTGCTTTACCTGCTTCACGGCGCGGGCGGCGACGAGGAGGCGTGGATGACGCTGGGCCGCACGTCGCAGATCATGGACAACCTCATAGCCGAGGGGCGGTGCCGTCCGATGATCGTCGTCATGACCAACGGCAATCCGTGGCAGCAGGCTGCCCCGGGCGAATCGGCGGCAGGCATGGCGCAGCCCGCCATGAAGTTCGACCCGTCGCAGAAATCGTTCGAGGAGGCTTTCGGCGACGTGATGACGTACATCGAACGCAACTACCGCACCATCCGCAAGAAGGAGGCGCGCGCCGTGGCGGGTCTGTCGATGGGCGGCGGACACTCGTTCAACATATCGCGCATGTATCCCGACAAGTTCGACTACGTGGGTCTGTTCTCGGCGGCCGTGCGCAACGTCGAGGATCCCGAGGTGGCGGCGAGTCTGGCTGCGCAGCGTGACAAGGGCTTCAAGCTCTACTGGATCGCGTGCGGCAACACCGATTTCCTCTATCAGGCCAATCGCGACTACATGAAGTACCTCGATTCGATCGGCTTCCCGTATGTTTACCGCGAGAGCGACGGCGGCCACATATGGCGCAACTGGCGCATCTATCTGTCGGAGTTCGCGCCGATGTTGTTCGCAAAATGATCTTTGCGATATACGTGCCGACACTGCGCTTGGCAGAGCGATAATTAATGAGTATTTTCGCGGAACCCGAACGGGAATCGTCGACGGCGGGCGGAATGCGTCAGCAGTCCGCCGCAGTGTGGCGGCGGCGAACTGCGCGGATCTTCGAACCGCAGACATAATGACGGAAATGTTTTCGGGGCGCAGCCTGCGGGGACCGCATGAATGAGCGAATGCGAATAGCGGGCCTCCGCGCGGCGAGGCTGCGGCCCGCACAGTCCTGCGGACTGTAACATACTGCGTCATACCACCGAGACATAAGCGAGGATCGGCATCTCGGACAGATGTTTTTGGGGTATCTGTATGCTGTTCGCCGACGGCGGCGCGAGTTGCAAAATGCGGAATGACGGGACGCGTTCTTGCAGTTCGTCAGAACTGCGCGGGCCGCAGCCTCCCGACAGCGGAGGCCCGCCATCGTTCGCGAAAGCTCACGTCGCGGTCCCCGCAGGCTGCCGCCCGAACTTGGGCTATGAATTTATCTGCGGCGCAGTTTTCAGGCGTAATGATCGAGGCGGCACGCTCAACAAGCGCCCCGCCGACCGAAAGAATAAATTTTTTGCGAAAATGAAAAAACTACCGTTCATATCGGCCCTCCTGTTCGCGGCCGTATTGGCCGCGACGGGATGCGGAAGCACGAAAGGCATGAAAGACACGAAGAGCACGTATGTCAACCCGCTGAAGACGACTGAGGGCGACACGCTGCGCATAGCCGATCCTTTCGTATACAAGCACGAAGGCATGTATTACCTGACAGGCACCACGGGCAACGACGGGTTCGACTACTATACGTCGCCCGATCTGGTGACGTGGAGCCGCGGCGGCACGCTCTACAAGCGCCCTGCCGACCACTTCGGCACCGACTGTTTCTGGGCCCCCGAGGTGAAGTACTACCGCGGCCGTTTCTACATGACGTACAGCTGCGCCGACCCTGTGCGCGGCATCCTGCTCACCTGCCTTGCCGTGAGCGACACCCCCGACGGCCCGTTCCGCGACTTTCGCACGCCGTGGTTCGCACCCGAGTACTCGGCCATCGACTGCCACATCTTCGTCGACGACGACCCTCGCGCCACGCCTTACCTATATTATTCGTGCAACGGCCATCGCGACGGCTATGCGTTCGGCGAGATCTATGCCGTGCGACTGAAAGATGATCTGTCGGGCTTCGACGGCGAGCCGATACTCATTTCGAAAGCCTCGCAGCCGTGGGAGCTGGTCCGCAGCGAGGTGAACCGCTGCAACGAGGGGCCGTTCGTGTTCAAGCACGGCGACACCTACTATATGACCTACTCGGCCAACGACACGGGGTACGAGTACTATGGCGTGGGCGTCTCTACCGCTCCGTCGCCGCTCGGTCCGTGGACGAAGTCGGAAGACAATCCGCTGATGACCACCGATCTCGCGGCGGGCATCTCGTCACCCGGGCACAACTCGATAGTCGAGTCGCCCGACGGCAGCGAAACATTCATCGTCTACCACCGCCATGCCGATCCTAACGGCGAGCGCCCCTCGTGGGACCGAGTGACCTGCATCGACCGTATTTATGTCGACGATACGGGGCGTCTGCGCATAAACGGCCCCACGACCGATCCGCAGCGACGGCCGAAACGGCGCGGCGACATGTAGTCCGATCCGCCGAGGCGAAATCGTTTCGGACGGCGGATGCTCAGATATGGAATACGACCAAATGATTTTCGTCGGGAAAGAACATGCGCATATCGATCGCGGCATCGCCTGCGACCCGCCCCGAAACGATGCCCGCAGCGAAGTCGATCCGCGTGACCGCAATGTCGCGCAACAGATCGAGTCCCTTGCGTCCCCGCATCTTGAAAAGGCACTCCTTAGCGCACCACACCGCGGCAGGCAGACGCGGATCGGATGACAATGTCCGCTCCTCGGCCGTGATGTAGCGTGGCGCGGCACGTTCGAAACTACGATCCGCACGCTCGATATCCACGCCGCACGCTCCGCGGCACAGCCCGCTCCCGACCGTCGGACCGACATGCGAGACCGCCACCGCGACCATGTCGCGGCAGTGCGAAACGCTTATGTTCAACGAGGGAAAATCCTTGAGACTCGGCGCACCCGCCGCGGAGTACTCTATCCGCAGCCCGTGGGGAAACGTACAGCCGAAATGCTCCTCCAGCACCTCGCGCAACACTCTGCGCCATGCCAGACGCTCCGTGCGGCGGCCCGCGGCGAACCCCACGACGGCCGACAGATCCTCGGCATCGGCCCGCGCGACGGCCTCCGCCTCCGACGGAATGACATCGACGGCCAGCAGCCCCGCGCCGTCACGGACAACGATTCGGCGATCGCTACTCATTGCCCTCCGTGCGGCCGACGACCACTTTTATCTTGTCGACCCTGCGGCCGTCCATCTTATGCACCGTGAGGCGTATGCCGTGCGCCTCCACCATGTCGCCCTTCTTCAGCAGGTCGCGGCGCAGTTCGAGCATCAGGCCCGCCAGCGTCTCGGCGCGGCCCTGCACGTCGGCGAAGATATCCTCGCCCGCATCTATCACGCGTTCGAAATCGACTATGTGCGTCTTGCCGTCGAACAGATAGGTGTTGTCGTTCAGACGCTCGTAGAACGACTCGTCCTCGTCGCTCTCGTCGGAAATCTCGCCCACCACCTCTTCGAGTATATCCTCCAGCGACACGAGTCCCTGCGTGGCGCCGTACTCGTCGACCACAATGGCCACGTGTATCTTGTTCTCCTGAAACTCGCGCAGCAGATCGTCGATCTTCTTGTGCTTGGGCACGAAATATATCTTGCGCAATAATTGCTGCCAGCCGAATTCGTCGCCGCAGTTGATGTAGCGCAACAGATCTTTCACATAAAGCGCGCCCTTGATATTGTCGAGATCCTCGTCGCAGACGGGGATGCGCGAGTAGCCCGAGTCGATTATGACGCTCTTCACCTGCTCGTAGGTCGCCTTTATGTCGAGCGCGGTGATGTCTATGCGCGGGCGCATGATCTCCTCGACCTCGGTATTGACGAAGCTCACTATGCCCGACAGCATCTGGTGCTCCTCACGCGACGAGCCGCGCGCCAGATCGACGGCGTCGGCCAGCTCCTCCATCGATATCTCGGCGTTGCGCGACGCCAGACGGCTGATTCGGCCGCCCGTGCGCACCAGCACGTACGAAAGGGGATAGCATATCCATTCGAACACACGGATCGGGAATACCACCATGCGGGCGAATCCGCGGGGATTGCCCTGCGAAAAGACTTTCGGCAGTATCTCGCCGAACAGCAGCAGCAGGAACGTGACCAGCACCGTTTTGAACAGGAACTCGAACCGCGTGAAGACGAAGAGTTCGTTCATTATGTTCGAGGTGAGGATGACGATGCAGATGTTCACCAGATTGTTGGTCACCAGAATGGTGGCCAACAGACTGTCGACGTCCGACAGCATGCGCAGGATCGAACGGTTGCGCGCATCGGGATTCTCCTTCATCTCCTGCAAATCGCGCGGCGTGAGAGAAAAGAACGCCACTTCGGAGCCCGACACCAGCGCCGAGATCATAAGCAGCACGAGCGTCACAGCCAGCAGCACGGCGGCATGCAGACTGAATCCCGAATATATTATACCCAAACCTTCCAAATACCGATATTCTTTACATTATCCCTCCCGCTTACGCGGCCCCGCCGCGAGCGAGCCTCTTCCGACCGACTGCGGCGAGCACTCTCCCATGCCGAAGCATGCCGGAAGCGGACGACCTCCGCGTCTTCGCAGAGCGAGGCCGCGGCCCGCGCGACTCTCACGAATAGCAACCGCCCCGCCGCGCGTCAGAACAGATGGTTGTCGTATCCCTTCTTCGTCTCGACCGAGCTGTCGGCAGGATCCTCGCGCAGCACCTCCTTGCGACGCGTCACGCCGTCGTTCTGCTCGATGACGAACATCACGTTGCGGCGCTTGAACGCAGGGGTGCGGATATCGACCTCGATGTTGCTGTATTTCGACGGCTTGCGGTCGAGCACCGCGGGCGACGAAGCATGCCGCGCCTGCGGGGCGGCGTCCCGCGAAGAGCTCGCGGGCGAAATCATGCCGACACCGACGATCGTGTCCTCCTCGTCGTCATCCAGCGGCTTTATGTCGATCGGAACGGGCTGCACGAAAGGCGAGTTCTGACGTATGACGGGCTCGTCGTCCTCGAAACCCGTGGCCACCACCACCACCTCCAAAACGGTCTCGGGCATCGGCTTGGAACTCGCACCCCAGATGAGGTTGGCACGGTGCTCCACGCCCTCCTCGTCCTTGTAGCTGGCGTAGCTCTGGATATAGTTGAGTATCTCCATCGTCTCGTCGTAGCTGACAGTCTCTATGTCGGCCGCCGAGATGTTTATGAGGATATTTTTCGCTCCCGATATCAGGTTGCTGTCCAGCAGCGGCGAGCAGAGCGAACGACGTGCCGCCTCCAACGCGCGGCCCTCGCCCTCGGCCGAAGCCACGCCCATGTGGGCGCGTCCGCTGCCGCGCATCACGCGCTCCAGATCGGCGAAGTCGACGCGTATGTAGGCGCTCTCGACGGTGATGATCTCGGCTATGCCCTTCGTCGCGGCGGCCAGAATGTCGTCGGCCTTGCGGAAAGCCTGCGGAAGCGACAGTTTGCCGTACATCTCGCGAATGCTGTCGTTGTTGATCACCAGCAGCGAGTCGGCGTATTTGCGCAGCTCCTCGATACCCTTCATGGCTTGATCGATACGGGCGGGACCCTCGATGCCGAGGGGCGAGGTGACATTGGCCACCGTGAGCAGCCCCATCTCGTGGGCCATCTTGGCTATGACGGGCGAGGCCCCCGTGCCCGTTCCGCCGCCCATTCCCGCGGTGATGAATACCATGCGGGTTCCCGACGCCTCGATGTATTGCTTTATCTGGTCGAGCGACTCCACGGCCGCCTCGCGACCGCGCTCGGGGTCGTTGCCCGCGCCCAGACCGTCCTGTCCCAAACGTATCTTGTCCTTCACGGGCGAGTTGTCCATCGCTTTCTGGTCGGTGTTGCACACCAGAAAGTTCACGCCTTTTATACCCGTGTTCCACATGTGGTTGACGGCATTGCCGCCCGCTCCGCCCACGCCGATCACGGTTATTATGGAAGATGCCTGCTTGGGCATCGTGAGTTCATTCATCAAATCCTCCATCTGACTAATTCATTAATCGTTATCACCACTCGCCGTCGCCATCGTCGTCGGGCTTCTTGAACGCGTCGTCGAAAGCCTCGCGCACCTTGCCGAAGATGTTCGAGAACCATCCGCCGCCCGTCGATATGTCGTCGTCGCCCTCATCGTCGTAATCGTCCGACTTGGCAGACTCCGTCTCCATCGGTTTCGGGGTCTCGGCTTTGGACGCACCAGCCGCGGCGGGACCTTTCGCCGCTTCGCGCACCGCTCCGTAACGGTCGTTCACCGTAGCGGGCTCCTCGGCAGCGGCAGGCTCCTCCGTCTTCACGGGCTCCTCGACGCGGAACACACCCACGGGGCACGCTCCCGTCTGCGCACCGCGCAGCAGCAGCGACACCGCCACCGTCGATGCGGGCGAGGCGACCTTCTCCAGCGACTCGGTGGCAATGCCCATCTCGGCACACGCCACGCGCACCTCCTGCCCCGTCACGCGGCGGAACAGCTCGTCGATATTCTTCAGGCCCGCACCGCCGCCCGTGAGCACGATACCCGCCGAGAGCTTCTTGCCGAAGCCCGCATCGCGGATCTCGTTCCACACGTACTCCGCCACGTCGGTCATGCGCGCCTCGATGACGGCCGCCAGATTGAGTCGCAGTATCGATTTGAGCGAACGGCTGCTGTTGCGCACCTGTATGATGTCGTCGGGGGTGAGATCGACCACCGCCGTACCGTAACGTTTCTTGAGCTTCTCCACCTGCTTCTCGGGGATGCCGTAGGCCCGTATGTCGGCATTCACCGCCGAGCCGCCTATGGGGATCGAGGCTATGTAGCGCAGCGCGCCGCCGTAGTAGACGGCCACGTCGGTAACGCCGCCGCCGATGTCGACCACGGCAACGCCCTCCTCCCTCTCGTCGGTCGAGACCACCGAATCGGCCATGACGGCCGCATTGGCGAACATGCCGCGGATCTTTATGCCCGCATCGAGAAAGACGCGGCGCAGGCGGTCCTTGGCCATGTGCTCGCAGAGGATGAAGTTGTAGGTCGACGAGAGCTGCTTGCTGTAACAGCCCACGGGATTCTTCATCTCAGCGCCCGCATCGCTTTTGTAGTTGAGCGGGAACATGTCCATTATCACCTCGCCGTCGGCCGCCTTCACGTTGCGCATGCGCTCCGTCAGGGCGTTCACGTCGCGCTGCGAGATGCAGTTCTCCACATCCTCGACGAAGACGTGGTCGGTGTAGCGGGCACAGCGCACGAACTTGCCCGAAATGCCCACGTAGGCATCGGTTATGGCTATTCGGGCCTCCTGCTCGGCCCTCTCGCGGGCGCGGCGCAAGGCCTGACCCACCGATTTGCTGTTGTCCACCAAACCGGCCGACACCCCGTCGGTAGGCTCCGAAACGACGGTCAATATTTCGAGCACGCCCCCTTCGTCCGGCGATCCGACGGCGACCACCACTTCCGATGATCCCACGTCCACCGCCACGATGTAACTTCTGTTATCCACTGCTATCCTCGTTTTATTTATTTTTCTTCTGTTGCATTGCGACTCCTCGCGTAAAGTCAAAACGCATGCCGCGCCGCCTCTCGGCGACTCATTTGGTACACACCACCTGCCCCTTGTACTTCACCGATATGGTGCGGAAATTCTCCCAGCCTATGTTGCGCAGGCCGTTTTCGTAGAACGCGAGCAGTCGCTCCAGCTTCTCGTCCACATCGTCGAGCGACCCGAGCAGCACCGTATGGTCGCCCGCGCGGGGCACGAACTCTATTTCGGGATCGCCGCTGCTCATGGTCGAGACCACGATCTGCACTATCTCGGCACGCCAGAAAGAGTCCTCCTCGATATAATTTACAAAGTTAATGAGTTTAAGGAAATCTTCATATCTTTTGCGCAACTTTTTTTGATTCTCGCGCTCGGCGTCCTGACGTGCCGTCACGGCGTCGATCTTGCGCTCTATTTCGCGCTGACGGTAACGATAGTCGCGTCGCAGTTCGGCCTTGTGCGCGCGCAGGGCCGCCACGCGGCCGTCGAAATGGTCGTGACTCTCGAAAAGGCCCTTTTTTATGCGCATGCGGCTCACGCCGCGCAACGAATCCTCCACGACTTTGTCCGATTGGAAAAGCGGCACTTTTTCGTACTGCATCTCCACAATCCGAGCCTCCGACTCGGCTATGCGCGCGGCGATGTAATCCTCGACGCGACCCGCGTATTTGTGCGGCACGGGAGGGGCGTAGCTGCCCGTCACCACGGGGACGTACACCGATCCCGACCGCGGCGCGGGAAATATGAATCCGTCGGCCGTCACGTAGCAGTCGTAGCCGTCGACCAGCAGGCGCATGATCGGCCGCCGCTGGCTCACCTCCACCCTCAGTTCGCCGTCGTAGGTGACGTATGCGTTCACGCGGTCCACGAAACCGTTGCGCCGTATGACCTGCTCTATGCCCGCCAGATCGACTTCGGCGACGGGGACACCCACGGTGGCTATCTTGTCGCCCGCGATCCATCGGCGCACGGCGTCGCCCGACACCAGCGTCTCGTCGCGCAGGCTGTCCACGATGTCGACGGTGAGCGTGTGTACCTTCGTCTCGGCGCGATGACGCGCCGCGCGGCGGTCGAACACCACCACGAACACCGCGACGAAGATCCACAGCAGGATCATCACAGCTATTTTAATCGTCTTGTGCATAATTGTCTTTTCGCGTCCGCGCCGCCTGCCGCGGGCGAACGGCTCTCTTTACGCTTTCCGCTCCAGCACGCGGGCCACCTCGGCGCAGCAGGCGTCGATATTGCCCGCGCCGAAGGTCACCACCACGTCGGTCGCGGCCTCGCCCAGCCGCCGCGCCAGCTCCTCGCGCCCGCACATGACGCACGGCACCGTCACCCAATCGGCTATCATGTGCGACGTGACGCCCTCGATCGGTTCCTCGCGGGCGGGATATATGGGCAGCAGCACCACTTCGTCGGCCTGCGACAGCGCCGCCGCGAACTCCTTGTGGAAATCGCGCGTGCGGGTGTAGAGGTGCGGCTGGAACACCGCCGTCAGCTTCCGTTCGGGGAACATGCCGCGCACCGAGGCTATGGCAGCCTCTAACTCCTCGGGATGGTGGGCGTAGTCGTCCATATAGACCTGACGCGGGGTGTTGACATAGAATTCGAAACGGCGCTTCACGCCAGCGAACTCCGCCAGCCCCTTGCGCAACAGATCGTGGTCGAGACTCTCGCCGCGTGCCTCGGCCGCGCACCACAAGGCCGCGACGGCCGCCACCGAGTTCTCGACGTTGATCCACCCGGGAATGCCCGTCCGACACCCCTCGATACGCCCCGACGGCGTGGCGATGTCGTACTCGTAATATCCGCCGCCGCAAGGCTTTACGTCGGCGGCATAGAAGTCGCACGGAGTGTCGTAGCTGTAACGCCACACGTGCACGCCCTCGGCGGGCAGGGCGATGTCGACGCCCCGCTTCAGTATAAGGTGGCCGCCGCGCTTCACCAGCCCCGCGAACTGCCCGAACGCCTCGACCACGGCTTCGGGGGTGCCGTAGATATCCAGATGGTCGGCCGACACGGCCGTTATCACCGCCACGTCGGGACGCAGGCGCAGGAACGAACGGTCGAACTCGTCGGCCTCCACGGCCAGGCGGTCGCCCGCGCCGAGCACCAGATTGCCGTCGAAATTCTTCGATATGCCCCCGAGGAATGCGCTGCCGCCGCCCGTCACGGTGCGGTTGAGCCACGCTATGAGGGTCGACGTGGTGGTCTTGCCGTGGGTACCCGCCACCGCCATCACGTATTTGTTCTCCGACAGATGGCCCAGCATCTGCGACCGCTTCTCCACGACGAAGCCGCCCTCGCTAAAAAAGCGCATCTGCGGGTGGTCGTGCGGCACGGCGGGGGTGTATACCGCCATCGTCGTGGCGGGGTCGCGGAATGCGGCGGGGATGTGCTCCGCGCCGTCGTCGTATGTCACCGTCGCGCCCTCGCGTTCGAGCGCCTCGGTCAGCGCCGTCGCCGTGCGGTCGTAGCCCGCCACCGCCACGCTTTCGTGCAGGAAATAGCGCGCCAGCGCGCTCATGCCTATGCCTCCTATTCCGAGGAAATATATGTTCTTATATGCCATTTTTTTCTGTTAAGCAAAATTGTTATCGTACCGATATCGGCAGTTCGCCGCCGCCCCACCGCGGCGGACTGCAACTCGCTCTGCGCTCGCCTGCGTCCTCCGCCGACGGCGAACAGCCTAAAAACTACCACTCTTTCTCGATCTGCCGCACCACCCTGTCGGCCGCATCGCGAATCCCCAGAGCGGCGATGTTGCGCGACAGATCGGCCAGACGGCTCTTGTCGGCCAGCAGCTCCAGCGCGCGGTCCATGCCGCACCTCACAGCCTCGGCATCGCGCACCATCACGGCGGCGTTCTTACCGACAAGCGCCTCGGCGTTGCGCGTCTGGTGATCCTCGGCCACATTGGGCGAGGGGACGAAGATCGTGGGCTTGCCCACCAGACACAGCTCCGACACTGTGCAGGCGCCGCTGCGCGACACCACCAGATCGGCCGCGTCGTAGGCCAGATCCATCCGCTCGATGAAAGCCATCTGACGGATGTTGCCCGCGGGATGCTCGGCCAGAAACGCGCGCATCTCGGCCTCGTAGTACTTGCCCGTCTGCCACAGCACCTGAACGGGCGCGTCGCCGTCGAGGCGGGCGATCCAGCCCTTCATCATCTCGTTGAGCGACCGCGTGCCCAGCGAGCCGCCCACCACCAGCACCACGGGCAGGTCGGCGCGCAGGCCGTAGAACTCCAGCGCCTCGGCGCTCTTCTCCCGAGCCTCCGCCGCGAACGTCCCGCGCAGCGGGTTGCCCGTCATCACTATGCGGTCGGCGGGAAAGAAGCGCTCCATGCCGTCGTAGGCTACGCATATGCGCCGTGCACCGCGGGCCAGAATCTTGTTCGTCACGCCCGCATAGGAGTTCTGCTCCTGAATGACGGTCGGCACGCCCATGCGCTGCGCCGCCCACAGCACGGGCGCGCTGGCATAACCTCCGAATCCCACCGCCACGTCGGCCGAGAAGTCGCGGATCACCCGCCGCGCCATGCGGATGCTGCATAGCACCTTCCACGGCACCAGCAGATTATTCGGGTCCAACCTCCGCTGCATGCCCGCGATCGGCAGACCTGTTATATCGTACCCCAGAGCGGGTATCTTCTCCATCTCCATCTTGCCCTCCGCTCCCACGAAAAGCAACTCCACATTATCGCCCCACTTGCGCCGCAGGGCTTCGGCCACGGCCACGGCGGGATAGATGTGCCCTCCCGTGCCGCCGCCCGACAATATCACTCTCTTCATCGGTTCGTCTTTTTCTTTCGGCGGGCCGCAAGCAACGCTTCGCCGCCCACGGCCACGGCGCCGAGGCACAGCCACAGCACCAGCCGATCGGTCGTAATTCCCAGCGTCACGAACAGCAGGAACAACGCCGCGTAATTCATCGTTTCATTCTTCATCGATCCGTCTCTTTTTTACAGTCCCCGCCCCTCGCGGTCGAGCGAGCGGTAGTTTATGGCCTCCGATATATGCGCCGCCGCTATGTGGGCCGCACCGTCCAGATCGGCTATCGTGCGTGCCACCTTTATTATACGGTCGTAGGCACGTGCCGAGAGTCTCAGCCGCACCATAGCCCGATCGAGCAGCCCGCGCGCCTCGGCCGACAGCGGGCAGAAGCGGCGCAGCATCGACGACGACATCATCGTGTTGGTGTGTATGCCCGTACCCGCGAAACGCCGCGCCTGCACCTCGCGCGCCGCCTCCACGCGGCGGCGTATCTCGCGGCTGCTCTCGGCAGGGGCGTCCGACGACATCTCCTCGCGCGACACGGGCACGATCTCCACATGCAGGTCGATGCGGTCCATCAACGGTCCCGAGATGCGCCCCATGTAACGCTGCACCGCGGCCGACGAGCAGGTACACTCCTTGTCGGGGTGGTTGTAGTAGCCGCACGGGCAGGGGTTCATCGAGGCTATGAGCGCGAAATTGGCGGGATAGTCCACCGCGTAGCGCGCCCGCGATATGGCTATGTGTTTATCCTCCAGCGGCTGCCTCAACACCTCCAGCACCCCGCGTCCGAACTCGGGCAGCTCGTCGAGAAACAGTACCCCGTTGTGCGCCAGCGACACTTCGCCCGGGCGGGGGTTCTGTCCGCCGCCGATCAACGCCACGGGCGAGGCCAGATGGTGTGGCGCGCGGAACGGACGTCGCGTCATGAGTCCGCGGCATGCGCCCAGATTGCCCGCCACGGAGTGTATCTTGGTGGTCTCCAGCGCCTCCTCGACGGTCATGGGCGGCAGGATGGTGGGCATGCGCCGCGCCAGCATGGTCTTGCCCGCCCCGGGAGGACCTATCATTATCACGTTATGGCCGCCCGCCGCCGCGATCTCCAATGCGCGTTTGGCGAACGCCTGCCCCTTCACGTCGGCGAAATCCTCGGCATAGAGTTCCGCATCGTCCGCGACGGCCATGCCGCACGGCTCGGGTTCGATCGTCTTCTCGCCGCACAGCGACGCCGCCACATCGGCGAGAGTATCCACAGCCAGAGCGTCGATGCCCTCCACTACGGCCGCCTCGGCGGCATTCTCGCGCGGGACGTATATGCGGCGCAGACCCTTGGCACGCGCCTCGGCCGCCACGGGAAGCACGCCTCTCACTCCGCGCACCCCGCCGTCGAGCGATAGCTCGCCAACGAAAGCCGAGTCGGAGAGCCGATCGGACTTTATCTGCTCCGTGGCGGCCAGAATAGCCACGGCTATGGGCAGGTCGAACCCCGAACCCTCCTTGCGCAGGTCGGCGGGAGCCAGATTCACCACGCACTTGCGCGCCGTCATGCGGAACCCCGAGTTCTCGAACGCCGAGCGTATGCGCTGCTCGCTCTCGCGCACGGCATTGTCGGGCAGGCCGACCAGAAAGAGTCCCAGCCCGCCGCCCGTGACGCTCACCTCCACCGTGACCTCCACGGCTCCGATGCCCGCCACCGTGCCCGTATGCGTGCGAATTACCATTTGTCTATAAATTATTTACGCAGTTCGCCGCCACCCCGCGCGGCGGACTGCAACTCGCTTTTCGCTCGCTTGCGTCCTCCGCTGTCGGCGAACAGCGAAACTCTATATGTTTTTTCTTTCGTGAGCTACACGCCGCCCTTTAGAACGGCACCTCGTCCGACAGCGGCGCCTGCTTGTCGATGTTCAGCGGCCCTTGGTCCAACCCGAACTCGCCGCCTATCGACGAGCCGAGCCCCCCCGCCGACGGGACGCCGAAATCGTCCTGCGGGGCGTTCATGCCGCTCGACACCTGACTGTAACCGCCTCCGCCGCCCATCGGGTCGGCCGCCGTGGAGTTCTCGTCCGCGTCCATGTCGGCGAAACGCGCCTGATCCTTCAGGAAGCGCAGCTTCACGTCGGTCACCGCGCCGTTACGATGCTTGGCCAGAATGATCTCGGCCATGCCCGCCGTCGGCATGCCGTTCTCGTCGGTGTTTATGCCGTAATACTCGGGGCGGTGGATGAACGCCACGATGTCGGCATCCTGCTCGATGGCTCCCGACTCTCGCAGGTCCGAGAGCTGCGGACGCTTCGAGCCGCCGCGCGTCTCGGTCGAACGGTTGAGCTGCGACAGCGCTATGATGGGCACGTTCAACTCCTTGGCGATGGCCTTGAGCGTTCGCGATATGAACGCCACCTCCTGCTCGCGATTACCCTTCGAATCCTGATTGCCCGTCATGAGCTGCAAGTAGTCGATCACGATGATCTTTATGTCGTGGTGTATCTTCAACCGTCGCGCCTTCGAGCGGAACTCGAATACCGACAGCGCAGGCGTATCGTCGATATAGAGCGGAGCCGTGCCGAGAGGTTTGGTCGCGCTCTCCAGATGGCGCCACTGCTCGGGCGTCAGGCGGCCGCTCTTGATATCGGTGCCCGCGAGGCCCGTCTCGGCCACTATGAGTCGCATCATAAGCTGCACCGACGACATTTCGAGCGAGAAGAACGCCACGGGCGCCTCGTGGTCGATGGCCATGTTGCGCGCCATCGAGAGCACGAAAGCCGTCTTACCCATCGACGGGCGCGCCGCGATGATGATAAGGTCGGAGGGCTGCCAGCCCAGCGTCACGCGGTCGATGGCCATGAAGCCCGACGGCACGCCGTTGAACGCGCCGGTGTTCTTGCTCGCCTCTTCGATCTGCGCCAGCGCCTTGGCCAGAATATCCTTGGCGTTCTGCACCGAACGCTTCACGTGGCCCTCGGCCACCTTGAATATCTCGCTCTCGGCGAATCCGATCAAATCGGTCACGTCCTGATCCTCGTCGTAGGAGCGGCGCTGTATCTCGGTGGCGGAGCGTATCAGCTCGCGCTGCACGTATTTCTGTGCTATGATCTTGGCATGGAACTCCACGTTGGCCGCCGACCCCACCTTCTGCGTGAGCTGAGCCAGATAGGCCGCGCCGCCCACCTTCTTCAACTCCTTGCGCACCTTCAGGCGCTCGGTGACGGTGTAGAGGTCGATGGGTTTCAGCTCGGCCGACAGCGACTCGACGGCCTTGTAGATCAAACGGTGCTCCTCGGTGTAGAAAGCATCGGCGGTGATGTACTCCTGCACGGCGATGATGCTGTCGCGCTCCAGCATGAGCGCACCCAGCACCGCCTCCTCCAGCTCCAAGGCCTGAGGAGGTACGGTCCCCGCGACGGGAATGTCGGTCATTTTATCGTAAGCGGCTCTGTTCGAGGCCGACGGAGTGAAATCTCTTGCCATAAAAAAGGGTATGGTTTTTCAAATTTCAAAAATAGGCATTTTTGAACAAACCGCAACACCTTTCGCCCGAAAATATGTCGGACGAAAGGTGTGTGTGTTTCGGCTGTCTACCGAAAAGCCTGCCGTGACGTGCGGCAGCAAATATCAATTGTTCACGCGGTAGGCTTTCTGCACGCCCTTGATCTTCATCACCGAGTGTATCAACGTGTCGACCACGCCCGAGCTCGGCACCTCGACGCTCACCGTGCCGCGGGCCGTGCCGTCGCCGCGCGAGACGAAGTTGATGCCGCGGATGTTGAGCTTCAACTCGCGCGTAATCACCTCGGTGATCTGGTTGGCCAGTCCCGCCGTATCCTGAGCCGAGATGGCTATCGTGGCGCGGAACGCCCCGTCGGCGCTGTTGCGCCAGCGCGCCTCGATGATGCGGTAGGGGTAGTTCTCGCGCATGCGGCGGGCGTTGGGGCAGTCGGTGCGGTGGATGGTGATGCCCGACGATATGGTGACGAAGCCGAACACGCTGTCGCCCTTGATGGGATTGCAGCACTTGGCCAGCTTGTATTCTATGTTGTTGATCTTCTCGTCGATAATCAACGCGTCGGTCGAGCGCGGGGCCGTCGCGGCAGCGTCGATCTTTTTCTGCTCGGCCTTGCGCTCCTCGGCCTCGGCGGCCGCCGTGCGGCGCTCCTCCTCGGCGCGGCCCGAGATCCAGCGCAGCAAAATGTCCTTTATCGTAAGGAAATCGACCTTCTGCTCGGCTATCATCGAGTAGACCTCGCGGCCCGTGCGAACCTTGAAATGGCGTCCCAGATAGGCCACGGCCTCGTCGATGGGGACGTTGATCTTCCAGTTCTTCAACTTGCGCTCCAGCTCCTCGCGCCCCATGCGGGCATGCTTCATCTGCTCCTCGCGCAAGAACGACTTTATGCGCGAGCGCGCTTTCGATGTCACGCACGAGTTGAGCCAGTCGGCCTTGGGGGTCTGGTTCTTCTGCGTGACCACCTCCACGATGTCGCCGTTGCGCAGCACCTCGCGGATGGGCACGGCGCGGTTGTTGACCCTGCCGCCCGTGCAGGTGGATCCCAGATTGGAGTGTATGTCGAACGCGAAATCGAGCACCGTGGCACCCTCGGGCAGCTTGCGGATGTCGCCGTTGGGCGTGAACACGAATATCTCGCCCGACGAGGGCTTGGCCTCGAAGCGCTGCGAGAGCGAATGGGTGGTCTCCTCCAGTGCCTCGCGCAGACGGCTGAGCCACTGCTCGCCGGTCTGCCCGCCCTGTTTGACCCCCTTGTAGCGCCAGTGGGCCGCGATGCCTCGTTCGGCCACGGCATCCATGCGCTCGGTGCGGATCTGTATCTCGACCCAACGCCCCTCGCCCGCCGAGACGGTGGTGTGCAGCGACTCGTAGCCGTTCGATTTGGGGATGGTGATCCAGTCGCGCATGCGGTCGGGGTTGGGGGTGTAGCAGTCGCTCACGATGGAGTAGATCGTCCAGCAGATCTGCTTCTCCATCTCGCGCTCGCAGTCGACTATGATGCGCAGCGCGAAGATGTCGTAGACGCCCTCGAAAGGCACGTTCTGCTTGCGCATCTTGCTCCATATCGAATAGATCGACTTGGTGCGGCTCTTTATGTGGTAGCGTATGCCCTGACGGTCGATCTTGTCGGTGATGGGCTTCAGGAAGCGGGCGATGAACGTGCGGCGCTCGCTCTCGGTCTCCTCCAGACGGCGGCAGATGTATTCGTAGTCGCGCGGCTCCAGCCACTTGAGCGCCAGATCCTCCAGCTCGCTCTTGAGATTGTAGAGGCCGAGCTTGTGGGCTATCTGGGCGTAGAGGTTCATGCTCTCCCAGCTCTTTTTGCGGCGCTTGTCGGGCGGGAACATCTGAAGGCTGCGCATCACCTCCAGACGGTCGGCCAGCTTGATGAGTATTACGCGCGGATCCTCCGAGTAGCTGACTATCATGTCGCGGAAATCGTCGGCCTGCTCTTTCGACACCTTCAGCTTTATGTTCGATATATTGCACAAACCCACGATGATGCCTATCACTTGATCGCCGAACTCGGCGCGGATCAGGCGCGTGAGTTCGTCCACGCCGTCGGGATCCTCCTTGACGGTTATGCGCATCACGTCGTGCAGGATGGCCGCCACGGTGGAGTTGCGGCCCAGACCTATCTCGCGCGCCACGATCTCGGCCACGGCCGCGTCGTGATCCATCATCGGGGTGCCGTCGTAACGGGCGTAGGTGCCCATGCGCTCGGCGGCGAACAGCAGCGCCTTGTCCACCAGCTCCTGCGTGGTGGGCGAGAACGAGTCGCGGACGAAGGTCCGCAGCGACGAGTATTTTTGCAAAGCCTCCATAATCAAATATCGGTTAAAGGTTTACGCACAATATACAAGCGGTCGGCCGACGGCAGGGCGTAGAGCTCCCGCTCGCGGGGCGACACCTCGGCGGCATAGTCGCGCTCCTCGACCTCGAACCCCGCCCCGCGCAGACGGTCGGCGTAGTCGCGGCCGTAGATGCGGCGGTGGTCGTACTGCCCGAAGATGCGGGTACGCTCGGCGGCATCGGTGATGGAGTCGTCCTCGAAGGTCGCCGCGCGGCCGTAGTCCACGGGGACGAGGACCACTCCCCGACCTCCCGCGCGCAGGATACGGTGCAGCTCGCGCATGGCGCGGCGGTCGTCCTCCACATGCTCCATTATGTGGTTGCATATCACCGCGTCGAACGAGCCGTCGGGCAGGGGGATATGCTGTATGTCGAAGTGCATGTCGGCAAGCGGGCTCTCCAGATCGGCAGTCACGTAACGTTCGGGGACCGAACGGTAGGCGCGGCGCAGCTTCCGCATGAGCGACACCTCGGGCGCCACATGCAGCAGCCGCGGCAGCTCGGCCGTGAGCCGCGTCTCGCGCTCCAGATAGAGCCACAGCAGACGGTGCCGCTCCAGCGCGAGGCATCGGGGACATAGCGCGTCGGCACGCGGAGTCACGTAACCGTAGGGCAGAAACCGTCGTCGTCGGCATCCGCAGAGCGGACACTCGCGGCCGCGGCCGATGTAGAACAGCCCCAGAATCGGCACGGTCCACCCCGCCGCCCGTTGCAGAAACGGCCGCGGGAAAGCGTTGAGTATGAATTTTATGAACCTCTTCATAGTCCGCGTCGGTTTACTCCTGCTCGGAGAGCTGCGCCCGCACGGCGGCCTCCACGTCGTGCAACTGCGCCTTGCAGAAGGCTATAAGCTCCGTGGCGCGCTTCACCGCGGCCGTCAACTCGTCGACGCCTATCTGCTCGCCGCGCAGGCGCGACAATATATCCTCGATCTCGGCCACCGCCTCGGCGTACGCAGGTCTCTTCTCACTCTTTTTCGCCATATTCCTTTACTTTTATGCTCGTGATGTCGGCGTCTAACGCGCCGTCGCAAAGCTCCACTTCGATCCGTCCGCCCGCGCGAAGCCCCTCCGTCGAGAGCAGCGCCCGTCCGCCGCTACGCACCACGGCGAAGCCCATGCGCATAATCCGCTGCGGGGAGCGACCCTCGACCACGCCTTCGGCCGCCGCCAGACGCGAACGCCCCGCCTCCACCGCGCGCAGTGCCGCTGCCGCTATCTGCTCGCGCAGCAAACCCAGTGCCGACCGACACCGCTCGGCATACATGCCGCTCTCGCGGGCCGCGTCGGATGCCAGACGCTCCAGACGCAGCCTCTCGCCGCGCGCGATGTTCACGGCCGTGTCGTGCAGCCGCCGCGACGACTCGTCGAGCCACGCCTCGATGCGCGCCATGCGCTCCGTGAGCCATGCCGCAACGGCCGTGGGGGTCTTGAGCGACTTGTGCGCCACCATGTCGGCGACGCTCGTATCCTTGTCGTGGCCTATGCCCGTAATCACGGGCAACGGGAACTGCGCCACGTAGGAGCAGATGCGGTAGGAGTCGAAACAACTCAGGTCGGTCACCGAACCGCCGCCGCGGATGATGACCACGGCGTCGAACTCGTCGGCACGCTCGGCTATGGCGCTCAGGGCCGCCGTCACCGAATCCTCGGCCGCCGCGCCCTGCACCACCGCATCGAACAGCTCGGTGCGGAAGGCATATCCGCCGCTGCCGAGTTCGTTCATGAAGTCGCGGTAGCCCGCCGCCGACGCGCTCGACACCACCGCCACGCGCTGCACCAACATGGGCATGGCCGTCTCGCGGTTCATGTCCCACACACCGTCGGACTGAAGCCTTTTTATGGTGAGCTGCCGCTGCCGCTCCACCTCGCCCAGCGTGTACGACGCGTCGAGGTCGACGATCTGCAACGTCAGACCGTAGAGTTCGTGGTACGACACCAGCACCTTGGCCAGAATCTTCATCCCCGCCGCGAGCCTGCTGCCCGTCTCGGCCTCGAAATAGGCCGCGAGCATGCCGTACTGCGAACGCCATATAACGGCGCGGGCCTGCGCGCGGGGCACTCCCGACAAGGCGTGTCCGCCGCGTGAAGCCGCCGCGTCGTCCGCCTTCTCCACAAGTTCCATGTAGCAGTGGCCCGAATAGTTGACCTTCAGCTCCGAGATCTCGGCCGCCACCCACACGGGCATGGGCAATGCCTCCTCGACGGCGCACTTTATGCGCCGCTGCAACTCGCTGAGCGATATGTGATTTCCGTCCGTCATGGCGACCTCGTTTACTTCGCAGTGCATTCGTGCCGAAGCTCACCTACAAATATACGAATTATAAAATAAATTATAAATAAAGACGGGTATTATCCGCTTTGGGCCGGCGGCACGATGTTTTTTGCCGTTCGCCGATGGGGGGGGGTATCTTCGGCGGCGCAGTTGTTCGGGCGGCAGCCTGCGGGGACCGCGGCGTGAGCTTTCGCGAACGACAGCGGGCCTCCGCTGCGGGAGGCTGCGGCCCGCGCAGTCCTGAGGACTGCAACATACTGCGTCATGCCACCGAGCCGTCGGGCGAGGATTGGCATTTCAAACGGGTGGTTGTCGGAAGAGATTCCATTCATTTTTCTTTTCTCAAAAAGAAAAATGTGGCATGACGCGGATGGTTTTCGTTTTTTTTGCCTGCTGTTCGCCGACGGCGGTCGGAATGCGACAGCAGTCCGCCGCGTGGGGCGGCGGCGAACTGCGCGGTTCAAAGAACCGCAAATACCTTATAATGATTTCGGGATCGGCCGACGCGTATGTATTAATATGACTCGCAGATCGTCAATGCTGCGCCCGAAAACAAAAAGGGCCGTCCGAACCGAATCGGACAGCCCCCGCCATCTGCAAATCCTGTAAGCCGAGTTCTGTACCCCGCCGAAACGGGGCCTCTATCATTTATCTACGACTGCGGTCGCCCGCAGCCTCCAGCAACCTACCCCTCGACATCGGACGAGCAATCCTTAGCTGTCGATATACATGGTCTTGCAACCCGCAAGGCGTACTGCCGGACGACATTGCTGCCTCCGCGGTGGGCTCTTACCCCGCCTTTTCACCCTTACCTGCCGATCTCTCCGACAATGAATCGCCCGACAGGCGGTTATTTTCTGTTACGCTGCTACACCCTCACGGACGTCGAGCCGTTAACTCGTGCGGCGCTCTGCGTTGCTCGGACTTTCCTCTCCCCGCCGAAACGGGCAGCGATAGAGCGTATTTGCCTATGGCTTGTCGTCGCGTCGGCCGTCGTCGCGAGACGGCCGACACCCGCGGCGGCTACTTCGCCACGGGTTTTATGTCCTTTATGCGCAACTGCGTGGTCACGGTTCCGCGGTAGTGGTTCTCCACGATCTGGTAGCACACGTCCACGGGACGCCCCGAGCGCACCCACTCGTAGTGCGAGGGCTGCTGGAACGCTATGGTCTGTATGGCCGTGTTGGGTTTCTGGCGCTGCACCAGATCCATGCGCAGGTGCTCCTGCTCGGCGCCTACCAGTTTCACGTCGCCGTGGGCGCTGGCTCCGTAGGTGGCGAACACGGGAGCCGTGTTGCCGGGCCCGAAAGGCTGGAAGCTGTTCAACTGACGATGGAACGCGGGCGTGATGTCGGAAAAGAGCAGCTCGCTGTCGATATCCACCTGCGGCACCAGAATCTGCGGGTCGATGTGCTCCTCCACGTAGTCGTTGAAGCGGCGCGTGAAGGCCTCCACGTTCTCGGGACGCATCGTAAGACCCGCCGCATACATGTGGCCGCCGAAGTTTTCGAGCAGGTCGGAGCACGACTCCACCGCTTGGTAGAGGTCGAACCCGGGCACCGAACGCGCCGAGCCCGTCACGAATCCGTTGCTCATGGTGAGCACCACCGTGGGGCGATAGTAGGTCTCGATCAAGCGCGAGGCCACGATGCCCACGATGCCCTTCATCCACTTGGGATTGTAGATGACGGTGCTCTTGCGGTTCTTCATGTCGGCATGCGCCTCGATGTAGTCGTGAGCCTCCTGCGTGACGCTGCGGTCGATATTCTTGCGGTCCTGATTGTAGGAGTCGATGACGTTGCAGAACTCCTGCGCCAGCTTGTCGTTGCCCTCGATGAGCAGCTCCACGGCGGCGAAACCGCCCGACGGCGCGGCGTTCTCGTCGTTTTCGTCCATGCGCATGCGTCCCGCGGCGTTGATTCGCGGGCCGATCTTGAAAACGATGTCGTCGATTGTGATACTGTGACGGTCGAGACCGCAGATCTTGATGATCGACAGCAGTCCCGACGAAGGCATACGGTTCAGCCGCTCCAGACCGTAGTAGGCCAGAATGCGGTTTTCGCCCGTAAGCGGTACTATGTCCGACGCGATGCTGACCACCAGAAGGTCGAGCAGATGTTCGATGTCGGAGAATGGAATCCCGTGCTTCAAGGCATAGGCCTGCACGAGTTTGAATCCCACGCCGCAACCCGACAACTCGTCGAACGGGTAGTTGCAATCGGGGCGCTTGGGATCGAGAACGGCTACGGCCGCAGGAATCTCGTCGGCCGGAAGATGGTGGTCGCAGATAATGAAATCCACGCCTTTCTGCTTTGCATAAACAACCTTTTCCACGGCTTTAATACCGCAGTCGAGGGCTATGGCCAGCGTCACGCCCTTGCGGGCGGCGTAGTCGATGCCCTTGACCGATATGCCGTAACCGTCGTTATAACGGTCGGGGATGTAGAAAACAAGGTTCTTGTGACCTATCTGCCTCAAAAACTTATAGACCAGCGCGACGGCCGTGGTGCCGTCCACATCGTAGTCGCCGTACACCATGATCTTCTCATTGGCTGCCACGGCACGCTCGATGCGCTCCACCGCCTTCGCCATATCGGTCATCAGATAGGGGTCGTGCAGGTCGGAGAGCTGCGGGTTAAAGAATTTATTGGCTTTTTCTACGGTGTCTATGCCTCTCTGTACAAGTAGGTTGGTGAGCACGGGCGACATGCGCAGGCAGCTCGCCAAGCGGGCCGCCGCCTCGGGATCGCCATGCGGTCTCACCACCCATCGCTTCTCTATGGGCATAAGTTACGTTTTTATTATTTATATATTTTAACATTTAATTTCTCGCTTAATCGTTCTACCAGCCGCGTCTTCACCTCGGCCATGTCGGCCTCGACGCCCGTTTCGCGGCGGATGCTCGTCGCGCCGCGGTCGGTGAATCCGCAGGGATTTATGTAATCGAAGTAACGCAGATCGGTGTTCACGTTCAGGGCGAACCCGTGCATGGTGACGAATCGCGACGACCGCACCCCTATGGCGCACAGCTTGCGCGCCCGAGCGCTGTCGGGCTCGATCCACACCCCCGAGGCCCCCGCTATGCGGCCCGCTTCGATGCCGTAGTCGGCCGCCACGCATATCACTGCCTCCTCCAGCCGATCGATGTAGTCGCGCAGCCCTATGCCCAAAAGCTCAAGATCGAGGATCGGGTATCCCACTATCTGCCCGGGTCCGTGGAACGTTATGTCGCCGCCGCGGTCTATGCGGAACAGATCGGCCCCCATAGCGCGCAGACGCTCCTCGCTCACGAGCAAGTTCGCTTCGCGGCCGCTCTTGCCGAGAGTGTACACGGCGGGGTGCTCCACCAGAAGCAGCCGACCCGCCTGCTCGGACGGCACCTCGTCGCCCGCCGCCGCGCGCCACGCCTTGGCGGCGAGCATGCGGTCGAAGAGCGAGCGTTGCAACGCCCAGCACTCGGCATAGCCCATAAGGCCCAGATCTTCGTACAATACCTCCATAGCGTCTCCGTTTCGCCGCCCTCGGGCGGTGCGTTGCGGAGGGGCGTGCGGCCCGTCCGCGTCAGCTCTGCGGGCGATTGCGCTTCACGCTTTGCATGGCAACGTCGGCCAAGTAGGACGACCGCACCAGCGGCGCGCTCGCACAATAGCCGAAGCCCATCTCCAAAGCCAAGAGTCTGTACCTTTCGAATTTCTCGGGAGTGATATACGCCGCAACGGGATAGTGCTCCGGAGAGGGTCGAAGATACTGACCAAGCGTTACAATCTCGACACCCGCGTCGCGCAGGTCTCGCAGAGTTTGCAATACTTCATCATCGCTCTCGCCAAGTCCGACCATCAGTCCACTCTTCGAGACCGCACCGCTTCGGGAGATAATCTCCAGCGTACGCAGACTCGTGCGATACTTCGCGCGGGAGCGTACGAGCGGTGTGAGTCGCTCGACGGTTTCGATGTTGTGCCCGACGATGTCGGGCGCGGATGCGGTCACGATCTCTATCAAGTCGGCTCGCGCATCCAGATCGGGAATAAGGAGCTCAATCGTTGCGTCGGGATTCTCCTCGCGTATGGCCTCCACCGTAGCGGCCCAGTGTCGGGCACCGCCGTCGGGAAGGTCGTCGCGAGTGACAGAAGTCACGACAACATGTCGAAGTCCCATAAGTCTCACGCTCTCGGCTACCTGCCGGGGCTCCGAGGCTTCGGGAGCAAGGGGTTTGCCTGTCTTCGTAGCGCAGAATTTGCAGCCGCGCGTACAAATGTCACCCAAAATCATGAAAGTCGCCGTCCTGCGGCTCCAGCACTCGGCCTTGTTGGGGCAGAGTCCGCTGCTGCAAATCGTATGCAACGAATGCTGCTTCACGATGCGTCCCACCTCGGCGGAGCTTTCGTCGCTGCGCAGACGGACTTTCAACCATTCGGGTTTTTTCAGTACATTCACCTTGTCATAAAACTTCGGCATTTTAAGTTCATTATTTTCCAATTGATGCAAAGATAATAAAAAAATCAAAACACTACATAACCCGACATTAAAAAGCCTCCGCACAATCGAAAAAAATTACTATTTTTGTCATGCCGACGACGGTCGGGCAAACAGAAAACCATACGACGAAATGAAAAATACGCTAAAGTTTTACAACGATTTTCCCAAACAGGGCATCGTATTCGTGGATATCATCCCGTTCCTTCAGGACAAGGAGATCTTCGCCCGCCTCATAGGCGAGATCGGCGCATGCGTCACCGCGCCCAACATAGCGGCTCCCGAGGCCCGCGGATTCCTCTTCACCGCGCCTCTGCTGCTGGCCAAGCCCGAGGTGAAGAACATAATCCCAATCCGCAAGAGCGGCAAGCTGCCATTCAACGAAGGCGATTTGCGCGAAGTGACCGTAGAGAAGGAGTACGGCGTCGACAAGCTGTTCTACCGCGTGAGCGACATCGCCGCGGGCGAGGTGTCGGCCGACGGCGCGTTCCACATATCGATCATCGACGACGTGCTGGCCACGGGCGGCACGGCCGAGGGCATAGCGCAATCGATGCTCGGACAAAAGGTGACGGCAAACGGCGAAGAGCGCTCGGTGGTCATCGACGAATTCATCTTCCTCGTGGGGCTGGACGAGCTTCGCGGCACCGAGCGGCTGGAGAAGATCGCGCCCGTGAAGGTGCTGATGCACATTTAATTTCCGCAAATCACATATTTCATCGCGCCGCAGGGTTATAGGCACGAGGATCGGCATCGCAGACGGGATGTTTTCAGGCCCGACTCGAAGAGTTACAATACCTAATTATAATATATTCGGGCGGCAGCCTGCGCAGTTCTGCGAACTGCAACACTCGCGTCATGCTACCGTTATTGTTCGCCGCTGGCGGCGTGCGGGTAAAATTTATCTTCGGCGGCTGCGGGGGTCGCGCTTTGCGCGAGCCGCCGAATATAACGCCGCGGCGCGGCGAAGTTTCTCGACGTTACACATGCGTCAGCCAATCCCGCGGCAGAAGCGATTTCGGACAAAGGACGGGCGCAACAATGAAGCGTAGACCGTTGAAAACGAACGCATGAAAAATAATTGAAAGAATGCGACTCGCAGAGTCGCAGATATGACGAAGGCAGACTAAATTTATACAATGTAGAACATATTACCAAAGTAATAGTCGCGAGTTCGTCGTTGGCATAAAGGTTTGTCCTAACCTTTAGAATATTTCGACGGTTACGGTGGAACCGTTCTCCTTTGCAAAGGTAGCATAATTTGTGTGTTTATAAGATTGCTGGCAGCAAATATAATAAAAAAACCTTATACACGTGATTTCACGTGTATAAAATCGTTGTTTACAGTTTTCTTTTGCAAAAGTGAAAAAAGATACCAAATATTGGGATGCTGTCTTTCAAAAGTTGCTGATCGATCGCCTGCAACAACTTCGTCGTGAACATAACTATTCGCAAGAAGAGTTGATTGAATCCACTCATTTGGATATCTCAAGATATGAAACAGGAGATTCGACTCCTACATTACGGTCTGTATTAAAACTTTGCAATCTTTACAATATTTCCGTCGCAGAGTTTTTTGCTCCCATGAATTATCCGTCGAAGGAGGAATAATCATTTAAATATGGTCTGAAAGCGTTATGCCGCCGCGTCGCATCCGTTCGGGCGGCAGCTTGCGGAGACCGCGATGTGAGCATTCGCGAACGATAGCGGGCCTCCGCGCGCGGAAGCTGCGGCCCGCGCAGTCCTGCGGACTGCAACACACTGCGTCATGCCACCGAACGCAAGTGAGGATCGGCATCTCAAACTGGAAATTATTGGTAGAGATTCCAATCATTTTTCTTTTTTTCAAAAATAAAAATGTGGAATGACAAGATAGTAGGCCCCCTCTCCGCAGTCCACCGCACGAAACAGCCTGTCTGCTCGAAAAAAACGGCTGCTCGCGAATGACGGCAGCCGTTTACGGTTATTCCCACTCGATGGTTGCGGGCGGTTTCGACGAGATGTCGTACACTACGCGGTTCACTCCGTTTACCTTGTTTATGATCTCGTTCGACACCTTGGCCAAAAATTCGTAGGGCAGATGCACCCAATCGGCCGTCATGCCGTCGGTAGATGTCACGGCACGCAGGGCCACGCAACTCTCGTATGTGCGCTCGTCACCCATGACGCCCACGCTCTGCACGGGCAGCAACATCACGCCCGCCTGCCATACCTCGTCGTAGAGGCCCGCTTCGCGCAGCATGTCGATGAATATCTTGTCGGCTTTCTGCAACACCTCCACCTTCTCGGGCGTCACCTCGCCCAGCACGCGGATCGCAAGGCCCGGGCCCGGGAACGGATGGCGGCCTATGAGCATGTCGCTTATGCCCAGCGTGCGGCCCACGCGGCGCACCTCGTCCTTAAAGAGCAGTCGCAGAGGCTCCACGATCTTCAGGTGCATGTGCTCGGGCAGTCCGCCCACGTTGTGGTGCGACTTGATCTTCGCAGCGGGACCGTTCACCGACGCCGACTCCACCACGTCGGGATAGATGGTGCCCTGAGCCAGCCACTTCACATCCTCGATGCGGCAAGCCTCCTCGTTGAACACCTCCACGAAGTCGCGTCCGATGATCTTGCGCTTTTGTTCGGGGTCGGTCACGCCCGCCAAATCGCCCAAGAACTTGTCGGCGGCTTTCACGCCTTTCACATTGAGGCCCATGCCCTTGTACGATTCGAGCACGTCCTCGAACTCGTTGCGGCGCAGCAGGCCCGAATCGACGAATATGCAGTAGAGATTACGACCTATGGCGCGGTGCAGCAGCACGGCCGCGACCGACGAATCCACGCCTCCCGAAAGGCCCAGCACGACCTTGTCGTCGCCCAACTTGGCTTTCAGCTCGGCCACGGTGCTCTCCACGAAGCTCTCCGAGGTCCACGACTGCGCGCAGCCGCAGATGCCTACGACGAAGTTCTTCAACAGCTGCTTGCCGTCGGTCGAGTGGTACACCTCGGGGTGGAACTGTATGGCCCACGTCGGCTCGCCCGCGATGCGGTATGCGGCCAGCTCCACGTCGTCGGTGGAGGCTATCGGCTCGTACCCCTCGGGGATGCGCGTGATGGTGTCGCCGTGCGACATCCACACCTGCGTGCGCTGCGGCATATCCTTCATCAGGGGATCGTCGGCACGCTTCACCGTGAGCATGGCGCGGCCGTACTCGCGGCTGGGTGCGGGGCTCACCTCGCCGCCGAAGAAGTGGGCCAGATACTGCGCTCCGTAGCATACGCCCAGCAGCGGCAGCCGATCCTTGATCGGCCCGAGGTCGATGCGCGGAGCCTGCGCGTCGCGCACCGAGAAAGGACTTCCCGACATTATCACGCCCTTGACCGACTCGTCGATCTCGGGCAGGCGATTGAAGGGATGGATCTCGCAATAGACGTTGAGTTCGCGCACGCGCCGCGCTATGAGCTGCGTGTACTGCGACCCGAAGTCTATGATCAATATCTTTTCAGTCATAAAAACCTCTTAATCTTAGTTAATGCCTCGGACTACTCCCCGCGCGAGTAGTTGGGCGTCTCGCGGGTGATTGTGATGTCGTGGGGATGGTTCTCCACCACGCCGTTCGACGTGATGCGCACGAAGCGGGCTTTCTGCAATGCGGCCATGTCCTTGGCGCCGCAGTAACCCATTCCCGCGCGGATGCCGCCCACGAGCTGGTATACCGTCTCGCTGAGCGAGCCCTTGAACGGCACGCGGCCCACGATTCCCTCGGGCACGAGCTTCATGTCGTTCTTCTCCTCGCCCTGAAAATAGCGGTCCTTCGATCCCGCCTTCATGGCGTCGATCGAACCCATGCCGCGGTATGTCTTGAATTTACGTCCGTTGTAGATGATCGTCTCGCCGGGCGACTCCTCGGTGCCCGCGAACATCGAACCTATCATCACGCAGTCGCCGCCCGCGGCCAGAGCCTTCACGCAGTCGCCCGAGTAGCGCAACCCTCCGTCGGCTATGACGGGTATGCCGCTGCCCTTGATGGCGTTCGAGGCCTCGAATATGGCCGTAAGCTGGGGCACGCCCACGCCTGCGATGATACGCGTGGTGCAGATCGAACCCGGGCCTATGCCCACCTTGATGCCGTCGGCTCCCGCCTCGACCAGATAGCGGGCCGCCTCGGCCGTGGCGATGTTGCCCACCACCACATCCAGCTCGGGGAACTGGCTCTTGATCTTTCGGAGCATATCGACCACGTTCTTCGAGTGTCCGTGGGCCGAGTCGAGCACCACGGCGTCGACGCTCTCGGCCATGAGGGCCTTCACGCGCTCGACGGCGTCGGGCGTAATGCCTATTCCCGCCGCCACGCGCAGACGTCCTTTCGAATCCTTGCAGGCGTTAGGGTGGTCCTGCACCTTGGTTATATCCTTATAGGTGATAAGACCTATGAGCTTGCCGTGATCGTCCACCACGGGCAGCTTCTCGATCTTGTTGCGCAACAGGATCTCCGACGCCTTCTCCAGCTCGGTGCTGTGGGTGGTGATTATGTTATCCTTGGTCATCACCTCGTCGATGGCGCGGTCCATGTCGCGCTGGAAACGCAGGTCGCGGTTGGTGACGATGCCGATCAGACGGTTGTCGGCGTCGATCACGGGTATGCCGCCGATCTTGTTGTCGTGCATGAGCTTGAGCGCGTCGCCCACGGTCTGCTCGCGGGTGATGGTTATGGGATCGTATATCATGCCGTTCTCGGCCCTCTTCACACGGCGCACGTGGGCCGCCTGCTCGGCGATCGACATGTTCTTGTGAATGACTCCTATGCCTCCTTCGCGGGCGAGGGCTATGGCCAGCGGAGCCTCGGTGACCGTATCCATTGCGGCCGACACGATAGGTATGTTCAATTTGATATTTCGCGAAAACCGGGTCTCGGTAGAGACTGTTCGCGGCAACACTTCGGAATAGGCGGGTACGAGCAACACATCGTCGAAAGTCAACCCTGTCGACTCTACCCTTTCATCTATGAACGACATAATCTTGGGTTTTTGTTGCGCACAAAGATAGGCATAAAAATGCACACCGCCAAAACGCGCCGTTACTTTTAAAGCTCGACGAATGTTTTTTTCAGGTATTTTTCTCTCTTGTCGGCACGTATGCCTTCCACGGGCAGCAGCACGGCCGTCTCGTAGGCGTCGCCGAAATCGCGGTTGACCGCGGTGTCGAACACCCGCATCGACGGGCACAGCCGCATGTAGGCGTGTATCATGGGCGGCACACCCTCGCCCCGAGCGCGCAGCAAACGCAGCAGGCGGCCGTAGTTTTCGGCATAGGTCGGCGCGTCGAACACCCCCTCCGCGAGGGGCGCCTCGGCCGACTCGAAGGCCTGCAACAGCGGCGCGTCGGCGCCGAAGAATCGGTGCAGAAAGGTCATGAGCAGGCACCGCGCCTCGGCGTCGTAGTGCGGATATACGGTCACCTTGCCGAACAGATAGCGCACCTCGGGGCGCGAGGCCACCACGCGGCCCAGTCCGCGCCACAGCGCCTCCATTGCAAAGAGCGGATGCGGCCCCTGCCCGCGCGCGCCGCCCGTCACGAACGAACGCCCCAGCTCGACGGCACGGGGCAGGTATTCGCGACGGAAACGGTCGCTGAAACGGAAGTAGTGCGACGTCGATATGTTGGCTGCGTCGCACTCGCCGCATATTATGTAGCGGTATCCGCCCGCTATCTCGCGGCGGAGGGGATCCCACGCCACTATCTGGCGGTAACCCTCGGGGGCCTCGTCGTCGGCGTCGATGTCGACCGCGCGCCCCGTGCCGCCGCCCGAGCCGCGGAACGCCGCTTCGCGCAGACGCCCCGTCTCGTACATGAGCGCGGGGGCCTCGGCGGCGCGGAACGAATAGAGCCGATAGCCCCCGCGCACCGCGACGGTCAGGGGACGCAGCGCCGCCAGCTCCTCTTCGAGAGCCTCGCGGGGCAGCGGCGGCGCCACGGCCTCGCACGCGCGCGATTTCGCCGATCGGTATGCCGTCATAGCACCGTGGTGTTTCGGGCGAGGGCGTAGACCCGCCGCCGCACCATGCGGCACCGCTCGTCGTCGCTCTCCAGCGGCCGCAGCTCGGCGGGGCGGATGGGCTCGCCGACACGCATGGCGATGTCGGTCCCGCGCTGGCGGAACATCTCGTCGGCGAGCAGCAGCATCTCGAAATTGAACTTCACGCCCAGCGCCTTGCGCAGCCGTGCCGCACGGTAGAAGCGGTCGGAGAGGCTGCCTCCGACGTAGAGCGGCAGGATGGTGCGGTCGTAACGCTCGGCCAAGCGGACGAACGAGGCCCGCCACGCGAGATCCTCCACACCCCGCCGCGTGCGCCGCGAGCACAACCCCGCGGGGAAGGTCAGCACGGGCAGGTCGGAGGCGAAGGCGCGTTCGCGTATGGCGGCGTATTCGGGATGCTGCGCGCCCGATTTGTTGACGGGAATCCACAGCGGCCGCAGCGGCTCGATGCAGGTCAGCAGGTCGTTGACTATGGCCCGCACCCCGCCGAAGCGTCGGCAGAGGGCATGGCAGACCGCCACGCCGTCCAAGCCTCCGAACGGGTGGTTCGCCACGACTAAATAACGGTCGCCGAGGGGTACGGAGTCGAGTCCTTCGACGCGGCAGGTCACACACAGTTCGTCGAGCCATGCTCCGAGCATCTCTTGCGGCTCGGAGTCGCGGTGGCGGAGCAGGAACGAGTTTATCTCCTCCTCGTGCAGCAGCTCGCGCAGCCACGCGACGGCCGCACGGGGAAACAGACGCGACAGACGCGGCGCGCGGCTGCGCAAAATTTCGGCAATGTCGATTCTTTCCATATTATCCTCAATATATCCGCCTCGGGGCGGGGCTGTCTTCGGCGGCGGTGGGGCACTTCGGACGCGGGCCGCCGACAAACGAAAAATATTGGGCGAAACAAGCAACATTTCTGCTAAAAGCAGTACCTTTACACCCAAATACGCTTTTAAGATACAAAAATGTCTTTCGACACTATGACATACCATGTGCCGGTGCTTTTGGAGGAGTCGGTGACGCTGCTCGACATCGACCCCGCGGGCGTCTACTGCGACCTGACCTTCGGCGGCGGCGGCCATTCGAGGCGCATACTCTCGCAGCTCGGTCCCGAGGGGCGGCTCTACGCTTTCGATCAGGACAGCGACACGCTCGCCAATGCCCCCGACGACGGGCGGTTCCATTATGTGGAGAGTAACTTCCGCTTTCTGCGCGGCGCGCTGCGGCTGCGCGGCGTGGAGCGGGCGGACGGCATTCTGGCCGATCTGGGCGTCTCGTCGCACCACTTCGACGAGGCGGGGCGGGGCTTCTCGTTCCGCGGCGACGGGCCGTTGGACATGCGCATGAACCGCCGCGGAGGACGTACGGCGGCCGATGTGGTAAACACCTACGACGCCGACGCGCTGGCCCGCGTGCTGCGCGACTACGGCGAGTTGGAGACCACGTGGAAAATCGCGGCATGCATCGTGCGCAGCCGCGAGCAGGCACCCCTGCTGACCACCTCGCAGCTGGTGGCGGCGGTGGCTCCGTGCACCCCCAAACGCGACGAATCGAAATTCCTCACCAAGCTGTTTCAGGCCCTGCGCATAGAGGTCAACGGCGAGATGGAGGCCCTGAAGATGGCGCTGGAGCAGTCGCTCAAGGTGCTCGGGACGGGCGGGCGGCTGGTGGTGATATCCTACCACTCGCTGGAGGACCGACTGGTGAAGAATTTCATGCGCAGCGGCAATTTCGAGGGGCACGTGGAGCGCGATTTCTACGGCCGCGCCTCGACGCCTTTCGAGGCGGTGACGCGCAAGGCCGTCGTACCCTCGGCCGAGGAGGTGGCGCGCAACCCGCGCTCGCGCTCGGCCAAGCTGCGCGCGGCGGTGAAGTTATGATAACGCACCGCCGCCGAGGATGAACAGGCTGTTCGCCGACAGCGGAGGATTGCGGCAGCAGTCCGCCGCGCGGGTGGCGGCGAACTGCCGACATCGGCAAGCGATGTCGATAATTAATTAAGTTAAGGAAAAACAGATCATGCGACCCGAAAACGACGATTTCGATCCGCAGAGCGAAGAGGATCTGCGACGAGCAGAGGAGGACGAGGAGTTCCGCCGCCGCGTGCGCCGCGAGATCCTGCGCGTGCAGAGCGGCGAGGCCGACGAGGAGATCGAGCGCGACCGCGAGGAGGAGCGGCAGCAGCGCGAAGAGGCCGAGCAGGAGCAGAGCCGCGTGCGCCGCAAGCGTTCGCGTCTGCTGTGGCTCATCTTCTCGGGCAACATTCTGGTGAACCGCAGCGTGGCGGAGAACTACCGCTACTTCGCGGCCATAGCGGCCATGTGCTTCATCAGCATAGTGGTGATGTTCGCGGCCCTGCACGCCGACCTGAAATATTCGCGCATGGAGCGCGATGTTCAGCTTCTGCGCGAGCGGTCGATCCGTCTTCAGGAGCAGCTGCACCGCCGCACCACCCACGCCGCCTTGGTGGAGGAGCTGCGGCGCCGCGGCATCGACTTGCAGGATCCGCGCAAACCGAAGTCCGTGGTGGAGGATTGACCGACAGCCCCGGCGGAAGACAATGATGACGAAAGGTTGAAACGAACATGGCCAAGCAAAAACGCGAAATCGACATAAAAGACGAGATGTATGCCAGAGTGAAGAGGGTCTACGGCCTGTTCATCCTCGTGGGGCTGTGCGTCATGGTGCGTCTGGTGTGGGTGCTGGGCTTCAGCAGCGAGACGGCCCATAATGCCGACCGTCTGCAAAAGCGCATCTTCGTGACCGACTCGGTATATTCGCGGCGCGGCTCGATTCTGGCGCGCGACGGCGAGCCGCTGGCCACCTCGATTCTGCGCTACCGCGTCGACTTCGACATGGCGGGCGAGGGGTTCGACTCGCTGGCGCTGTTCCGCGAGCAGGCCGATTCGCTCTCGAAGCTCCTCGCGCACTTCTTCGGCGACCGCTCGGCCGCGGAGTATCGCCGCCGCATGGTCGACGAACACCAAAAACGCTATAAGGTCAAATTCCGCAAAGATACCGTCGTGCGACGCTCCGACGGATTCTTCGCCCGCGTGTGGGATATCCTGCGCAAGGACGAGTTCAAGACGGTGAAGCTCTACGACACCCTGCGCGACCACACCCCCGTGGCCGTGCTGCCCCGCCCCGTCGATTACAACGAGTGGCAGGAGCTGCGCAAATACCCCATTCTCAACCGAAACATGGGCTTGACCTACAATCTGGTGACGGTCGACCAGCGCGTATACCCCTACGGCGAGCTGGGCCGCCGCACGCTGGGTCTGGTGGGCGATAGGGGCAACTACGGCATCGAAGCTGTCTACCGCGAGATACTCGAAGGGCGCAACGGCCGCATGCTGCGCCAGCGCATAGCCCCCGGGTTTTCGAGCGTGGTGCACAGCGGCGACAACATCGATGCCGAGGACGGTCTGGACATAATAACCACCATCGATGTGGACATACAGCACATAGCCGATCAGGCCCTGCGGCGCCAGCTCACCGAGCAGCACGCCATATGGGGCACCGCCATGGTGATGGAGGTGGCCACGGGCGACATTCTGGCGCTGGTGAATCTGGGCGAGACATCGGAGCGCAGCGGCGTCTACATCGAGAAGGAGAACTACGCCCTCAGCCGCCGCATGGAACCCGGCTCGACGTTCAAGTTAGCGGCCCTGCTGGCGCTGGTCGACGACTGCGACGTGCCCTTGACCAAGAAGTACGACACCTTCCACGGCCGCGCCGTGCGGATCGGCGGCAGCCGAGGTCCGCTCATTCAGGATTCGCACGACATAGGCGGCGAGATCGACCTCAAGGAGGCCGTGGCGCAGTCGTCGAACGTCTACTTCGCCGAGGCGATATATCAAGCCTACAAGAATGATCCCGAACGATATCTGAAATATCTCAAGCATCTGGGCCTCGACCGCACCACGGGTCTCGACGACATGGGCGAGGCGGCGCCGCTGCTGCCCGAATACGGCAAGAAGTCGAAATCGTGGTCGGCCCACACGCTGCCCAACCTCGGCTACGGCTACGCCATCGAGCTGCCTCCCATACATACGCTGGTGCTCTACAACGCCGTGGCGAACGGCGGCCGCATGATGGCCCCGCGTCTCATACGCGAGGTGCGGCGCGACGGAAAGAGGGTCGACGAATTTCCTCCGCGCGTGCTCGTAGACCGCATCTGTTCGAGCGCATCGCTCGATGCGGTGCGCGAGTGTCTGGAGGAGACGGCCCGCACGGGTACGGCCAAGGCCTACTTCCGCGACACCCTCTCGTTCCGCGTGGCGGGCAAGACGGGTACGGCCAAGTTCGCCCAGAGCGGCATAAAGTACTCCGACGGCTACTATCTGGGTTCGATGGCGGTCTATTTCCCCGCCGACAATCCCAAGTACACCGTCATGACCTCGATATTCACCCGCCGCGGCCGCGGCACCACGGTCTACGGCGCGGGGTTGGCAGGACCCGTCGAACGCGACATAGTGAACTACATATACTATCGCGACGAGGACTGGCACCAGACGCTCACCCCCTCGCGCGAAAAGCACTACCCCGCGCGGGTGAAGGGCGGCAACATCGACTACGTGCGGCGCGTGGCCGACAAGTTCTCGCCGCGGGTGTCGTTCACCGACCGTCACGGCTGGGGCGCCTCGCGCACCGACAGCCTGCACAACGTCGACATACACACCTCGGAGGCCGACCGCACCACCATGCCCGACGTGACGGGAATGGGACTGAAGGATGCGCTCTACATGCTCGAAAGCCGCGGGCTGCGCGTCACGTTCACGGGCAAGGGCTCGGTACGCTCGCAGAGCATCCCCGCGGGGAGCAAGATACGCGCGGGGCAGCATGTGGCCATAACGCTGAGGTAGAAGTGTATGGCAATGACGGCCGTTCGCCGACGGCGGAGGACGCACGCGAGCGCAAAGCGAGTTGCAGTCCGCCGCGTGGGGCGGCGGCGAACTGCCGATATCGCGCGGCGATATCGAGATGTCGGCAGAAAACAGAGTAAATGGAATAACAGATATTGCGACAGAATGAAACGACTTAGCGAACTGCTTGCGGCCACGGCCGTACGCACCATAATCACCTCGGCCGACCCCGAGATCGCGGGGCTGCAATACGACTCGCGTAAGGCGGGTGCGGGCGACTGTTTCTTCGCCGTGCGCGGCACGCGGTGCGACGGCCACGACTTCATAGCCGACGCGGTGCGTGCAGGCGCGACGGCCGTGGTGTGCGAGGAGCTGCCCGCCGAGCAGGCCGAAGGGGTGAGCTACGTGGTGGTTGACGACAGCAACGGCGCGATGGCCGACATGGCCGCCGCCTTCTACGACAACCCGTCGCACGAGCTGCATCTGGTGGGCGTGACGGGCACCAACGGCAAGACCACGGTGGCCACGCTGCTGTGCGATCTGTTCGGCGCGCTGGGCTATCGCGCGGGACTGATCTCGACGGTGGTATATCGCGTGGGCGAGCGCGAGACGGAGTCGACCCACACCACGCCCGACGCCGTGCGCCTCAACGCCATGCTGCGCGAGATGGTCGAGGCGGGGTGCGACTACTGCTTCATGGAGGTGTCGTCGCACTCGATCGTGCAGGAACGCATACGCGGACTGAAGTTCGAGGGTGCCGTGTTCACTAACATCACCCACGACCATCTGGACTACCACAAGACCTTCGCGGAGTACATCAAGGCCAAGAAGCGGCTGTTCGACTCGCTGCCTCGCGACGCTTTCGCGCTGGTCAACGCCGACGACCGCAACGGCGAGGTGATGGTGCAGAACACCCGCGCCGAGGTGCGGCGCTACTCGCTGCGCACGGCGGCCGACTTCAACTGCAAGATCACGGAGATGCTCTTCGACGGCATGCTGCTGCGCATGGACGGCTGCGAGGTGTGGGTGAATTTCCTCGGACGATTCAACGCCTGCAACCTGCTGGCCGTATACGGCGCGGCGCGGCTGCTCGGGGCCGACAAGGACGAGACGCTGCGCGCCATGAGCGCCCTGCACTCGGTGCGCGGCCGCTTCGAGCCCGTGCGTTCGGAGTCGGGCATAACGGCCATAGTCGACTACGCCCACACGCCCGATGCGCTGGAGAACGTCATAGCCACCGTGAACGACATACGCAAGCCCTCGCAGCAGCTCATAGTGGTGTGCGGCTGCGGCGGCGACCGCGACCGTTCGAAGCGTCCCGAGATGGGGGCCATAGCCTCGCGCGACGCCTCGATAGCGATATTCACCTCGGACAACCCCCGCACCGAGGACCCCGAGGCCATACTCGACCAGATCATGGAGGGTGTGGGCGAGGGTGCGCGCTGCCTGCGCATCGCCGACCGCTCGCAGGCCATCCGCACGGCCGTCATGCTGGCGCGGCCTAACGACATAATCCTCGTCGCGGGCAAGGGTCACGAAACCTACCAGATCGTGGGGTGCGAGAAGCGCCATTTCGACGACCGCGAGGAGCTGGCGGCGGCATTCCGCGAGATGAAGATATAACGAGGCGGGGGGGGCCGCGCGGGCCGCAGCCTCAGGGTACTCGGATGCTGTTCGCCGACGGCGGCGTGAATGCGACAGCAGTTCGCCGCATGGGGGCGGCGGCGAACTGCGCGGTTCTGAAGAGCAGCAATAATGCACACGCTTCTGCCGCAGGTAAGGCCGACGCACGAGGATATTGCAGTCCGCAGGACTGCGCGAGCCGCAGCCTCGCCCCAGCGGAGGCCCACCGAGACACTATTGATGAATAAAAAGATAAACACACTAAAAACTAACGCTTAAAGACAGACATGCTCTATTCATTGCTTCGTTATCTCGATCGACATTACGACATCCCGGGTTCGGTCATGTTTCAATCCATTTCGTTCCGCGCGGCCGCGGCCGTGATTCTGGCGCTGCTGATAACCATATTCTTCGGGCGATCGATAATCCGCGCCCTGCAACGCCACCAGATCGGCGAGGAGATACGCGATCTGGGGCTCGACGGCCAGCTTTCGAAAAAGGGCACCCCCACCATGGGCGGCGTGATAATTTTGCTGGCGGTGCTGGTTCCCGTACTGCTCGTGAGCCGACTCGACAACGTTTACGTGCTGTTGATGATAGTCTCGACCGTGTGGCTGGGCTGCATAGGATTCCTCGACGACTACATCAAAACGTTCCGCCACAAGAAAGAGGGCCTCAAAGGTAAGTTCAAGGTGGTCGGTCAGGTCGGCTTGGGCATAATAGTGGGTACGGTGATGTGCTTCTCGCAGGATGTGGTGATCCGCGAAAAGGTCTCGGCGCCGTCGGAAACGATATATGTCGACGAGGCGGGCCAGACCGTGGTGACGCAGACGCAGCGCGTGGTGATGGATCCTACGCCGCAGAAGACCACCAAGACCACCATCCCGTTCATCAAGGACAACGAGTTCGACTACGGCTGGATCGTGGGCGGCAACGGCCTGCTTACGTGGCTGTTGTACATAGCGGTGGCAATATTCGTGGTGACGGCCGTGTCGAACGGCGCCAACCTCACCGACGGGCTCGACGGGCTGCTGACCACGGTGTCGGTGCCGATAGTGATGGTGCTGGGCGTGCTGGCCTATCTGTCGGGCCACATCATCTACGCCGACTATCTGAACATAATGTACATCCCCGACTCGGCGGAATTGATGGTCTTCGCCGCGGCCATGTGCGGCGCGCTGATGGGATTTCTGTGGTACAACTCGTTCCCCGCGCAGATATTCATGGGCGACACGGGTTCGCTCGCCATAGGCGGCATCATAGCCGTCTTCGCACTCTGCATACGCAAGGAGCTGCTGCTTCCGCTGCTGTGCGGACTCTTTCTGGTGGAGTCGGTGTCGGTGATGATGCAGGTGAGCTGGTTCAAGTACACCAAGCGGCGCTACGGCGAGGGTCGGCGCATATTCCTCATGTCGCCACTGCACCACCATTACCAAAAGGTGGGAATATTCGAGACCAAGATCGTTATGCGCTTCTTCATCATATCGATACTGCTCAGCGCCCTGACGCTGGTTACGCTGAAGATACGATAGGGAATTGCGGTTCGCAGCCCCCCCCCGACGGTTGCGGATTAACCTATCTTCGGCGGCTGCGGGGGTCGCGCTTTAGCGCGAGCCGCCGAAGATAGCACCGCTGTGCGGTGCATTGATTAAAAATTGCCTGTAACAACTAAGACCATGAAACGAATAGCAGTTCTGGGAGGCGGAATAAGCGGCTACGGATCGGCCGTGCTGGCCAAGCGAAAGGGATTCGAAGTGTTGTTGTCGGACGCGGGCGCGATATCCGAGCGCTACCGCCGCATATTCGATGCCGAGGGCGTGGAGTACGAGCAGGGCGGCCACACGTTGGAGCGCATCCTTGCGGCTGACGAAGTGGTGAAATCGCCCGGCATACCCGAAAAGGCCGCCGTGGTACGCGCCGTGCGCGAACGCGGCATCCCCGTGATCTCGGAGATGGAGTTCGCCGGCCGCTACATGGGCAAGGCCCGCACGATCTGCGTGACGGGTTCGAACGGCAAGACCACCACCACATCGCTCATCTACAAGATTATGCGCGACGCGGGCATGAACGCGGCCTTGGGCGGCAACATAGGCGAGAGCTTCGCCTATTCGGTCGCCACGGGTAATTACGACTGGTATGTGCTTGAGCTCAGCTCGTTCCAGCTCGACGGCATGTACGACTTTCGGGCCGACGTGGCGGTGTTGACCAACATCACGCCCGACCACCTCGACCGTTACGACTACTGTTTCCAAAACTACGTGGACTCGAAGATGCGCATCATTCGCAACCAGCATTCGCGCTGCGCCTTCGTCTATTCGGCCGACGACCCCGTCATCGCGGGCGAGTTGGACAAGTACGACATGCGCATGCGTCGGCTGCCCTTTGCGGCGCATACGGCCGTGGCGAGCGGCGCGGGCGACGCCTTTCTCGACCCCGACGGCGAGTTCGTGGCCCGTGTGGGCGACAGGCAGGTGCGCATCGACACCTCGCGCATGAAGCTCCGCGGCCTGCACAACGCCTATAACGCCATGGCGGCGGCTCTGGCTACGCTGGCCGCAGGGGTCGACCCCGAGTCGATCGAGCGGTCGATATACGATTTCTCGCCCGTCGAGCACCGTCTGGAGCCTGCGGGCGAGCGCGACGGCGTGCAGTGGATCAACGACTCGAAAGCCACCAACGTCGATTCGGTGTGGTACGCGCTGGAGAGCATGACGCGCCCCGTGGTGTGGATCGCGGGCGGCACCGACAAGGGCAACGACTACGAACCCCTGAAGGCATTCGCGCGCGAGAAGGTGCACACGCTCATCTGCATGGGCGTCGATAACGCCAAGCTCGTGAAGGAGTTCACGGGCGTGGTGCCCGAGGTGGTCGACACCTCGTCTCTCGACGAGGCCATGCGCGCGGCGCAACGCGCGGCCCGCAAGGGCGATGCGGTGCTGCTGTCGCCCGCCTGCGCCAGCTTCGACCTGTTCAAAAATTACGAACAGCGCGGCGAGCTGTTCAAGGAGTGGGTACGCGAGAACATATTGAAACCTAAGCAATAATGACCGACAACGAAAACAACTATTCCGACTACGTGCGGCACGTGGCCGAAGCGGATGCCCGAGCCGACGCCCGACGCAGGGCGCGGCCGACCGATTCCGTAGAGGAGGCGCAGCCCGCGAATGACGGGAATGCGGAACGTGACCACGCCCGCGAGGGCAGTTGGGTGGCGCTGGCGCGACGTCTGTTCGGCGGCGACCGCGTGCTGTGGGTCATCATCATATCGTTGATGATAATCTCGGTGCTGGTGGTCTACTCCTCCACCGCAAAGATGGCCTACAACGCCCGCTCGGCGCTGTCGACGGCGCAGTTCCTGCGCTCGCAGCTCTTCCTGCTGGCTCTGTGCATCGTGGCGCTCTTCTTCGTCCACCGAGTCAACAGCGTGACCTACCGCAAGCTCTCCACGCCGCTGTTCGTGCTCTCGCTCCTGCTCACGGCGTCGGTCTATTTCATGGGAGTGACCACCAACGGCGCTGCGCGCTGGATCCCGCTGTTCGGATTTCAGTTCCAGCCCTCCGAGATGCTCAAGGTGACGCTGGTGATGTATCTGGCGCAGCAGCTCGCCGCACGGCAATCCACGATACGCACCATGCAGATCGTGCCCTCGCTGCGATTCTGGACGTGGACGCAGCCCAAGCAGCGGCGCGTGTGGCGCGAGGGCGGATTCTCGATCTTCGTGCCGATCGTGCTGTCGTGCATGGTCATAATGCCCGCGCACACCTCGTCGGCGGTGCTGGTGTTCGTGCTCTCGCTGGCCATGCTCTACATAGGCCGCGTGAGGTGGTCGGAGATATTCCGCCTCGTGAAGTGGGCCGTGGCGGGCGCGGCATTGGTCGGGTTGCTCGGTCTGGGCCGCAGCCACACGGCCCACGGACGCATATCGACGTGGCTCGAATTGTGGACCACGCCGCGGACGGAGATTCCCGTGGACGAGCTCACCGACACCGAACGCTCGATGATAGCCATTTACAGCGGCGGCATACTCGGCCGCGGCGCGGGCCAGAGCGCGGTGCGCGTGGAGATGACCCACCCCGAGAGCGACTACGCCTTCGCCTTCTTCGTCGAGGAATACGGCATAGGTATAGCGATGATACTCATAGCGTTGTATGTGTGGGTGTTCTTCCGCGCCATCGAGATCTTCGAACGTTGCCCCAAGAAGTATCCCGCCATGCTGTCGCTCGGCATAGCGCTGCTCATCACGGGGCAGGCGCTGCTGCACATCATGGTGACGGTGAACATCATACCCGAGACGGGGCAGACCCTGCCGATGATCTCGCGCGGCGGCTCGTCGCTGCTCTTCACCGCCATAGGACTCGGCATGATCCTCAGCGTGAGCCGCCAGACCGAGGAGGGCTCGCACAGCGAGGATGTGTAAAGGCGGAACGGATCCGTCACGACGCTGTTCGCCGACGGCGCGGGCGTAACGCCCGTTTTATGACGAGACCGTTTCGGTTCGCCGACGGCGGAAGACGCATTCGAGCGTTAAACGAGTTGCAGTCCGCCGCATGGGGCGGCGGCGAACTGCCGACATGGCTGCGCCATGCCGATATCAAGGACTCTTTAAGAAAAATGTTATGGACGACATAAGACTCGACAAATACCTGTGGGCCGTGCGCATATTCAAGACGCGCAGCGATGCGGCCGAGGCCATCCGCAACAACCGCGTGACGGTGAACGGCGGCTATTGCAAACCCTCGCGCGAGGTGCGCGAGGGCGACATAGTGACGGTTAAACGCATGCCCGTGGTGTACAGCTACAAGGTGACGGGGCTCGTCAGCAGCCGCCAGAGCGCGAAGAACGTGCCCGACTACTGCATCAACATCACGCCGCAGGAGGAGCTCGACAAGCTCACGGCACCCCGCGAGACCGTCTTCGTGTTCCGCGAGCGCGGCGCGGGCCGTCCCACGAAAAAAGAGCGCCGCGAAATCGACGCTCTTATGGACGGAATCTTTTACGACGAAGAGGAATAGGCTTTCGCGCTCCTCGCCGTGTCAGGCAAGGAGCGCGTCGGCCAGCTCGGCGAACTTCGCTTCGGTGTCGGCATTCATGGCCGAACGGATCGTCACCACGGGCTCCGCTATGCGCACGTCTTTCATGGCCTCCAGCTTCTCGCGCATTATGCGGCCCGCCACGGGTCCCCACGTGCCGTTCTCGACCAGTCCGACCGTGCGGCGCTGGTAGTTCTTGCTCTTCAGACGGCACAGGAACGTCTCCACCGCGGGGAACAGACCGCCGTCATAGGTGGCGCATGCCAGCACCATGCGGTCATAGCGGAACGCATCCTCCACAGCCTCGGCCATGTCGTCGCGCGCCAGATCGCATACCGACACCTTCTCGGCGCCCTTCTCGCGCAGCACCTCGGCCAATCGGCGCGCCGCGGCGGCGGTGTTGCCGTGAATCGAACCGAAAGCTATGAATATTCCCTTGTCCTCGGGCGCATAGCTGCTCCACGTGTCGTATTTGCCGATGTAATATCCCAAATTCTCTTTCAGTATCGGGCCGTGCAGGGGACATATCACAGCTATGTCGAGCGCGGCGGCCTTTTTCAGCAGCGCCTGCACGTTCGCGCCGTACTTGCCCACGATGTTGAAGTAGTAGCGGCGTGCCTCGCAGGCCCAATCCTCGTCCGTATCGAGCGTTCCGAACTTGCCGAAGCCGTCGGCCGAAAAGAGAACCCTCTCGCTCTGCTCGTAGGCCACCATCACCTCGGGCCAATGCACCATAGGAGCCATGACGAATTGCAGCGTATGGCTGCCCAGACAGAGGGTGTCGCCCTCGCACACCACGACGCGGCGGTCGGCGTAGTCGCTGCCGAAGAACTGCGCCGTCATGGTGAAAGTCTTGGCGTTGCCCACGATCTTCATCTCGGGATAGCGGTTCATCGCCTCGGCTATGATCGACGCGTGGTCGGCCTCCATGTGCAGCGTCACGAGATAGTCGGGCTTGCGGCCGTCCAGAGCCGCTTCGAGATTGCGCAGCCACTCGTCGCCCTTGCGGCGGTCGACGGTATCCATCACGGCGATCTTGTCGTCGAGTATCACGTAAGAGTTGTACGATATGCCGTTGGGCACGACATACTGGCTTTCGAACAGATCGAGATCGTGATCGTCGACGCCTATGTATTTGATCGAATCGGATATTGTTACGTTATTTGTCATCGTAATGTTGTTTTATTGTTTGTCTGTCAAATATAGTGCATATTCGGTTATCGCACGGCGAAGAAACGATATTTTTTGTGCCATTCGATGCGGCGCACGTCGCCGACGGCCTATTTTATGTCGATCGAGTTGAGCATCTCCAGACGGCCGTCGGCTATGAGCTTGAGGATCAACTCGCCGAACAGCGTGTTCTGCCATGCGAACCACTCGCGGGTGAAGTGCTCGGGATCGTTCACGTCGAACGACTCGTGCATGAATCCCGTGCCCGCGTCGGTGCGCATCAACATCTCGATGCACTCCTTTATCTCGGCCTCGTCGTCCGAGGTGAAAGCCTTCATCATGATGCTCATGGGCCATGCCATGTCGTAACCCACGTGCGGACCGCCTATGCCCTCGCCCGCCTTGCCGCGGAAGAAGTAGGGGTTGTTCCGGCTCCACACGAAGCGGCGCGTGGCGGCGTAGATGTCGTCGTCGATCACCTCGGGATTGAGATATTTCATGGCCAGCAGGCTCGGCACGTTGGCATCATCCATCAGATGGTAGTTGCCGAATCCGTCGACCTCGAAGGCGTACATGCGGCCGAACTCGGGGTGATCGTAGACGGCATACTTGTCGAGCGCGGCAGCCACCTCGTCGGCCAGCGCGGTGCACTCGGCAGCCAGATCGGCCTTGCCGTTCACCTTGGTAAGGATCTCGGCGGCCTTGCGCAGCGACGACACGGCGAAGAAGTTCGACGGGACGAGGAACTGGAACACGGTGGCGTCGTCCGACGGGCGGAAGCTCGACACGATGAGTCCCACGGGGTTGACGGGAGCGCCCAGACCGTCGTTCGACAGGGTGTCGAACTGGCGGTCGGTCTTGCGGCGGAACTTGTAGGGACCGTTGCCCTCCTTGCGCTGCTGCTCGCGGAAAGTCTTCACGATCTTGCCCACGGCCTCGACCCACTCCTCGCCGAAAACGGACGTATCGCCCGTCACCAGCCAGTACCAATAGGCCAGACGGATGGGATAACAGAGCGAGTCGATCTCGTACTTGCGCTCGTGCAGCTCGGGTTTCATGTCGGTGAAATCCGACTCCCACTCCGATCCCGTGGGACCGTCGTTGAACGCGTTGGCGTAGGGATCGATGTTGATGCACTTTATCTGACGGTTGATCACGCCCGCGAGCATGGCTTTCAACTCGGCGTCATCGGCCGCTAATTGTACGTAGGGCCACACCTGAGCCCCCGAGTCGCGCAGCCACATGGCGTGGATGTCGCCCGTGTAGACGAATGTGTCGTCCTTGCCGTCGGCATCCTTGCGGTAGTGCACCGTAGTGTCGAGGGTGTTGGGGAAGCAGTTGGCGAACATCCATGCCAGACGTTCGTTGGTAAGCATGGCCTGCACCTCGGCGATCTTCTGCTCGACGCTCTTCGAAGTGAAGAGGCGCTCGGCCTCGGCGGGACGCCGGCACACGTATTTGCCGTCGACGACGGCGGGTCCGGGCTGCGACGCTTCGGTCGGGGTTTGCTTCTGCTCGGCACTCTTGCCGCCGTTGCAGCCTGCCGCCGCAAGCGCGAAGATCGCGACGGCCAAAATGTATGCTCTTTTCATATTCGGTATTGAATTTTATTCGGTTTCGATGCAAAGATACGCTGTTTTTGCGACATGGCCGCACCCCGCGGCCGATTTTCGGGAAAAGAGAATGAATGCCGTCCGAAGAATCACACGTATCGAATCACCATAAATTTATGGTAAGCGGCCAGCTGCGGAGGGCATTCGTATGATGTATTTCGTAAATTCTCCGTATATTTGCGAGGCAATTTATATTTCAATGTACCGAAGTTCGTAAATCGCAAAAACATCATAACATCATGGAATACGATTTCAGACAGATCGAATCGAAGTGGCAGCAGCGCTGGAAGGAGCGCAAGACCTATCATGTGGAGATCGACCCCGAGCGACCCAAATACTACGTCCTCGACATGTTCCCCTACCCCTCGGGTGCGGGCCTGCACGTCGGTCACCCGCTGGGCTACATCGCCTCCGACATCTACTCGCGCTACAAGCGCCAGTGCGGATTCAACGTGCTGCACCCGATGGGTTACGACGCCTTCGGCCTGCCCGCCGAGCAGTACGCCATCCAGACGGGCCAGCACCCCGCCGTCACCACCGAACGCAACATAGCGCGCTACCGCGAGCAGCTGGACAAGATCGGATTCTGTTTCGACTGGGACCGCGAGGTGCGCACGTGCGACCCCGCCTACTACAAATGGACCCAGTGGGCGTTCCTGAAGATGTACGACAGCTACTACTGCAACGATTCGCAGAAGGCGCGGCCCATCGCCGAGCTCGTCGAGGCGTTCCCCAAGCACGGCAACGAGGGTCTGAACGCCGCCTGCACCTCCGACATCCGTTTCACGGCCGAGGAGTGGAACTCGTGGGACGAGGCCCGACGCGAGCAGGTGTTGCAGAACTACCGTCTGGCCTACCGCGCCGACACCATGGTGAACTGGTGCCCGAAGTTAGGCACCGTGCTGGCCAACGACGAGGTGAAGGACGGCCTTTCGGTTCGCGGCGGCTACCCCGTCGAGCAGAAGCGCATGAAGCAGTGGTCGCTGCGCGTGACGGCATACGCCCAACGCATGCTGGACGGTCTGGACGCGCTCGAATGGAGCGATTCGCTGAAGGAGATCCAGCGCAACTGGATCGGCCGTTCGGTGGGTGCGCAGGTCTTCTTCGACATCAAGGACAGCCACCGCAAATTGGAGATATTCACCACCCGCCCCGACACCATCTTCGGCGTGACGTTCATGGTCATCGCCCCCGAGCACGAGTGGGTGGGCGAGCTCACGACGCCCGAGAACAAGGCGGCCGTGGAGGAGTACATCGCCGAGACCAAGAAGCGTTCCGAGCGCGAGCGCATAGCCGAGACGCGCCGCGTGAGCGGCGTGGCGACGGGTTCGTATGCCGTCAACCCCTTCACGGGCAAGGAGATTCCGATCTACATCTCCGATTACGTGCTGGCGGGCTACGGCACGGGAGCCATCATGGCGGTGCCCGCGCACGACTCGCGCGACTACGCCTTCGCGCGCCACTTCGGGCTGGAGATCATCCCCGTGGTCGAAGGCGGCGACATCGAGAAAGAGTCTTACGACGCCAAGTCGGGACGTATGATAAACTCGGGATTCCTCACGGGCATGGACGTGAAGGAGGCCATCCCCGCCATGTTCGACGAGGTGGAGCGCCGCGGACTGGGCAAGAAGCTCGTCAACTACCGCCTGCGCGATGCCATCTTCTCGCGCCAGCGCTACTGGGGCGAGCCTTTCCCCATCTGCTACAAGGGCGACACGGCCTATCCCCTGAGCATGGACAAGCTGCCGCTGGAGCTGCCGCCCATCGAGAACTTCGGCCCCACCGAGCAGGGCGAGCCGCCTTTGGCCCGCGTAAAGGGGTGGACGAGCGACGAGGGTTATCCTCTGGAGCTGTCGACCATGCCGGGCTTCGCGGGATCGTCGGCCTACTACCTGCGCTACATGGATCCGCACAACGACGAGGCGCTGGTTTCGCGCGAGGCCGACGAGTATTGGCGTAACGTCGATCTCTACGTGGGCGGCATCGAGCACGCCACGGGCCACCTCATGTACTCGCGTTTCTGGAACATGTTCCTCTACGATCTGGGCTACGTGTGCGAGCCCGAACCGTTCAAGAAGTTAGTTAACCAAGGTATGATTCAGGGCCGCTCGAACTTCGTCTACCGCGTGGTGGGCACCGACAAGTTCGTCTCGGCGGGTCTGCGCTCGCAATACGAGACGCAGGAGATACACGTCGACGTCAACATCGTGCGCAACGACCAGCTCGACCTCGACGCCTTCCGCGCATGGCGCCCCGAGTTCGCCGATGCCGAGTTCATCTTGGAGGACGGCAAGTACATCTGCGGCTGGGCCGTGGAGAAGATGTCGAAGTCGATGTACAACGTGGTAAATCCCGACAACATAGTGGAGAACTACGGCGCCGACACGCTGCGCATGTACGAGATGTTCCTCGGCCCCGTCGAGCAGTCGAAGCCGTGGGACACCAACGGCATCGACGGCGTGCACAAGTTCCTGCGCAAGTTCTGGCGCCTCTATTTCGACCGCGACGGCAAACCGGCACTCACCGACGAGCAACCCACGGCGGCCGAGCTGAAGACGCTGCACAAGACCATCAAGAAGGTGCGCGAGGATATCGAGAACTTCTCGTTCAACACCTCGGTATCGGCATTCATGATATGCCTCAACGAGTTGGGCGGCTGCCGCAAGCGCGCCGTGCTGGAGCCTCTGGCCGCGCTCATAGCGCCCTTCGCGCCCCACATAGCCGAGGAGCTGTGGGAGGCCATGGGCCACGAGGGCTCGGTATGCAACGCCCCCTATCCCGCATTCGACGAGAGCTGCATGCAGGAGAGCGCGTTCGAATACCCCGTGATGGTGAACGGCAAGCTGCGCTTCAAGCAGGAATACCCGCTGTCGGCCACGGCGGCCGACATACAGGCTTCGATCGTCGAGGCCGAAGCGGCGCAAAAATGGCTCGACGGCAAGGCGCCCAAGAAGATCATCGTGGTCCCGGGCAAGATCATAAACATCGTGATATGATGATCCGACGCATGGCACTGCTCGCAACGGCCGTGGCGGCCGTCGCTGCCGCTTCGGCGCAGGATCTCACGGTGAAGCTGTGGGACAACGCCTCGGCTCCGCATTCCAACGGCATAGCGGCCGCCGAGAAGGACGAGGGCGGCGAGCGCGTGTCGCACACCACCGAGGCCGTACTTTATATATACAAGGCCGCGGGCGCCATGAACAGCCGTCAGGCTGTGGTGATATGCCCGGGCGGCGGCTACTATCTGGCCGCCATGGGCCACGAGGGGCACGACATGGCGCGGTGGCTGGCCGCCAACGGCGTCACCGCCGCCGTGCTGAAATACCGCATGCCCGACGGACACCCCGAGGTACCTATGGAGGATGCAGCCGAGGCGGTGCGCTACATGCGCGAGGAATATCCCTCGCGCGACGAGGTGGGGCAGGTCGGCATCATGGGCTTCTCGGCGGGAGGCCACCTCGCTGCCGCCACGGGAGTGGGTGCGCTCGACAAGTATGCGGGCCGCACGGGCGACGAGCGCCCCGACTTCATGATACTGTTCTATCCCGTCATCACGGCCGATCCGCTGAAGGGCCACCAAGGCTCGTTCGACAATCTGCTGGGGCGTGACCGCACCGCCGAGACCACCGCGCCGTGGTCGCTCGAAAATCTGGTCGACCGCTCTACACCGCCCGCACTGCTGCTGCTCTCGGACGACGACACGGGGGTGCCGCCCGCCAACTCGGTGCGATTCTACGACGCCCTGAAACGCGAGGGCATACGCGCCTCGATACGCATATTCCCCTCGGGCGGCCACGGCTGGGGCTTCCGCGACTCGTTCCGCTACAAGGAGCAGTGGCAGCGCGCCGTGCTCGACTGGCTGGGCAGCATGCAGCCGAAGAATTGAGGGGCGGGGCAGAGGCTGCGGACTGCATCACATGCGTCAGCCAGCGGTTCTTTGAACCGTGCAGTTCGCCGCCGCCCCCACGCGGCGGACTGCTGAAGCACTCCTGCCGCCGTCGGCGAACAGCATTCCGCAGCCCGAAAGCAAATCGCGTCATGCCGCCGAACCGTCGGGCAAGGTGTAGCATCGCTGACGATTAGGCCACCTTTTGTCCGCACAAAAGGTAACGTATAAAAATGGGTATTATCCGATTTGGGCTTGTAATGGCGAGTCGTAGCCTGCGGAGCGAGCGAACAGCGAGCCTCCGCGCGGCGAGGCTGCGGCTCGCGCGGCTCCGAAGAGCCGCAAATAAAACACGGCAAACCTAAATCAGATAATTCCTTAAAAATATTGAGAGAAAAAATGCGACCCTCAAGAGTCGTGCAGTTCGCAACCCCCGCAACGAAAAACCTTTGTCTTGAAATGAATACTCCGAGTCTGAAATTCGTCATGGCCGCCCTGTCGGCGGCCGCCATATGCTGCATGGCATCGTGCGGCCGCACCGCCTCCCGAACCGCGGGCGGAAAACCCAAATATCTGTGGATCGACGCCACGGCCAACTTCGCCCGCATGTCGCAGCGCGATTCGGTGGATTACTATCTCGACAAGGCCCGCGAAGCGGGTTTCAACCGCATAGTGGTCGACGTGCGTTCGGTCGAGGGCGAGGCGCTCTACCGCAGCGACATAATTCCTCCGATGGAGGAGTCGGGCGGCCTGCGCCCCGAGCGCGATTGGGACTACCTGCAATACTTCATCGACGCGGCGCATGCGCGCGGCATAAAGGTGACGGCAGGCACGACCCTCTTTCCCGTCGGCTCGCCCGTGCGCCGCAAAGGCCCCGCCTACTACGATCCCGATCCCTTCGCCGGGCGCACGTGCGTGGAGTACACCCCGCAGGGCATGATCGACATCCGCGAGCAGAGCGACAAGGTGGCGGCGTTCCTCAACCCCGCCATGCCCGAGAATCAGGAGTACGCCCTGAGTTTCGTGCGCGAGATCGCGGAGCGTTACGACATCGACGGCTATTCGCTTGACTACTGCCGCTATCCCGACATGTTCGGCGACTTCTCCGACTTCTCGCGCCGCGACTTCGAGCGCTACCTCGGCGCCGAGGTGGAGCGCTGGCCCGAGGACATCTTCTCGTTCGACGCCGAGGGCGGCGTGGTGGCGGGCAAGCACTACCGCGCGTGGTGGAGCTACCGCGCCAAGGTGATAAGCGACTTCATCGGCCGCGTGCGCGACGAGATAAAGAGTATACGCCCCGACACCGAGGTGGTCTATTGGGCCGCGTCGTGGATCTACGGCATGTACGGCACGGCGCAGAATTGGGCCAGCCCGCGCCACGCCATGCACAAGGATCCCTACACCGACGTGTGGTGCGACGGCGACTACATGCGCGCGGGCTTCGCCGACCGCATCGACGCATTCATGCTGGGGGCCTATCTGGAACGCATATTCGGACTCGACGACCACGATTCGATCGAGTACTCCATCGAGCGCGCCAAGAATCTCGTAAAGGGCGACTGCCGCATGTACGCCACAATCTACGCGCTCAACCACGAGGAGAATATCGAGGATGCCGTATACGTCTGCCTGCGCGACAGCGAGGGGCTCATGGTGTTCGACATCTGTCAGGTGATAGGGTTCGA
>CAYMIH010000011.1:0-54550 GCA_964390585.1 uncultured Alistipes sp.
TGCAAAGTAAAACACTTTTTCTCTCCTTTCCAAATATTTATAAACCTTTTTTTACTCGAAAAAACAAAGCAATATCATAAATTTCTGATAACCATACCGATATAAACAAATTCCAAAGGTACCTAAATATGCCCCACATACCCGCACACAAAAAAACGCAGCCGCCTATAACAGGCGGCCGCGCCGACAAATAAAAATGGGGGATTCGTTACTCTTCTTTTTCAGGCGCGTCGATCGGAGTCATATTGACTGTCATTTCCGCGTTGTTCAGTTCGAAACGATACCAGCCATCGGTACCTGAAGGCATAACCCATTTGGGGTCTCCGCTCGAATTGGACGAAACTCGGTTGTCGACCAACGGATTCGCTCCATGCACGGCGGGACGCCAAGAAGGATCGCTCCAGCTGCCGTATGCGGAATGAATCTTAATTGCGGCCTGACCGTTGGGAGTGGTGGTCAAATCGTAGAAATGACCTTCGTGCACAAACACTTCGGGGGTCTTATATCCGCCCCATTCCATCTGCACATGATCCCACACTCCGTTCACGGCATCGCCGACGATCCAAGGCGTGGTGGTGCAGTAACGGCCGTAATAAACCGTACCGCTCATCTCCTGTACATCGTACTCGATGGCAAAGCTGTAATTGTTTTTGGTGCCGTGCGAACCGTCGGCATAGGGATCCAACGATTCGAAAGGCTGCAAGCCCATCTCCTCGGCCTCCTCTTCGCTTTCGGCGTAAACGATCCGATAACCGAAATCATCGACCTTTTCTCCGCACATGAAAGCGGGGAAATCGGCATCGGCCTGAGCCGAAATGATGAATTGGCTGTTGGGCTTAAGCACGATATCCAGACTCTGGTAGAACTCGTCGACCTCGACCGCAGCCACTTGCGTAGCACCCTCTACGGCTTCGCCTCTCACATAGAAACGACGCACGGGGATATCGTCGGCAACGATATTGATCGATGCGGTAGACAACATGGGTTTGTAATAGAACTGTCCGCCGTCGATATTGGCCAGAAGATCGGCCTCGACAGCCACGGGTTCGCCGATTCTGAATATCCAGTTCGCGACCATGAACTTGTACATGTCACGCTGCAATATACCGCATGAATTGGCGTCGGCAGATATATTCTCCACCACGTAGGGCGCGGCATTCACGTCGTCGCGCATGCGGATTCTCAACATATAACCGCTGATATGATAATCCTCGGTGGGAGGAGTCGGCGTATTCCACGTGAAAACGATATCGTTCCACTGCGTATCCTCGCTTATCGACAACTCCTCGGCAGGCGCGGTCAGCACCAAATCGTCATTCGCCTCGGGTTTATCGAACCAGTTATTCAAACCGTCCTTGTCCTCGCAGGCAGCGAACGAAAGCACACCGACAAACGCCAACAATCTAAATATGTTTTTCATAATAATTCGGTTGTTAAAATTCGTACTATTCCTCATCCGTCACAGTCTCCCAGAAAGGTGCCTGCACAAGATTGGGATTCTTATCGATCTCGGTCTGGAAAACCGGCATCCAGTAGTACTCGCGCTTCCATACTCGACGAGCCTCGTTAGAGGTACGAACGAAGAACGCCTTCTCGTTTTTGGGATCGCAAGAACGCTCGACACCCTTGAAGTTCATACCTCCGTGGTAATAATCGGTGCCCTCGCACACCTCATCGGCTATCATCCAGCGACGTATGTCGGTGTAACGGATGTAAGTATCCTCGCAGCAGAGCTCGACGCGGCGCTCGCGACGAATCAGATCGGTCATGGTATTCTGATCGCTCGCAACCGAGATCTTACCCTCTTCCGAACCCCAAGTGTACTCGGGAACGCCGGCACGAACACGAATCTTGTTCAAATAGGTAAGAATATCGGCATTGCCCGGGTCGACCTCGTTCAAACACTCCACATAGTTCAGGTAAGCCTCGGCCAAACCGTAGAACTTGCCCTGACGAAAAGCATAAGTGCCGTTCTTGAGATTGTCCTCGGGACGGTTGCCCTTATTATTAAGGTAACCGTTGTTGGGGGCATCGTGCGTATCGTCGTTATCGACTTTAGTGTGTCCCACAAGAGATGAATTATAACCCTCCTGCTTCGAGTTGTAGAAATTGGCCTTGCGCTTTTGGCCGTTGTCCACCCACTTCTCGTTATAGGTAACGGCAATGTAGAAACGGGGCTCGCGGTTGACATACATATTATAGGTATCCTTGCTCGTAATCTTGGCATTCTCGCCGTTACGGCTCTCGGCACCCGTCCACTTGGTCTTGTAATAAACGTCGGCATCGGCGAAACCGCTCTCGTCATATCCCGACAACTCGTTGATTATAGGCGTGAACTTGTAACCGTTCTTGTCGTAAGTATAGCCATCGATGGGATAAATACCGTTGCGCATGGCGAAAGCATCCACCAGCGACTGCGACACGCTCAGACCGCCGTTGGCACCCGTATCGCCTCGCACTCCGCCGTGCCTGACATAGGTAGAGTAATCCACCGAGTATTTTGCGAACAGCACCTCGGTGTTGCCGCTCAGCGACGTAAGCGAGTAGGCTCCCAACAGTGACGAGAAGGGATCGACCGTACCGTCGTCGTTGTAGGCCATGTAGAGTGCGTTTCCGTTGGCTTCGGCAGCATCGATCAACTCCTTGCAGGCATTCAAAGCGCGATTCCACTTGTTGGGATCGTAGCTCTGGGGGAAGAGTTTGTTGCCCTCGCGATCGACATGATCCTTATACCACTCGTTGCCGTTCACCAGCGGGCTGGCATTGAACAGCAGCATGCGGGCGCGGGTCGCCAAACAGAAGAGTTTGTCGACGCGGCCGAACTTGGTGGGATCCGAATAAGATGCAGGCAGCTCGTCGGCGATCGTCTTCAGCTCCTGATCGCACCAGTCGATGATCTCGTCCCACGGACGCGGGCCGAAATGCAGCTGGTTGGCGGGAGTGGATGGATCGTAAACATAACCGCCCTCGACGAAGGGGCACGGACCGTACCAATATGCAAACCACCAATAGTAGTATGCAATGAGGGCGCGGCATTCGAGTTTCATCAAATCCACCTCAGCCTGAGTAACGTTATCGGCAGGAATGGCATGCACGTTCTCTTGGAAGAGTTTGGCTTCGCGGATACGGTGAGGCATGTTGGCCCACACGTCGCCGTTCCAGCCCGTGTTGGTAGCCCACTCGCCCGTGGCGCGCTTGTTACAGTCCCAGCTCCACTGGTACCAGCGCCACGACGGACGCAGGTCATCGCCCAACGAAGACATGCCGTATTTGAAAGTATAACCCCACAAAGGGTCGGGAAGACCATCGTACACGTAAGCCAGCACACCCTCCATACGAGCTTTGTCGTTGAAGACCATCTCAAGGGTCACCTCGGTGTCGGGCTCTTTATCAAGGTAGTTGCAAGACGAGAGTGTCGCCGCGGCAACTATCACGGTCAAAATATATTTATTCAATTTCATTGTTTCTCCGATTTTAGAAGTTCAAATCAATACCGAACTGAACGGATTTCATGGTAGGATATTTAAGACCCGTGGTGGTATCCAGCTCGGGATCCCACATCTTGAAGCCCGAGAAGGTCACGAGGTCGTTACCGCTTACGAACACGCGCAAGCCCTTCAGACGCATCTTGTCGGTCCATGCCTTGGGCAGGCTGTATCCCAACTCGATATTCTTCAAACGCAGGAACGACATGTTCTTCAGCCACCAAGTCGAGCTGACCGAGTTATGCGACGTCGATGTGTAGTGCAAACGGGGCCAGAACACATCCTGCGAAGGATTCTCGGGAGTCCAACGGTCGTTGTAGTTCGAGTAGACGTTACCGAACACGCCCTGACCCGAACCGGGCAGGAAGTACGAGTTGCCGCCCAATACCTTGTAGGCGTCGCCCGAACCTTGGAAGAAGAAACCGAAATCCAAATTCTTGTAAACGAAGTTTCCGCCGAAACCGTATACGAAGCGGGGAGCCGTGGTATGACCCAGATAGGTTATATCCATCGCGGTGATTTTGCCGTCCCCGTTAAGGTCGGCATACATGATGTCGCCGGGCTGCACGTCCAATCCCAGCTCGGGCTGCGGCAGAGAAGGATCCAGCTTGCCGTTGATGAAATCGCTGTCCTCATAGAGACGCAGAGCGATGTAACCCGTATGCTCGTTAATCGAGCGGTTGGTGGCCGAACGGTGAGTACCCTTCAGAGACTCGGCCTCGTCGCGTTCGCGAATCCAGTTCTTGGCATACGACGCTGTACCGCGCAACTGCATCTGGAAATCCTTGTTGAAACGATGGTTCCACACGAGCGATGCCTCGAATCCCTTATTGTCCACGATACCGTAGTTGGCATAGGGAGTGTTCATGAAACCGATCTGGGTCGGAACGGTGTTACCGCGCTGGATGAAGATATCCGAACGGTACTCGTCGAACAGATCCAACTGGAAGTTCAGCTCGTTCCACAAGCCGATCTCGATACCCACGTTGGCCTTGCGCACGGTCTCCCAAGTCAAATCGGCAATACCCGTGTGGCCCTCGGTTACGCCCGTACGGCTGTAGCTCGAACCTTGGTGTCCCCAAGTATAGCTGCCGTTGCTGGTATTGATGGTGGTCATGTAGGCGAAACGGCGGCCGCCGATCGAGTCGTTACCCGCCAGACCCAGCGACGCACGGAGTTTCAAAGTCGAAAGGACCTTCTTGGCGCCCGCCATCCACGGCTCCTCCGAGATGATCCAACCTATTGCGCCCGAGGGGAAGAAACCGTAACGGTGTCCCTTCAGGAAGTTCTCCGAACCGTTGTAACCGAAGTTGAACTCGGCCACGTAACGGTTGTCGAAGTTGTAAGACAAACGGCCCGAAATACCCTGATGACGATAGGGCTGAGTGTCGCCGTCGTCGTAACCGTCCTGCATGTAGAGGAACAGAGCGTCGACATTGTGCTTCGTGCCGAACATACGGTTATAGTGAACGCTCGCCTCGAGATAGGTGCGGTTGTTACCGAACGCACCGCCCGACGAGTGTCCGAGGAACTCGTCGCCCGCAGAAATCATGTTCTTTATAAGTTCGCCATACTCGTCGCGACTCGTAGCCACCTCATAGTAGCGCGGGCTCTTGGTACGATTCGAGTATTTGCTCTGGTAGTTGTCGAACGAGAATTTGGCATTCAACGACAGACCCTCGGTAATCATGTCGAGTTTCTGATCCAGCGATACCAGCGACTCGATCTTGAAAGAGTTATTGCGGGTGTAACCGCGCTGAGTGGCCTCGGCCCAAGGGTTCACACGCTGCGAACGAACGGGAATGTCGCCGTCCGAATAGATGGCAGGGTGAACGTAGCTCGGAGTCTCGAAGGCATAGTTGAACACGTCGGAGGTCGATGCGGCCGACTTGCGCAGGTGCTGCATGTATCCGCCGATCGAGATACCGAGAACGGTGGTCTTGGTGATGTTCACGTCCACGTTCGAACGAACGGTGAACTTGTTGAGCTTGGTGCTCGTATCGAAAGGCAGGCTCTCGTCCACGGCCATTATACCCTTCTCGCGGAAGTAGGTGGCCACCAACGAGTAACGCACTCGCTCGCTACCGCCGTTCACGTTCACCGTGGCGCGGGTGTTGTCGGCCATGCCGCGGGTGACGGCCTCCAGCCAGTTCACGTCAGGATACAGATCGGGGTCGTAACCCGTGCGGGTACGCTCGATGATCATGGGATCCCATACGAATTTGCCGTCGTTAGCCTCGGCATACAGCAGGTTCTGCAACTCCATGTCCTCGGCCGCGCTGGCGAACTTCGGCAATTTGGTAGGCGCCTGAAGCGACTGCTCCACACGCACCGACACCGTCGGCTTGCCGACCTTACCGCGCTTGGTGGTGATGACTATAACGCCGTTGGCGCCTCGCACACCGTACATGGCCGAAGCCGATGCGTCCTTGAGCACCGAGAACGACTCGATCTGCTCGACATCCAAGTCATCGAGCGTACGCTCGATACCGTCGACCAGCACCAGAGGAGTGGTGGTTCCCTGATAAGACGAGATACCGCGGATCCAGAAGCTCGACTGGTCGTAACCGGGCTCGCCCGAAGGTTTGTAGGCGATCACACCCGCGATCTGGCCCGCGAGGTTGTTACTCAGACGCGAGCTGGTACCGATCTCCAGATTGCCGGGCTCCACGGTCTGGATGGCGCCCACGATCGAGGCTTTCTTCTGGGTACCGTAAGCCGTCACCACAACGTCGTCCAACCGTTGGTTGTCCTCTTCGAGTTTGACGTTGATCGTGGTTCTCGATCCGACTTTGATGGTTTGAGATTTGTAACCGATACTCTCGAAAACGAGTTCGGCCGAGGCGGGAACGCTCAAGGTGTACTTACCGTCGATGTCGGTGTTCACACCATTGGTTTCGTTACCCTTTTCGATAACGGTTGCGCCGATTATCGGACCATTTTCGTCGGTAACCGTACCGCGAACCGTTATCTTCTGCGCATTAGCATTTACTGAAAAAAGCAGAGCGACTGCCGTAAATACTGAAATTGCAGAAAATCGCAAATTCCCCCCCCCTACATTTTTAAAGAATGAGTAAAAACTGACCATAATTTAATAAATTAGGTTAAAAAGGTTTGTTGTAAGGTCAAATTTAAGGTGACCTTATCCCTCATCCCAAGCATATTTAACGAAGAATATAATGCCGACATAGATTATACATCAGTAAAATAAAAAACGGTTAGAATAAGTTTGGTAATGCGAATATACCATTTTTTATTCATATGCCAAACTTTTCGATCGATTTGAAAAAAATATTTCCGTTTCGCAACGAATTTCGGGTTCGCCAATTGCCCGACATATACACCACACAATCAACGCATTGCCGAAAAAATCGGGGGGGGGATTTTTGCATCGGCAATAACACGATCAAAACAGATATTCGAAAAATCAAAACGCACACTAAAAGCGGACGACTTCAAAACTCGTAAATCTCCGCACGCACAGCGATCCGCACGCCCCAATGGGCCGTCTCGATGCGAACTGCACGATTTTAGTTACATAATTCCGAAATAAAAATGCAAAACATAATCTATTTTTCTTACTTTTGTTTTCCGAATAAAATGGAATCGATGATTGGAAATATACCCTGCACGCACCCCGAATGGAGTTATTCGGCCGTGCTTTACGAGATGAACATACGTCAGTTCACCCCCGAAGGCACCCTGAAAGCCGCCGAAGGCAGGCTGGAATTTCTCCGCTCGATAGGCATCGACGCCGTGTGGCTCATGCCTGTCTTCCCCATCGGACGGGAGCAGCGCAAAGGTTCGCTGGGATCGTACTACTCCGTGGCCGACTACTGCTCGGTAAATCCCGAGTTCGGCACCATGGCCGACCTCGACTCTTTCGTGGCCAAGGCCCATACGCTCGGGATGAAGGTGCTGCTCGACTGGGTGGCCAACCACACCTCGCGCGACGCGACATGGATGCGCAACAAACCCGCCGACTGGTACGAACGCGAAGCCGACGGCTCGGCCAAGGTGCCGTGGGACTGGACCGACACCGCCAAGCTGAACTACGGCAACCGCGCCGTGTGGCGGGGCCAGATCGAGGCCATGCGTTTCTGGATCGAGCGGCACGCCGTGGACGGATTCCGCTGCGACATGGCCATGCTCGTGCCGATCGAGTTCTGGCAGGAGGCGTCGGCCGTGCTCCACGCCGTGAAGCCCGACATCTTCATGCTGGCCGAGGCCGAGGAGACTAACCTCTTCGACCGCGCTTTCGACATGGGCTATGCGTGGGAGATCCACCACATGATGTGCGACATGGCCAAAGGCGCACGGCGGGTATGGGATTTGCGGAACACGCTCTACGCCGACCGCGAGAAGTATCCGCGGTATGCCATGCGTATGATGTTCACCTCGAATCACGACGAAAATTCGTGGAGCGGCAGCGAATTCGCCCGCTTCGGCGACGCGCTCGACGTCATGACGGCGCTCACCTTTTTATGGGAGGCCGCCATGCCGCTCATATACACGGGACAGGAGGTCGGCTGCGACCGTTCGTTCGCCTTCTTCGACCGCGACCCGATACCCGATTACCGCCCCGACCGCCACACCGAACTCTACCGCCGCCTCATAGCGCTCAAACACGGCGAAAAGGCGTTGCAGGCGGGCGAGCGGGGCGGCCGCATGGTCGAGATCGAGAACAACGCCAAGGACTGCATCATGACGTTCGTGCGCGAAGCGGACGACAGCCGCGTGGTCGCCTTGCTCAACCTCTCGCCCTACACCGTGCATGCCGACTTCCATACGGGCATATACGCGGGGCATTACGTCGACGCCATGAGCGGCGAGGCGGCCGAGCTTCCCCCGCACGTCGAGCGCGACATGGCGCCGTGGAGCTATACCATACTCCGCAAGGCGGCCGCAACGGATAAAACGTAAGAGAAATGAAACGCCTGCTCACTGCAATACTCCTTCTGTCGTGCCTCGTCGCGGCCGCGAAGCCGCACGGAATAAAGGATATTCCCAACGTACAGATCGAGAATCGGTACCGATTCACCTCCAATCCCGACGGAATACTCTCCGCCGAGACCGTGACGCGCCTCGACTCGATATGCTACGACCTGCGGCACCGCGGCTTGGCTCAGGCAGCCGTCGTGGCCGTGCGCGAGATCGACGGCGACGACGTGTTCGACTTCGCCTACCGTCTCTTCTCCGAATGGGGCGTGGGCAACAAGAGCGACAACGGACTGGGCATACTGCTCGTCGAATCGGAGCACGAGATACGTTTCGTGACGGGATACGGATTGGAAGGTGTGCTGCCCGACGCCATCTGCAAACGCATACAGACGCAGCGCATGCTGCCCTACTTCCGCCGCGGCGACTACGACGGCGGCATGACGGCGGGCATGGAGGCCATCCGCTCAACGCTCGAAGGGAGCGAACTCGACAACGGCGGCAACGACGACTACGTCGAGGCGGACGACGACGATATCCCGATGGGGATACTGCTCGTCTTCGGCGGATTCATGTTCTTCTACCTCGTCGCGATATGGCTGCTTTACCGTGCCCGCCGACGCTGCCCCGAATGTCATAAGACCGCTCTGCGGATCGACTCCACACGCCTTGTCAGCCGCTCGGCGGGAGTATCGGTCTACGAGGACACCATGATATGCAAAAACTGCGGCGCGGTGGTGACGCGCCGTCGTCGATCGGGCAACAACTCGGGCTCGGGAACCCGCCGCGGAGGCGGAGGAGGCACCATCATCGGAGGCATGGGCGGCTTCGGAGGATTCGGCGGCTCGGGCGGCGGCAGCATCGGCGGAGGATTCGGCGGCGGCAGCTTCGGAGGCGGCGGTGCGGGATCGCGCTGGTAACGAACGTATATATATTCCAAAGTATAAACAACCGAAAATTATGAAAAGAATCATTCTCGCGGCCATCGCGGCCATGTTCGCTATGACATCATGCTCGACCTACAACGGCATGGTAACCAAAGAGGAGGCGGTAAAGACCGCATGGTCGAACGTCGAGTTGCAATACCAGCGTCGCGCCGACCTCATACCCAATCTGGTGGCGACGGTAAAGGGCTATGCCTCTCACGAGGAGTCGACCCTGAAAGCCGTGGTCGACGCACGCGCGAAAGCCACGTCGGTCAACGTTTCGGTCGACGATCTGAATGAAGAGACGCTGGCCGCCTATCAGAAAGCGCAGTCGTCGGTAACGTCGGCTTTGGGACGGTTGATCGCCGTATCGGAGAACTATCCCGACCTGAAGGCCAACCAAAACTTCTTGGAACTGCAAGCTCAACTTGAGGGGACGGAGAATCGCATCACCGTGGCGCGCAAGGAGTTCAACGAGGCGACGCAGGCCTACAACATCGCCATCCGTAAATTCCCCGCCAACCTTATAGCCATGCTCTTCTCGTTCAAGCAGAAGCCCTACTTCGCATCCGACGAGGGAGCGTCGCAGGCGCCTAAAGTGGAGTTCTAACCGCTCCGTCTGACGGACTATCGCCGCGGCCCGCCCGCAGCGAATAACCTCAACGACTCGACCCATGAAGAGATTGCGTTTCGGTGTGGTCGGCACCAATTTCATAACCGACCGTGTGATAGCGGGCGCACGCGAGGACGAACGCTTCGAACTCGCGGCCGTATGCTCCCGCACGCGCGAACGCGGCGAGGAGTTCGCCGCCGTGCACGCCATACCCCACGTGTTCACCTCGCCCGACGAGATGGCGGCATCCGACGCGGTGGACGCCGTATACATAGCCACGCCCAACTCCACGCATGCCGACTATGCCGTGCTCTGCATGGAGAGCGGGAAACACGTGCTGTGCGAGAAACCCTTGGCGTCGAACGCCCGCGAGGTGCGCCGCATGATCGACGCCTCGCGCCGCAACGGCGTGGCGCTGATGGAGGCGATGAAAAGCACGCTCTGCCCGTCGTTCGACGCGGTACGCGAGAATCTGCACCGCATAGGCACGCCGCGCCGCTACTTCGCCTCTTTCTGCCAATACTCGTCGCGTTACGACAAGTTCAAGCAGGGAGTCGTCCTCAACGCTTTCCGTCCCGAACTCTCCAACGGCGCGATGATGGACATAGGCGTATATACGCTCTACCCCCTCGTGCTGCTCTTCGGCCGCCCGAGGTCGATCTCGGCGCAGGGTATCGTGTTGTCGAGCGGAGTCGACGGACAGGGAAGCGTCAACCTGCAATACGACGGGATGAATGCCACGCTGCTATACTCGAAGATAGCCAATTCGCACCTGCCCGCCGAGATCGAGGGCGAGGATGGCAACATAATGATCGACCGCATACAGACTCCCGTCGACGTGCGGTTCTATCCCCGTCAGGCACCCGCATCGGGCCGCGAACGGCAGGCCGAAGCCGAGATGCTCGGCCGCGAACAGCCTCACGACGAGTACTATTACGAGATAAAGGAGTTCATCGATACGGTGTTCGACGGACGGATCGAATCGCGCATCAACAGCCACGAATGCTCGCTCGCCACGGCCGAGATCATCGACGAGGTGCGCCGCCAACTGGGCGTCCGCTACCCCGCCGACGAAAAATAAGCCTGCGGCGGCACCGAATCGCCTCAGGCTTTCGGTTTGCGGAGCTGTTCGGCGATGATGTTGTCGAGCGAGAACCGTCCCGCACCCGTGATGAAGAGCAGCACGAACATCACCAGATATATCAACGGCAGCTCTATCGTCGAGAATCCGTCGCCGCGATGCACGACGAAAAGGATAATGCACATGGAAAATATCACGGGCAGCAGCGCCAGCCGATAGAACGCTCCCGCCATTATGCCCGCCGTGCATATCACCTCGGCGAATATGGCCAGCAGCAACGACACGCGTGGACCCATTCCCAACGGGTCGAAAAACGTAGTCGAGAGCGAATCGAAGTCGATGATTTTGTTTATTCCGTGCCACATCAGCAAGCCGCCGAAAAAAAGGCGCAACACCAAAATAAAAGCCGATGCGGAGTTGCCGTAATGTCTGTCGGGAAACAAAAACGACATTACGGGCGAAGTGTTATTCGATATTTTTTCCATTCGAGACGACAAGCGCGGTTTATCCGCCCATCGCCCGACAATAGGCAAACGACATGCCAATCGTCGACCGTCGCGACGGCACGGCCGACATTCCGCATGCGACACGGCGACGCGGAGGTCGTCCGCATCGCCGTGTTCGGGCACGCACGACCCGCACTGTATCGCCTCGGAATCGCGGTGCATGCAACTCTCCCCGTCAGTTGATTCGTCCGATCGCCTTTCTGTATTCCAGCCATCTCAGATAACAGTCGATACGCGTCTCGACCCATGTCTGTCGGGCCTGTAACCACAGTGTCTGCGCCTCAAGGTGATCGGACAGCGATTCCGCCCCCTTTTCATATTGCAGACGGCTCGCCCGCAGGTTTTCCTCGGCCGAGACGACCGACGATTCCGCCAATCGCCGCTCAAGCAACGCTTCGTCGAGATCGTTGAGCGATCGATTCATTTCGAGCGTCAACCGCTCGTCGGTATCCTCGCGTTCGGCTTGCACTTGAGCATATTGCGCCCGCGCGGATTTTATCTTATCTACACGGCGGCCGAAGTTGAAAATCGGAATCGATACCTGCACGCCGACAAGGAAATTTTGATTGTCGAGCAATTTGCTGCCGTTCAGATCGATGCCGTTCAAGTAACCGTATTGGCCTACCAGCCCCACCTGCGGCAGATGCTCGCTCTTCGCCACATCGACCTCCCGCTTCGCCAGATTCTCTTTTCCGTCGAGAATCAGATATTCGGGACGATTCTCGATATCCGCCCCACGCTCGACGGCATAATCCGTCTCGGGCAGCGTGTCCGACGTCTCTATCCGATCGGTCAAAGGGCGTCCCATGCAGTGGCACAGATTCATCATCGCCAGCCGATATCCGTTTTCCGCACGGCGCAGGTTCAGCAGGCTTTCATCCAGTTTCACCTGCACTTTCAACACGTCGTTCTGCGGTTTCAACCCATGTTTGCGGGCGCTCTCCACGGTACGCATCAACTCGGTAAGCAGTTCGTTGTAGGAGGCGGCCACCTTGACCAGCTCTTTCGTCCGCACCACATCGGCATACGCACGCGATGTCTCCACGATGACCTCCGCTTCCGTCAGTCTTCTGTTCTGCACGGCGATCTCGTTTCCTATCTTCGCCATGCGATAACCCGCCCGTATCTTTCCGCCCGTATAAATCGGCTGTTCCATCTTGATGCCGCCGCCGTAGATCCAACCGAAGTCGTAAGCCAGATCGATCCCGGGGAACAGGGCGAACTGCCCGTTCGGAACCCCGTCGGAGCCCGTCACGGGAAGCTGCCCCATCCCGCTCGAATAGGACCCGTCGACAGTCGAATAGAGCACATTGCCCGTCAATGAAAACGATGGAAAAAAGAGCGCTTTCGCACCGTGCAGCTCATGCTGCGAAGTGAGAACCTGCCACTCCGAAGCCTTGATTTTCTTGTTGTTCTCTTTCGCCTGTCGGACGCACTCGTCCAGAGTCATGACCGTCTGCGAACGGGCCGCAAACGGCAGCAAGGCAAGAACGTATATGATTATCCGTTTCATTTCATCTCGATTTTGAAGAACATGGCATAAAGAATCGGCACGAAGAACAGCGTTGCCAGCGTAGAGAAAAGCAACCCGCCCATGATGGTGGCCGCCATGGATCCGAACATGGCATCGCTCAACAGCGGTATCATGCCGAGAATGGTGGTAAGCGAAGCCATCATCACGGGGCGCAAACGGCTCTCCGAGCTGGAAACGAGAGCCTCGATCGGCTTTACGCCTGCACCGATCTGTTCGCCTATCTCATCCATCAACACTATGCAGTTTTTAATCATCATGCCGACGAGTCCCAACGCACCCACGATGGCGCAGAACGTGAACGAATACCCGCTTATGAGCATGGCCCCGACTATGCCGACGGCAAGCAGCGGAACGCAGCAAAGTATGATCGCGGGTTTGCGGTAATCCTTGAACAGCATGATGAGAATGGCGATCATCAACACGATTCCCAACGGCACGTTCTTGAACAGATAGTGCATGGTCTGCGTGCTGGCATCCTTTTCTCCCATCCATTGCAATCCGTATCCCTCGGGGAGCGTCAGACTTTCGATCTTCTCGGCAACGGCCACGCGCGCCTTCTCGGTCTCGACACCGGGCGACGGCGAACACATGACCGTCCGCGAACGCTGTCCGTTATAACGCGAAACCACAGGCTCCTCCCAAGCGACGTTTATCCCGCGGCTCACCTGTTTCAACGGCGTGGTCTGCATGACCGATTCGATTATGTCGCTGCGATCGATCGTTCCCGACTTCATCTTCAGCAATATCTCGCTGTCGGGCAAGGCATTCACGTTGGGCATCATCGAAAAGAGAGGCACATTCTCGGGATCGTCCATTTGCGACCCGTCCCTTTCGGTACACTTCAGATATATCGTATTTTTGTGTATACCCTCGTAAAAGGTGCCTACGGGAATGCCTCCCGCCGCTGTCAGCACCGATGTGGATATATCCTGCCTGCTCAGGCCCGAACGGCGGGCCGACATCTGCTCGTACTCTATCTCCAGCAACGGCATCGCGGGCTCCCGATCGGTCGTCACCGAGCACACTTCGGGAGTCTGTTCCATGATGATGCGCGCGGAATCGGCCAAGGCGCGAAGCACGGCAGGGTCGGGTCCCGTGAACAAAGCCTCGATGGGATACTTCTTGTACATGATGTTATAACGTTTCAACCTCACGTAAGCATCGGGATAACGTCTCTCAAGCTCCGACTGTATCTCGTCCATGTTCTTCTCCAGCGCATCGGGAGATTCGAAATCGACGATCAATTCGCCGTACGACAGAGACGGGGTGGCTATGCTGCGCACGAGATTGTAACGGGCGGGGGTCCCTCCCACGGAGGTCGTGACGTTGCGTATCTCGGGACGCGTCTTCAGGTATGCGCGTATCTCCTCCAAATCGCTCGCAACTCGGGTCGAGTTCGTGCCTTCGGGAAGTTTGTATTCCATGTAGAGCTGATCGTACACCATATCGGGGAAAAAGCCTTGACGCATGAACCCGTAACCGAATACGCTCAATGCGACGAGCGCCACGGCTATGAGAACCGACGACACCCGATGCCTCAATCCGAAGTTCAATACGGCACGCAGCCATGCGTACAAGCGTCCGTCGTATAACGACTTCTCGTCGCCCTTGTCGGACGAATCGGGCTTCAACCAGCTGTCAGCCATCAACGGCACGTGCACGAGCGCCAATATCCAGCTCAGCAGCAGAGACACGGCGAGCACGATGAACAGATCCCTCACATACACTCCCGCCGTATCGGGCGAAAGGAAAACGGGCAGAAATGCGAGAATGGCGATCAGGGTGGCCCCCAACAGCGGCATGGCGGTCCTCTTTCCGATTGAGGTCATGGCCTCCCTGCGCGGTTTGCCGCACTTGAGGTCGACCAGAATGCCGTCGATGATGACTATGGCGTTGTCGACCAACATGCCCATCGCCAGAATGAATGCCGCCAGCGACACGCGCTGCATGGAGCCGTCGGCGAAGCTCAACAACAGGAACGTACCGACGACTATGACGATAAGGCTCGCACCTATGATCACGCCGCTCTTGAATCCCATCACGAGCATCAATATCGCCACGACGATGATCACCGACTCGGCCAGATTGATGAAGAACGTCATCAAAGCCGTCGTCACGCGTTCGGGTTGATAGAACACCCTGTGGCACTCCACTCCCGCAGGAAACCGTTCCGCTTTCAGTTCGGCCAGCCGTCGTTCCACGTCGCTGCCCACCTTCACTATGTCGGTACCCGAAGCCGCCGCCACGGCAATGCCCAAAGCAGGTTCCCCGTCGTAGGCCATCGAATTGCGCACGGGAACGGCATAGCCCTCCTCCACCTTCGCAATATCTCCCAGACGCAGCTGGTCGTCCTCATGGCCCTGTATTATCATGTTGCGTATCTGCTCCACTCGGCGGAACTTGTCGCTGACGGTCACGCGCACACGCTTCGGGCCGTTGTCGTAATAGCCCGTATAGTAAATACCGTTCTGCCCCTTCAGAGTGGAGAGGACCTCGGCGGGAGAGACGCCCAATGTGGCCATGCGCTCGGGCGACATCTCGATGTTGATGCACTCCTCGCGCTCTCCGTATACGGCCACACGCCCCACACCGTCGATATTCGTCAATTCGCGCTGTATCAATCGGGCATAGTCCGACAGCTTGCGTTCGTCAGTTCCGTCGCCCGTCAAGGCATAGAACATGCCGTACACCAATCCGAAATCGTCCTGCACCATGACCGACGCGCCATCGGGAAGTCCCGCCTCGGCATCCGAAACCTTACGGCGCAGCATATCCCAGCACTGTTCGACATCTCGGTCAGGCACCGTGCTCTTCAGCTCGACCTGAAGTATGGCCAAATCGTTGTACGACCAACTGTACACATTATCCACCTCGCCGATGGTGCGTATCGCCTTCTCCAGCGGTTCGGTGATCTCCATCTCCATCTCATGCGCGGAAGCCCCGGGGCGCGTAGCCACGACCATGGCCATCTTCACCTTGATCTCGGGATCTTCCAGCTTGCTCATGTTGTATGCGGAGTAGAGTCCGCCGACAAACAAAACGGCAACAAGAAAATAGGCCAATTTCTTATTGTCGAAAGCCCATTTACCGAAATCCGTCATAACAATCCTCCCACATTCGTTTCAGACTCGTCGGCCATAGGTCTCACTTTCTGGCCGTCGGTCAATTTGTGTACTCCCGCTGAAACGACGAGCTCGCCGCCCGAAAGTCCCCGCGTTACGGTCGCCGTGCCGTCGGTGTGGAGCCGCTCGACCGACACGGTACGCCGTCCGATCGACCCGCTCTTTTCGTCATAAATCCAGACATGGCTTTTCCCCTCCTCCTCGAACAGCGCAGATGAGGGTACCAGCGTCTTTTCGTCCGCACTGTCGACGGTCTCCATATTCACCATCGCATTCATCCCGGGCGAAGGCTGCGGAGATATCTCCCGCGGAATCGCCAAACGCACCGTATACAATTGGTTGGCATTGGCCTTCGGGGCGATGCCGACTAAGCGCAGCGGAATCGTCCGATCGGGCATGATATCGAACGAGGCGCTGAACGATGCCATCTCGTCGCGACGCATGTAAGCGGAAGCGGGGATGTTTATCTCGATCTCCCGCCTGCCCTCCGAAACGAGTACGGCGACGGGCATTCCCGCCGCCACGACCGTCGGAGGATCGAACAGCGATTTCTGCACATATCCGTCGAACGGAGCATATATCTTCGTATCGGCCAATTGATTTTTGGCATTTTCGTATTTGGCGGTGATCTGCCGCAATCCGTAACGGGCCTTGTCGTATGCGTCGGCGGTGCTCACGCTGTCGGCATAAAGCGCGATCACGCGTTCCGCTTCCGATTTTACCTGCATGTACTCCGCCTCGACGGCATCCAGCTGCACTTGGTAATCGCGCGGATCGATCTCGGCGATAAGCTGCCCCTTGCCGACACGGTTACCCTCCTCGACATACACGCGCATCAATGTTCCGCTCACCTTGAATGCCATGTTCACCTCCTCGGCAGCCACCACCCGCCCGGGGAACTCCTGCGATGTCGTCGCACCCGCACTCCGAACCGCAAAGAGTCGCACTTGAATCGGCTTGGCCTCTTCGGTACGCCGATCGGCACACGAGCTGCCGAACAGCGACAACAGCACCGCGAACATACATGTCATAACACAGTTCCTTTTCATAGAATGCAAATTTGTTTTGGCAATTATACATTTCAATGTACCGACATCGCACCGTCGCAAAATCGAATCCGACGATCGTCCGCCCGCAACCCGCAGCCGCGGCGGTTGCGAATCCCGACCTCACGTGCATCGCATTAGGCCGACGGGAGCGATCGCGTTCGCGCGGATCGCCGATCCGCCGCGGCAGAAACGAAACTTAGTTCCGTGATCCCCTCCTCGAAACGGACGGGCTGCCGTACCTCGAATAAAACACATCGAAGTTATAATCGCGTTTGTTTTTACCGTTTGCAAAAATATCGGATTCGAAGCGTTTTCAAAAGAGCAATAATTCGGTAAAATTGTACAATATGTTCGATTAACGAAATCAATCGCAAAAAACATATGCTTTTTGTCCTTTTTTTTATTTCTTTGCAGAAAACTGCAACGATGAACGCAACCGATCCCCAAATACAAATAATCGATATCGACGGGTCGAACATCATGCTCTACGATCGGGTGGTGTATCTGAAGAAAAACGGATTTCTGCTCTGTCGGCAAGGTTCGATAACGCTCGAAATGGACAGCAAGGAATTCGAGATCCGCGAGGGAGAATTATACATATATCCCGCATTCTCGCAAACCGTCGTCGTTCGTTACAGCGACGATTTGCAGGCAATGATAGGAGCCGTCGACTTCAACTTTTCGCTATCGTCGATCAACAATGTCTCCAACACGCAAAATCTGGTCTATATACGTTTCCATCCCGTCGTCCGTCCGACGGTCGAGCAGTACCGCCGCATCGAGGAGCTGATCGAAATCACCCGTCGTCGACAAAAGTCCGAATCCGTCATCGGGCAGCATGTGGTAGCGGCGCTCGCGCAGGCGGCCTGTTTCGAGGTGCTGGACACATACATTTCGAATAGTCCCATCGGGCAGGAGAAGTACACGCGCAAGGATAAGATATTCCAGCAATTTCTGGTCGACATGCACGTCAATTTCCGCACGCACCGCAGCGTGGGATTCTACGCGGGACGCTCCTGTCTTTCGCCGCGATATTTCGCCACTCTCATACGCGAGAGGTCGGGGAAAACACCCGTGGAATGGATCTCGATGTTCGTCATCTCGGAAGCCAAACGCCGTCTTTCGGAACCGCAGGCGAGCGTAAAGGAGATCGCCTCGGCACTCAACTTTCCCAACCAGTCGATGTTCGGACGCTATTTCAAACTCTACGCGGGCATGTCGCCGTCGGTTTACAGGACCTCGGTACAAAAGTCGCAAATCGCCGAGAAAAACGGCCCACGCCTCATCGAATAAGCGACCAAAAAGGAGCTGCGCCGAACGGAATATTCGGCGCAGCTCCTTTTTTTAAAGCGATATGTCTAAACGTTTAGTCGAGCAGCTCGGCGATCTTTTTCTGCAACTCCTCGCCGCGCAGGCCCTTGGCGATGATCTTGCCCGTCGCGCAGTCGACGAGGAAGTTGGCGGGGATGCTGTTGACGGCGTAGTCGTTGCGCGCCTGATTGTCCCACGCGGCGAGCGAGCTTACCTGAATCCAATTCATCTTCTTGTTCTCGACGGCTTTCAGCCAAGCGTCGCGGTCGCGATCGAACGACACTCCGTAGATCTCGAATCCTTTCTTGTGGTACTTGTCGTAAGTGTCGACCAGATAGGGCACCTCGCCCATGCAGGGGCCGCACCACGATGCCCAGAAGTCGATGAGCACATATTTGTTGGCCTTGTTCTCCACCACGCTCTTGAGCGAGATCTCCTTGCCGTCGGCATCCTTGTCGACGATCTCGACGTAGGGGTTGCCCGGGGTTACCTTGAGTGCGGTCTCGGCGGCATTCTTCATATCGGCCAGAGACTCCTGCTGCTCGGCGGGGAATAAGGCTATCATATCCAGAATCTCCTGCGGCTCCATCGAATATTGGTTGTCGCCGAGCATCTTGACACCGAAGAGGTTGTCGCTGTTGTCCGCGATGGTCTGTTTTACTAAATCCGTATGGTCTTTCTGAAGCTGTTCCATCTTGGCCTCGTCCTTGGCCTCGTACGCAGCGCGGAAATCGTTGCCGATCCGAAGGCTCTTGCTGTTGAATGCCGCCTGCTTGTCGTTCAGGGGTGTTCCCGAGGCGCTCATTGCAGGCTGTTCGGGGTCGAGTTTCTTAATATAGATGGTACCCGCCTCGACAAATAAAGGAACGACGGCATCGGGACGCCGAGCCTCGGGTTCGATTATGACGAGCGTTGCCGACAAGGGCAATCCGAGCTCTCCCGTCCCCTTTATTTCGAACGAGTTGTCGGCTATGAGCACCGAGTCGGTTTTAATGTCTTTGTCGTCGAAATACAGGTATGCGTACTTACCGTCCTCAAATGATTCGTCGGAACCCTTGATGGTGTACTTCGTGCCGTTCGAGCAGCTGCCGAGTATGGCGGCCGATGCGATGATTGCAAAAATTTTTTTCATGTCCTTACCGTATTGTATGTTTCCGTTTGCTCTATTCCCGATCACTCCTTTTTCGCCGCTCTCTCTAATTCCGCCACGCGTTTTGCAAGGTCGGGCAGATTCTTGAACACGGCGAACGAACGGTGATACTGCATGCCCGGCAGGGCGGGATAACCGAAGCGTATTTCGCCGTCGGGCACATCCTTGTCCAGACCCGTTTTCGAGCCGATCTTCACGCGGTCGCCTATCGTCACATGGTCGGCTATGCCCACCTGCCCCGCGAGGAAGCAGTTGCGGCCGATCTTCGAGGTGCCAGCTATGCCCATCTGCGCCGACGACACGGTGTTCTCGCCGATCTCGACGTTGTGGCCCACCTGAATGAGGTTGTCTAATTTCACGCCGCGGCGTATCACGGTCGAATCGGTCTTGGCGCGGTCGATGCAGGTGTTGGCGCCTATCTCCACGTCGTCCTCTATGACGACATTGCCCAGCTGGGGAATCTTGTCGAACGAACCGTCGGGCTTGGGCATGAACCCGAATCCGTCGGCTCCGATAACGGCGCCCGCATGTATGATGCAGCGGCTGCCTATACGGCACCCCTCGTAGATCTTCACGCCCGCATATATAACGGTGCCCGCGCCTATCTTCACGCCGTCGCCTATGTAGGCCTGCGGATATATCTTGGCTCCGCCGCCGATCTCGGCTCCCGCCTCTATCACCGCGAAGTCGCCCACGTAGCAATCCTTGCCGACTGTGGCCTTGTCCGATATGGAGCACATCTTGCTGATGCCCGTTTTCTGCGGCTTGGCGGCGTTGTACATCTCCAGCAGCTTCACTATCGCCGCACCGACGTCGGGAACCCTTACCAGAGTGGCCGCCACGGGTTGCGCGGGGCGGAACGCCTCGCCGACCAGCACGATCGACGCTTCGGTGGTGTAGACGAACTGTTCGTATTTGGGATTGGTGAGATAGGTGAGCGATCCGCGCCTGCCGCCCTCGATAGACGATACGATGTGCACCGCAGCCGTTTTGTCGCCCTCGACCGTGCCGCCGAGAAGGCCCGCTATCATTTCTGCCGTAAATTCCATAGAATCTGTTTCGATACGTTAGTTAACGACGACAAATATAGCGATATAAATCGGATATGCAAGCCTGCGCGACGCATTTGCGTCCGAAAAAAGCGGTTTTACGACAATCGTGCGCCGTTGCGCGACATTCATCGCGGCACGGGCAGATACTCCTCGATACGAATCCCCTCGGGCATCATGTCGCTCACGTCGCGGCCGAAAGCGAGCAGTTCGCGCACCGTCGACGAAGCTATGTCCGCAAGTTCGGGCGGCGTGAAGAGCACCACCGTTGCGATCTCGGGAAATATGCGGCGGTTGATCTGCGCCATCGTGCGTTCGTATTCGAAATCGACCGTGTTGCGCACGCCGCGAACCATGGCGACGGCACCCGTCTTGCGGGCCAATTCGCCCGTGAGGGTGTCGTAGGCCACGCACTCCACCCGTTCGTTGCGGGCATAGAGGTCGCATATCAATCTTTTGCGGTCGTCGAGCGCAAGCAGCGACCGTTTGCGGCAGTTGTCGCCTATGGCCACCACCACTTTGTCGAACAGGCTCAAAGCCTCGGTCACCACGGCTTCGTGACCTCGGGTGAACGGATCGAACGACCCGGGAAATATCGCCGTTCTCATCGTTTGTTAACTGTCGGTTTGTGACGCATGTAGACGAGCACCACGCCGTTGGCTCCGCGCGACCCGAAGGCGTTGGGGGCGTTCTGCACCTCCACACGGTCGATGTTCTGTATGTCGATATCGTCTATCGACGACACCTCCTGCCCGTCGCAGAGGATGAGCGCCGCCGTGGACAGATTGAGCGACTGCCCGCGCATGTATATCCTGCCGTCCTCGTAGTTGTATCGCACGCCGGCCACCATCGAATTGAGCGCGGGACCGAGCGTCGTATATCCGTATCGGCGGAGTTTGTCGCCGAGAACGACGTTGGGCGACGAGGCCGTTTCGCGATTCTTGACATACGCCTCGCCCAGCGAGATGAGCTGTTCGTCCTGCTCGACGGATAACAGCGGACGCACGGCGTCATCCGCCAACACTATCCTAATGCTGCGACGGCCGTCGACAGGCACCATAAACTCCCGCTTCCTGAATTTTATGCACAACGTGTCCCCTTCATCCATCGAGGAGAAGCCGAAACGCCCCCGCGAATCGGAAACGGAATAAATTTTTTTGCCGACAACTTCGATTCGGGCCTTTATGCCCTTCATGTCGTTGTCCAACAGCAATCCGTTGAACGGCTCGGGTTCTGACTGTCGGGCCGCGGCAAGCAGCGGCGCGGTCGCGACGAATAGGGTGATTAACAACTTTTTCATGTTTCGGTCGGTTTTGTCACAAATATACCGATAATTCGCGAAACTACGATACGGATACGACAAATAAATTAAGTCGCATCTTCGGAATTTACATTCCGATTTGCGACATCATTAGACCGAATATCGCGAAAGATTCCTCGGTTATTTCCGCCCGAAAATTCGAACATTTGTTGTATATTTGCCGCATCGAATTCAAAAAAAACATTATGCACGAAATTGAAATATGGGCTCTTATCCCATTTGTACTCATGCTGTTGAGCATAGTTGTGCTGCCGCTCGCCTTCCCCGAATGGTGGGAAAGCAACCCGCATAAACTGTGCATAGCGGCAATTCTCGCCATCCCTGCGGGAATATACCTTATCGCCAACGGCATGGGCGATCGACTCGAACACCAGATGCTCTACGATTATCTGCCGTTCATAATCCTGCTATGTTCGCTGTTCGTGGTCACGGGCGGCATTTGCATCGTGGGCGACATCGAGGCCACGCCGAGAATGAACACCCTGATACTTGCCATCGGATTTCTGCTCGCGTCGTTCATGGGCACCACGGGTGCGGCCATGCTCTTCATCCGCTTCATCATCAACATCAACAAACAACGCACCCACAAGACGCATACCATCCTCTTCTTCATTGCGCTCATAGCCAACTGCGGAGGCGTACTCACTCCGCTGGGCGATCCCCCGTTGTTCCTGCTCTATCTGCGCGGCGCGCACTTCACGTGGTTCCTGTCGATGATGCCCGAATGGCTCTTCACGGGGACGGTGCTCCTCATCATATACTACCTCACCGACCGATATTTCCACGGCAAGGAGCCTGCGGCGGCGTTAGCGGCCGACAGGACCGAGGTGACGAAGCTGCGGCTGTCGGGCGGCATCAACGTACTCTGGCTGGCGGCCGTGATCGCCGCGGTGTCGTTGGTAAACCAATCCCACATACCCGCCATGGCCGACGAAAACGCCCCGTTGTACATAAAGTTCCTGCGCGAAATCGTTCTCGTCGTCATCATATTGCTCTCGATACTCACGACCGACCGCGAGACGCGCAAACGCAACAACTTCACGTGGAGCCCCATCATCGAGGTAGGATTCCTGTTCATCGGAATATTCGCCACCATGACTCCCGCGCTGCTTTATCTCAACGCCCATGCTGCCCAGCTCGATTTGCACTCGCCGTGGCAATTCTTCTACGGTGCGGGCAGCTTGTCGGCATTTCTCGACAACGCCCCCACGGCCGCCGTGTTCCACACCGTGGCCAAGGGATTGCCTCAGGTCCCCGATGCGTATTACGTGGCGGGCGTCCCGCAAACACTGCTTCGGGCCATAGCCTTGGGTTCGGTCTTCTTCGGCTCCATGACCTACATCGGCAACGGTCCCAATTTCATGGTGAAAGCCATCGCCGAACAGAGCGGAATCAAGATGCCCGGGTTCTTCGGTTACATGGTCAAATTCTCGCTCGTGGTGCTGCTTCCCGTCTATATCTTGATGCAGCTCGTGTTCCTGCATTGACGGGTGCTATATAAATGCAATGCTCCCCGACGCGCGATTGTCGTCGGGGAGCTTTTTTATTTTGTCGGATTCGATCCTGCGATTTTGCGGCTCTTCAGAGCCGCGCGAGCCGCAGCCTCGCCACGCGGAGGCTCGCTGTTCGCTCACTCCGCAGGCCACGCCTCGCAATTAGAAGCCGAAATCTTTTATTTTGTCGGCATCTGACGCGAGGGTGCGACGTAATTGCGCCTCATCGACACCGATTCGGCGGTCGGGAAATCCGACGGCACAGATTGTTTCACCTTGCCCGTGGCCGCCCACTCCGCGCCGCGCAGCAGCAGGGTCTGGAAACCCGCACACTGCATGGCGGGGTTATCCTCGACCGACGGACCGCAATGGCCCAACATTATGTGGAATATGCGCGCTTTGCCGTAATCCACCGTAAACACCAGCGGCTCCTCGCGACCCGATCCGCCCGTCTTGTCGTCGGCATATCCCGAATAGAGCAGATCGCGTATATTCGCGGGGCCGCGCATGCGGTCGTACATCTCGTCGCGTGCATGCATCCAATTGTCGGGCAAACCTTTGGTTACGGGATGGTCGGCCTTGCGGCAGTGCATGGGATACTCGCGCTGCGCGCCGTGCGAACCGCCCGGGCCCGCACCGTTATCCAGAACGGGAATATCGTTCAGCAGATAATAATAAGGTCCCGACGTCTCGTTGCGCCCCTCCCAGCCGCCGAGGGCAATTATCTCGTTGAACTCGGGCCAGTCGGCGAAAGCGTTGTCGGCCGCATGATAGACCACCACTCCCCCGCCTTTGCGGACGTAACGCAGAAAAGCGTCGTCGGTCTCGGCTGACCAGCGGTCGCCGTTGTAATCGAGCACCACCACGTCGTACTTCGCGAAATCGGGTTTGAAATCGCTCATGTCGCCGCCCGCCTCGGGCGTAAGCGCTATGTCGACATCGAAAAGACCCGATCGATCGAGTATCAAGCGCAGCACGCGGTGGCTCACCTGCCAGTTGTGATTGTTTTGCCCCGAGACGACGAGAGCCCGCATTTTTTTCGGTTTGGCCTGCACGTCGAACACCGCAACGGCAAGTATGGCCGCCGACAGCCACAAGATAAATTTGGAATGAAATTTCATGGAAGAGTCGTTAAAATGGGTTTTATATAATAAATGTACCTTATTCGGAACGCGACGTTCCGAATAAGGTACATTTATATCACGGCACTATTTGGTAGCCGATTCGAGTTTCTTCATTATCGAGAAGATGAACACGGCCGAGAGGAGGCAGAGGCCGATAAGCACGCCCCAAACCACCACTAAAGGCAGTTCGCCCCACAGCGACGAACATACGCTCGTGAGCTTGTTGCCTATGGCCGTCGCTACGAACCAGCCGCCCATCATCATACCCTTGTACTTGGGGGGGGCCACCTTCGACACGAACGAGATACCCATCGGCGAGAGCAACAGCTCGGCGAACGTCAGCACCAGATAGGTCGATATAAGCCAATTGGGCGACACCAGCGTAGCGGCCGAGGTACCCGCGGCGGCAGCCTGCTCGGCGGGGCTGAGCAGATGCAGCGAACCCACGGTCATGATGACATAGCCCACAGCGGCCACCAGCATGCCCAGACCGATCTTGCGGGGCGCCGAAGGCTCCTTGCCGTTCTTGGCCAGCCAACCGAACAGTGCGATAGACACGGGGGTCAGAGCCACCACGAAGAAGGGGTTGAACTGCTGGAAGATCTCGGCGTCGACCTTGGTCTCGGCAGGCAGACGCATGTACTGCGCGACGAGCACGGCCGCCGACGCGGCTATCACTCCCGCCGATATGACGCGGCCCTTGACGGAATCGCTCTGGAACAGCGAGAAGAGCGCATATACTATGAAGATCACCAGCACGAGGTTCCACACGTTGAACAACATGCTCTCCGCGCCCGAGCTGCTGTCGCGCGTGAACTCGTCGGCGAAGTAGGTGAGCGTAAGTCCGTTCTGGTGGAACGCCATCCAGAAGAATATCACCACGGCGAACACGAGGCAGAGGGCCACGATGCGCGACTTGGTCTCCTCCTTCGAAAGCTCGCGCACGGGTTCCTGCACGCTGTCTTTCTTCTTGGCGCCGCCCTCGGCGTGCTTGAACGTGCCGCGGAAAGCGTAATAGATGGCTATGGAGATTATGAGCGACACGCACGCCACGGCGAAAGCGAAGTGGTAGGCCGTACCCTCGTCCAGCCCGAGCGTGTTCATGGCGTAGTTCTTCATGCCCACGGCGGCCGACGGAGCGAACAGCGCGCCTATGTTGATGGCCATGTAGAAGATCGAGAACGCCGAGTCGCGCTTCGACTCGTATTCGGGATTGTCGTAGAGATTGCCCACCAGCACCTGAAGGTTACCCTTGAAGAGTCCCGTACCGCAGCTGATAAGCAGCAGTGCGCCGTACATTCCTGCCAGCGCCGCGCCTCCCGAACCTAACGGCAGGGAGAGGAAAGCGTAGCCGAGGAACATGATGAATATTCCGATGGTGACCATCTTGCCGTAACCGAACTTGTCGGCCAAGATACCGCCTACGAAGGGCAGGAAGTAGACGAACATCAGGAACGTCGAATAGATCTGACCCGCGTCGGCGGCCGAAAGCCCGAAATTGGCCTTCAGATAGAGCACGAACACGGCAAGCATGGTGTAGTAGCCGAAACGTTCGCCCGTGTTGGCGAGCGCCAAAGCGTACAAACCTTTTGGTTGTCCTTTGAACATAATTTATCAGTAGTTTTAGTTAATAGAGTCGCATACCGCGAATTCGACACAAATATAGCAAATTATTCCCAATTGTACGCCTCCTCGGGACGCAATCGGCCGCAGCGGCACATCCGACCGCCGATCGTCGCCGACGCTACCGCACGGCAGCCTCCATACACTTCGCGAGTTTCTCGGCAATGATCGACATGTAGGGCTTGCCGCCGATGCGGGCTATTGAGGTCACGCCCTGATAATTGACCGTCAGCACCTCGTCGGCCGAGGTCAGGTCGTCGCGCGTGAGCGGTCGGCTCACCACGTCGAGCGAAGCCTCGCGCGCCGCCAGCTCGGCCGTTTCGCGCTCTACCGACATCGCAGCGCACGGGGGCGTGAAAAGCGTGTAGCCGCGCACCACGAAGATCGGCCGCGCGCTCTCCGACACCAAATTGCCCTCCGCATCGGTCAGCACGGCCGTATGGAATCCCCTCGCCCGCGCCGCGGCGTCGGCCAGCGCACGGGTCTCGGCGGCCGCCGAGGTGGGGAATGGCCACAGCGGCGGCGCCATGTTCACGCACACGGCATCGGGACGCAGACTGCGCAGCACGTAGCCGCGATATATCGACGGCTCGTCGTACTCCATGCTCACATCGCCCGACGGATAGGCCTTCACCACCAGCTTCACGGTCACGTTGCGCGTCAGGCGGCACGCCTCGGCCAGCCGTCGGGCCTGCTGCCCCGCCTCGCGGGCCGCGAGATCGAGATCGATGCCGAACAGCTGCTCCGCCGCAGCCGTCAACACCTCGACATGCCGCTGCAAACGGCGGCACTCGCCGCCTAACGTGTGCACGTTCTGAAAGACGTAGGGTCCCCGCTGCGGCGCCGCAGGCTGCAACTCGCCGTTGAAAAGCATTCGTCTTTCGTGATTCGCGGTCATGGCATGGAGCGTTTACGACGCGAATATTTTAAGCAGCAGCTCGCGCAGCAGCTCGCCGTCGTCGGCCGCGCCTGCATCGATGCCCTTGCTCTTGCCGTCGTACTCGCGCAGCAGACCGAGTATGTTGAATACGCTGCGGTTGTTCCACATGGCCGACAGCTCCTTGATTTCGCGTATGGCGAATATGTTGCTCTTCTTCAACGTGCGCATCAACTCCGTGTCGTCGGGAAACGGCTTGCCGCGGTGCCTCGCCTGCCAGCGCAGATAGTTGACCACGAACATGTCGCGGAACTGTCCGAACAGCGCCGTTACGGTGAGCAGCAGCGGATTGTCCTTGGGATTGCGCGCGAAGTGATCGGCTATGCGCATGGCGCGCGCCACGTCCCGTCGGGCCACGGCGGCACACAACTCGAAGTTGTTGAAATCCTTCGATATGCCCACGTTGCTCTCTATGTGGCCGTCGGTTATGTCGGTCGTGCCCGCGGGCAGCGACACTATTAGTTTGTCGATCTCGTTCGATATCTTGGCAATGTCGCACCCCAGATGGTCGGTGAGCATCTGCACCGCTTTGGGGCTTATGCGCAATCCGCGCGAGGCGATGAACGACGAGAGCCACGGCCCGATCTCGTAGTCGCGCGGCCGCACCGACTCGAACACCGCGCCCGCCGAGACGCACTGCTTGTAGAACGCCGAGCGTTTGTCGACGCTGCGTTCCTTGTGGCACACCACGAGTATGGTCGAGGCCTGCGGCCGCGAGGTGTAGTGCGAGAGCTTCTCGATGCCCCGCAGCTGCTGCGCCTCCTTCACTATTATCACCTCGCGCGACCCCGTCATGGGCATCTGGCGGCAGAGGTTCACTATCTGCCCCGCGTCGCTGTCCTTGCCGTATACGATTATGCGGTTGAAGGCCTGTTCCTCGAGTGTCAGCGTGCGCTGCGCCAGCTCGTCGCACAATATGTCGATGAAATAGCTCTCCTCGCCCATAAGCAGATAGACGGGAGCGAAACGGCCTCGGGTTATCTCCGCGCGCAGGCGTTCGAACTCGGCCACGCTGTCCTTGAATTTCACGGTGCTTTTGGCCATCGTCAGATAATCTCTTTGGTTATGCGCAGCACCTTGTCGGTGTCGGGCGTAATACGGTAATCGTCGTCTATGCGCTGCCCCACCAGCCACGCTATGCGGCCGTCGGAGGTCAGCACGAACTGGCGCCGCTTCTCGGCCGACGACATCTTGCGGTCTATCAGGTAGTCGCTCACCTTCTTGCGGCCGTTCATCCCGAAGGGGACGAACGAGTCGCCGTCGCGCCAGCGGCGCAGCGTAAGGGGCCACACTATTTTCGAGGCGTCCAACAGCGCCGTGTTCTCGGGCACGTCGAACGTGGGCATGTCGTCGGCGTCGCACAGTTCGAAGTAGAGCGCCGCACCGCCGCAGTAGGCCCGCTGCTGCCCCTCGGCCACCGCTATCTCGCACGGGTCGCCGTCATCTATGCGCGCGACGACTATGTTCCCGCGATCGACGTAAGCCACATGGCTGCGCGAGTAGAACCTCTTGCCCGAACTGCCCGCGTCGAGCGCCTTGCACAGTCCGTCGACGGTGTCGCCCTTGAATCCGTAGCGCGAATTGAGTATCTCGTATATTACGAAGTCGCGCGACGCCGCGATCTCTATGCGATCGACATGCAGCGTGAATATACCCACCGATTCGGTGACGGCATCGTCGTATATGCGGTCTATGGCGCAGTCGATGAAGTTCTGCGCCGCCGTCAGACGGTCGATGTTGCGGTTCATGATGAACGGGAACCGCGGATTTATCTCGCGTATGCGGGGGATTAGTCCCAAACGTATCTTGTTGCGCAGGTATTTGGTCGAGCGGTTCGACGAGTCCTCGCGGAAAGGGATATGCTTGTGCAGCGCATAATCCATGATCTCCTTGCGCGTGGCGAACATCATCGGACGCACTATACGCCCCGCCTGGTTGCTTATGCCCGTCAGGCCGCGCAAACCCGTGCCGCGCAGCAGGTTTATGAAGAACGTCTCTATCGAGTCGTCGATGTGGTGCGCTATGGCCGTCACGGTGTAGCCGTGCTCGCGGCACAGCTCGGCGAACCATGCGTAACGCAGCCTCCGCGCCGCCATCTCCATCGACTCGCCCGTGCGCTCCATCTCGCCCACGGTGTCGAAACGGCGATTGTGGCACACTATGCCGTACTTGCGGGCGGTCTCCTGCACCAGTATCTCGTCCTCGTCGCTCTCCTCGCCGCGCAGGCCGAAATTGCAATGGGCTACCGCCACGTGGTAGCCGCTGTTGATGCACAGCGACATGAGCGTCATGGAGTCGACTCCGCCCGACACGGTGAGCAGTATCTTGTCCTGCTTGGTAAAGAGTCCGTTGCGACGGACGTATTCCTGAAAATTATCTATAAGCATATTCCTACAATATGTTCACCTCGGGTTCTATCTCCACGCCGAACGCGTCGTGCACCCTACGCTGCACCTCGCGTGCCAGCTCCACGATCTCCTCGCCCGTGGCGCCGCCGAAGTTCACCAGCACCAGCGCCTGACGGTCGTGCACGCCCACGCGTCCCGCACGATACCCCTTCATGCCCGCGCGGTCGATAAGCCACCCCGCCGCCAGCTTGCGGCATTCGGGATCGGCGGCGGGATATACGGGCATACCCTCGTACATAGCCGCCAGACGCTCGGCCTCGGCCCTGCTCACCACGGGATTCTTGAAGAAGCTCCCCGCGTTGCCCAATACTGCCGTGTCGGGCAGCTTGCCGCGCCGTATGGCGCATACAGCCTCGCGGATGTTGGCTATCGTCGCCCCGCCGCGCGCCGCGGTCTCGCGCTGCAAATCGCCGTAGCCGAGAGCGGGCGCGGGCCGCTTGCCGAAGCGGAACTCCACCGACGTTATCACCGCACGGCCGCGCAGTTCGTGTTTGAACACGCTGTCGCGATAGGCGAAACGGCACTCCGCGGCCGTCAAGGCCCCGTGCTCTCGTCTCTCGGTGTCAAACATGTGCACTCGGGTTATTACATTCCCTGCCTCGGCTCCGTAGGCGCCTATGTTCTGCACGGGGGCCGCGCCCGCGGTGCCCGGGATGAGCGACAGATTCTCCGCCCCCCACAATCCGCGCTCCACGCTCCACGCCACCAGATCGTCCCACTCCACGGCCGCGCCCGCCTCCACGGTCACCGACTCGTCGTCCTCGGCAATGATGCGTATGCCGCGGATGTCGGGCTTGAGCAGCGTGCCGTCGAAATAGCGGGTGAAGAGTATGTTGTTGCCGCCGCCGAGCACGTAGAATCTCTCGGGTCTGCCCGCAGCAGCAAAAATTATGTCGAGATCCTCCGCCGCGTCGAACACGACCAGCCGCCGCGCCTTCTCGTCGGCATGGAAGCTGTTGAGTCCGCGCAGCGGATGTTCCGAAAATTCCCGTATCATGCGCCGCTACTTCTTCCCTGTTTTACGCTCCTCGTCGATCTGTCGGAGCAGCTCTTTGACAGCCGTCTCCAGCTGCTCGTCGCGACCCGTCACTATCACCTCGGGCGAGTTGGCCACCTCGATGTCGGGCTCTAACTGCGTATTCTCAAGGTAGCTGCCGTCGTCAAGACGATATCCTATCACGGGTATGCCGAACACCAGCGTGGGGTCCTGCAACCGCTCCCACGACACGCTGGTCATGGTTCCCGGGACGGGCATGCCCACCACCTTGCCTATGCCCATGTGCTTGTACACCCACGGCGTGCCGTGAGCGTTGGAGTAGTTGGCCTCGCACGTGATCATTATCGACGGCTTGTTCCATCGGCGGCTCGGCATGTCGCACGCCTCCTTGCCGCGGATCACCTGCGTGAGGTATTTTTCGCCGCTGAAAAGTATCTCTATATCCTCGTGCAGGCGGCCTCCGCCGTTGAAGCGGATGTCGATCACTATGCCGTCGCAATGGTTGTAACGGCCCAGTATCTCGGCATATACGGTACGGAAGCTCGGGTCGCCCATCGACTCTATGTGCACGTATCCCAACCGTCCGCCCGAGAGGCGCTCCACGTCGGCGGCGCGGCGCTTCACCCAGCGCTTGTAGAGCAGCGTCGAGAGCTGGCCCTGCGATATGGGCGTCACCACCTCGTCCCAGCGCGTGCCGTCGGCAGGACGGTATATCGACACCAGCGTGCGTTTGCCCGCGCGGCGGTTGAGCATGGGATAAAAATCCGCGCCGTCGACGATGGCGTTGCCGTCGATCTTCTCCACGATGTCGCCCGCGCGCACCTGCGACGATGCGCGGTCGAAAGGTCCGCCGACGATCACTTCGTCCACCAACAGGCCGTCGCCCTCGCGCGAGAGGTCGAAGATAAGGCCCAGATCGGCCGTCACGTCGCCGTCACCGTCGGCGGGACGCGAATAGCTGCATCCCGTGTGCGACACGTTCAGTTCGCCCAGCCACTCGCTGGCCATCTCGGCGAAGTCGTAGTTGTTGTCGATGTGGGGCAGGAACCGCGCGTAGTTGTCGCGCAGCGCCTCCCAGTCGACACCGTGCATGGTCTCGGTATAGAAACGGCTCTTCTCCTGACGGTAGATGCGGTCGAACATGTATTCGCGTTCGGCGCGGGCGTCGAGCGTCATATCGCCGCGCACGGCTACGGCCGTCGGCGCGCCGCTGCCGCCCTTGAACTTGCTCATGCGGCCGCCCAAGAGGAACATGTTCTCCATCTTCCCGTCCCACACCAGACGTCCGCCGCCGCTCGACTTCTGCAACACCTTGTTGTCGCGCTCGCGCAGATCGAGCTGCCACAGGTCGTAAGAACCCTCGTACGACACTATGTAATAGAGCTTGTCGCCCTCCTTGTTCATCGTGTAACCGCTCAGCGAGCCCGACGAGGGGGTGAGGCGCACGATGCGGTCCTCGATGTCGTCGAACTCGATCACGATATCCTCCGCCTTGTCGGCATCGGCTTTCTTCTCTTTATCCTTGTCGCTTTTCTCCTCGTCGGCCTTCTTATCCTTCTCGGCCTTGGCATCGGCCTCTTTCGCACGCTTCTCGTTCTGCTTGTACATCTCGTACTGCTCCTTGTTCATGCGGGCGAGTTCATGCGTCTTGCGATTGAGGTAGACGATCATCACGTCCTGCAACGATCCCCACGAAGCGTGGCTGCGCATGCCGTAACGGTCCGACGAGAAGAGCAGGGCATTGCCGCCCATCACCCACTGCGGATCGCTGTCGAAATATCCCGTATTGGTGAGGTTGAATATCTCGCCGCCCTCGGCGCTCACCAGACCCACGTCCGAATAGGGATCGTGGCGGTTGCCCGTGTAGCTCAGGGCGAACCACTTGCCGTCGGGCGACCACGAATAATCGATGCGGCCGTCGGTCGAGTAATGACGGCTGCCGTCGGTCACGCGGCGGGTCTTGCCCGAAGCGAGGTCGAGCACCGTAAGACGGCATCTATCCTCCACGAATGCGAGGCTCTTGCCGTCGGGCGAGTATTGCGGGCAGGTGCGGTCCACGCCGTCGTTCTTGAACAGCGGCTTCTCCTCTACGAGCGTGGCGTTGGGGAAATCGGGATCGTCGTCGCGCACGATCTTCGCCTCATAGATATTCCACTTGCCGTCGCGCTCCGAAGCGTATGCCAGCGTACGGTTGTCGGGCGCGAATGCGGGCGACGCCTCCGACTGCGCCGTGGAGGTTATGCGCCGCGTGGTGGCGTAATCGACCGAGGTCACGAACACCTCGCCGCGCGAGACGAACGCTATCTGCTTGCCGTCGGGCGAGACAACGGCCGAACCGCCGCCGCTCACGGCTATCTGCGCGGTCTTGTCGGCGGGCGAATCGTCCACGATCGTCACGCTCAGCTTTCGGGGCGATCCCGAGCCGCTCATGGTGTATATCTCGCCGTTATGGCCGAAGCACAGCGTGCCGTCGGCCGCCGCCGAGAGGAATCGCACGGGGTGGTTCTTAAAGCGCGTCACCTGCTTGGCCTCGGCAGGGGCGTCGGCGGCGAACGACCACACGTTGAACGTGCCGTCGCGCTCGCTCAGGAAATATACCTTCCTGTCGCCGTCGGCATATACGGGGTTGCGGTCCTCGCCCGCGCGGGCCGTGAGGTTGGTATGTTTCCCCGTGGCGAAGTCGTAACGCCATATGTCGCGCGTGATGGACGAGGTATGGTGTTTGCGCCATATGTTCTCGCCACCCTTCTTGTCCTGATAGAGGAACGACTTGCCGTCGCGCGTGAAACTCACGGCCTCGGCGGGGGTGGCGAGCACGCGCTCGGGACGGCCGCCCTCGACGCTCACGGCGTAAAGCTCGCTCATCGACCCTCTCGGGAACAGCGCGCTGGCGGCGGGATCGGAGATCGAGGCTCCGTAATATATCTTCTTGCCGTCGGGCGAGAAGGCATAGGGCGTCTCGGAGGCCGAGTGGGTTGTAATGCGCGTCGGAGCGCCGCCCGAGGCAGACACCGTGAACACGTCGAAATTGCCGAAGCGGTCGCAGGCGTAGGCCAAGGTCTTCGAATCGGGCGACCACACGGGAGCGTAGTCGTAGCTCTCGTCGGAGGTGATCCGCCGCGCCTCGCCGCCCGCGGCGGGCACGGTATAAATGCTGCCCTTATAGGTGAAGGCCACGGTACGGCCGTCGGGCGAAATGGCGGGATAACGCATCCACAGCGGCGACGCATCGGCCAAAGCGAAGGTCAGCAGCAGGAGCGACAAAACAGATAATCGTTTCATATTTACGGGTTTTTCATCTATTATTCGACTGAGACCGATAAATTAATCGGCATTTTCGACAAAGTTAGGAAATATTTCGTAAATTTGAATAATTTTCGGTGCGAGGCGGCAGGACGGCGCAGAGGGAACCGACTCACAGAGTCGTGCGGGCCGCAGCCTCGCCCCGCGGAGGCCCGCAAATATTCGCTCCGCTCATTTGCGCGCTCCGCCGGCAGCGGCCCGAGTCGCAAAAACGAAAAAACAACAATAACGAAATAACACACACCATGTTCAGCAAGGAGGACTTATCACAGATCGAGAAACACGGACTCACCCGAGAGCGGGTCGAGCGGCAAATCGAGAATTTCCGCAACGGATTCCCCTATCTTCCCATCGTGCGCGCGGCAGCCGCGTGCGACGGCATCAAGGTGCTCGCCGAGGATGATATCGCACGCGCCGAAGCGCTTTACGACGACAAGGCGCGCCGACTAAAGGTAGTGAAGTTCGTACCCGCGTCGGGGGCCGCTACGCGAATGTTCAAGGAGCTGTTCGAGTTCGTCAACGACGGCCGCCGCGGCAAGGGGATCGACACCCTGCTGGCCAACATCGAGAAATTCGCCTTCTGGCCCGAGCTCTCGCACCACGTCAACGCCGAATCGTCGGACAAGGAGATCGTGGAGGCCATCATAAAATGCGGACTCTGCTACGGCTCGAAGCCCAAGGGTCTGGTCACGTTCCACGCCTATCCCGACGGCGGCCGCAAGGCCGTGGAGGAACATCTGGTGGAGGGCGCGGCGTATGCCCGCTCGGGCGACACGGTGCACATCCACTTCACGGTATCGGCCGAACACATGGGCGGATTCTGGGATGTGCTGGGTGCCACGCAGCCCTACTACGAAGAGCGTTTCGGCGTCAAGTACGACGTGTCGTTCTCGGTGCAGAAACCCGCCACCGACACCATAGCCGTCAATCCCGACAACACGCCGTTCCGCACCGAATCGGGCGAGCTGCTGTTCCGCCCCGCGGGTCACGGCGCGCTGATCGAGAACCTCAACGACATCGACGCCGACGTGATCTTCGTGAAGAACATCGACAACATCACCACCGACGAGCGGCGCGGCCCGACCATAAAATACAAGAAAGCCTTGGCGGGCATACTGCTGGAGCTTCAGTCGCAGGCGTTCGAATACCTGAAGGTGCTGGAGGTCGGCTGCGACTATCTGACGCCGATCGCCGAGTTCATCGAGAAGAAGTTGTGCGTGAAGCTCCCCGAGAACTACAACTCGGCCATGCTCAAACGCATACTCGACCGCCCCATGCGCGTGTGCGGCATGGTGCGCAACGAAGGCGAGCCGGGCGGCGGTCCGTTCTGGGTGGCAGGCAAGGAGGGCATCGAGTCGTTGCAGATAGCCGAATCGAGCCAGATAGCGCCCGAGAATGCCGGTCTGATGAAGGCGGCGAGCTATTTCAACCCCGTCGACATAGTGTGCGGCGTGAAAGACTCGCGCGGAGGCAAGTTCGACCTCACGCGGTACACCGACCCCGCCACGGGCTTCATATCGTCGAAGTCGAGCGGCGGCCGCGAGCTGCGCGCCCAAGAACTGCCCGGACTGTGGAACGGATCGATGGCCGACTGGAACACCGTTTTCGTCGAGGTTCCCGCCGAGACTTTCTCGCCCGTAAAGACGGTCCTCGACCTGCTGCGAGCGGAACACCAGCCGATGTAATACAAAATCGTCGGCCGTACGGAATCCGTACGGCCGACGATCGTTAAATGCCCCGCCGTCAGTTCGCGAATGTCAGCCGATCGGCGTCGGCGTCGATGCGTATCGGGCGTTCGCGGTCGACCTCGCCCGCGAGAATGCGTTTCGACAGGTCGTTTATCACCTCGCGCTGGATGACTCGTTTCACGGGACGCGCTCCGTACATCGGGTCGTAACCCATGCGGGCCACGAGCTCTTTCGCGGCGGCGGTGTACTCTAAAGCGATGCCGTTCTCGGCGAGCATGCGGCGTATGACGTTCATCTGTATGTCGACGATCTTTTCGATGTCGCGCTTGGTGAGCGGCTCGAACATCACGATTTCGTCTATTCGGTTCAGGAACTCGGGCTTGAGCTGCTGTTTCAACATATCGATCACATCGCGCCGCGTGCGCTCCACCACCTCGTCCGACACCCGCTCGCCGTCGAAGGCGCGCGAGAAGTTCTCCTGAATGATATGCGAACCCATATTCGAGGTCATGATGATGATCGTGTTGCGGAAATCGACCGTGCGGCCCTTGTTGTCGGTCAGACGGCCGTCGTCGAGCACCTGCAACAGTATGTTGAACACGTCGGGATGGGCCTTCTCGATCTCGTCGAGCAGCACCACCGAGTAGGGCTTGCGCCTTACCGCCTCGGTGAGCTGTCCGCCCTCGTCGTAACCGACGTATCCCGGGGGCGCTCCCACCAGACGCGACACGCTGTGACGCTCCTGATACTCGCTCATGTCGATTCGCGTCATCATCGAATCGTCGTTGAACAGGAACTCGGCCAGAGCCTTCGCCAGCTCGGTCTTGCCCACGCCCGTGGTGCCGAGGAATATGAACGATCCGATAGGCTTGCGCGCGTCGTTCAACCCTGCGCGCGAGCGGCGCACGGCATCCGATATCACCTCTATGGCGTGCTGCTGCCCCACCACGCGCTTGTGCAGCTCGTCCTCCATGTGGAGCAGCTTTTCGCGCTCCGAGGCCAGCATGCGCTGCACGGGGATGCCCGTCCACCGCGACACCACCTCGGCTATGTCCTGCGAATCGACCTCCTCCTTTATCATCGCGTCGCCGCCCGCCGAGGTCAGCCGCAGCTGTTCCTGCAAGGCGTCGATCTGCTTCTCGGCCTCGACGATCTTGCCGTAGCGTATCTCGGCCACCTTGCCGTAGTCGCCCTGACGCTCGGCCTGCTGCGCCTCGACCTTCAGATGCTCTATCGCGTCCTTGTTCGACTGTATCTTCTGCAACAGATCGCGTTCGCCCTGCCACTTGGCGCGCAGGGCCGACTCCTTCGATTTCATCTCCTCGATCTCGCGCGTCAGATTCTCCACGCGCTGCTCGTCGTTCTCGCGGCGTATGGCCTCGCGCTCGATTTCGAGCTGGCGGATGCGGCGGTCGAGATTATCGATATCCTCGGGGACCGAGTTCATCTCCAGACGCAGGTGCGCCGCCGCCTCGTCGATAAGGTCTATGGCCTTGTCGGGCAGGAATCGCGAGGTGATGTAGCGGTGCGACAGCTCCACGGCCGAGATGATGGCCTCGTCCTTGATACGCACCTGATGGTGATTCTCGTAACGCTCCTTCAATCCACGCAGGATCGATATGGCGTCCTCGGTGGTGGGCTCGTCGACCATCACTTTCTGGAAACGGCGCTCCAGAGCCTTGTCCTGCTCGAAATATTTCTGAAACTCGTCGAGCGTCGTGGCGCCTATGGTGCGCAGCTCGCCGCGCGCCAGTGCGGGTTTGAGTATGTTGGCCGCATCCATCGCGCCGCTGCTCTTGCCCGCACCCACCAGCGTGTGTATCTCGTCGATGAACAGGAGTATCTCGCCGTCGCTGGCTATCACCTCCTGTACGACGCCCTTCAAACGCTCCTCGAACTCGCCTTGGTACTTGGCTCCCGCCACCAACGCACCCATGTCGAGCGAGAAGATGACCTTCGATTTCAGGTTCTCGGGCACGTCGCCGTCCACTATGCGGTGGGCTATGCCCTCGGCAATGGCGGTCTTGCCCACACCCGCTTCGCCCACCAGTATGGGGTTGTTCTTGGTGCGGCGCGACAGGATCTGCAACACGCGGCGGATCTCCTCGTCACGGCCTATGACGGGATCGAGCTTGCCGTTGCGCGCCTGCTCATTGAGATTGATGGCATACTTGCCTAACGCGTTGAACTCCTGCGAAGCCGTCTGCGAATCGACCGTCGAGCCGCGGCGGAAGGTGCGGATCGCCTCGACGAGCTCCTTCTCGGTGGCGCCGCTGCGCTTGAGCATGTCGGCCGCCGCGCCGCGCTCGGCCACTAAAGCCAGCAGCAGATGCTCCACCGATGCGTATTTGTCGTTGAAATTGCGGGTGAAGTCCACGGCCTTCTGTATGACCTTCGACGTGTCGGCCGAGAAATACTGCTCGCCGTTGCCGCCCGACACGCGCGGCAGAGCCTCCGCGGCCTTGCGGACCTCCTCGCGCAGCGAGCGTACGTTCACACCCACGCGGCCGAGCAGAAAGGCGGCCAGCGAGTCGTCCTCGGCCACCAGCGTGCCCAGCAGATGCACGGGCTCCACGGCCTGCTGCCCGCGCTCCCTCGCAAGCGACACCGCACCTTGCAGCGCCTCCTGCGCCTTGATCGTTAACGAATTAATGTTCATGATTATCTGTATTTAACGTTTATTCCTTGTTCACTTCTCAACGTCGCAAATCCTTTGCCAAGAGGCATAATACGACAGTTTACGCCTCGGTTGTCACATTTTGGCAGACTTCGAATGCCAATTTCGGACATTTTGGCACAGCCGCGTCACGACGGTCGGAAAACAAAAATTCCGATGCGAAAGCCCTCGCATCGGAATTTTTGTCAATGTATATCATTCGGCCGCTACCCTTTCAGCGTGACGCTCACGCGCCCCACCTTGCCGCCGAGCGGCGGCGCAAGCTTCGCCACCGTGCACTCCGTCTCCACGATCTGCGGAAACCGCCCGCGCACGGCACGTATAATGTTCTGCGCCACCCGTTCTATCGTGCGCTGCTTCACAGCCATCTGCTCGCGCACCGTTTCGTACACGGTAAGGTAGTTCACCGTCCTCTCCACGTCGTCCGCATCGGCCGCGTCGCCCAACTCGGCGGTGATGGCCAGACGCACGTTGAATCGGTTGCCCACCTCGCGCTCCAGATCGTAGCAGCCGTGGTAGGCGCGGAACTCCATGTCGTCGAGACGTATGGTGTACAGCATCGCTACGCTACCGTTACCAGATAATAGTTCTTCTTTCCCTTCTGCACGACTATGTACTTGCCCGCTATGAGGTCGTCGGCCGTAATCGCGCGCGCGGGGTCGGCTATCTTCTCCTTGTTGAGCGACACGCCTCCCGCCTGCACCATCTTGCGGCACTCGCCTTTCGAGGGGAATATCTTGGTGCGCTCGGCGGCGAAGTCGACGAACGGCACGCCAAGATCATCCTTGCCGACGGTGAACTGCGGCACGCCCTCGAACACCTGAAGCAGGGTTTGTTCGTCTATCTTGCGCAGCGCCTCCGAGGTCGAGCCGCCGAAGAGTATCGACGAGGCCTCCACAGCCTTCTCGTACTCCTGCTCGGAGTGGATCATGACGGTGATCTCGCGCGCCAGCCGCTTCTGCAACACGCGCAGATGGGGCGCGGCATCGTGCTCGGCTATGAGCGACTCGATGGTCTCGCGGTCGAGCAGGGTGAATATCTTTATGTAGCGCTTGGCATCTTCGTCGCTCACGTTCAGCCAGAACTGGTAGAACTTGTAGGGCGACGTGTAGCGCGGGTCGAGCCACACGTTGCCGCTCTCGGTCTTGCCGAACTTGGTGCCGTCGGCCTTGGTGATGAGCGGGCAGGTGATGGCGAACGCCTCGGCCTCCGAACCCAGCTTGCGGCGGATGAGCTCGGTGCCCGTGGTGATGTTGCCCCACTGGTCGGCACCGCCCAACTGCACCTTGCAGCCTATGGTCTGGTAGAGATGCAGGAAGTCGTAGCCCTGCAAAAGCTGGTAGGTGAACTCGGTGAACGACATGCCGTCGCCCTCGCCGTTGAAGCGCTTCTTCACCGAATCCTTGGCCATCATGTAGTTGACGGTTATCATCTTGCCTATCTCGCGGGCGAAGTCGAGGAATGTGATCTCCTTCATCCAGTCGTAGTTGTTGACCAGCAGGGCGGCGTTCTCGGCGTCGGAATCGAAGTCGAGCAACTTGGCCAGCTGGGCTTTTATCGCCTCTTGGTTGTGACGCAGCGTAGTCTCGTCCAGCAGGTTGCGTTCCTGCGACTTGCCGCTGGGGTCGCCGATCATGCCCGTAGCGCCTCCGATAAGGGCCACGGGGCGGTGTCCGCACATCTGGAAGTGCTTGAGTATCATCACGCCCACCAAATGGCCTATGTGCAGCGAGTCGGCCGTGGGGTCTATGCCCAAGTATGCCGTGGTCATCTCCTTTTCGAGCTGCTCCTTGGCCCCGGGCATGATGGTGTGGATCATGCCTCGCCACTCCAGCTCCTCTACGAAATTCTTGTTTGTCATTCTATTCTTTTTTTGTCGTTTTCGGTTAAACACTCCGTGCGTCCCTGCCGCGCTATTCATACTCCATGTCGAGCGCCTTTTTGAGTTCGAGTATCATGGCGTTCTTCTCGGTCATGAACTTTATGCGGTCCTCCAATTTTATGGGACGCGACGCCTTTATCTGTTCGTTGATATCTATCGCCAAATCGAGCGAACCGTTCACGCCCGCCGTGCGGGCTATGATGGTCAGCACTTCGGTCTTGCACCGCATGATCTCCTCGTAGAGGGTCCGCGACGGCACCTCGGCCCGCACGGTGTGCCCCTCCACGCGCATGTTCTCGAAAGCCACCACGAACCGCGGACGCTCCTCCGATATGCGCCGTATCACCTGCTCGCGGCACGCCTCGATCTTCTGTCGGCTCTGCGGATCGATCTCCGCACGCTCCGCCCTCTCGGGCTCGGCCTCTTGCGGCTGCGCGGGTGCGGCTGTCGAGGTCGCATTCATAAGCGATGATATGGAGAGTCCCGACACTGATGCGTGGCGGTGCGAGGGTGCTGCGGCTGCGGGCCGTGCGGGGATCGGCGGAGTCGGATCGGCGGCGCTCGGTGTCGGTGCAGTACTCGGTGCTGCCGAAAGCTGCGCCGAACGGACGGGCTGCACGGGCTGCGGCACGGCTTGCACCGCTGCTGTCCCCGCATCGGCCGTCCTTGCGGCCGCGGACGGAGTCTGCGCACCTGCCGCGGGCGTTATTCCGTCGGGCAGCGACGGCAGAGGATAATCCTCCGTCGAGTCCGTCAACGGGTCGCCGTCATTTTTTTTTTTGCCGAGACCGGCAATCTTCATCAGTCCAAGTTCAACCAGCAATCTCTGATTCGACGATTGTTTTATTTTGCCGTCGGCGTCGGTCAACAACGAGATCGCACCGAATAAAAAATCCGTTTCGCATCGTTCCGCTTGGGAACGGTATCGTTCGAGCAGGGTGCCCGTAAGCTCAATGAGCGATATCGCGGGACCTTTGGCCAGCAGCAGGTCGCGCATGTGGCGGTTCAGGCCCGCCATGAAAGTCTGCCCCGAGAAACCTTTCGACAGCACCTCGTCGAAGCGGATGAGCGCCGAGGTGTAGTCGCCCGCGAGCAGCATGTCGGTCATGGCGAAGTAGGTGTCGTAGTCGAGCACGTTGAGCGTCTGCGCCACCTCCTTGTAGGTAAGGTGCGAGTTGCAGAACGACACCGCCTTGTCGAACATCGACAGCGCGTCGCGCATGCCGCCGTCGGCCTTCTGCGCGATGAGGTTCAACGACTCCTCGTCGCAGGTCACGCCTTCTTTGTCGGCTATATATTTAAGGTATCCCACCGAATCCTCCACCCTTATGCGGTTGAAGTCGTAGACCTGACAGCGCGACAGTATGGTGGGTATGATCTTGTGCTTCTCGGTGGTGGCCAGAATGAACACGGCGTGCTTGGGCGGCTCCTCCAGCGTTTTGAGGAACGCGTTGAACGCCTGCTGCGAGAGCATGTGCACCTCGTCGATGATGAAGAGCGAGTATTTGCCCACCTGCGGCATTATGCGCACCTGCTCGATGAGGCTGCGGATGTCGTCCACCGAGTTGTTCGACGCGGCGTCCAGCTCATGTATGTTGAGCGAGCGTCCCTCGTTGAAGGCGCGGCACGACTCGCACTCGTTGCAGGCCTCGGCACCCACGGGATGCAGGCAGTTGATCGCTTTGGCGAATATGCGCGCGCAGGTGGTCTTGCCCACTCCGCGCGGCCCGCAGAACAGATAGGCGTGCGCCAGCTGGCCGCGCTCGATCGCGTTTTTCAGCGTCGATGTGATGCTCTGCTGACCCACGACCGAAGCAAAAGTGGCGGGACGGTATTTTCTTGCCGAAACGATGAATTCACTCATAACAGCGCAAAGGTAATAAATTTCGGGATTATATGACGCAATGTCTCCGAAATTAGTTGGCTTGTTCGCCTTCGTTTTCCCGACTCGGCATAGCCCGAACAGTTGCGCCGCAAAGCGGCGTTATCTTCGGCAGCTCGCGCTAAAGCGCGACCCCCGCAGCAGCCGAAGATAAATTTTACCCGAGATCGTCCGTCTGCTACTCTTTGAGCCGCGCTGTTTGCCGCGCGGAGGCCCGCTGTCGTTCGCGAACGCTCACGTCGCGGCCCACCGCAGGCTGCCGTCCGAGAATAGAATATGTCATGCCACCGAGCCGCAGGAGAGAATTGGCATCTCAAACGGAGACTTATCGAAACTTCGGCACGGATTACGGCTCCACCACCGTGACCTCTATGCCTCGTCGGCGCAGCGCGTCGAGTATGTGCGGCGGGATTCCCGCATCGGTTATCACCTGATCCACTTCGTCTATGTCGCATATGCGGCTGAATCCGCGGCGGCCGAACTTGGTGCTGTCGGTGAGCACTATGGTCTTCTGCGCCGAACGCATCATGGCGCGGTTGAGATTGGCCTCCAGCAGATTGGTGGTCGAGAGTCCGTATTCGAGGTCGAGCCCGTCCACGCCTATGAACAGCTTGCTGCCCGTGAAGTTCTCCAGCATGCGTTCGGTGTCGCAGCCCACGGCCGAGAGCGAGCTGCCGCGCACGATGCCGCCCAGCTGTATCACCTCGATGCCCGGATCTTTCGACAGCACCGACGCCACGTTCAACGCCGAGGTGATGACGGTGAGTCTCCCCCCCCCTTCGCTGTGTATCTCCCGAGAAAAGAAATGCACGGTGGTGCCCGAAGCTATTATGATCGAGTCGTTCGGCTCGACCAGACGCGCGGCCACGCGGGCTATGGCCGTCTTCTCGACGATGTTCTGCTTCTCCTTGACGTTCACGTCGCGGTCGTTGATGTAGGGGTTGATCTTGATGGCCTTGCCGTGGGCGCGATAGAGCACGTTTTTCTCCTCCAGCAGGGTGAGATCCTTGCGTATCGTAACCTCCGATACGTTGAGCATCATCGACAGTTCCGTGACGCTCACCGACCCCTTGGCGTCGAGCTCCTTGACAATTAATTCGTGACGTTCGGTTATGGTCATAAGTTTGCAGGTTTGTGTTTGTAATACGATTTTCGTGTAAAGGTAGACTAAAAAACACACATACGGCAACGGATATTAAATTTTTATTACAAAAATTTGTTATTCTTTCGGAATAACCATATCTTTGTTTCGAAATGAAAAGCGAGAGTTTTGACGCAAAACATTTCGGCACCCGATTCCGCACCTCCGACCGATACGGCGCAAGCCGCGGGATGCGGATCGCAAAGGGGTGTCTCGTGTGCGGAAGATTAACTATATATATCATATAATATGAACAGAGAGGAGCAGTTGTCGCGTCTCGACGATGCGGATAAGGTATGGGATGTCGTGGTCATAGGCGGCGGAGCCACGGGTTTGGGTTGCGCCGTCGACGCCGCGTCGCGCGGTTATGAAACGGTACTGTTCGAACGCGAGGATTTCGCCAAGTGCACTTCGAGCCGCTCGACGAAACTCGTCCACGGCGGCGTGCGCTATCTGCAAAAGATGGAGGTCGATCTGGTGCGCGAGGCCCTGCACGAACGCGGCATCATGAAGCGCAATGCGCCGCATCTGGTTAAGGATCAAGCCTTCGTAATTTCCAATTACAGTTATTGGGACAACTTCCTCTACTTCTGCGGACTGCTCTTTTACGACATGCTCTCGTTCGGATTCGGCTACGGCCGTTCGCGTTTCATATCGGCCAAAAAAGTATCGGAGTACATCCCCGTTTCGGTCAAAAAGGGTTTGAAAGGCGGCGTGGTCTACCACGACGGACAGTTCGACGACTCGCGCATGGCTATCAATCTGGCGCAGACGGCCATAGAGCAGGGCGCCGCGGTGATGAACTACACGGCCGTCGAGCGCGTCCTGCACGACGAGAACGGCAAGGCGTGCGGAGTGGTCGCGCGCGACATCGCAAGCGGCAGGGAGTACACCGTAAAGGCCCGCTGCGTAATCAATGCCGCGGGAATCTTCGTCGACGAGGTGATGCGCATGGACGAGCCCGAGATGCCCAAGATGGTGGTCCCGAGTCAGGGCGTGCACATCGTTCTGGACATGAAGTTCCTGCAAAGCGACTACGCCATCATGGTCCCCAAGACCTCCGACGGCCGCGTGCTCTTCGCCGTGCCTTGGCACGACAAGGTCGTGGTGGGCACCACCGACATACAGCGTCCCGTGCCCGAGAGCGAGCCCAAGCCGCTTGAGGAGGAGATCGATTTCATCCTCGGCACGGCGGGCCTCTACATGGACCCCGCGCCCACGCGCAAGGATATAGTGTCGGTGTTCGCGGGACAGCGCCCGCTGGCGGCACCCAAAAAGGAGGGCAAGAGCTCGAAAGAGGTGTCGCGCAGCCACAAGATCATCGTGTCGGACCACGACTTGATAACCATCACGGGCGGAAAGTGGACCTCCTACCGCCGCATGGCCGAGGATACGATCGACCGCGCCATAAAGCTCGGCAAGCTGGAAAAACGCAAGTGCCGCACCCGCACGCTCAGGATCCACGGCTACCGTCCCGATCCCGATCTGTCGGACCACATGTACGTCTACGGCAGCGACGAACCCGCCATAGCGGAGCTCATCGAGCAAAACCCCGCCTTGGGCGAGCGCCTGAGCGAGAAGTACGGCTACACGGCCGCCGAGGTGGTATGGGCCGTGCGCGAGGAGATGGCCCGAACGGTCGAGGACGTATTGGCACGACGTGTGCGCATGCTCTTCGTGGATGCCCGCGAGGCGCAGGCCGCGGCACGGCGCACGGCCGAGATCATGGCCGCCGAATGCGGTCACGACGAGGCATGGATCGAAGCGCAAACAGAAGCTTTCACCAAAATTTCGAATAATTATATCGTTTTGTAGCGAAAGTATAAGATTTTTGATTATCTTTACCAACGCGTAGTGAAAAACGACTTATCGGAGAGTCCGAATGTTTGAATTTTTTAATCCGCCCGCGGCCCGTCCGCGTCTGGCGCCCGAAAAGATCGACGGCGAGTACCGACGTATGCGGCTCAGAGTTTTTCTGGGGGCATTCTTGGGTTATGCGGCCTACTATCTGGTCCGCAAGAACTTGTCGCTCGCGGCGCCCGGGATGATGGCCGAGGGACTTTTGGACAAGGAGAGCGCGGGATTCGCCATGGCGGGAATCCCCATCGCCTACGCCTTCAGCAAGTTTCTGATGGGCAGTCTTTCCGATCGTTCGGATGCGCGCAAGTTCTTGGTCGTGGGACTCGTCATATCCTCGATAGTGATGATGTGCGTGGGGCTGGTGCCTTTCTCGTCGTCGATAGCCGTCAATGCCGGCATCCTCTTCGCTTTCATGCTGGCGGTGGGATGGCTGTCGGGCATGGGATGGCCTCCGTGCGGACGGATCATGGCGCACTGGTTCTCGCAGAACGAACGCAGTTTCAAGATGTCGCTGTGGAACACCTCGCACAATGTCGGGGGCGGATCGCTGGCGCTGCTGGTATCGGCGGGTGCCGCGATATTCGCGGCGATGGGCATAGCCGAGAGTTGGCGTGCCGCGTTCATATTCCCGTCGCTGGTAGCGCTGCTGCTGGCCGCATTCTGCTGGTGGAGCATCCGCGACACGCCCGAATCGTGCGGCCTGCCCTCGGTGGAGGAGTACCGCAACGACTATTCGAGCCGCCGTGCCGCCGCGGGCGAGGAGACGAAGATCCCGTTCCGCAGGCTGTTCGTCGACTACGTGTTCGGCAACGGGCTGCTGTGGATGATAGCTTTCGCCAACGTGTTCGTCTACTTCGTGCGTTACGGCATAAGCGACTGGTCGCCAACCTATCTGCACGACATGCAGATCATGTCGCAGAACGACAGCCGCTTCGCGTTCTCACTGTTCGAATATGCGGGCATCCCGGGAACCATCCTCTGCGGATGGATGTCGTCGCGGTTCTTCAACGGCCGCTGCGCTCCCGTGAACGTCATTTACATGCTGTTGGTGCTGGTCGGCGTTGTCGTATACTGGCAGTCGGCCGCGGTAGCGTCGCTTCTGGGCGGCGACTTCGCCTCGACGCACCGCATGGTGGTATATTTCGCGCTGGCGCTTACGGGATTCGCCGTTTACGGCCCCATAGCGTTGATCGGCATTCAGGCGCTGAGCTTCGTGCCGAAGAACGCCGCGGGCACTGCCGCGGGATTCGTCGGGCTGTTCGGCTATCTGCTGGGCGACGCGGTGCTGTCGAAGATCGTGGTCGGGCAGGTGGCAGGCTCGGGCCTCGGATGGAACGCCGCATTCTGGATGTTCGCCGCGGCATGCGCGGCAGCTACGGCCATTTGCGCCGTTACATGGAAAAAGGAGCTCGTGCTCATGCGCGAACGCATGAGTCGGGCACAACGATAAAGTGGGAGGTACGGATGGTGCGTGCGGGGTTTGTGGATTTTCCTCGCATGCTGAGCAAACAGACGTATCGAACACTGAATAGGTCGGTTTTTTTGTGATTCCCTTCGTTTTCGGGCGGAGGGAACTTTTTTTGCACGGTCGAACCGAACACGCCACGCCGTTCGCCGAATCATATACTGCCACCCGCACGTGGCATGACGCACGGCCCCCACGGCTTCGAACAGCCGCAAAAAAACATACGGGGCGCAACAGAAATTGCGCCCCGTGTCAATAAACCGTTCGGTCACACCTGCGTCAGATGCTGAGCGTAACCGTTCCCGACATAATCATAAGGTCGATCGACTTGTCCGAGAAAGAGTAGGTGTTGTTGGTGCCGATGCTACTCATGTTGGCAGGATACACGGCCAACTCGTACTCCACCTCGTAAGTCTCGCCCTCGACGAGTTCCAGTCCCGCGAACGACTTGGAGATGAATCTGCTCGACAGAGCGTTGGCGGCAACGGTCTCGGTATATACGTCGCTATGAGTGTAGTCGCCGCCGCGGATGGTGTACTTCAGCTCGCCGCCGAACATCATCAACGAGTTGCACAGTCCCGAGAAAGTAAGCGTATAGGTGCCGTCTTCCTGCTTGGCGATAGTGCAGCGCGGAGGTTCCATGGCTGAGATATGCGACTGCGTGTAGAGCGTCTTGCTGATCGATACGGGCACCGACAGATTGCCGTATGCGTCCATCGTGTAGACGGTGAAGTTGTATGCCGAAGCCGTGAGTCCGTCGATCGAGGCTTCGTCGACCAGCGTGTCGTATACCCGCTCTTGGTTGTCGTCGCCGTAGACGATCTTTATGCTCTTTGAGATCTGGTCTTCGGGGTTGGTCCACGTAAGCACGACGCGTCCCGTGCCCGACTGCCCTTGCAGATTCGAGATCTTGCCCGAATAGGTCTGTTCCTGCATGTATTGGGTGAAGAGCGCATCCATGTTGTCGCACGCGGTCAAGCCGCCTCCGATGACGGCTGCCGCGAGAAGAGCTCCCAATATGTTCGATTTCATAATGATCATGTTTTTATCGTTATTTCACATCCTGTCCGTAAAGAGTAATCTCCGACATACATCCGATCGTACCGTTGTTCCAATCCTTCACGGCCTTGTAACGCAGATAGCGGAACGGTCGGGTAAAAGTCGGATTTTCGGGATAGATCCAGAACTCCGATCCCTCTTTGAATTCGAGAGCCGCCTCGCTGTCGCTCGCGGGTTTGTTGATCGTGTAGGTTCCCACATACTCCCAATCGTCGAGAATACCGTCTTCGGGAGTCTGGTCGTTGCTGATCCATATCTCGCAGGTCTTCACCGTGTAGGTAGTCCATTTGTAAGAGTTGCGCATCCACAGTCTCATGCGGCTGATCTGCACCTCGCGGCCCAAGTCGATGAAGTACGAAAAAGGATAGTTGGTTCCCGAATGGAAATAGTTGAGCGAATAGGTGGCGTCCTCGTCGATCATGTCGTCCCAGAACTTGTTGATATGGCCCTCGAAACGCGACTCAAGAGCATTCTTCATGCTGTCGCGCGTGTAGATGGCTTTCCACTCCTCCTTAGGGGTCTGATTCTCCCATGCGCTCTCCGTGTAGTCCCAGCGGTTGCCGTAGAGAAGCTGGTCGCGCAGGAACGAGAACGTGTTCTTTTCAAGTTTGTAGTCGGTCAAGGGCGTTATCGAACCGAAACTCTTCGATTCGGTGCGGTTGCCGTAGTTGTCCTCGATATAGGCCGACACCTCGTAGGGTACGGCCTCAAGACCTTGAATGAAGATACGGTCCTCGGCCTTGTTCGACGTGAATACCTTCAAAGCCTCCGAGCCGTTGCCCTTCAGGCTGACATAGATATCGATGGGCATCTCGCGCGGATTCTCCAGCGTGACCACCACCGACGAGAATCCCGCATAGATGTTGAGCGACGCCATCGATACGTTTAGCGAAGGCTCCAGCGGGGTGATCTTCATGGTCACGGGCTCCGATTCGTTGGCGTAGCGGTCGACGGCGAACAGCATCACCTCGTACTCCTTGACCGAGCCGAGACCCTCGATCACGAGGCTGTCGGCATACACCGAGCTGGTTTTCGAGATGGTCTCGCCCGAGTCGGTCGAGTACTCGGCACGGGCATAGTGGTAATCCTCGTCGGCGGGAATGGTGTATTTGAAGTAACCTCCGCCGTTGAGAGGCGTGAAGGTCACGTTGCTCAGAGGCCCGGGCGCCTGAGTGTCGCGAGCCGTATCGCTCTCCGTCTTGCAGCCTACGGCCGCTACGAAGCACGCGAGCGTCATGATGGCGATATTGAATTTCAATTTCATAATCTGTCAATGTTTTGAGTTGAAAATATTAATAACCCGGGTTCTGGTCCACCTTGGGGTTCTTGTTGATCTCGCCGTCGGGGATCGGGTGCAGATAGCTCTTGGGCGTGGTCCACTCGCGCTGCTGCCACGTGGTGAGCACGAAGAAGTCGTCGAAGGTGCTGCCGTCGGGAGCATACCAGCCCTGAATCGGGGTGGTGAAGAACTCCTCGGCGCGCTTCCAGCGGCAGATGTCCCAGTAACGCTGACCCTCGTACGAAAGTTCGATCAGGCGCTCGGTCTGGATTATGTCGCGCAGACCGTCCTGCGTGAGGTGCTTGCCCACGTTGTTCACGATCGACGAGTCGTTCCACACATCCTCCACGTCGCGCAGACCTGCGCGGCGGCGCACGGCGTTGATCTTGTCGAAAGCCTTCTGGTCGGGACCGTAATACTCGTTGTAGGCCTCGGCATACGACAGATAGAGGTCGGCCATGCGGATGAGCGGATAGGGGAAGTTCACCACGCGCTGCCATGCGCCGTTCTTCGACTCGGGATGCACGTACTTCTTCACCGCTATGCCCGTCCAGTAGTAGTCGGTGGCATGGTTGCTCTGACGTCCGCCCGGGAACTCGCCGCTGCGCATGAGCATGTTGAGCCGGGTGTCGAACGTGCGCCAGATGCAGCGGTCGACGGCCACCCACGCATAGAAGCGCGGCTCGCGGTTGAGGTGGAGCTGGATGGTCTTCTCGCCCGCCTGCATGTAGCCGCGGTGGTAGTTGTCGTCGGAAATGGTCACGCCGTCGTGACGGTTGGCGTAGGGGAAAGTCTTGTCCTCGTCGATGGGCACGCCGTTCTTCGAGTAGAAGAGTTCGGTCATGCGGTAGGTCGAGCCGAGCCACTGGTACGAGTACGATGCGTTGCCCGGGTTATCGACGTCGCCGCGCACCTGCGAGGCGTGCGAGAAGCTGCCCGCCGAGGTGTACATCAGATTCGAATAGCCCCACACGAGCTCGCTGTTCCACGGGTCGTTGATCGAGAAGCGGTTGTTGTAGCAGTACTTCATGATCTCCGACGTCTCGTAATCCTCGGTGTCCCAGAATTTGGGCTGTCCCGAGTACTCGTAGATGTTCTTGCCCTGATCGGCTGCGGCGGCGATGGCTATCTCCAGCGCGTCGAGAGCCTCCTTCCACTTCTCCTTGTCGTAGGTCTGCGGGAAGTAGTGCTCGCCCGCCTCGTTGCGGAAGGTGCTGTAAAACTCGCTGTTGCCGTTGAAGAACGGGCTGGCGCGATAGAGCAGGATCTTTGCTTTCAGAGCCTTGGCTATCACACGGTCGATCTGGCCGTAAAAGAGGCTGCTGCGGGTCTCGTACAGATCGTTCTTCTCCGATCCGTCGGCATTGTAGAGCACGTCGTCGATAAGGCCCAGCACATACTGGAAGCACTCCTCGACGGGACGGCGCGACTGCTGTATGGCCGACGCGGGGTCGTTGGGTTCGAGGTTGGTATCCATGATGATGATGGGACCGTACATGCGCAGCAGGAAGAAATGGTAGTAAGCCTTCAGAATCTTCACCTGCGCGATCCAGTCGGCACGCTCCTCGACCGAGAAGTTGGGGATGTCTTCGCCCAGACTGGCGAGGAATATGTTGCAGCTGCGGATTCCCTCGTAGAGGTTGCTGGCGCCGCCGTAACCGCCCCAATAGCCCATGATGGGGTCCGACGAGTTGTTCCATCCGCGCATGATCTTTATGCCGCGGCAATACGATCTGACATTCGCCACGCCCGAGTCGAGGCGGCCGATCCATTCGTCGCCCATGAGCGCGAGCGAATTGTGGAAAGCCTCCCAGTTGGGCATGAACGAATATGCGTCGGCCAGCGCATGGTAGGCTTTATCCTTGGTTTCGAATATGCTGTTCAGATCGACCGTATTGTCGGGCACTATGTCGAGATAGTCGCCGCAGGCGGTGAGGCCGAGCGCCAGCATGGTCGATATAAATATTTTACGTATCTTCATAAGAGTGTAAGTTTTTTATAATGTTAATTGCAGACCGATGCTGAATACCCGCTGGAGCGGATATGCCAGTCCGTTGCGACCCATCTCGGGATCCCACAGGTCGAATTTCGATATCTTGAACAGGTTCGAACCCGAGAAGTAGATGCGGCACACCTTGAACGGCGTCTTCTTCAAAATGCCGCTGTGCTCGATCGAGTAACCGAACTCCAGAGTCTTCAGACGCACCAGACGTCCGTTGCGCAGCCACCAAGTCGAGGTCTGGGTATTGTTGGCGTTGCTGCCCGCCGACAGACGGGGCCAGAACGTATCGGCCACGGGGTTGTTGGGGCTCCAGTGATCGTCGGCTATGGCCTTCATGGCGTTGCGGTAACCCGTGAACGGAGCTATCGCACTCGCGTTGATAATGAACGACACGCGGTCCTGACCTTGGAAGAATGCCGAGAGATCCCAGCCCTTCCATCCCACCGAGAATCCGAATCCGTAGTTGATCTCGGGTGTGGTGGGATATCCTATGGGCACGAGGTCGTCCTCCGAAATCTTGCCGTCGTTGTTGATATCCTTATACTTTATGTCGCCGGCCTGCGTGGTGCCGAAGCTCTGCGTGGGCGAGTTGGCCACGTCGGCCGCGTCGATGAACAGACATTCGGCGATGTAGCCCCACGTCTGCGTCACGGGATAGCCCACCTTGCTGCGCCACGGAGTGTTCTCGTAAGCGGGTTCCGAAGCCTCCTTGTACTCGCCGTGAGCATAGGTGAAGTTGAAACGGCCCGTGATGAAGAGATCCTTGTTGATATACTTCTTGATATCGACCGAAGCGTCGACACCGCTCGACTTCACCTCGCCCAAGTTACCGTAGATGCTCACGCCCGAAGCCAGACCCATCGAGGGCGGCAGGTCCTGACGCGCCATGTAGATCTTCGAACGGTTCTCGGTGAAATACTCCACCTGAATGTCGGCTATGTCGAACAGATTGAACTCCACGCCCATGTTTTGCTTTTCGGCGATCTCCCACTGTATGTCGGGGTTGGCGTAACGCGAAATGGTGTAACCGCTGTACTGGTTGGTGAACGTGCTGCCCCAGCGATAGCCGTTACCGCCGAAAGAGATGTCCGACAGGAAGAAGAAACGGTCGGCGGCACTTGCGATGTTGTCGTTTCCGACCTTACCCCACGAATACTTGAGCTTGAATTTGGGAAGGACCCTGCTCATGGGCTCCCAAAACTTCTCGTTCGAGATCATGTAACCCACACCGATGGCGGGGAACAGACCCCAACGTTTCGATTTGTCGAACTTCTCCGAACCGTTGTAGGTGAGCGACAGCTCGGCCATGTAACGGCCGTCGAACGAATAGGTGAAACGGCCGCGGATACCTTGGTTGCGCGCGGGCAGCGTCTCCTGAATGGTCGAACCTCCGTTGGTGTTCTTGTCCTCCTCCTGAGTGTAGATCACCACGGCGCCCACATCGTGCTTGTCGTTGAACACATTGTTATAATGGAGTCCCAGCTCGTAATAGGTGTGCGCGTTGGCGTCGCGCGAGGTGTCGGGGTTGCCCAGCACCTCGGTACCCTCGTGCGACTGAGCCAGCACGTATGTGTCGGTGAACTCGTCGTACGATTCGAGCGAATAGAGATAGGGATCGTAGCTGCGCTTGCTCGAATAAGAGCTGTAATTCGATATCGAAGCCTTGCCCCTGAACATCAGGCCGCGGGTCAGGAAGTCGAGATCCTGCTCCAGCGTGAATTGCGAGGTGATGGTGCTCTCGAAACCGTCCTTGTAGCCCTTCACCATCTGCGCATAGGGGTTGGTCATGGAGTTCGAGGCATCCGAACCGAACAACACGTGCTTCACGCCCGCATACTTCTCGTCGGCATCGTAGTATTTCGGGAACTCCACGGGGTTACCCGCCATCACGCTCGCGAAAATGTCGTCGGCATCGACGAACGGACCCTGATAATCGCGGAACACCGAGTTGATGTTCACCTCGCCGCGCGTGGTGCGCGTTAGGTTGATGTTCACCTTGGCCAGGATGTTGAAACGGTCGATGTCGATGTTGTTCTTGAAGTTGTTCAGACGGTTCTCCTTCAGCACGCCCTTATCGTTGTCGTAGCTGATGGCCGTATAGTAGCGCACCATCTTGCCGCCGCCGCTGGCGTTGAGCGTGTAGTGCTGGTTGTAGGCCACGTTCTTGAACATCTCGTCGTACCAATCGATGTTGGGATACGCCATCGGATTCAGTCCCGACAGGGTGTTCTGTATCTTCTGGGCCGTGTAGCGCGGCGCCAGAACGGGGTTGTCGTTGTACTGTGCCTCGTTGTAAAGACGCATGTACGACACACCGTCGACCATCGACGGCAGCTGCGTGGGGGTCGAGAACTTCGACTCGTGACGGAACGACACGGTGAGCGAACCCTCCTTACCCTGCTTGGTGGTGACCGAGATCACGCCGTTGGCACCTTTCGAACCGTACAGCGCGGCGGCCGTGGCATCCTTCATGATCGAGAACGACTCGATGTTATCGGGCTCCACGCGGGCCAGATCGTTGGCCGACACCTCGAAACCGTCGAGCAGGATGAGCGGGCTCTGCGCATAGCCGAACGTCGTGACGCCTCGTATGAAGAACGTGGCGTTGTCCTGCCCGGGCTGACCGCTCTGCTGGTACGAGATGAGTCCCGCCACGCGGCCCGCCAGAGCGGTGGTGAAGTTGCTCGACGGCACCTTCAGCTCCTTGGGATTCACCGCCTCGATCGAGGCCACGATCGACTCCTTCTTCTGTTTCGAGAAGGCTACCACCACCACATCGTCCAGAGCCTCCTGATTGGGCACAAGCCTGATTTCGAGTTCGGTTTTGCCCTTGACCGACACAGTCTGGTCGGCATAACCCACGAACGACACTTCGAGCATGTCGTTATCCGCCACCGTCAGAGGCGTGAATCGGCCGTCGGGCCCCGTAATGGCTCCTGTCGTGGTACCCTTAATGGCTACCGTGGCTCCCGCCAACGGTTGGCCGTTCTCGTCAAGAACGCGACCTGAGACCTGCTTCTTCTGTTGCGAAACCGCCGCGCGCGCCGCCCGATCCGCCCGCTTGGCGAGGATAGGCGCGTGGGTCGTTACCAAACCGCAAAGAAGCATACACAAAAGTACTTTTCTCTTCATTTGATAAAAATTTAAGTAATCGGTTAAATAGTCCGCTTGCACTGACAAACCGCAAAACCGCATATCGACGACGGCGTCCCGAGCGGCGTGCAGTATGTTTCGCTTCGTAAAGTTAGCGGCTATTTTCTCGTCGATCACGGAATAGATGTTGCCTATAAGGCCACAAAATGAGGCCGATACGGCCACACTTAGCCTACCCCCCCCCTTACGTTTCGATACCATTTGATAATCATATCGAAAGCTCGCCCGACTGCAACACGCGCCGTCATGCCGCCGAGCCGCGAGGCGAGGATCGGCATCGCAAACGGTACATTTTCGGGCAGCAGCCTGCGGAGACCGCGTGAATGAGCGGATGCGAATAGCGGGCCTCCGCGCGCCGAGGCTGCGGCCCGCGCAGTCCTGCGGACTGCAATATTAACATGCGTCAACCTTACCCGCGGCAGAAGCGATTTCGGAAGAAGGGCGGCCGCGGCGACGGAGCGTTAAGAATCGGAAATCTTTTGATTGCTTCAA
>CAYMIH010000012.1:0-4100 GCA_964390585.1 uncultured Alistipes sp.
GAATAACCAAACCTCGCAATGAAAAAAATATCACTTATCGCCGCCATGCTCGCGGCAACGACGCTTATGACAACACCTGCGGCGACGGCGCAATCGCACGAAGGCCGTCTTCTCACGATGGAGGATGTGGTTCTCAACCGCGACCTCTCGCCCAAAAGCTATCCCGTGCGGTGGATCGGCGACAGCGACAGCTACGCCACGGTCGAGCAGAACGCCCTGACCGCCACCGACGCACGCACAGGCAAACGGCGCACGCTCCTGACGCTCGACGAGCTCAACGCCCTGCTCTCGACCGATTTCAAGGTCTTCCCGCCGTACGCATTCGACGATGCCGCCACGCTGGCCGTCGCAGCACACGGCATGCGCAACGTGATCGACCTCAAGAGCCGCACCCTCGCCGATTCGTACAAAGTGCCCGCGGGCGCCGACCTCACGCGCCAAAGCGGCAAGGGAGGCATCTACGCCTACACGCGCGACAACAATCTCTACTGCTTCGTCGACGGACGCGAACGTGCCGTAACCTCGTTCGAGGATCGGAACATAGTCTGCGGACAGAGCGTGAGCCGCAACGAGTTCGGCATCTCGAACGGCATATTCTTCTCGCCCGACGCCTCGAAGATAGCCTTTTACCAAAAAGACGAGTCGCGCGTGACCGACTTCCCGCTGCTCGACATCACCACCCGCACGGGTACGCTGCGCAACATAAAGTACCCGATGAACGGCATGGCGTCGGAGCACGTGAGCCTCGGCGTTTACGACATAGCCTCGGGCGAGACGGTCTACATGAAGGTGACCGATTTCGACGACGAGCGCTATCTGACCAACATCACGTGGTCGCCCGACTCGCGCCGCATCTACATTCAGGTGCTCGACCGCCCGCAGAAGAACATGCACCTCAACATCTACGACGCCGCGACGGGCGAGTTCGTCGGTCAGGTACTCGACGAGCATAACGACCGCTTCGTCGAGCCGCAGCATCCTCTGGTGTTCCTGAAAAACGATCCCTCGCGCTTCATCTATGCCACCGACAACCGCGACGGTTATTGGAACCTCTACCTCTGCAACGACGGGGGCGTCATCAAGCGCCTCACCGCGACCGACGCCGACGTGAAGTACGTGGCGCAGGACGACAAGCACGTCTACTACACCTCGGCCGAGGTGTCGCCCATCGAGAACCACCTCTTCAAGGTAGAGATCGCCACGGGACGGCAGACGCGTCTGACCGCCGCCGAGGGGTGGCACGACGTGGCGGTAAGCCGCAGCGGCCGCTACTTCCTTGACACCTATTCGTCGCTGCACGTGCCCCGCGTGGTTGAGCTGGGACGCTGCGACGGCAAGCCCGCACGCGAGCTGTTCCGTGCCCCCGACCCCACCGAAGGATTCGATTTCGCCGAGATATCGCTCGGCTCGGTAAAGAGCGCCGACGGCAAGTTCGACAACTACTACCGCCTCATCAAGCCGCTCGACTTCGACCCCTCTAAGAAATATCCCGTGATCCTCTACGTCTACGGAGGTCCCCACTCGCAGATGGTGCGCAACAGCTATCAGGGTCTGCTGCGCCGCTGGGAGATGTACATGGCCCAGCGCGGATACGTGGTGTTCGTGATGGACAACCGCGGCACGTCAAACCGCGGCGCCGAGTACGAAAAGGCCATACACCGCCGCTGCGGGCAGTGCGAGATGACCGACCAGATGGCGGGTCTGGAGTGGCTGCTCTCGCAGCCGTGGACCGACCGCGACCGCGTGGGCGTGCACGGCTGGAGCTACGGCGGCTACATGACCATATCGCTCATGACCAACTACCCCGACGTGTTCAAGGTCGGCGTGGCGGGCGGCCCCGTGATCGACTGGAAGTGGTACGAGGTGATGTACGGCGAGCGCTACATGGACACCACGCACAACAATCCCGAGGGCTTCGCCGCGACCAGCCTGATAAACAAGGCGAAAGACCTGCGCGGAAAGCTGCTCATCTGTCAGGGCGCCATCGACAACACCGTGGTGTGGGAACACTCGCTCAGCTTCGTGCGCGAATGCATAAAGAACAACGTGCAGGTGGACTACTTCCCCTACCCCTGCGCCGAGCACAACGTATTCGGACGCGACGCGGTACACCTATATAATAAGATAACGAACTACTTCGAAGATTACCTGCGCTGACGCGCGCATGATCCTACGGGGCGGCGGCCATAATAAAAAAGGTCGCCGCCCCGTTTCATATGTGCCGAGCGGGCTGCGGCAATTTTTTTATCGGCCGCCGCCGTAACGTAAAAACGCTAACGCTCAACGGCGTATCACGCCGCATATAATGCGTGCGAATCGCACGCGGCATCACCGTCCGCGGCAAAAAACGCAGTTCGAAGTTGGAAAAACGGAATATTGTTCGTAACTTTCGAGTGAAAAACGTACAATTATAATTATTTAATAAATTAAAAAATAACGACGTTATGAATATGCTTTTAATCGGCGGTCTGGGTACCAGCGAGATTCTGCTCATAGTCTTGGCTCTGCTGCTGCTCTTCGGCGGCAAGAAACTGCCCGAACTCATGCGCGGAGCGGGTCGCGGCATCAAGGAGTTCAAGGATGCCATGAACAAGCCCATAACCGACGACGATGACGACAAGAAACCTGCTGCAAAAGAGTAACGACAGGCTTTCGGAATATTATGAGTAATCAGGCAGACAACGAAGGCGCGGAGATGACGTTCGGCGAGCACCTCGACGAACTTCGTAAGATACTTGTACGCGTTGCTTTGATATTCTCGGTGCTCTTCATGGTGTTCTTCATCCTCAAGGGCATCGTGCTCGACATAGTATTCGCCCCCATCCGCCCCGAGTTCCCCACCAACCGCCTGTTCACTTGGCTGGCGGGAGTGATGAACTCCGAGGCGCTGAACATCCATCCCGAAAACGTGGAGCTGTTCAACAACAAGATGGCGGGCCAGTTCATGTTGCATATCAAGAGCTCGCTGGTGGGTGCGTTCGTGGTCGCTTTCCCCTATCTGATATGGGAATTGTGGCTCTTCGTGAAGCCCGCATTGCCGCCCTACCAACGCAAACAGAGCATCCGCTATGTGGTGGAGACGCCCATATGGTTCATAACGGGTCTGCTGTTCGGCTACTACATAATATCGCCTCTGGCGATCAACTTTCTGGGCAACTACACCGTAAGCGACCAGATAAGCAACATCATCGACGTGGGGTCGTTCATGAGCACCGTGCTGGGCGTGTCGTTCGCGGGTGCCATAGCGTTCCAGTTGCCGCTGCTCATCAGACTGCTGGCGACCATCGGCCTGATAGGATCGGATTCGATGCGTCAGTACCGCAAGCTGGCCGTGGTAGTGTTGCTTGTGTTCTCGGCGCTTATCACCCCGCCCGACGTGGTGAGCCAGATACTCATATTCGTGCCCTGCTATGCGCTGTACGAATACGGAATACGCATAGCGCGGCGCATAGAGATACAGCGGGCCAAGGAGGAGGCCGCATACAATGCACGCACGCAGGCCGAAGGCAAGACCGAGGAGAGTGCCGCCGCGAAGCAGACGGCAGAAGCGCCGAAGACGGAGGAGGCCGGCGAAACGGCCGAAGACGACATGATAAGCGCGCTCGACCGCGAGAGCGATTCGGATGACGAATCGGAAAACGAACCCGAAGATACGGAAAAATAGCGCCGAAGCGGAATACGGGCGCCCGAACGACCGAAGCGAACATGGACAGACTTGGATTTTTCAAACACGGATTATCGGCGGCGACGAATGTCGTCGGTCAGATGATCGGACTGAAAAAGGCGGTCGACACGTTCACCGAGGTTGTGGACGAGGCGTTGAGCGGCATAAAGAGCGACATAGGGCTGAATCTGCAATCGTTGCAGAGCGGCATGTGCGAGAATCCGCGCAACACGCTCTCCGACGTGGCGCAGATGGGCTACACCATGATCGAAACCGCGTCGTATGCCAACGGCCGAATCCACGACATGAAGCCCGAGGAGTTCCGCGACGCGGCCCGCAAAGCGGGTCTGAAGATCGCGGGGGCGCACCTTACGAAGCTGCTCGAAGAGGATCCCGCGCCGTCGACGCAGGCCGCGCCGACGGAAAACGGCGCCGA
>CAYMIH010000012.1:4200-53493 GCA_964390585.1 uncultured Alistipes sp.
GCCGAGGACCCCGCCCTGAAATGGTGGGCCGAGGCGCTGGACACGCACCGCGACCTCGGATGCCGATACATCACGATGCCGCACCTGCCCGAAACGCTTTCGGACGAAACCGCGGCGCGTTACGCCGCCTATTTCGACACGATAGGCGACATGGCGGCACAGCGTGGGATGAAGTTCTGCCTCCATCCCGACAAGAGGCACCTTACGGCCGAAAACGGAGTGTCGGCGTTCGACGCGATAGCGGCCGCGACCGACCCCGCGAAAGTGCTGTTCGAGATAGACACCTACGAGACGGCCGAGGCGGGGATCGACACCAAGGCACTGCTCAAACGCTACGGCAAACGTGTGCTGCTGCTGCATGTGCACGACTACGGAGTGGTAGGCGAAAGCGGACGGATCGATTTCGACCCGATAATATCGGAAGCGATACGGTGCGGCACGCAGGACATTTTCGTCGAGGTGCGCAACTATACCCTGCCGCCCAAGAACTGCGCCGAACGCAGCCTCTACAATCTCGAATCGCTGCCGAGCATAAGGTATTGACGGCGGCGAGGGAGGGGGCGAACGAAGCGAATACCGAAAAAAGAGATAAACTTTTATTAACCTAAAAATTAACGACTATGTCAAAGAAAATTTCACGAGCCGACTTTCTGAAGACCTCGGCGACGGGTCTGGCAGCCATGACCGTCGTTCCCGGCAATGTAATGGGAGCGGCATTCGGACACAAAGCTCCTTCGGACAAGCTGAACATCGCGGGTGTCGGTGTCGGCGGACGAGGCGCGGCCGTATTGAGCGACGTATCGGACGAGAACATCGTAGCTCTGTGCGATACCGATTGGAACTACGCCAAAGGCACATTCAACCGCTACGCCAAGGCTCAGCGTTTCTGGGACTGGCGCGAGATGTACGACAAGATCGGCAACCAGATCGACGCCGTTGTCTGCGGTACCCCCGACCACACCCACGCATTGGTATCGAGCACCGCAATGCAGCTGGGCAAGCACGTATACTGCGAGAAGCCTCTTACCCACTCGGTTTACGAGTCGCGTCTGCTGACCAAGCTGGCAGCCGAGAAGGGCGTTGCCACTCAGATGGGTAACCAAGGTTCGTCGGGCGAAGGCGTACAGAAGGTTTGCGACTGGATCTGGAACGGCGAGATCGGCGAGGTGACCCGCGTGGATGCGTTCACCGACCGTCCCATCTGGCCGCAGGGTCTGATGCGTCCCACGCAGGTGGATCCCATTCCCGACACGCTGAACTGGGATCTGTTCCTCGGTCCGGCCCCCTATCGCCCCTACAACAAGATCTACCAGCCTTGGAACTGGCGCGGATGGTGGGACTTCGGTACGGGCGCACTCGGCGACATGGCCTGCCATATCCTCCACCCCGTATTCAAGGCTCTCCAGCTGGGTTACCCCACCAAGGTTCAGGGTTCGTCGACGGCTCTGCTGACCGACTGCGCTCCGCAGGCACAGATGGTGACCTACGTATTCCCCGCACGCGGCAAGAAAGACAAGGTGAAGCTGCCCGAGGTAACCGTAACGTGGTACGACGGCGGTCTGACTCCTCCGCGTCCCGAAGGTCTGGAGCCCGGAAAGAACCTCAACGACCAAGGCGGCGGCGCCATCTTCTACGGTACGAAGGATATCCTCGTATGCGGCTGCTACGGCGTCAACCCCTACCTCGTATCGGGTCGTGATCCCAAGGTTCCTGCACGCGCACGCAAAGTCGAGCTGTCGCACGGCAAGGATTGGGTACGCGCCTGCAAGGAGAACAAGGAGAACCGCACTCTCACCAACTCGGACTTCTCGGAGGCAGGTCCTTTCAACGAGATGGTCGTAATGGGCGTTCTGGGCGTTCGTCTTCAGGGCCTCAACAAGACTCTGGAGTGGGACGGCGCCAACATGCGTTTCACCAACATAGGTCCCGACGAGACGATCCGCATCATGATCGAGGACGGCTTCTCGGTGAACGACGGTCACCCGACCTTCAACAAGACCTACACCGATCCGATCAACGCACAGCAGTTCGCCGCCGAGATGATCAAGCACAACTATCGTGACGGCTGGAAGCTCTGCGACATGCCCAAATAATCGACAACAACTAATTAATTATAACACAACGATGAAAAAAGTATTATTCATGGCCGCATTGGCATCTGCCGCGATGTTCGCGGGCTGCAAAGGCAATGAAGACGACGCCAACACCGTGGTATTGTTCGACGGAACGAGTCTCGACGGCTGGAGAGGTTACGGAAAGGCCGATGTCCCCTCACGCTGGACCATCGAGGACGGTTGCCTGAAGTTCAACGGCTCGGGCGGCGGCGAGGCTCAGACGCTGGAGGGCGGCGACCTCATCTTCGATCAGAAATTCAAGAACTTCGAACTGGAGTTGGAGTGGAAGGTTGCCAAGGGTTCTAACTCGGGTATCTTCTATCTGGCTCAGGAGATCCCCGGCCAGCCGATCTACATCTCGGCTCCCGAGTACCAGATTCTCGACAATGCCAACCACCCCGACGCCAAGTTAGGTGTGGACGGCAACCGCATGTCGGCATCGCTCTACGACATGATCCCCGCAAAACCGCAGAACCAGAAGCCTTACGGCGAGTGGAACAAGACCAAGATCCTTTGCTACAAGGGTACCGTGGTTCACTACCAGAACGACGTTCCCGTGGTAGAGTATCACTTGTGGACTCCTCAGTGGCAGGAGCTGCTCGACAAGTCGAAGTTCAGCAAGGACAAGTGGCCCGAGGCCTACGAGCTGCTGCTCAACTGCGGCGGCGAGAACCACGAGGGTTACATCGGCTTGCAGGACCACGGCGACGACGTATGGTACCGCAACATCAAGGTGAAGGTTCTCGAATAGAACTCAAATCTTTTCATAATTGGCAGAGCTGTCCGAATCTTCGGGCAGCTCTTGTTTTTGAGGGGGCTACGATATTTTGCGACTCTTCGGACCGTGCTGCCGCCGCACCACGCTACGGACTGCCGTCGAACTCCCGCCGCCGTCGGCTAACGGCGGGACACGACCCGAAAACATCCGTTCGATATGCCATTTTGAAAATAGGAATAAAAAAGTTATCTTTGAGGAAATTTCTCACGTTTTCGGACAGCAACCTGCAACAGGCGTCATGCCGTCGAGCCGCAAAATATGGAACGACGGTGCCGGCATTCGGGCAGCAGCCTGCGGAGACCGCGTAAATGAGCGATGAGCGAATAGCGGGCCTCCGCATGGCGAGGCTGCGGCCCGCGCGACTCTGACGAGTCGCAGACGTCATGACGGGATGGCACTCGGCGTGTCTGCTGTTGTTCGCCGACGGCGGCGGGAGTGCGACGGCAGTCCGCCGCGTGGGGGCGGCGGCGAACTGCGCGGTTCAAAGAACCGCAGGCGTAACGCCTGTTTACGGATATAGTTGCGTCATGCCACCGAACGCAAGTGAGGATCGGCATCGCAAACGGTGTGTTTTCGGTAGATATTCCAATCATTTTACGACTCTTGCGAGCCGCAAAATGTGGAATGGCGAATGGCAGTTCGCCAGAACTGCGCGGGCCGCAGCCTCGGCGCGCGGAGGCCCGCAGTTGTTCGCGAATGCTCACACTGCGTTCTCCGCAGGCTGTGCCCGAGGACAAACCGTGTCATGCCACCGAACTCGTTCGGGCAATGCCGAGACAAACGACAGCAAAGAACTGAACCTAAATGAATTACTATAATGTACAGAGAAGATAACCGCACGGTAGTCACGCTCGACGCCGGCGGAACCAATTTCGTATTCGGCGCCATACGCGCCAACAAGTTCATCGTGGATCCCATAACCCTGCCGTCGAACTCCGACGATCTCGACCGCTGCCTCGCCACGATGGTGGAGGGATTCGAGCGCGTAATCGCCCGCCTCGACGACAAACCCGCAGCCATAAGTTTCGCGTTCCCGGGCCCTGCCGACTACCCCAACGGCATCGTCGGAGGATACTTGCCCAACTTCCCCTCGTTCCGCGACGGCGTGGCCCTCGGTCCCTTTCTGGAGGATAAGTTCGGCATCCCCGTCTACATAAACAACGACGCCGATCTGTATGCCTACGGCGAGGCGCTGGCAGGCGCTCTGCCCGAGATCAACGAGCGGCTGGCGGCGGCAGGCAGCAGCAAGCGCTACCGCAACCTGCTGGGCTACACGTTCGGCACGGGATTCGGATTCGGATTCGTCACCGACGGAGAGCTGCACACGGGCGACAACTCGTGCGTGGAGACATTCTGCCTGAAACACAAATACATGCCCGACGTGATGGTGGAGGACGGCGTAGCCATACGCGCCGTGAAGCGGGTATACGCCGAGCTGTCGGGCGTCGACGACCCCGCGCTGGAACCCAAGGATATTTTCGACATCGCCGAGGGCAAGCGCGAAGGCGACCGCGAGGCCGCACGCGGGGCTTTCGCCTCGATGGGCACCGTGGCTGGCGACGCCATGGCCACGGCCGTGACGCTGATCGACGGAGTGATAGTAATAGGCGGCGGCATCACGGCGGCGGCGAAATACATCATGCCCTCGCTGCTGCGCGAGCTGCGTTCGCGCATGTTCCAGCTCGACGGCAGCATCCTGAACCGAGTGCAGATGAAGGTCTACGATCTGGACGACGAGGCCGAGTTCGCCGAGTTCGCACGCGGCGAGTCGCGCAGCATAAAGGTCTACGGCTCGGACCGCGAGGTGGTATACGATCCGCAGAAGCGCGTGGGCGTCATGATCTCGAAGATAGGGGCCAGCACGGCCATATCGCTCGGCGCATACGCTTTCGCACTTAACGAGATCGACAAGCGGGCGGGAAAATAAGGACCGCCTGCCCCCGACACCGTTTCGTCCCTTGACCGAATCCGTTTCGGCAGGGGACGAATTTTCGTTTTCGGCGACGGACTCCGACCGTGCAATTTTTTTGCCGATCGGCCAGTTATAGCATCGGAGACGTTTGCAAATCTCTCATTTTATGGCTATATTTGCGAACCGAACCCTAAGACATAACACCTGTTCTCATAATGAAACGGACCCTGTTTCTTCTGATGTTCACGCTCGCGCTGACAGCAGCCGCGGCGCAGAATCTTACTGTCGGATCGTACAACATCCGCAACGACAATTCGAGCGACACGCGCAACGGCGACGGCTGGGCGCAGCGCTGCCCCGTGATCTGCGAGTTGGTGCAGTGGGTCGACTACGACATCTTCGGCGCGCAGGAGGTGAAGAAGAACCAGCTCGACGACATGCTCGCGCAACTCTCGGACTACGACCACGTGGGCGTGGGCCGCGACGACGGCAAGCACGGCGGCGAGCACGAACCCATATTCTACAAACGCGACCGTTTCGAACTGCTCGACTCGGGCGACTTCTGGATCTCGCAGACCCCCGACGTCGCGGGATCGAAGGGCTGGGACGCCGCCCTGCCGCGCGTGTGCAGCTACGCGCATTTCCGCGACCGACAGACCAAGCGTAAATTCTGGTACTTCAATCTCCACATGGACCACATCGGCGTCGAGGCGCGCCGCGAGGGGGCGAAACTCATCGTCGCCAAGGTGCGCGAGATGTGCGGAGGGGAGCCCGTCATCATCACGGGCGACTACAACGTCGACCAGACCAACGAGATATACTCCATCTTCGCCTCGTCGGGCATCCTGAAAGATTCGTTCGAGGCGGCCGAGAAGCGGTTCGCCCGCAACGGCACGTTCAACAGTTTCAAGCCCGACTACCACACCGAAAGCCGCATCGACCACATCTTCCTCTCGCCGAGCTTCGAGGTGGGCAACTACGCCGTGCTGACCGACGGCTACTGGACCCCGAGCGAGGAGAGCGCCTCCGAACTCAAGGGCGACGCCGCTCCGCAGGAGATCAGTTTCCGCCGCTACGTGCGCCGCTGTCCGTCGGACCACTACCCCGTGGCGGCGCGCATCCGCTTCGGCAAACGATAAAACGACCGTTGAAAACAAACGACTTAAACTGCAAATATTAATCAATGATGAAAAGACTATCGGTATTATTGCTGACGACTCTGGCCGCCTCGGCGATGCACGCTCAGACCTTCACCGAGTGGCACGACGCCGAAGTGAACCAGATCAACCGCGCGCCCATGCACGCGACCTACAAGATCTTCGAGACGGCCGATGCCGCCGCGGGCAAGTATTGCGACAAGGATAATCCCTATCGCCTCTCGCTCAACGGCACATGGCAGTTCAACTGGGTGGAGAACGCCGACCAGCGTCCCACCGATTTCTTCCGCACCGACTACAACGACGCCGCATGGGACACCATGGAGGTGCCCGCCATGTGGGAGATGAACGGCTACGGCGACCCCATCTACGTGAACGTGGGCTACGCGTGGCGCAACAACTTCCGCAACGACCCGCCCAACGTGCCCGTCGAGCAGAACCACGTGGGATCGTACCGCCGCACGGTCGATATCCCCGCCGACTGGTCGGGCCGCGAAATATTCCTCAACATCGGCGCTGCGGTGTCGAACGTCTACGTGTGGGTCAACGGCAAGTTCGTCGGCTACTCGGAGGACAGCCACCTCGGCGCGTCGTTCGACATCACCAAGTTCGTCAAGACGGGCGAGAACCTCATCGCCTTGCAGATCTTCCGCTGGTGCGACGGATCGTATCTGGAGGATCAGGATCTGTGGCGCCTGAGCGGCATCTCGCGCGACGTCGACCTGACGGCGCGTCCCAAAGCCCGCCTGATTGACATGAAAGCCACCCCCGTGCTCGACGCCGACTACAAGGATGCCGTGATGGAGATCGACATGGACTTCACGGCGGGTGTGAAGAGCGCCGACGTGAAGCTGCTCGACAAGCAGGGCGCAGTGGTGGCCGAGGGTACGGCCGCGCCCAAGAACGGCAAGGCGCACCTGTCGCTGGAGGTGAAGAACCCCGCAAAATGGACGGCCGAGACTCCCGAGCTCTACAAACTGACGGTGGCCGTAAACGACGGCCGCGGCGTGACCGAAGCCGTGGCGCAGCGCGTGGGCTTCCGCTCGTCGGAGATCCGCGACGGACAGCTTCTGGTCAACGGCAAGCCCGTGCTCATCAAGGGTGCCAACCGCCACGAGGTCGATCCGCAGAAGGGATTCGTCATGCCGCGCGAGCGTATGATTCAGGATATACGCCTCATGAAGGAGTTCAACGTGAATGCCGTGCGCACCTGCCACTACCCCGACACTCCCGAGTGGTACGACCTCTGCGACGAGTACGGAATCTACGTTCTGGACGAGGGTAACATCGAGTCGCACGGAATGGGTTACGGCGACCAGACGCTGGCCAAGAACCCCATCTATGCCAAAGCGCATCTGGAGCGCGACAGCCGCATGGTGATGCGCGACAAGAACCACCCGTCGATCATCATCTGGAGCATGGGCAACGAGGCGGGCATGGGTCCCAACTTCGAGGCCTGCTACCGCTGGATACGCGACTACGACCCCTCGCGCCCGATACACTACGAACAGGCCATGCACACCGAGTTCTCGGACATCATGTGCCCCATGTACGCCGACTACAACTGGTGCGAGAACTACCTGAAAAACTCGCCCGAGAAGCCCCTTATCCAGTGCGAATACGCCCATGCGATGGGCAACTCGCTCGGCGGATTCAAGGAGTATTGGGATCTGATCCGCAAATACGACCGCTACCAAGGCGGATTCATCTGGGATTTCGTCGATCAGGGCTTCACCCGCTACGAGAACGACGGCAAGGTATCGTTCACCTACGGCGGCGACTACAACAACTACGACGCCACCGACAACTCGTTCAACTGCAACGGTTTCATAGCTCCCGACCGCACTCCTCAGGCGCAGGCCTACGAGGTGCGCCGCCAGTACCAGTCGATCTGGACCTCGCCCGTCGACCTCGCGGCCGCCAAGGTGGAGGTTTACAACGAGAACTTCTTCACTTCGCTCGCACCCTACGCGCTGGAGTGGGAGCTCGTGCAGAACGGCAAGGTGACCAAGGCGGGCCGCATGGAGAATCTCGACGTGGCTCCGCAGCAGCGCAAGGAGATCGTGCTGGGCTACACCTCGGCCGACATATGCCCCGAGGCCGACGAAGTGCTGGTCAACGTGCGTTACGTGCTGAAAGAGAGACAGCCTCTGCTCGACATAGGTTACGTCGTGGCCGAGAACCAGATGAGCCTGCGCGACTACGACACCGCCAAGGCGTTCGCCATGAAGGAGTCGGCGCGTCCCGTCACCGTCACCAAATTCGAGAAGTGCACCGAGGTGGAGGGTTACGACTGGCGCATATCGTTCGACCGCGAGGGCTTCATCAACGAGATGGTCTACGGACAGATGTCGCTCATGGCCGAGGGTTCGTCGCTGCGTCCCAACTTCTGGCGCGCACCCACAGAGAACGACCTCGGAGCGCGTTTGCAGGACCGTTTTGCCGCATGGCGCAATCCGCGCATGAATCTGCGCGGCTTCGATGCCAAGGTCGAGGACGGCGTTGCCGTGGTGAAGGCCGACTATGAGATGCCGCAGGTGAAGGCCGCCATGACCATCACCTACACCATCAACGGCGAGGGTCAGATCAAGGTATCGCAGGCCATGACCGCCGACAAGGAGGCCAAGGTGTCGGGCATGTTCCGCTTCGGCATGCGCATGGAGCTGCCCGCGCGTTTCAACATGCTGGAGTACTACGGCCGCGGCGGCGTGGAGAACTATTCGGACCGCAAGAGCTGCGCCAACATAGGCATCTACAACGAGACGGTGGCCGAGCAGTACAACGAGCGCTACGTGCGTCCGCAGGAGTCGGGCACCCGTTCCGATCTGCGCTACTTCAACGTAGTCGACACGGCGGGTGCGGGTCTGGGCATCGTGGCCGAGAACGCCTTCTCGGCTTCGGCCATCCCCTACTCGATCGAGTCAATGGATGTGTCGGTCGGCGCGCCGCAGCGCCACTCGGGCGACCTGAAGGCCGACGGCAAAACCTACCTGTGCTTCGATCTGGTCCAGCAGGGTCTGGGCTGCATCAACTCGTGGGGATACACCCCTCTGCCGCAGTACATGGTGGATTACAAGGACTACACATTCAACTTCATAATCTCGCCTATCCGATAAACAGCGAGTGAAAAACGGGCATCGGCGGTTCGATCTGCGATCGGGCCGCCGATGTTCGTTTTATTTACCGCCGCAAAAGTTTCGGGATTATCGGGAAGCGAGTTGCAGCCTGCGGAGGGAGCAAACAGCGAGCCTCCGCGAGGCGAGGCTGCGGCTCGTGCGGCTCTGAAGAGCCGCAATCGTTAAAGCACCGTTGTCGTTATGTGCAGCCTATTCGAAAAAAGCTTCGGGATAACGCACCGTTCCCCGCACTCCCTTGAGCGCATCGGGACGCAACTCTATGGCCATGCAGCACTCCGACGGAGCGTCGAACGGAAATTCGATGCCGTAATCGGCGGCCCGACGATAGCCGAAGCGGGGATAATAATCCTCATGCCCCAGCAGCACGGCAGAACCGTATCCGAGTGCGGCGGCGGTCCGATGGGCCTCTTCGATCAACGCTCCGCCGACTCCCCGCCGTTGAAACTCGGGAGCAACGGCAAGCGGCGCGACACCCAATGAAACGGCAGTGCCGCAGTCGGACACGATCTCCACCTCCGTAAGCAGGATGTATCCGACCACCCTGCCGTCGGCGGTCTCCGCCACTAACGAAAGCTGCGGAACGAAAGCCGCCGATCCGTGCAGCCGTTCGACCAGATACTGTTCGCGATGATCGCTCTCGGGCACATTCCCGAATGCCGATTCCACCAGATCGAAGATCGTAGGGCGATCCTCGGCCCGCGCCTGTCTGATATTTAAATTCATGGTATGATGCGTTAAATTATGTTTCGTCGCCCGTGAACGACTGCCAATACTCCGCGTTTGCGATACCGATCTTCGCCTCACGGCGAGGTGGCATGACGCTGTTCGCTCTCGGGCCGCAGCCTGCGTGGATCGCATGCGAACGTAAAGTGAGCTGCGGGCCTCCGCGCGCCGAGGCTGCGGCCCGCGCAGTCCTGCGGACTGCCTTTCGTCATTACACATTTCACAGTTTTATGAAACGGTGAAATGAATGGAATCTCTACCGAAAATATTCCGTTTGCGATGCCAATCCCCGTCTCACGGTTCGGTGGCATGACGCAGTATTTTGCAGTCCGAGAACCACGCCGCTCCGCGGCGTTATCTTCGGCGGCTCGCGCCTAAAGCGCGACCCCCGCAGCCGCCGAAGATAAATTTCACTCGTAATCTGCCGCAGGCGAATAGCAAACATTCGCGTCATTCCACATTTCACCGTTTTATGAAACGGTGAAATGAATGGAATCTCTATCGAAAATCTTCCGTTTGCGATAACGCTCCTCGCCTTGCAGCTCAATGGCATGACGCTGTTTGCCCTCGGGCCGTTGTATGCTGTTCGCCGACGGCGGCAGGAGTGCATCAGCAGTCCGCCGCAGTGGGGCGGCGGCGAACTGCACGGTTCAAAGAACCGTAAATCATTTCGTTCCAAAACGCTCCAAATATACGTTAATTTCGGGAATCGCAGGCATCAAACATGCAAAACAGTCGCGGTGCGGCACTTCGAACGCGGGGAGGCGGGCATGCCCGCGGCCACGGTTTGGTACGGAAAATGATATTTCGGGAAACGGAGATAATTCATGAACCCGTTTTAAATTTCCGAAAATGATACTTTTATTATTATTGTTGATATTCATAGCCGTGTGCGTCTACGGAGCGGGGCGCGACAATATCGACCGACGCACTTTGCCGATCTTCTCCCTGCAACGCTTCATGGGACGATGGTACGAGATAGCACGTTTCGACCACGCCTTCGAACGCGGCATGCGTCACGTGACGGCCGAATACATACTCTCGGCCGACGGCTCGGTGGAGGTGCTGAACAGCGGAATACGCGGCAGCCGCCGTCTGACGGTACGCGGCCGAGCCAAGACGACGCGTCAGGACGGACGGCTGCGGGTATCGTTCTTCTGGATCTTCTACTCCGACTACAACATCATGGAGATGGCTCCCGACGGCCGATGGGCGCTCATCGGCAGCCGCTCGCCGCGATATCTGTGGATACTCGCGCGCACGCCGTCGCTGCCCGAAGACGAGCTGAAACACATAGTGTCGCTGGCCGAGCAGCGCGGCTACGACACGGAGAATCTCATATATGTGGAACAATAGCCCTATCGCAGCCTGAAGCGGTAGATGCGGTTATGGCGCGGCTCGCCCGTGGTGTGGAACGACATGTAGAGCCGCCGCCCTTTCGCCGCCAACCCCTCGGGTTCGTACTCGATGGAGTCGAGATCGACTATGCCGACCGATCGGGCCGTGACGATATCCACCATGTGCAGCCGCCTGTCGCGCGACGGCACTCCGTCGGGCAGATAGAGCAGGCGGCCGCGGATCATGCTCCCCTGCGGTATGGCCACATCGCCCACGGGGATGCTGCCGAGACAGTCCTCGGGCCGCAGATGCACCTCGCCGCGGGCGTCGGAGTCGGCCGAACGAGGCAGGCGGAAGCGCTTGAACATCCTTATTTTCCCTATGGTGCAGTAGATGTATATCATGCGGTTGGGCGCGTCGACGCACCAGTCCATCGGTCCCGTGCACTCGTCGCCGTCGTAGCGGATGGTCTGCACGAGTCGCGCCCCTCGGGTCGTCACGTCGTACACGTAGCACGCGCGGCCGCCGCGACACTCCGACACATAGAGCAGCGGAAACCGCGACCGACGGTCGTAGCGCTCCGCGCCGAACGACGCGTTGTTGCAGTGGCCCGCGTTGCCTTCGAGGCGGAACGCGCCGACGAATCGGCCGCGCCTGAGGTCGATCACCACGCACATGCCGCCGTCGTGCAGCGAGAAAGCGTAACGGCCGTGCATGGCGAAACCTTGAGTGGTGCCCTTTATCGCAACTGAGTCGGGCAGTATATCGGCCGTATCCAGAATCGGGCTCGCAGGAACCGAGACCACGCTCCCTCTCTGCGCCGCGACAGTCGCCGCCGCGCAAATCATTGCCATAAGTATTGCGAAACGTCTCATGCGAGCATCTCTTTCGCAGTTCGCGCTATCCCCTCCGCGTCGTATCCGCATAGGGCGTAAAGCTGTGCGGGCGTTCCGTGGCCGACGAACTCGTCGCCGATGCCGAGGGTGCGGACGCGGACGTCGTACCCCTTGTCATTGAAGTAGTGCACCACGGCCTCGCCCACTCCGCCGCGCAGGACTCCGTCCTCGACGGTGATCGCCTTGCCGAAACGGCGGCCGACGCTATCCAGCAGTTCGGTATCGAGCGGTTTGGCGAAGCGCAGATCGTAGTGCGCCACGCTCGCCCCGCATTCGGACTCGATACGCCGTATGGCCTCGGCAGCGAAATTGCCCGCAGTACCTATGGTCAGGATCGCCAGATCGTCGCCCTCCTTCAGCATGCGGCCCTTGCCCGCGGGAACGGTCTCGAACGGACGGCCGCGCCACTCCGCGCCCGCACCGCAGCCGCGGGGGTAGCGGATGGAATACGGCGAGGGGGTGTTTACGGCGGTGTAGAGCATATTGCGTAACTCCGCCTCATCCATCGGCGCGGCAACCGTCATGTTGGGCACGCACGAGAAATAGGCCAGATCGAACGCGCCGTGGTGCGTCGCTCCGTCCTCGCCAACCACTCCGCCGCGGTCGATGCAGAACGTCACGGGCAGATTCTGCAACGCCACGTCGTGGATTACGTTGTCGTAGGCGCGCTGCATGAACGACGAGTAGATGTTGCATACGGGGTGCATGCCTCCCGCGGCCAGTCCCGCCGAGAATGTCACGGCATGCCCCTCGGCTATGCCCACGTCGAAGCAACGCTCGGGAATTTCGTGCATCATGACACTCATCGAACAGCCCGACGGCATGGCGGGAGTGATGCCCACTATGCGCTCGTCGGCCCGCGCCAGCTCCAGCAGCGTCTCGCCGAAAACATCCTGATAACGCGCCGCAATCGGTTTCGACGGCAGACGCTCGCCCGTATCGGGATTGAACCGCCCGGGAGCGTGCCATACGGCCTGATCGTCCTCGGCAGGGGTGTATCCCTTGCCTTTTGTGGTGATGACATGCAGCAGCTTGGGACCGCCTATATCCTTCAATGCGGTGAGTATGCGCACCAGCTCCTCGATATTGTGGCCGTCGATCTGGCCGAAATATCGGAAATTGAGGCTCTCGAAAAGGTTGCTGTTTTGCAGCAGGCCCTGCTTCACGGCGTTTCCCGCTTTCTGGCAGAAACGCAGCAGCGGCGGAATATGGGCGAAAACGCTCCACAAACGGCGTTTGAAACGGTTGTAGCGCTTCGATGTCGACACGCGCGTCAAGTAGCCCGTCAGAGCACCCGTCGCCTGATCGATGGCCATCTCGTTGTCGTTGAGTATGACCAGAATGTCGCTGTCCTTGTCGGCCCCCGCGTTGTTCAACCCCTCGAACGCCAGACCGCCCGTCATGGCTCCGTCGCCTATGACGGCCACCACGCGACTCTTCCGACCTTGCAGCTCGGCGGCCTTGGCCAGTCCGTATGCGGCCGATATGGAGATCGAGGAGTGGCCCGCGCCGAACGAGTCGTACTCGCTCTCGGCCATGCGCGGAAAGCCGCTGATGCCGCCTAACTTGCGGTTGGTGGAGAACAGATTGCGGCGGCCCGTGATTATCTTGTGCGCATAGGCCTGATGGCCCACGTCCCACACGAGTTTGTCGTGCGGGGTATCGTAAACGTAGTGTATGGCTACGGCCAGCTCCACCGCGCCGAGGCTCGATGCCAAGTGGCCCGGGTTCTTCGAACACTCCTCGATTATGTACTGACGCAATTCGCGACAGTAGCGCGGCAGCTGCGCAACGGCGAGCCGCTTCAAATCGGAGGGCGAGTCGACCTTGCAGAGCAGGTCGTAATCTATATGATCCATGCTATCATTGAATTATAACTTATATGTTTTAATGTACCTTTTCGGAGCGAAGCGACCGAAGTCCCCTCCCGAGGAGGGGATTTAGGGGAGGGTCAAATCTGCAAACGCGGCCGCAGGCCGCGGGCATGACGACCGTCGGACCCAATCTTGCCGCAATGAAACTCCGGTACATTGAAATATATAATTGCTTTCACTCTGGCCGCCCCTTACGCGACCGAACAGGGTATGCCCGCGGCCTCGACGCGTCGGGCTATCGCCTCCAACTCGGCTCGCTGCACCTTCTCCAGCGTGGAGCACGGCGTGTCGCGGTCGAGCGAATATACCATCACCCGACTCGGCGCGATCTCACGCACCAGATCGAGCCATGCGCCGACCTCGCGGTCGGTCGTGTTGTCCACCGTGCGGCCGTCGCATGTCCCCCTCAGGAACATGGTCTGCACGATGAGCCGCCCCTCGAACAGCTTCATGAGCTCCACCGTGCGCGCCACGGTGTAGCCGCCCGCGGGCTTGTTCACGAGGCGCACCGTCTCGTCGAAAGCCGAATCGAGCTTGAGGATGTTGTTGTCGACCTTCAAAAGGGCGCGCCGTACATCCTCGCGGCCTATCTGCGTGGCGTTGCTGAGCACCGACACCTTGGCCGAGGGGCAGAGACTATCGCGCAGGGCGATGGTGTCGTCTATCACCCCCTCGAAATCGGGATGGAGGGTCGGCTCGCCGTTGCCCGCGAAGGTGATGACGTCGGGCGGCGTACCCTCGCCGACCATCGCGGCCAGTTTGGCGGCCAGCTGCTCGCGCACATCCTCGCGGCGGTTGAAGCGTCGCGGCCCGCGGTGGTCGGCATTCCAGCCGCATTCGCAATATATGCAGTCGAAACTGCACAGCTTCGAATCGGCGGGAAGCAGATTCACCCCCAGCGACAGGCCGAGACGCCGCGAGCGGACGGGACCGAATATTATGTCGTCGAACAACGATGTCATACCGTTTGTCGTCTATTGTTTCGAACGTCGGAACTCCTTGGGCGTCATACCCGTATGCCGCAAGAAGTATTGACCGAAGAACGAAGGGTTGGGAAAATTCAGTTTGTTGGATATCTGCTGCACCGTCAGGCGCGTGCCCGTGAGCAGCGACTTGGCGTTCAGTATCGCCGTTTGCGTTATCCAGCTCGTGGCGTTGCGGCCCGATATCTGACGCGTGATGATGGTGAGATACTTGGGCGTTATGCACAACTTGTCGGCATAGTACTGCACCTCGCGCGAGGCGGTGATGTCGGTGGCCAGCAGCGACAGGAACTTGCGGAACAGCGCATCCTGACGCGTGCAGGGCTGACGCTTCACGGGCACGTAACGGGCGTAGATGCCCGCCAGTTCGTAACAGAGCAGCATAAGCATCTGCGAATTGATCTGTTTGCGGAACGGATGGTCGGTGCGCAGATCCTTGTCGTGCATCATTCCGCACACCTGCATTACGGTGTGCATCTGCTCGTCGCTGAGCACCATGCACGGATTGTCGCGCATGAATATGTAGATCGAATTGGCCGACGGGATATTGATCTCGCGGACGAAATCGATGTTGATGGCAAGCGTGTAGCCGCGGAAACACTCGTTCGTGCCGAACGACTGTATGATGGTGCCGGGGAAAGCCACGCACATGGTATTGGGACCGAGGCGGTATTTGTGCTCGTTGATGATCACGTCGCCCTCGCCTTCGAGACAGATGAATATGCCGCCCGTGTGGAGCACGTGAGGCAGATTCGCATCGTTCAGCAGTCGGTCGTAATCCTTGCGATCGATATATCTGAACGGTGCGGCATCGGAGATGTCGCGAACGGCGTCGGTCGTGAAGCCGAACATGTCGGTTGATTTATTCATGGCAGTGGCGGACAAAGTGCGTTCCGCTGTAATGGTCGTGCAAATATACGAATAATTCGTGACAAAGGATATTTTTCGGACGTCATACTCCTAAAAATACGCTTGCGAGTGGCCGAATAAGACATTAACCGAGGGCGGCGAGCACGGAACGCGAACGGGCCGACACCGAGGCGATGAATAATTATGCCGATAAATTGCGGCGGTGCGGGGCGCCGTTAAGGATAAAAATCATATCTTTGCGAATGAACAAACGCCGCTCGCGGGGAATGCGCTGCGGCAACGGCGGCACACGCGGCCGCAAACCGCGGATGACGGTCGCAGGATTCGATATCCGCGATCCCGCCGCCGATGTGATACGATTTTACCTAAACTCGAATATTTATGTGTGGATTCGTTGGAATGTTCGATATAGAGAACAACAGCAAGGATTACAGAGAACAGGTGTTGCGCATGTCGAAGAAGATTCGGCACCGCGGTCCCGACTGGTCGGGCATCCATTGCGGCGAGCGGGCTATAATCTCGCACGAGCGTCTGTCGATCGTCGATCCGCAGTCGGGCAAGCAGCCGCTCTACTCGTCCGACGGCAAGATCGTGCTGGCCGTGAACGGCGAGATATACAACCACCGCGAGATACGCCGCGAGCTGGAGGGCGAATACGAGTTCCGGACGGGGTCCGACTGCGAGGTGATAATTCCTCTGTATCAGCGCATGGGGCTCGACCTGCTGGAGAAGATCAACGGCATATTCGCCTTCGCGCTCTACGACATGGAGCGCGACGAGTACCTCATCGCCCGCGACCCGATAGGCGTGATCCCGCTGTACATAGGCTGGGACAAGGCGGGGCATTTCTACGTGGCGTCGGAGCTTAAAGCCCTCGAAGGGGTGTGCGCCACCATCAAGCCGTTCCTGCCGGGCCACTACTGGTCGAGCCGTGACGGCGAGATGAAGCGCTGGTACCGCCGCGACTGGGAGTCGTACGACGCCGTGAAGGGCAACCCCGTCGACATAGGCGCGCTGCGCACGGCGCTGGAGGATGCCGTGCGGCGCCAGCTCATGTCCGACGTACCCTACGGCGTGCTGCTCTCGGGCGGACTCGACTCGTCGATAATATCGGCCGTGGCCAAGAAATATGCCGACAGGCGCATCGAGACGGGCAGCCGCGACACGGCATGGTGGCCGCAGCTGCACTCTTTCGCCATCGGCCTGAAGGGCGCACCCGATCTGGCGGCGGCGCAGAGGGTGGCCGACATGATCGGAACGGTGCACCACGAAATACACTACACCATTCAGGAGGGACTGGACGCCCTGCGCGACGTGATCTACCACATAGAGACCTACGACGTGACCACGGTGCGTGCGTCGACGCCCATGTATCTGCTGGCGCGCGTCATCAAGTCGATGGGAATAAAGATGGTGCTCTCGGGCGAGGGCGCCGACGAGATCTTCGGCGGCTACCTCTATTTCCACAAGGCGCCCAATGCCGAGGAGTTCCACAACGAGACGGTCCGCAAGATAGGCAAGCTGCACCTCTACGACTGCCTGCGCGCCAACAAGGCCCTGAGCGCATGGGGAATCGAGGGCCGCGTGCCGTTCCTCGACAAGGAGTTCATGGATGTGGCCATGCGCATCGACCCCGAGGCGAAGATGGTGCGCGGCGAGCACAACATGGAGAAATGGGTGCTGCGCAAGGCTTTCGAGGACATGCTGCCCGAATCGATCGTATGGCGACAGAAGGAGCAGTTCTCCGACGGCGTGGGCTACGGCTGGATCGACACGCTGAAAAAGGTCACGTCGGAGGCCGTAAGCGACCGCGACATGTCGCTGGCGGCGGAGCGCTTCCCCATCAACCCGCCGCGCAACAAGGAGGAGTATTACTACCGCACCATATTCGAGGAGCTGTTCCCGTCGCAGACCGCGGCGCAGTGCGTGCCCTCGGTGCCCTCGGTGGCATGTTCGACGGCCGAGGCGCTGGCGTGGGACGAGTCGTTCAAAAACATGAACGACCCCTCGGGCCGCGCCGTGTTCGGAGTGCACGAAAAGGATCTGAAGCACTGATCTTTCGCAACTGTTACCGAAGCAAAACGGCCGCCGAGAATATCTCGACGGCCGTTTTCATCTGCGGCGACCTCCGCCCCGACGGATGTTACGCCTCCTCCGCCTCGCGCTCCTCGCGGAAGATGTTGAAACGACGCAGGCGATGGTTGCGGCGGGCGAGAACGAGCGTATCGAGCAGCAAAAGCGCCAATGCGATCGCCACAAGATATTGGTACTGTTCGTTGTACTCCTCGAAACGCACCGTCGAAAGTTCGCTCTTCTCCATGTCGTTGATGCTCTTCACTATCTCGTCCAGACCGATCGACTGCTTCGTGGCGCGCACGTATGCGCCGTCGGTGATCGAGGCTATCTGCTCCAGCGTGCGTTCGTCGAGCTTCGACACCACCATCTCGCCCTGCTCGTCCTTTACGAAATCGCCGTCTATGCGTATGGGCGCGCCCTCGGGCGTACCGATTCCTATGGTGTAGATGCGTATGCCCTGCTCCTTGGCCATGCGCGCCGCTTCGAGGGCGTCGTCCTCATGGTTCTCGCCGTCGGTGATGAGCACTATCACGCGGCTCTTCTCGCTCCGGCTCGAAAAGGCCAGCATAGCCTGCTGCAACGCCTTGCCTATGGCCGTGCCCTGCTCGCCCACGAGCGAGGGCGAGATGCGTTTGGCGAACGCCTGCGCCATACGGTAGTCGGAGGTTATGGGCAACTGCACCTTGGGTTCGCCCGCGAAGACGACCAAACCCACGCGCTCCTGCTGCAAACCCTCGAACAGACGGCCTATGGCATATTTGGTACGTTCCAGTCGGTTGGGCTCGAAATCCTCGGCCAGCATCGAGTTCGACACATCCACCGCCAACATCATCTCCACGCCGCGCGACTTCTCCTCGCGCAGCTTCGATCCTAACTGCGGCCGTGCCGCGGCTATCGCCAGCAGCGCGAACGCCGTGATGAAAAGCGCGGCCTTGAGGCGTATGCGTCCCCGCGAAAAGTCGGGCATGAGGCTCCGCACGAGTTCGGGATTGCCGAAACGCGCCACCAGACGCCTGCGCCGCCGCGCCGCGAGAGCATAAACGCCCGCCAGCAGAGGGACCAAAATCAACAGATATAGCAATTCGCCGTTTGCAAATCGGAACATATCAGGGAATGCGTTTTAATATTACGTTACTGAACACGAATTCCAGCAGCAGCAGCGCCATTGCGGCCAGCAGCCACGCCGCGAACTCCTCGTGGAATACGGTGAAGTCGGAGATCTCCACCTTGCTCTTTTCCAGAGTGTTGATCTCGTCGTATATAGCCTGCAACTTCTCCTTGTCGGTGGCGCGGAAATACTTTCCGCCCGTGCGCTCGGCGATGCTTTCGAGTGTCTGCTCGTCGATCTCCACGTCCACGGACTGAAACGACATGTTGCCGAACATGTCCACCACGGGATAGGGCGCCTTGCCGCGCGTGCCCACGCCTATGGTGTAGACCTTGATGCCCATGTCGGCGGCTATGTCGGCGGCCATGAGGGGAGCCATCTCGCCGCGGTTGTTCACGCCGTCGGTGAGCAGTATTATCACCTTGCTCTTGGCGTCGCTCTCGCGCAGGCGGTTGATCGCCGTGGCCAGACCGTTGCCTATGGCGGTGCCGTCCTCGATGACACCGCTGCGGATGCGTCCCAGCATGGTCTGCAACGTGCCTTGATCGGTCGTCAGCGGCGATTGCGTGAAAGCCTCGCCCGCAAAGGCCACAAGACCTATGCGGTCGCCGAAGCGGTCGGCGATGAACGATCCCGCCACCTCCTTGGCGGCGGTGATGCGGTCGGGCTTGAAGTCGCGCGCCAGCATCGATCCCGACACATCGATGGCCAGCACTATGTCGATGCCCTCGGCATCGGTGCGGCTCCGCTCCTCGACGCCCTGCGGACGCGCCAGAGCCACCACGGCCAGCGCGAACGCCGCCGCACGCAGCACGAACGGCACGTGACGCAGCCAATATCGCACCGTGCGCGGAGCGTGCCGCATGCCCTCGACGGTCGATATGCGGATCGCCGCGCCGCCTTGCAGCGTGCGGTAGATGTAGTAGGCCGTCATGGGCACCAGAAGCACCAGAAGCCACAAAAGATATGGATTTGCGAATCTCATCGTCGTTTACCTTAAACTACCAGTTCTTGCGGCCGCGAACCACGACGCCCTTGGCCTTTTCGTCGAGCTTCTCCTGCGTCTTGTCCTCCTGCGCCTGTATGGCGTCGAGCAATTGTCGCTGCTGCTGCTCGCTCATGCCGCTGCGCGGAGGCGCTTTCCGTTCGGAGGGATCGCCGTCGCCCTTGTCGTCGTTTTTGTCGTCGCCCTGCCCGTCGTTATTATCCTGACCGCCGTCGTTATTCTTGTCTTGATTTTGGTCTTGGTCGTTGCCGCCACCGCCGCCTTGATTCTGTTGGTCCTGATCTTGATTTTGATCTTGGTTCTGATCCTGCTGCGGGTCTTGATTTTGATCTTGATTCTCCAACAGTTTCTTGGTGTAGGCGTAGTTGTACTTGGCCTCCATGTCGTCGGGGTTGAGAGTCAGCGAACGGCGGTAGCTGCGCAGAGCCTCCTGCAACTTCTGCTGCGCGAACTGCGCGTTGCCGAGGTTGTAATAGGCTTCGGCGCGGTCGGCATCGCTGCGCAGCGAGTCGGCGGCGGCCGACGCGAGCAGCCGTTCGGCCTCGTCGTAACGCTCGGTGCGGATCATGGCGCCCGCCAGATCGTAAGCGGCCTCGAACGACGCGGAGTCGCTCTCCAGAGCGCGCCGATAGAGATCGGCGCTTCGGTCGTAACGCCCCTTGGCGAAGTGGCGGTTGCCCTTGCGCACGAGCGAGCGTTCGGGCATGTTCTGCGCCGCGGCCTGCGCGACGCACACGACCGCCGCCACGCACAACAACGTATTTATTACAAGTCGTCTCATGATCTTAACTCTTTGTGTCGTCGGTCTGCCCCGAAGCGGGCGCCGTCTCGTCGGCATCCTCGTCCTCGGCAGGCTCCTCGGGCTTGGTCTGCTCCACGAAATCGCATGCGGCGCGATAGACCGCCTCGTTCTCGTCGGCCTCGGGCGCGGCCTTGGCGAACTTCACCAGATCGGCCTCGCGGAGTATCTGCGCCAGATCCATAGCGCTCTTGCGCGGAAGCTCTACGCCGCGCATGGCCTCCACGATCTCGTCGGAGGTCATCTCCATGGCCCCCACGCCGAAGCGTCCCGCGATGTAGGTGCGCAGAATGTCGGTCAGCGCCGAATAGTAGAGTTTGTGCTTGCCCTCCTGCCAGAGCCGCTGCGCGCGCAGCTTCTCCAGCGCCGCGAGGGCCGCTTCGTGGGGCGGCAGGGGCGGCGCGGGGCGGAACATGTCCGAGAAACGCTTGCCGTAACGCGCCAGAATGCGTTTGGCGGCATAGGCCAGCGCCGCCAGAACGAGCAGCGCGACGAGCGTCCATTTTATGTAACCCGTGATCTCGCCGAAGCGGAACGGCAGGGTCTTCTGCGGCTTTATGTCGAATATGGAGTGCGACGTGGAGTCGATCTGTATGGTCGTCACCAGCAGTTCGAGCGTGTCGGCGCCGCCTATGGTGTCCACTATGTTCTTGTCGGCGTACATCACCTGCGGCACCACGCGGTGGATGCCCTCGTCGAACGCCGCCAGACGGTAACTCTTGCGGAGCTTCAGCTTGCGCCCCTCGCGCGAGAGGGTGTCTACGGGCAGATCCTCTATGAGTTCGTACGAATTGGATCCCTCGCCGCCGAACGACGGGAAAAAGACGCTCTGCACCAGATCCTTCTCCACCACGATGGAGTAGACGAACCGATCGCCTATACCCACCGAATCGGGCTCGACGGAGCCGCTCACCACGGGGGCGTTGCTCGGCAGAGCGGGTTTCTCGGCCTCCCGCCCGTTCTGCGCCGCGGCCGCTCCGAAAGCGAGCAGTGCCGCCGACAACATATACGAAAAGTGTCTCATCGCTGCTTGAAAAGTTTAATGAGTTCGGCCACGTAGTCGCCTTCGGTCGATATCATGGCCGTGTCGATGCGGTTGCGGCGCAGCATGTCGTTCACCTCGCCGTCGCGGCGGCGCCAGCTCTCGGCATAATGCTCCCTCACGCGTGCCGACGAGGTGTCGACCCACACCTTGCGGTCGGTCTCGGCGTCCTGCAACTCGACGATGCCCACGTCGGGCATCTCGGCCTCGCGGGGATCCCACACGCGGATCCCGACAAGATCGTGCTTGCCGCCCGCGATCTTCAGCGCGTCGTCCAGCGCGGCGCGGTCGCGGGGAGCGTCCATGAAGTCGGAGAGGATGAAAGCCGTGCAATGCTTCTTGTTGACGTTGGTCAGGTAGCGCACCGCCTCCGATATGGCCGTGCGCGGCGACTCGGGGCGGAACTTCACCAGCTCGCGGATTATCATGAGGATGTGGCTGCGACCCTTCTTGGGCGGGATGAACTTCTCGACGCGGTCGGAGAAGAATATGCACCCCACTTTGTCGTTGTTCTGCGCGGCGGAGAATGCCAGCACAGCCGCTATCTCGGTCACCACGCTCTTTTTCAGACGCTCGGCGGTGCCGAACATGCGCGAGCCGCTCACGTCCACCAGAAGCATCATCGTCAGTTCGCGCTCTTCCTCGTAGATCTTGATGTGGGGTTTCGACGAACGCGCCGTCACGTTCCAGTCGATATCGCGCACGTCGTCGCCCGCGCGATACTCCCTCACCTCGGAAAACGACATGCCCCGTCCGCGGAAAGCCGTGTGGTACTTTCCCGCGAAGATCTCGTTCGACAGACCTCGGGTCTTGATCTCGATCTTGCGAACGCGTCTGAGGATATCGTTCTCGGTCTCCTGCATCGCCATTAGGGAACTATTACGTTGTTCAATATCTCGGTTATGATCTGCTCGGTCGAGATGTTCTCGGCCTCGGCCTCGTAGGTGAGTCCTATGCGGTGGCGCAGCACGTCGTGGCACACGGCGCGCACGTCCTCGGGGATCACGTAGCCGCGGCGGCGGATGAAGGCGTAGGCGCGGGCCGCCTTGGCGAGCGATATGCTGGCGCGCGGCGATCCTCCGTAGGCGATCAGCGGCTGCAACTTGTCGAGACTGTACTCGGCGGGTTCGCGCGTGGCGAAGATTATGTCGATGATGTACTTCTCGATCTTCTCGTCCATGTAGACGTCCTCCACCACGCGGCGGGCCTTCACTATGTCGTCGGGCGAGATGACCTTAGCCACTCGGGGCATGCCGCCTCCCGCGAGGTTCATGCGCACGATCTCGCGCTCCTCCTGCTTCTTGGGATACGATATCTTGGCCTTGAGCATGAAACGGTCGACCTGCGCCTCGGGCAGGGGATAGGTTCCCTCCTGCTCCAGCGGGTTCTGCGTGGCCAGCACGAGGAACGGCTCGGGCAGACGGTAGGTCTCGTCGCCTATGGTCACCTGACGCTCCTGCATGGCCTCCAGCAGAGCGCTCTGCACCTTGGCGGGCGAGCGGTTGATCTCGTCGGCCAGCACGAAGTTGGCGAATACGGGGCCTTTGCGCACCACGAACTCCTCGTTCTTCTGCGAATAGATAAGCGTGCCGATAAGGTCGGCGGGCAGCAGGTCGGGGGTGAACTGCACGCGGGCGAAATCGGCGTCGACGGCCTTGGCCAGCGTGGTTATGGCCAGCGTCTTGGCCAGCCCCGGCACGCCCTCCAGCAGGATGTGGCCGTTGGAGAGCAGGCCGATCAAAAGCGTGTCGACCAGATGGCTCTGGCCCACTATCACCTTGCCCATCTCGGCGCGCAGGGTGTCGACGAAGACACTTTCGCGTTCGATTCGTTCGTTAAGCTCCTTGATGTTGATTACTTCGCTCATAACATAATTTTTTGCTTTGTCCGCCCGATGCGCGCGACGGCGCGACGGCGGAGCGTCCGTTATTTCGTTTTGTTTGTTATTGTCTGTCTCCCTTTCTGCGGCCTCGGACCGCCTCGCCGCGGCCCACTCATCCGTCGGCGAATTTGCAACTTGCGTACCCTATGCAACGTATCGCATCCGATTATTATTGCAAATATAATCAAAAAAGTCGGAATTGTTCTCCTCTCGCGCATCGATCGCTACACGCGCCGCATCGTTGCGCACTCCTTTTGCGGCATAATAGGGATGAAATTCGAATAATATTAGTAACTTTGCAGGTTACAAGCCGCTGCGCGCGGAGCGGGATTTCGGAAACGACGGCCCCGCGAAGAGAATGAACCCGACGCATGATAGAAAAATTAGCCAAACAGACAGCCGTTTACGGCCTGAGCACCATAGTGGTGAGGTTCCTGAGCTACCTGCTCACGCCCTACTACACGCGCGTGTTCGGGCCCGACACCTACGGAATCGTCACCGACGTCTATGCGCTCATACCCTTCGCGCTGGTGCTGCTGTCGATGGGCATGGAGTCGAGCTATTTCCGCTTCTCGGCCAAGGCCGAGGCTGCGGGCGGCGACGTGGCGGCGGCCAAGCGGCGCATATTCGCCACCACGTGGGGCGCCACGCTGACGGCCGCGACGGTCTTCTTCGCCCTCGTCGTGCTGCTGCGCCACGGCGTGGCGCGGCTCATGGGCGCGGCATACGTCGACCACCCCGAATACGTGGTTCTGACGGCGGCGGTCATTCTGTTCGACGTGGCGGCCATGATACCCTTCTCGCGGCTGCGCGAGCAGGGACGGGCCATGACCTTCGTCATGCTCAAAGCCGCCAACGTGTCGGTGAACGTCGCTCTGGCCTTCGCATTCGGCGCGGCGGGACTCTTCTCGACCTCGCTCGGCGTGGGATGGGTGCTGGTGGCCAACCTCGCCGCAAGCATGGCGACGCTCGCGCTGGTGGTGCGCACCGCCGACCGCACGGTGCCCCGCATCGACCGCGCACTGCTGATGCGCATATTCGCCTACTCGCTGCCGCTGCTGGTGAGCGGCATAGCGGGCACGGCCAACGAGTTCATCGACCGCCAGCTTATAAAATACATCCTGCCGCAGTCGATCGCCATGTCGCAGCTCGGATTCTACGGCGCCATAACCAAGATCGCCGTGGTGATGACCCTCTTCACGCAGATGTACCGCCTCGCGGCCGAGCCGTTCTTCCTCGCCAACTTCCGCAAGGAGGAGTTCACGGCCTCGAACGCCGCCGCGCTGAAATACTACGTCATGGTCTCGATGGCCATATTCCTCGGCATAGCGCTGTTCCGCGACGCCTTCGCCTTCATCGTGGGCCGCGAGTTCCGCGAGGGGATCTTCATCCTGCCCGTGGTGCTGGGGGCCAACGTCCTGAGCGGCGTGTGGCTCAACATGTCGTTCTGGTACAAGCGCGAGGAGAAGACGCGCTACGCGGCCTACATAACCTTCACGGGGCTGTTCTTCTCGGTGGCGTTCAACCTGTTGCTGCTGCCGCGGTACGGGTATTACGGCGCCGCGTGGGCACGCCTCGTTGCCGAGGCGGCCATGGTGTGGGTGAGCTGGCGGCTCAACCGACGCTACTGCCCCACGCCCTACGACTTCCGCCGCATGGGTGAATACGTGGCGCTGGCGCTGACGCTCTTCGCCGCGAGCGAGGCTTTCGCACGGCTGTGCGAGCCTGCGGCGTGGCTGCTCTACGCCGTCGACGCGCTGCTGTTCGCGCTGTTCCTGCTCTTCGCCGTGCGGCGCGAGAGGATCGACGTGCGGGCGCTGGCCGCCTCGATACTGCATAGAAAACGTTAAAAAATGATGACAATTAATTATTATCCGATTTCGGCTTGTAATGGCGAGTCGTAGCCTGCGGAGAGAGCGAACAGCGAGCCTGAAGCGGGGCGAGGCTGCGGCTCGCGCGGCTCTGAAAAGCCGCATCGGAAGCAAAGTTAAAATTATTATAGAAGCACAAAAAAGTATATACCATGAAAGTGAAAATCGTAAACCGCTCGCGCTTCGCGCTGCCCGAATACCAGACGCCGCTATCGGCGGGGCTCGACATTCGCGCCGATCTCGACGCGCCCGTCACGCTCGGTCCTCTGGAACGGGCCATGATCCCCACGGGGTTGTTCGTCGAGCTGCCCGAGGGGTGCGAGATGCAGATCCGCCCGCGCAGCGGTCTGGCGGCCAAGCACGGCATCACGGTGCTCAACTCGCCCGGGACCATCGACGCCGACTATCGCGGCGAGATAAAGATAATTCTGGTCAACCTGAGCAACGAGCCCTTTACCGTGGAGGCGGGCGAGCGCATCGCCCAGATGATCGTGGCGCGCTACGAACAGATCGAGTGGCAGCCCGCGGAGGAATTAGGCGCTACGGAACGCGGCGCGGGAGGATTCGGTTCTACGGGCAAGTAAAGCGCGAAGCCATGACCGTATCTACCGTAAAACATCTCCTGTGGCTCGCGGCGACGGCGTTCGTCCTCGCGTCGTGCGGCGACGCGCCCCGAGCGGCAAAGGAGCGGACAGCGACGGGCGAAGTGCGCGAGCTGATCGCCGATCCGTCGTTCCGCCGCGGCATGGCCCTCTCGCCGCTCAGCCCCGCCACAGTCACGGCGGGCGGCGGGTTCGCGAAAACCAATGTCGACACGCTGCGTTTCGTCGATTGCGACGAGGCCCCCGCATGGCAGGCGGCCCAGTGGTGGAGCCGTCATGATCTGGCGGGCACCGCGCGCCTCACGAGCGAAAGCGGCGCGGAGTTCTCGAACGCAGGCAAGCGGATCGCTCTGGGCAACGACGGCACACTGACGCTGGAGATACTCACGAGCACGGAGTACGACGCCCCGCGCACGGCCGACGGGCAGTGGCCGCATCTGTTGATCCAGCAGGATTTCGCCGACGCCCCGCGCGTGGGCGACCTCGCGAGTCTGCGGTTCGGAATGTGTGTGCGGCTGCTCTACTGCCGCAACCGCATGGGCGACGATTTCGACGAGACGCTGCACACGGCGCAGGCTCCGTTCTACCTCTATCTGCGGAACACCGCCCCCGCGTCGCCCGACTTCGGCGAGGCGCTGTGGGTGGGCGTGCCGACGTTCGACTACCGCTACGAGCGTCTTGCCGACACGGAGACGGTGCATTGGGACAAGGGCACCTCGACATACATCTACACCATTCCGCCGCGCAGCGTGTGGGGCGACATATCGTTCCACGACCGCATGGAGCACTGCGCCGACATCGATCTGCTGCCGCTCGTGACGCGGGCGTTCGAGGCCATGCGCGAGCGCGGTTGCTTCGCCTCGTCGACGCTCGACGACATGACGATCACGGGAATGAACTTCGGCTGGGAGGTCCCGGGGACCTTCGATGCCGCGCTGGAGGTAAAGGGAATATCGCTCGCGGCGGAGCGCAAGCCCGCCGCACGGCCCGTGAGGGTGAGGATGAGCACCACGATGGGCGACATCGTGCTGGAGCTGGACGACCGCACCCCGCACCACCGCGACAACTTCGCGCAACTTGTGAGCGAGGGCTATTTCGACTCGCTGCTGTTCCACCGCGTGATCGAGGGCTTCATGATTCAGGGCGGCGATCCGCGCACGCGAAAAATTACGGGCGCCGAGTTCGACGCCGAGGGTCCCGAGACGGGCGATAGGCGCTATTGGGAGGATATCGAGGCCGAGATCCGCTACCCCGAACTCTATCACCGCCGCGGAGTGCTGGCGGCGGCGCGCGAGGGCGACGACGTGAATCCCGCCCGCCGCTCGTCGCGCACGCAGTTCTACATAGTGTGGGGCCGCACGTTCGACGACGAGGCGCTGGACCGCATGCAGGAGCGCATGGCCAAAGCGACCGACGGACGATACGCCGCGATGCCCGATTCGGTCCGCGAGGCCTACCGCACCGCGGGCGGCACGCCCCATCTGGACGGACAGTACACCGTCTTCGGCCGCGTGGTGGAGGGGCTGGAGACCGTGGAGGCCATACAGCGCACGCCGACCGACTCGCTCGACCGCCCCTCGACGGACGTCAGGATATTGCGGGCGAGGGTGGAGAGGTAAACGACCTCGCGGCGCGAGGTCGGCAGTTCGCCGCCGCCCCACGCGGTCGGACTGCTATCGCACTCCGACCGCCGTCGGCGAACCGCAGACGCGAAAGGAGTGCAGGCATAAAACATAAGGAAAATAGATAATGAAGTTTTCAGACATCATAGGACAGCAGGCGTTGAAACGCCACCTCGCCGAGAACGTCGACCGCGGCCGCATAAGCCACGCGCAGCTCTTCACGGGTGCGGCGGGCACGGGCGCGCTGCCGCTGGCCATAGCCTACGCACAATACATCGACTGCGAAGCGCGCCGCGACGGCGACTCGTGCGGCGAGTGCCCGAGCTGCCGTCAGATCGAGGCTCTGGCACATCCCGACGTGCACTTCGTGTTCCCCGTCAACAAGCAGGGCAAGAAGAGCGGCGAGACCATCCTCAGCAGCGATTTCATGCCTCTGTGGCGCGAGACTGTGGCGCAGACGGGCGGATACTTCTCGCCGCGCGAGTGGGCCGACCGCCTCGATCTGGGGCGCACGCTGCGCGGCATCATCTCGGCGCGCGAGGCCGACGAGATCATCCGCAGGCTGTCGTTCAAGAGCTTCGAATCGCAGTACAAGATAATGATCGTGTGGCAGCCCGAGGCCATGAACGACGAGGCGGCCAACAAGATACTCAAGATACTGGAGGAGCCGTGGGAGAAGACCGTTTTCCTGCTTGTGTCGGAGCGCCCCGACCTGCTGCTGCCCACCATCGTGTCGCGCACGCAGGAGGTGGCCGTGCCGCGCCTCGCGCCCGAGGATCTGGCTCCGATAGCGGGCGAGGGGGTCGACGCGACGCAGCGCATGAACATGGCGCGTCTGGCCGCGGGCGATGTGCTGGAGATGCGGCGGCTGGCGGGCGGCGGCGACGATGCCTCGCGGCACGAGAGCTTCGAGCTCTTTTGCCGACTGATGCGTCTGTCGTACAACGACCGCCATCTGGAGCTCATCGAGTGGGCCGACGAGACGGCGCAACTCTCCCGCGAGCAGCAGCGCGCCATGCTGCTGCATGCGGCGCGCCTTTTGCGTGAGAGCTACATGCTGCACGCGGGGTTAGGATCGATCAGCTATCTGTGGGGCGAGGAGGCCGCTTTCTGCAACAAGTTCGCGCCCTTCATCGGCAACGACAACATCGAGGCCATCATCGGGCAGATCGAGACGGCCCTGCGGCAGGTGATGCAGAACGGCAACGCCCGCATCATCTTCACCCATTTCGCCCTCGCGGTGAGCAAACACATAAAACGCCTCGCACGATGACGCACCAAATAGTACTTCTCACGGGCAGCAATGCCCCCGACAAGGCCGAAATGCTGCGGCGCGCCGCGGCGCTGGCCGAGGAGCGCATCGGTCCCGCGGAGGCCGTCTCGGAGCCGTGCGCCTCCGAGCCGTGGGGATTCGAGGCGGAGAACAACTTCCTTAATCAGGCCCTCGCGCTCGGCACCGAGCTGGAGCCCGAGCGGGCGCTCGACGAGTTGCAGCGCATAGAGCTCGAACTGGGCCGCATGCGCCCGAAGGAGAACGAGGAAAAGGCCCGCACGGGACAGCGCTACGCCTCGCGGGCGATCGACATCGACATGATATTTTACGACGACCTCGCGATCGACTCGCCCCGCCTCAAGGTGCCGCACCCGCTGCTGCACCTGCGCGAATTCGCCCTGCGGCCGCTGTGCATGATAATGGGCGACTACGTGCATCCGACAGAGGGACGCACGCTGCGCGAGATGCTCGACGATTTACGACGCGGCGCTACGGCCGATAACGAACATAAGGATACAGAGATATGATTAACCGCAAGGCGATTTTACGATCGGTCGCGACGGCCGCCATCCTGCTGCCGCTGGCAGGATGTTTCAAAAGCGTGGTCACCTACACGCGTTTCAACATAGCCGTATATACTCAGACGACGTCCGACGGCGATTTCGTCCGCACGCGCGACCTCGACACCTACGCCTACTACGTCGACACCACCGAATGGCGCATAGCCTCCTACGACGATGCCGTCGAGGGGCGCATCACCAACAAGCTCACGGGCCAAACGCGCGAGACGCCCGACGTGTGGGGCGCGTTCAACTCGTCGAGCGAGTATCAGTGCTCGCTGCTGCTGACCGAGCCGCTGTCGATGATCGTGGCGGTGGACACCGAACGGAAGCTCTACGCCTACCGCAGCTACGAACTGCCCGTGAACCTGTCCGCGGTCGACACCAAGCTCTACATGGCGGCGTGGCGTCCCACCCACACCATGTCGGGATGGGTGGTGGTGAACCGATTTTACGTTCCCGACGAGCCCGAAACGCCCGACGAAACCGAACCCGACGAAACCGAAACGCCCGAGACTCCCGACGAGTCTGAAACTCCCGATACGTCCGACAACGCGTAGCGGAACGACCGATAAATACCGAAAACCATGAAACGCAACACACGCAACATACTCTCGCCTCGGGCCACAAGACTCGCCTCGCTGCTCGCGGCGCTGCTCTTCGGAGGAGCGTTTTTCACCCGCTGCGCGTCGGTCGGCACCCCCACGGGCGGACCGAAGGATTCGCTGCCGCCCGTAATAGTGAAGGCGACGCCCGCCGACTTCACCACCCGTTTCAACGGCGACCGAATACTCATCGAATTCGACGAGTACGTGCAGCTCAAGGATCTGTACAAGGAGCTTTACACCTCGCCCGCCATGAAGCGCAAGCCCGTGGCCACGCTGCGAGGCAAGGCGGTGCAGATACAGATCAAGGACGACTCGCTGCTGCCCAACACCACCTACGCCATAGAGTTCGGGTCGGCGGTGTCGGACAACAACGAGGGCAACCCTCTCTACGGCCTGCGCTACGTCTTCTCGACGGGCGACGAGATAGATTCGATGATGATGTCGGGCTACACCGAGGAGAGCGAGACGGCCGATTCGCTCGGACGCACGTTCATATACTTCTTCGAAGCCGACTCGGTGCCCGCGCCCGAGGAGTACGACTCCACGATGTTCAAATACAAACCCGCCAAGATAGCCCGCTCGCGGCAGAACGGAATATTCGTGGCGCAGAACCTGCGTCCCGTGCCCTACCGCGTCTACGCATTCTACGACTCCAACGACAACGGGACATACGAGCCGTCGATCGACAAGGTGGGCTTTCTGGACGGAGTGTACAATCCCGCCGAGATGCCGCCGTTCGCCATCTGGTACGATTCGGTGCGGCGTTACGTGTCGGCCGATCCGCAGCTCTATTTCCGTCTGTTCACCGACGTTAGCTTCCGCCGTCAATCGTTGCAGGAGTCCAAACGCCCCGACCGCAACAAGGCGATGCTGCTCTTCGCCACGGCGCACCCCGAAATACACGGGATAAAGTTCGACGGAATCGACCCCGAACAGATAATAGTCGAACCCGTAAGCAAAAACCGCGACACGCTGGCGCTGTGGTTCGCCGTCGAGCCCGAAGCCATGCCCGACACGCTGCGCGGCGAGATAACCTACATGCGTCACGACACCCTCAACGTGCTGCGCGAGGTGACCGAACCGCTGGAGCTGTCGTGGCGGCGCGTGGAGACGCGCGAGCAGGAGCGCGAACGCGTCCGCAACGAGAAAGCCAAGGCCCGCGCCGAGGCCGAGGGGCGCGAATGGCGCTCCACGCTGCCGTCGGCGTTCCGCATGATCGATTTCAAGTCGTCGGCCGAGGTGAATCCCGAGCGCGACTTCCCGCTGGAGTTCGCCACGCCGCTCACCCGATTCGATTCGGCGGCCGTCGAGCTCTATTCGTGGAGCGATCGGGGCGATACGATACGCGAACGCGCCACGTTCATCCCCGATTCGACGAACGTGCGCAAATGGCGGCTGCGGTCGCGCTGGACCCCCGAACGCAAATACCGTCTGTTCATCCCTGCCGAGACTTTCGCCGACATCGCGGGCGAGCGCAACGACTCGATCTCGGCCGCACTCACCGTCGCCGACATCGAGAAATACGCCACGCTGAAGATCACCGTCACACCGCGCGAAGAGGGTGCGAAATACATCCTGCAAGTCGTCGACGCGAATAACCGCCTGCTCGACGAGGTGCGCGACGCGGGCGAAGGCGTACACACGATCAACTACGTCCCCGCGGGCGACATGCGTCTGCGGATAATCGAGGATATGAACGGCAACGGCGAATGGGACGCGGGCAATCTGGTGGAGCGCCGCCAGAGCGAGCGGGCCGAGTTCTACAAGAACGAACGCGACGAGGAGCTGTTCACCACCAAGACGGGCTGGGAGTTCGAGATCACGCTCGACATGGGCAGCATATTCGCCCCCGTGACGATGGAGCAGCTCATCGAACGCCTCGACAAACGCGAGGCGGCCCGCGAGGCCAAGGAGGCCGAGCGACGCCTCAAGGAGGGCAACAAGAAGAAAGACGACGGACACAACCACTCGTCGCAGGGCATGGGAGCGGGCAATCTGCGCGGCATGGCGGGCGGACTGTTCTAATACACGTTAAGAGATGAAAAAGAGCTTGATGATAAAACCGATCCTGACGGCGGCGATGCTCGTCGCGACCCTCGCCGCGCACGCGCAGCACACGCTGGGCATATTCGGCGGCGCGGGATCGGCCTCGGCGCGGTTCTACCCCGCACAGGAGACCAAAATGGTGATGGGCCGCTGCGACTTCGGTCTGTCGTGGCGCTACTACTCGCTGCCGCGCTACGTGGGCGCCGTGGGCGTCGATCTGGAGCTGCTGCAACGCGGCTTTTCGTACGGCTACACCTACACCCCCGTCATCGACGACAACGGCGAGGAGCTGCGCGAATACTCCTACTACACGCGCCGCTTCAATTCGCTAATGCTGCCCGTGGTGTGGCAGCCGCACGTCTATCTGGCGCGCAACCGCGTGAGGGTCTATCTCGAAGCGGCCATAACGTTCTCCTACAACTTCGGCGGCGACTACGAGTACGACGACACGGGCGAAAAGGGGCACTACGACATGCGCACCGAACGCGACAACCGCTGGGGCTACGGCCTCGCGGGCGGCGGCGGCTTCGCGCTTCTGTTCGGCCGCATGGAGCTGGGCGTGCGCGCCCGCTACCACTTCGGATACGCCGACATACTGCGCAACCGCAACCGCTATTTCGACAACGCCACCGACGGGCCCGAGAACCCGTTCTCCTCGACTCCGCTCAGATCGCCCTTAGACAATCTGGTCATCAACGTCACGCTGGCATACCGATTCAACAAGGCAGGATTCAACACGTGGTTCTACAAGCCGCCCAAGCGCGACAAGCGTCAAAAGGAGTTCAATTACTCGGAGGGCACGAGCGGCGGATCGTCGGCACCGCAACGACGATAACGCGCCGCGCTCTGTCGGAAAGCGAGTCGCAGACTGCGGAGTGAGCGACAGCGAGCCTCCGCGCGCCGAGGCTGCGGCTCGCGCGGCTCCGAGGAGCCGCAATTATTATGAAAAATTATAATAAAGTAAAATACAATGGAACCTACACAAACCACACGGCAGCAGAAGATCGCGCGGCAGATCCAGCGCGACATCGCCGAGATATTGCAGAAAGAGTGTCCCGACGTCGCGTGCGGCGCGATGGTGACCGTCACCACGGTACGCGTGTCGCCCGACTTCGCATACGCCAAGGTCTACTTCAGCATCTTCCCTTTCGAGCGCAACGCCGAGGTGATGGATTCGCTGGAGAGGAACAACAAAGTCATACGCCATGCTCTGGGCCGACGCATCCGCAACCAGCTCAAGATCGTGCCCGAGCTGCAATTCTTCCTCGACGACTCGCTGGAGTACATACAAAACATCGACACGCTGCTGACCAAATAGACCGCCGATGGCAAGCCTCAGATATCTGATAGCCGCCCGCTACATCCGTTCGCGCAAATCGCATTCGGTCATAAACATCATCTCGGGCGTGAGCGTCATGGCCTTGGCCACCCCCGTGGCGGCCATGATCGTCCTGCTGTCGGTATTCAACGGGCTGGAGGGCATGGTGCGGCAGCTCTACCGCGCCGTCGATCCCGACATTACCATCACGCCGCGCGAGGGCACCACTTTCGCCGTCGGAGATGTCGACGCGGCGGCGCTGCGCGCCGCCGAGGGCGTAGAGGCCCTCTCGTTCGTGCTCGAACAGGGTGCCATGGCCGAGGCGGAAGGACGCAGAACGATAGCGCGGGTGAAGGGCGTAGACGAGAACTACGTCGACACGGTGCCCGTCGCCGACCAAGTCGTCGCGGGAACGTTCACGGTAGCGACGGAGGATGCCGACTGCATGGTGGCGGGCCAAGGCATAGTCCGCGAACTGCAACTTCCGCGCCGGCCGACGGGCGAGCCCGTAAGGCTGTACGCCCTCAACCGCACGCGAATATCGTCGCTGCTACCCACGGGAGGATACAAACGTCGCGAAATGCCGCTGGCGGGGATCTACTCGGTCGACGAGGAGACGGGCGATCGGATATTCATCTCGCTCGCGGCCGCGCAGAGCCTTTTCAACTACCCCGACCGCGCCTCGGGCATCGAGGTGCGCATCTCGTCGGACGCCGATGCCGACGCCGTAGCCCGCAGGCTGCGCGAGAAGGTCGGCGAGCAGATGAAGGTACTGACGCGCGAGCAAGGCAACTCCGTCTACCGACTCATGGCGCTGGAGAAACGCATGGTGTTTCTGGTCGCCCTGCTGGTGATGGCGATAGCGTCGCTGGCGATGGTGGGCACGCTGGCAATGGTGATAATAGACAAACGCGACGATACGGAGACCCTGCGCACGATGGGTGCGCGCAGTCGGCTCATCAGCGGCATATTCACCGCCGAAGGAAACCTGCTCGCCCTGATCGGACTCGTCGCGGGACTCGTCGCGGGGATGGCCGTCACGGCGGCGCAGCAGCGCTGGGGATTGGTGCGCCTCGACACCGCCACGCTGATGGTCGACGCCTATCCCGTCGAACTGCGGTTCTCGGACGTGCTGCTGACGGCGGCGGCCTACTCGGTCACGGCATGGACGATAGTGCGTCTTACCGTCGGCGCGATGATGAAAAAGAGATAGGATTAGCACCGCTGTTCGCCGACGGCGGCAGGGGTGCGCAGCAGTCCGCCGCGTGGGGGCGGCGGCGAACTGCCGACATTGCGGCGCAATGTCGAAACATACCGAACATAACAAAGTAATTATGAAAAAGACCGTCATACTGATAATCCTCGTCGCGGCGACGCTGGCCGTCGGCTGCCGCCGCCACAAGATCATCCCCGACAAGGAGCTGGGCGAGATATTCCACGACGCACTGCTCACCAACTCCTACATCGACTACCGCAACCTCGACATCGACTCGCTGAACATCTACGAACCGATATTCGAGCGTCACGGCTACACGACCGACGACGTGCGCTACACCATCGCCAACTTCTCGCGCCGCAAGAGCGCGCGCCTGAGCGACGTGGCCGAATACATGATACTCCTGCTCGACCGCGAGGCGCGCGAGTTGAACCGTCGGGTGGTCATACTCGACACCATCGACAACGCGGCGCGCCGATTCGCCTCGCGCACGCTCATCGCCGACACCATGATACGCGCCTCGACGGCGGCCGACTCCTCGAAACTGCGATTCTCCGTCGAACGGATCCCCGCGGGAGAATACGAGATTTCGGCACATTACAAGCTCGACTCGCTCGACAATACCGCGGGACGACGCATCCGCGTGGAGTGGGTGTTGCCCGACTCTTCGCGACGCACGGCTACGAGCGGCACGGTGATACGCGGCAAAAGCAGCCACTTTTCGCAGACGCTCACCGTAAAAGGCGACGACGAGTACATAGGCTTGGAGATCGATTTCGACCACTCGACCTCCCGCGAACGCAAGCGGCCGACGCGCATGACGATAGAGGATATGAAGGTGGTCTACACGCCGACCGTCGAAAAGAGCGTCGACATGCTCTTCGAGCGGCAGGCGGGGCTGCGCATATTCTCCGACACCATGATAAACACGATAGAGACGCGGGCGCGGGAGACCGCCCGACGATAGCCGTGCGCCGCATAGCAGCCCATTACCTCATCGATCGGGGCACGGTCAGGCTACGTCCCGTCGTCGAGGCCGACGACGAGGGACGCATCGTGTCGGTCGGCGAGTGGGACCGTCTCGACGGCGACGCCGCCACCGAATTTTACGCGGGCGCGCTCAGCGCGGGATTCGTCAACGCCCACTGCCACTCCGAGCTGTCGTATCTGCACGGCGCCATACCGCGCGGCAGCGGCTTCGCGGGGTTCGCCCGAGCCATAGGGCAGGTGCGCGGAGGATTCACCGCCGACGAGCGGCGCCGCGCCTTGCAGGCCGCCGACGCCCGCATGTGGCACGAGGGGGTGCAGGCCGTGGGCGATGTGGTGAACGACGATTCGTCGTTCGGGGTAAAGAGCCGCAGCCGCATTGCCTACCGCAATTTCGCCGAGGTATTCGGACTCAACGCCGACACCTCGGCCGCACGCGGGCTGCTCCGTCATCCGCACACCTCGCTCACCCCCCACTCGACGTATTCGTTGCAGGACGGCGTGTTCCGCGAGATAGCCGCCGAGGGTTCGGCACCGCTGTCAGTGCACTTCATGGAGTCGCCCGACGAGGCCGCGCTCTATCGCGGCGAAGGGTCGCTCGCCGAGTGGTACGGCCGCATGGGCTGGAGGTGCGATTTCCTCGGATACGGATCGCCCGCGGCGCGGATCGCGGCATCGGTACCGCCCGAACGCCGCGTAATTGCGGTACACGGATGCTGCGCCTCGGAGGAGGATATGCAGATCCTCGGCGACCGCTTCACGGCCCCCGTGGCATGGGCGCTCTGTCCGCGGTCGAACCTCTATATATCGGGCCTGCGGCCGCCCGTCGATCTGCTCAGGCGCCGCGGCGAAAGGGTCTGCATAGGCACCGACTCCTTGGCTTCGAACGACAGTCTGTCGATGTTGGAAGAGCTGAAAGCGCTGCCCGAAGTGCCGCTGCCCGAGGCCCTTGCGTGGGCCACATGGAACGGCGCGCAGGCATTGGGAATGGAGGCCGAGGCAGGATCGGTCGAGGCAGGAAAGAGGTGCGGACTGGTGCTGATCGAAAACATCGCCTCGCGCGACGGCGAACCGCGCCTTACCGTCGCAAGCCGCTCGCGACGGCTGCTATGACCCGACCGCGCCGAACGGCCGCGAACCGCAAACAGCGTTTTGCGGATAAGAATATAAATTATTAACTTTGCGGGCAAAAGCGAAATAACTAAACACGAAATTTTGGAGCGCAGCGACCGAAGTCCCCTCCGAGGAGGGGATTTAGGGGAGGGTCAGATCTGAAAACGCGGCCTGTGGCCGCGGGCAGATGACCGTCGGATTCGAGGTTGCGACAATAGAGCTTTAGTGCATTGAAATAACAATTGCTTTCTAAACACGAAATATCATGAGCTTGGAACTCAGCGAACAGGAGCAGCTGCGCCGCAAATCACTCGGCGCCCTGCGAGAATTGGGGATCGATCCCTACCCCGCCGCACGATACGACGTCACGGCCACGGCAGCCGCCATAACCGAGGGTCTTACGCCCGAGACGGCCGACAGGTTCGCCGAGGTGCGCATAGCGGGCCGAATCATGAGCCGCCGAATAATGGGCAGCGCGTCGTTCTTCGAGTTGCAGGACCACACGGGCCGCATTCAGGTCTACATACGCCGCGACGACATCTGCCCCGAGGGCGATCCGACGCTCTACAACACCGTATTCAAGAAGCTGCTCGACATTGGCGACTTCGTGGGTGTGGAGGGCTTCGCCTTCATCACCAACACGGGCGAGAAGTCGGTGCACTGCCGCCGCCTGACCGTCATATCGAAGTCGATCCGCCCCCTGCCCATCGTCAAGGAAAAGGACGGCAAGCAGTTCGACGCCCTGACCGACCCCGAGGTGCGCTATCGCCAGCGATATGTCGATCTGGCCGTCAACCCGCAGGTGCGCGAGGTGTTCGTCAAGCGTGCCAAGATCATGACCGCCATGCGCGAGTTCTTCAACGAGCGCGGCTACGTGGAGGTGGAGACGCCCATCCTCCAGCCCATCCCGGGCGGCGCTTCGGCGCGTCCGTTCATCACGCACCACAACGCGCTCGACATGGATTTCTACATGCGAATAGCCAGCGAGCTCTATCTCAAGCGCCTGATCGTGGGCGGGTTCGACGGCGTGTACGAGTTCGGCAAGAACTTCCGCAACGAGGGTATGGACCGCACCCACAACCCCGAATTCACCTGCATGGAGATCTACGTGGCCTACAAGGACTACAAGTGGATGATGGAGTTCACCGAGCAGATGCTCCAGCATGTGGCCATGGCCGCCAACGGCACCACGGAACTGACCATCGGCGACCGCAAGATATCGTTCAAGGCGCCGTTCCGCCGCGTGACCATGACCGATGCCATACTCGAAAAGACAGGCTACGACATCACGGGACAGAGCGAGGAGCAGCTGCGCGAGGCCTGCGCGCGTCTGGGCGTGGAGACCGACGAGACGATGGGCAAGGGCAAGCTCATAGACGCCATATTCGGACAGTATTGCGAGGAGGAGCTCATACAGCCCACCTTCGTGTGCGACTATCCACGCGAGATGTCGCCCTTGTGCAAGCGCCACCGCGACAACGCCGATCTGACGGAGCGTTTCGAGCTCTTCGTGAACGGCAAGGAGCTGTGCAACGCCTACTCGGAGCTGAACGACCCCATCGACCAGCTGGAGCGTTTCCAGGAGCAGCTGCGTCTGTCGGAGAAGGGCGACGACGAGGCGATGTTCATCGACATGGACTTCGTGCGCGCGCTGGAGTACGGCATGCCGTCGTGCTCGGGCATGGGCATAGGCATCGACCGTCTCACGATGTTCATGACCAACCAGCCGTCGATTCAGGATGTGCTGTTCTTCCCCACCATGCGTCCCGAAAAGAAGGCGGTGGCCGACGACGAGGAGAAGTACACCGCCATAGGCGTTCCCGCCGAGTGGGTGCCCGTGATCCAAAAGATGGGATACATCACGGTCGACTCGTTGAAAAAGCTCTCGGCAGGCAAGTTCTTCAACGACCTGTGCGGATTCAACAAGAAGAACAAGCTGGGCCTGAAAGCCCCCTCGATGGAGGAGGTGAAGCGCTGGTGCGAGGAATAGAATAACAAATACAACTCAAATAAACCGTTATGAGAAAGAAAATTGTTGCAGGAAACTGGAAAATGAACACCCTGCCCGCCGAGGGCGTGGAGTTGGCCAAGAATGTGGTCGCAGGTCGCGGCGAGGTTTGCTCGTGCGTGAACTTCATCGTATGCCCTCCCTTCACCCACCTCTCGCAGGTAGCTGAGGCCGTCAAGGGTTCGGACATAGCCGTGGGCGCGCAGAACTGCGCCGCCGAGGCCAAGGGCGCCTACACGGGCGAGGTCGCAGCCTCGATGATCGCCGCACTCGGCTGCGAGTACGTGATTCTGGGCCACTCGGAGCGTCGCCAGTACTACGGCGAGACCTCTGAGACTCTCAACAAGAAGATGGAGCAGGCCTACGCCAACGGCTTGAAGCCCATCTACTGCGTGGGCGAGAACCTGAAGGAGCGCGAGGACGGCAAGCATTTCGACGTGGTGAAGGCTCAGATCGAGGAGGTGGTTTACAACCTCACCGCCGAACAGTTCGCGTCGCTGGTGATAGCATACGAGCCCGTGTGGGCCATCGGTACGGGCAAGACCGCCACGGCCGAGCAGGCGCAGGAGATTCACGCCTACATCCGCAAGGTGCTGGCCGAGAAGTTCGGCGCCGCTGCCGCCGAGTGCCCCATACTCTACGGCGGAAGCTGCAAGCCTTCGAACGCTGCCGAGATCTTCGCCAAGGAGGATGTCGACGGCGGTCTGATCGGCGGCGCAGCCCTCAAGGCCGAGGATTTCCTCGCCATAGGCAAGGGCTTCGCGAAATAACGCGACTTAGATTCTCACCGAAACGGGCTGCCCGCGATCGGCGGGCGGCCCGTTTCGCATTCTCCGCCGCGTCGGATATCGCGACACGTTTTGCGGATAGGCAATTATTACTAACTTTGCCGCAGCTATGCTCGAAAATTCATATCGCAAGGATCTGGTCGAGGCGGGGTGCGACGAGGCGGGACGAGGCTGTCTCGCAGGCAGCGTGTTCGCCGCGGCCGTTATTCTGCCGCCCGATTTCCGCCATCCGTTTCTGAACGACTCGAAGCAGATGACCGCACGGCGGCGCGAACTGTTGCGCGGCATCATCGAGCGCGAGGCGATAGCGTGGGCCGTCGCCGAAGTCACGGCCGCGCGGATCGACGAGATCAACATTCTCAACGCCTCGTTCGAGGGGATGAACCGCGCCGTGACCGAACTGGGTGTCGAACCGCAGTTTCTGGCGATAGACGGCAACCGCTTCCGCACGCAGCTGCCCTATCCCTATGCCTGCATCGTCAAGGGCGACGGCAAATACGCCGACATTGCGGCCGCATCGGTGCTGGCCAAGACGCACCGCGACGAATACATGATGCGCCTGCACGAACAGTATCCCTTCTACGGCTGGGACCGCAACAAGGGCTACCCCACCCGCGAACATCGTCTCGCCATCCGCGAGCACGGACTTTCGCCCGTCCATCGCCTGACATTCAACCACGAGATCGACCAATTGGAGCTGTTCCGATAGAATCGCCGCACGGCATCCTCGGCGGCCGAACGCACTTAGCCTCTTGCGGGTTACATACAAATAAAAGCTGCCCGATGTTCGGGCAGCTTTTAACTTTCCGTCGCGTGACGGACGCTATCGAACCTTGAATTCGGGATCGGCTTTCTGCGGAATGGGCATCGAGCGGTAGTAACCCGCCTCGAACTTGTCGCGCACCGCCTTGAAAGCGTTGATCGTGTACTCCACGTCCTCCATGGTGTGTGCCGCCGTGGGGATGACACGCAGGATGATCTCGCCCTTGGGGATGACGGGGTAGATCACGATCGAGCAGAACAGACCGTGGTTCTCGCGCAGGTCGACTATGAGGTTGGTACCCTCCTCGTTGCCGCCCTTCATGTAGATGGGGGTGACGGGCGACTGCGTGACGCCGATGTCGAATCCGTTCTCCTTCAGGCCGCTCTGGAGAGCGTTGGTGATCTCCCACAGCTTCTTCTGGTACTCGGGATGGTTGCGGATGAGCTCCATACGCTTCAGCGCGCCGATTACCATAGGCATGGGCAGCGACTTGGCGTAGAGCTGCGAGCGCATGTTGTAGCGGAACAGGTTGATGAGCCAGCGCGGACCGCTCACGAAGGCGCCGATGCCCGCCATCGACTTGGCGAAGGTGTTGAACAGCACGTCGACCTGATCCACAACCCCGAAGTGCGCCGCGGTGCCGCGACCGCCCGGGCCCATTGTTCCGAATCCGTGTGCGTCGTCCACCAGCAGGCGGAAGTTGAAATCCTTCTTGGCCTTCACGATCACGTCGAGGAATCCCAGATCGCCCTTCATGCCGAACACGCCCTCGGTGATTACCAGAACGCCGCCCTTCTGCTCCTCGGCCAGCTCGGTGGCGTGCTTGAGTTGCAGGCGCAGCGACTCTTCGTTATTGTGGGCATATACGAAGCGCTTGCCCTTGTGCATGCGCAGACCGTCGATTATGCAGGCGTGAGCCTCGGCGTCGTAGACCACCACGTCGCGCGGGGTGAGCAGGCAGTCGATGATCGAGATCATGCCCTGATAGCCGAAGTTGAGCAGGAAAGCATCCTCCTTGCCGACGAACTCGGCCAGCTCGCGCTCCAGCTGCTCGTGGTACTTCGTCTGTCCGCTCATCATGCGGGCGCCCATCGGGGCCGCCATGCCGAACTCGGCGGCACCTGCCGCATCGGCCTTGCGCACCTCGGGATGGTTGGCCAGACCCAGATAGTTGTTCAGGCTCCAGTTGAGCATCATCTTGCCGCGGAAGCGCATGTGGGGACCCAATTCGCCCTCCAGCTTGGGGAATGCGAAATAGCCGTGCACCAGCTGCATGTACTGGCCTATCGGACCGCCGGCATTCTTCTCCAGTCTTTCGAAAATATCTACCATATTTTTAAGTTGAATGAGTTATGTTCGTCGTTTGCGAGTATATTTATACAAAAGTACAAAAAAAATCGCATACGGTGTCGCCCCTATCTCCGCAAATGGCCCGTCGTGCCGCAAAAAATAAGTATTTATACTTACCGCGGGCGAAAACACCGCCTAATTCGCGCCGTCGGTTGCGAGATACGGGAATTTTTCATATCTTCGCAAAGAGATAAACAGAATCCGACATTATGAAATACGACAGAATCCTGCTGAAACTTAGCGGCGAATCGCTCCAAGGCGAACAGAAATACGGCATTTCGACCGACGTGCTCCGATCATATGCCGCGCAGATCAAGGCCGCGGCCGCGAGCGGCGTACAGATTGGCATCGTTATTGGCGGAGGCAACATATTCCGCGGGCTTCAGGGCGTGGGGCGCGGCTTCGACCGCGTGAAGGGCGACCAGATGGGCATGCTCGCCACCATAGTCAACTCGCTGGCGTTGCAGTCGGCGCTGGAGGCCGACGGCGTGAAGACCAAGGTGCTGACCTCGATACGCATGGAGCCGATCGGCGAATACTACTCGAAAGCGCGCGCCATAGAGTATCTCGAAGCGGGCTATGTGGTCATCATCGGCGGCGGCACGTCGAACCCCTACTTCTCGACCGACACGGCATCGGCCCTGCGCGGCATCGAGATCGAGGCCGACGTGATGTTCAAGGGCACCCGCGTGGACGGCGTATATACGGCCGATCCCGAGAAGGATCCCTCGGCCGTGAAGTTCGACCGCATCACTTTCGACGAGGTATACGCCCGCAACCTCAAGGTGATGGACATGACGGCCTTCACGCTCTGCAAGGAGAACGGTCTCGACATCATCGTGTTCGACATGGACACCGAGGGCAACCTGCAAAAGGTGCTCGACGGCGAGGCGATAGGGACGCTGGTCTGCAAGGAGTAGGCGGCGCGGAAGCGAAACCGACAAACGGCGCGAGGCGCGAAGCCTCGTCATAAAACGTATAGGATTATGAAAAAGATCATTTCATGCCGCAAGGCATATATTGCGGCGGCGTTCGCAGCACTGCTCGCGCTCGCCCTCCCCTCGGCGGCATCGGCGCAGAACACGAGAAACGACGACATCGTGGCCTCTACCATTATGAAACAGGGCGACACGGCGCCCGACTTCACCGTGACGTCGCTCGACGGCAAGAAGACTACCCTTTCGGAGCTGAAAGGCAAGGTGGTGCTCGTCAACTTCTGGGCCACATGGTGCCCGCCGTGCCGCGAGGAGATGAAGCACGTGCAGAAGGAGATCATAGACCGATTCAAGGGCAAGGATTTCGTGTTCATGCCCATCTCGCGCGGCGAGAAGTCGTCGGTCGTGGAGGCTTTCATCGACAAGGCGGGATACACGTTCACCGTCTATCTCGACCCCAATCAGGAGGTGTTCAAGCTCTTCGCCACCAACTACATCCCGCGCAACTTCCTCATCGGCAAGGACGGCAAGGTGAAATACGTGTCGGTGGGTTACGATGCCGAGGAGTTCGCCAAGCTGATCGCTGCCATCGACAAGGAGTTGAAGTAATACGGCCGCATGCGGTTCGGCAGACCGAGCCGTCGGAACGAAGAGAAATTTCAAGCAATAGACTACTATGGATACGAAAACGATTATCAATGAGGCCGCCGACCGCATGAAACGTACGGTCGACCACCTCGACGAAGAACTCGCGAACATCCGCGCAGGCAAGGCGTCGACCAACGTGCTGAACAGCGTCATGGTCGACTATTACGGGTCGCAGACCCCCGTGTCGGGCGTGGCCAGCGTCACCGTGCCCGATGCGCGCACCGTTCTCATACAGCCGTGGGACAAGAACATGATCCGCGTGATCGAGAAAGCCATCCTCGATTCGAACATCGGTCTCACCCCCTCGAACAACGGCGAGCAGATACGTCTGACGATCCCGCCCCTTACCGAGGAACGCCGCAAGGAGCTCGTGAAGCAGGTACGCGGTGCGGGCGAGACGGCCCGCATAAGCCTGCGCAACGCGCGCCGCGATGCCGTGGAGGCTTTCAAGAAGGCACAGAAGGAGGGCATGCCCGAGGACGAGTCGAAGGACGGCGAGACTCAGGCGCAGAAGCAGTTGGAGAAGTATTCGAAGATGCTCGACTCGCTGATGGCCGCCAAGGAGAAAGAGATCATGACCGTCTGACGCGTCGGCCCGACCCGAACGGAAAATGTTTTCGGGTCGCAGCCTGCGGAAGACCGCGTGAATGAGCGCCAAGCGAATAGCGGGCCTCCGCGGGGCGAGGCTGCGGCCCGCGCGACTCTTAAAGAGTCGCAGGCGAGCATCGGCATCGCAAACGAGTGGTTATCGGAATGGCGTGTCGACATTCGGGCGGCAGCCTGCGGAGAACTCAACGAAGCGAATGCCGTTGCGGGCCTCCGCGCGCCGAGGCTGCGGCCCGCGCGACTCTAAAGAGTCGCAGGCGAGCATCGGCATCGCAAACGGAATATTATCGGGTGGGATTCTAATCATATTTTCATTTTTACAAACGAAAATATGTAGAACGACGAAATAATTTACGGTTCTTTGAACCGTGCAGTTCGCCGCCGCCCCACTGCGGCGGACTGCTGAAGCACTCCTGCCGCCGTCGGCGAACAGCGGACAGCGACCCGAGGGTAAACCGCGTCATGCCACCGAACCGCAGGCGAGCATCGGTATCATTGTCGATAGAGATTCCTCTCTTTTTTCGACTCTTTCAAGCCGCGAAATGTTGAATGACGAGACGCGTTTTGCAGTTCGACAGAACTGCGCGGGCCGCAGCCTCCCGACAGCGGAGGCCCGCTGTTGTTCGCGAACGCTCACACCGCGGTCTCCGCAGGCTGCTGCCCGAACCCCGACACGCCATTCCGATAACCACTCGTTTGCAATGCCAATCCTCGCTTGCGGTTCGGTGGTATGACACCTGCGACTCCGAAGAGTCATGCCCCGCAGCCGCCGAAGATAAATTTGAACGAGCAATCCGCCGTCGGCGAACAGGCCGCAAACAAATATCCCCCGAAAGATTCGATCTTTCGGGGGATATTATTTGTCAGGCGGGGATTACTCGGCTTCGGGCGCTGCCTCGGGAGCCTCGGGAGCCTCGGGAGTTTCGGGAACCTGAGCGCTCTTGACATCGAGCAGCTCGACCTTGAACTCCAGAGCCTCGTTGGGACCGATGGGGCCTTGTCCGAAAGCGCCGTAGCCCAGATCCGAGGGGATCCACAGCGTTATCTGACCTCCTTTGCCCACGAGCTGCATGCCTTCGGTCCAGCCCTTTATAACCTGATTCAGACCGAACTCGATGGGTTCGCCGCGCTCGTATGACGAATCGAACACGGTGCCGTCCTTCAGCTTACCCTCGTAGTTGACCTTCACGATGTCGGTCGCATGGGGCTTGATATCGGCGTCACCTGCCTTGTCGATGCGGTAGAGCAGGCCGCTCGCGGTCTTCTGCACGCCGCTCTTCTTCTCCATCTTGGCGAGCCACTCCTCCGACGCCTTGGCGTTCTCGGCGGGACGTACTATCATGAAGTAGTTCTGCATGAATTTGTTTCCCTCTTCGGGGGTAACTGACGTATTGCCAGCCGCGGCATCCTCGACACCTTTCGCGAACCAATAGGTTTGCAAAGGCAGGCGTGCGTCGCGCAGGTTGGTACCCATGTCATAACCGTATGCATACGAAACCTCCTTGCGCTCCTTGTCGTCGACGAATATGTCGTGATCCTGCTCGGCCTTGGTGCTGTCGGCAGCCATCGCCGCCATCAACTCCTGCATGCGCTTGGGAGCCTCCATCGAGAAGAAGTTTTGCAGCACCTCGATGGCCTCGTCGTGATTCTTGTCCTCCTTCCGCGCGCCGCTCGTCATGGCGGCCTCGGCGCCGTCGATTATGACTTTCATATCGAACTTCAGTTGGGGCATCTGACTCGTAATGCCCTGACCTATGTCGGCACCTATTGCGTACGACAGTGTATCGAGTTGCGATTTGTTGCCCTTGGTAATGAGCGACGACGATTTTCCGCCGCACGAAACCATCATCGCCGCGAGAACGAGCGCGGCGGCTCCGTAAATAACTTTTTTCATCTTTTTGTTGAATTTATCTGTTGTTTGTTTGCGTTTGCTTCTTCGCGGACGGCTAACGTGCGCGTCGTTTCACCTCCGTCACCTCCACCTCGTAGCGCAGCATGGTGTTCGGCGCGATGCCCAGCGTCTCGTCGCCCGACGATCCGTATCCGAGCGACGACGGTATCCACAACGTTATGCGGCCGCCTTCGCCCACGAGCTTCACGCCCTCCTTGAGGCCGGGCACGAGTTTATTGACTGCCGTGCGCAGCGTCTCGTCGCGGTCGGCGGCACGGTCGACCTCCTTGCCGTCGAGCGTGGAGGCGCGGTAACGTATCGCCACCGTATCGCGGTCGTTGCCGAGCGTATTGTTCATGTCGCCCAGCGTCTCGACCTTGTAGGTCAATCCGCTCGGCGTGCGCACCACGTCGCGGTCCGAGGCCGCCAGATCGGTGAGATACTGCTCCTCGTATTTGCGCACGCGCTCGTAAACGCCGTAATTCATGTATGCCAGAAAGTAGGTGCGAGCCTCGTCGACGGTCATCCTTTCGCGGCCGTTCAACACATCGTTTATGCCTGCCAGCAACGCGTCGCGTTGCAGCGTGGAGTCCATTTGCAATATGTTGAAGGCAATGTTCATGCCTATCACGTACGACAGCGAATCGGATTCCGTGTTCACGTCGACGCTCTTCCCGCCGCCGCGCGAACATCCGCCCGCGAGCGACGCGAAAGCCGCGCCGAGCAGCATGACGGAGAGGATATGTGCGGTGAATCGTTTCATTTCGTATGGTTGTTTTGCGACCGCAGCGCCATGCCGCACATGCGGTAGAGCAGGCGGGCGCCGATCTTGGCATCGATGCTTCCGCCGCTCGCGGGCGACACGCCCGTCAGGGCGAATCCCGCAATGCGCCGTCCCGAGGCCGCGACGCGGTCGAGCAGATATATCGTTTGACTGAATCCGAGACCTCCCGCCTCGGCTTCGGGCGAGTGGGGGCAGTTGTCGGGCGACAGGGCCGATATGTCGAGGTCGACGAAGACGGTCGCAGGCAGCTCCGCGACCACCGCGTCGCATATCTGTCGCCACGTGCTCCCCTCGAATCCCATCTGCGCCATGCGGCTGTCGTCGAACATGGTCATGCGCTCCGATTCGCGGATCATGCGGTGCTCCGTCGCCGAGAAGTCGCGCACGCCGGCGTGCACTATCGGCCCGAGACCCTCGACGCTCTCCGCGGCGTCGACGAATACCGACGCGCACGAGTGTCCGAATCCTTCGTTACGGCTTTTCATGCGGCAGCGGGCGTCGATGTGCAGCACGCCGATCCCTTTTTCGAACTCGGCCGCGGCCTGCAAAGCGCCGTATACGGTCGACTGGTCGCCGCCAACCAGACCCACGATCTTGCCTTTTCCGAACCATTCGCCCGTCTGCGAGCGGATGTTTTCGTTCATCGCGCGGCACTCTTCGTCCATGCGGCGCTGCTTGCGGGCGTAATAATCCTCGGTGAGGCCGCCCATCAGTCCGCCGCCCTTTTCCTCGCGGCTGCGCAGCCTCTCCACGTCCTGACGCAGATTGTGCGATATCTCCTGAATGGTGTAGTCGATGTCGGCCGTAGCGATTCCCTTGCGCCACTCGTCGGGCGAGAGGGGATCGTAGAGGTCCATGTGCATGGACTCCTCTATGACGGCGTCGGGCGCGTACGACGACGATGATCCCTCGGGCGCCGTGGCGTCCCACGGTGCCGAGACGAGCACCAGCGCCGCATCCTCGGGGCTGCACGGCATCCCGAAATATGTGCCGTTATCCGGATCGGCGGCTTTTGTATTACATTCCGACATAGTTCCCTTCTTTACCCGTTCGGCGACGCGAAGTCCCCGAGCGGAATGTGTTTCGGCAAAGATCGTGCACGTCGTCTCTGCCGAAGCCCGACGCGCTACGGGTTGCACGATTTGGAATGCGCAAATATACGTATTAAACTTCGTTACGCCAAATAACCGACTGCGAATGTGACATTACGCCGCCGTTAATGTGCGGCGGAAGCTGCCGCGACGATTTTTGCGTTATATTTGCAACGAAAAATAATCGAACGAATGACATGAAAGCGGTAATCGATAAAGCGATACCTTACATCAACGGTGTTTTGGAGCCGTACGCCGAGGTGGTGTACCGCGACGGCGGCTCGTTCACCCGCCACGACGCGGCGGATGCCGACATGCTCGTGGTCCGCACCCGCACCCGCTGCGACAAGGCTCTGCTCGACGGTTCGGCGGTGAAGATGATAGCCACGGCCACCATCGGCTTCGACCATATCGACACCGATTACTGCGCGTCGCACGGCATAGAGGTGGTGACGGCCGAGGGGTGCAACGCGGCGGGCGTGCTGCAATGGGTGGCGGGCGTGCTGGCCCTGACGGTAAGCGAATGCGGCATGCGGCCCGCAGACACCACGCTCGGCATAGTCGGCGTGGGGCACGTGGGCTCGCTCGTGGAGCGTTACGCCCGCAGCTGGGGCTTCCGCGTGCTGTGCTGCGACCCTCCGCGCGCGGCGCGCGAAAGGGGCGATTTCGTCACGGCCGAGGAGCTCTTCGCCGAGTCGGACATCGTCACGCTGCACACTCCGCTCGACGACTCTACGCGCCACATGATCGACGACCGCACGATAGGGCTCATGCGTCCCGACGCCACGATCGTCAACGCCTCGCGCGGCGAGGTGGCCTCGACGCGGGCGCTGCTCGCCGCGCCGCAGCGGCTCTGTCTCGACGTGTGGGAGCACGAACCCGACATCGACCGCCGACTGCTCGCCAAGGCCGCCGTGGCCACTCCCCACATAGCGGGCTACTCGGCGCAGGGCAAGGCGAACGCCACCGCGGCCGTGGTCGCTGCCGCCGCCCGCCGCTTCGGACTGCCTGTCGCGGGGTGGTATCCTCCGCAGGTGCGTCCCGCCGCGCGCCGCGCGATCTCGTGGGAGGAGATGTGCGCAACCGTGAGCGGCTACTGCGACCTTGCGGCGCAGAGCGCCGAGCTGAAGAGCCGACCCGAGGCGTTCGAGGCGCTGCGCAACGGCTACGCCTATCGCGAGGAGTATTTCTAAACGCTCTCGGGCGGCCTGCGGAGGGCGCGACGTGAGCATTCGCGAACAACAGCGGGCCTCCGCGGCGGGAGGCTGCGGCCCGCACGACTCTTAAAAGTCGCATTACCTAAATATATTCGGGCGGCAGCCTGCGGAGGGCGCGACGTGAGCATTCGCGAACAACAGCGGGCCTCCGCGGCGGGAGGCTGCGGCCCGCACGACTCTAATGAGTCGCATTACTACGATATTTTATGCAGTTCGCCGCCGCCGTCGGCGAACTGCATGCCGCAGCCTCGGCGCGCGGCGATCCGTCGGGTAGCATAAGAGGGTCACTTCGGGACCGAAT
>CAYMIH010000013.1:0-42764 GCA_964390585.1 uncultured Alistipes sp.
CCGTCACTTGCGGCGCACCAGCTTCACCACATTCTCCACATGGTGGGTGTGGGGGAACATGTCCACGGGCTGCACGGCCTCGACGCGATACATGCCGTCGAGCAACGACAAATCGCGTGCCTGCGTTGCGGGGTTGCAGCTCACATACACCATGCGGTCGGGCGCGGCGCGCATTATGACCTCCAGCACCCGCTCGTCGACGCCCGCGCGCGGCGGGTCGAGAATGACCACATCGGGACGGCCGTTGCGCGCGATGAACTCGTCGCTCAGCACATCCTTCATGTCGCCCGCATAGAACGAGGTGTTGCCTATGCCGTTGATCTCGGAATTGATCTTTGCATCTTCGATGGCCTCGGGGACATACTCCACGCCCACCACCTTCGCGGCGCGGCGCGCGCAGAAGTTGGCGATGGTGCCCGTACCCGTATACAGGTCGTAGAGCACCTCGCTGCCCGTCAGATCGGCGAAGTCGCGGGCCACCTTGTAGAGTTCGTAGGCCTGCTCGGAATTGGTCTGGTAGAACGACTTGGGCCCCACCTTGAATTGCAGGTCCTCCATCCGCTCGATGATGTGATCCTTGCCCTTGAAACATACGGGAGTAAGGTCGCCCGTCGAATCGTTCCACTTGGTGTTGACCACGTAGAACAGCGACGTGATCTCGGGAAAGCGCTCGGCCAGATGCTCCAGCAGGGCCGTAATGCGTTCGCGGTCGTCGGCGTTGAACACCACGATCACCATTATCTCGCCTGTCGACGAGGTGCGGATTACCATGTTGCGCATCAGTCCCGCATGCTCGCGCGCATTGTGGAACGAGTAACCGTGCTCTATGCAGAACCGCTTGGTCTCGGTGCGGATGGCGTTCGAGGGATCCCGCTGCAAATGGCATTCGTCTATGTCGAGCACCTTGTCGAAACAGTTGGGGATGTGGAATCCCAGTGCGGGCGAGCGTTCGATGTCGCCGCCCGCCGCTATCTCCTCGTAGGTGAGCCAGCGTTTGTCGGCGAAGGTGAACTCCAGCTTGTTGCGGTAGAAAGTCTGCTTGGCCGAGCCCATACACGGCCGTACCTCTGGCAGCTCTATCTTGCCGATGCGGGTGAGCTGGTCGCGCACCTGCTCGGTCTTGAACTTCAGCTGCTCCGCATAGGGCAGATTCTGCCACTTGCAGCCTCCGCACACGCCGAAATGGGGGCAGAAAGGCTCCTCGCGCAGCGGCGAGCGCTTCACGAAATTGACCGCCACGCCCTCCATGAAGCGTCGGCGCTTGTTGCGTATCTGCACGTCGACCACATCGCCCGGGACGGTCATCGGAACGAACACCACCTGCTCGTTGTAGCGTCCCATAGCCTTGCCCTCGGCCGCCAGAGTCGTTATCTCCAACCCCTCGATCAAGGGGTAATTGCCTCGTTTCCTTGCCATAAAGTTTTAGGTTAAAGATTTGTTCGGGCCTGCGGTTTTCGAGTCGCAGCCTGCGGAGGGAGCAATAGCGAGGCTACGGCTCGGCCGTCTCTTTACAGATCCACCTTGGCCATGCGCGCCGACATCTCGGCATATGCGGCCTGAGTCAGAAGCCAGCGGCGCTTCGTCTTGCGTCGTCCGCCGCGCCCCTCCCTGTCGTCGGCGCTGTCGTCGCGCGAGAGGAACTTGCCGAACAGACCGTCGGCATCGCGGCCGTTGCGCCATGCGTAGTCGAGCGTGGCGCGCACCGCCTCCACATACTGCCCGTCGCCGTCGGCGCGGTAGAGGGCTATCAGTCCGCGCAGCATCACCGCGTCGAACCACACGTCGCCCGACTCCATGATGCGTATGGTCTGCCCGTCGTCGCTCACCTCCTTGAACCACCTGTCGTAGCATCCGCGGGCCGTGGCCTGCGCCTCGCGCAGGAAGCGGTCCTCGCCCGTGATCGAATATAGCAGCACTCCCGCCTCGATCATCTGGCCGCTGTTGTAGGAGTATTTGGCGCGCGATATGCGGCCGTCGAGCGCCTTGTTGTCGAAATAGAGATCGTCCTCCGCGTCGCGCAGCGTCGTGAACGTCCACTCGTAGAGCTCGCGGCCCGTGCGCAGGAACTCCTCCTCGCCCGTGGCTTTGTAGAGCTTGAGCGCGCACACCGCCGCGGGAGCGTTCGAACATGCGTTCTTCGATCCCTTCTTCTGCTCGCACCAGTATATGCCGTCGCCCAGCACGTCGTCGCGGCCGCTCATCACGAACTGCCATATGTCGCGCGCATAGACGAGATAGTCGGGATTGCCCGTTGCGATGTAGAGATCGGTGAAGTCTATCGCCAGCCATATGTTGTCGTCGTAGAAACGGTCCGATCGGTCGGCCGTGATGTACGACGAATATGCATAGGGTTCGCGCGAGGTGTCGTAATAGCGGTCGAGCCCCTCCACCACCACGTGGTCGATGAAATCCAAGTCGTTCTCGTCGCCCGCGGCGTCGTACAGCGCCGACATCATCGACAGAGTGCCCGAGTAGGGCCACAGATACGAATATTCGTTCACGCTTTGGTCGGCCCCTTCGGCCAGATATGTGGCGCGCGCCGCGGTGTCGCGCGGGTAGTTCTCGGCCAGCAGCGGCGAGTCGTCGACACGGTAAAGCGAATAGATGGTCTTTTTCATGCTTCGCGCACGATGCAGTTCCACATTGTCGGAGCCGCATCCGCACAGCGCCGACGCAGAGCAGGCCGCGGCGAACAGTAAAATACGCAATGATGCGATCTTATTCATACGAAGTCGGTTTTTTTTGGCAAAATTCAGTGCAAATATAGTAATTTTGCCGTATAAACCGAGTAATCATGGCCAAGGAAATAGAACGCAAATTCCTCGTCGCGGGAGACTACAAACAGTCCGCCGTGTCGTCGTCGCACATCGTGCAGGGCTACATAGGGCGCACTCCGTCGCTCACGTTCCGCATACGCCTGCGCGACGAGCGGGGCTACCTCACCGTGAAGGGGCGCACCGACGAGGCGGGCATGTCGCGCGACGAATGGGAGTACGAGATCCCCGCCGCCGACGCCCGCGAACTGCTCGCCCACAGCGACGGTACCATCGAGAAACGCCGCTACATGGTCCCCGCGGGGCGGCACACGTTCGAGGTCGACGAGTTCTTCGGCGCCAACGAGGGCCTCACGATGGCCGAGGTCGAGCTCTCGTCGCCCGACGAGGCATTCGAGCGCCCCGCGTGGCTCGGCGACGAGGTCACGGGCGACAAGCACTACTACAATTCACGACTTTTGAAACATCCTTTCTCCACATGGAAAAAATAGTATTGTCCGTCGCGGTCTGCCTCGCCATGCTGTCGCACGCCGCACCGACCGCCGCGCAGGAGGTCGATTTCGACGCCGAAATGCGGCGCTGCGGTCTGGTCGACATCCGCGAACTCGACCCCGACATCCGCGTCGAGCTCAAATACGCCACGACCGACAATTTCGTCGGTCGGAACATGTACGGCACGCTGCGCACGGCCTACCTCGTGCCCTCTTTCGCCGCCAAGGTGGTGAAGGCGCTGCATCTGCTGCGGGAGATCCGCCCCGACCACACGCTACTCGTCTACGACGCTGCGCGCCCGATCAGCGTGCAGCGCCGAATGCGCAAGGCCGTGGAGGGCACGGGCAACGAGGCCTACGTGGCCGACGGCACGCGCGGAGGGCGTCACAACTACGGCGTGGCGGTCGATCTGACCATCGCCGACGCCGACGGACGGCCGCTCGACATGGGCACGGGATTCGACCACTTCGGCCGCGAGGCGTGGGTGGGACTGAGCAATACGACCACATACGAGAGTTATGCGGCATTCGTCGACGGGCTCGTCCGCGACGGGACGATAAGCAGCATCGCGGGCGAGAACCGCAAGTTGCTGCTCGACATAATGTGGCGTGCGGGACTGCGCCCCTACGTCAAGGAGTGGTGGCACTATCAGGAACCCCTATCGATGCCGCGCACGCGCGAGATCTACGATCTGCTCGACTTCTGACCGCAGGCAGGGATGGGACCCGATATTCCGACATAGCGGCGCTATGTCGGCAGTTCGCCGCCGCCCCATGCGGCGGACTGCTGCTCGCCGCAAAGGCTCGCACAGCCCCGCCGCCGTCGGCAAACAGCGAATGCACGACCGACGGAGACGAGCACGCAAAACGCCCCGTCGGAACCGATTCCGACGGGGCGCGACCTTAAAAAAGCGGCATCGTCAATCCACCTTTTCGAACTGATCCTTGCCTACTCCACAAACGGGGCACACCCAATCCTCGGGAATATCCTCGAATGCCGTACCCGCAGCTATCCCGCTCTCGGGATCGCCCACGGCGGGATCGTACACCCAATCGCAAACCGTGCATCTGTACTTTTCCATAATTCCGTTTTTTAGCGTATTTTACCGTCGCAGAGGCTCCGCGACAGCCGATTGCAATACAAAATCGATACAATTCGCCCGTCGTCGGTCGCGGGGCGCACGAACGGGCCATATTCCCGTCCGAAAACCGCAAAAACCGCCCTAACGGCAGCCTTTGCAATCCGTCGGGAATCGGGAGGGACTATACCAGCCCCGAAAATCCCATGAAAGCCATTGCCAGTATGGCGGCCGTGATGAGCGCCACGGGCGTTCCCTTCAGCGCCGCGGGCACGCCGTCCAGCTCCAGACGCTCGCGGATACCCGCGAATATCACCAGCGCGAGACCGAAGCCTATGGCCGTCGACACCGAATAGGTGAAGCTCTGCAACAGGTCGAACTCTTTCTGTATCATCAAAATCGCCACACCCAGCACGGCGCAGTTGGTGGTTATGAGCGGCAGGAATATACCCAGCGCCTGATAGAGCGACGGCGACACCTTCTTGAGGATGATCTCCACCATCTGCACCAAGGCGGCAATGACCAGAATGAACACTATGGTCTGCATGTACTCTATTTCGAGCGGCACGAGTATGTAGGTCTGTATGCACCACGCCACGATCGACGCCAGAGCCATGACGAACGTCACGGCGGCTGACATACCCAGCGAAGTGTCCACTTTCGACGACACGCCGAGGAACGGGCAGATACCAAGGAACTGCGCGAGCACCACGTTGTTGACGAAGATCGCGCCTATGATAATTGCAAAATACGAAAGCTCCATGACTATTTTCTGACAAATTTATTAAACAATACCATCAAATACCCGAGTACGAAGAATCCTCCCGGGGCGAGTACGAACACCAGCGGCATGTAGTCGCTTATGCCCAGCGGCATGTTGAATATCGCGCCGCTGCCCAGCACCTCGCGCACGGCACCTATGACCGTGAGCGACAGCGTGAAGCCCAGACCGATACCCACGCCGTCGAGGATCGAATCCAGCGCGCCGTTCTTCGAGGCGAAAGCCTCGGCACGGCCCAGAATGATGCAGTTCACCACGATCAGGGGGATGAACACGCCCAGCGAGGCGTAGAGCGAGGGCACGAACGCCTGCATGAGCATCTGTATGATGGTCACGAACGACGCTATCACCACGATGAACGCGGGGATGCGCACCTTGTCGGGGATGAAGTTCTTGATAAGCGAGATCACCAGATTCGACATTATCAACACCGCCATCGTCGCCACACCCATGCCGCAGCCGTTTATGGCCGAGGTGGTGGTACCCAGCGTGGGGCACATGCCCAATATCAACACGAACGTGGGGTTTTCGCGGACGATTCCCTTCAATATAATCTGCAACTTATTCATCTTTACCTCCTTCCTTGTTTTCGGCCGTAGCGCCCGACACACCGTCGACGCTCCCGCCCTTTCCGCTCACCGCGGCGAAAGCCGCATAGGCGCGTGCCACGGCATCCACATAGGCACGCGACGAAATGGTAGCCGCCGTCAGGGCGTCCACGTCGCCGCCGTCCTTCTTCACCCGAAGTTTCATATCGGCGGGATTCTTACCTTTCACGCTCGTTATCAACGCATTGCCTTCGTCGCACATCTTGGTGCCGAGGCCCGGGGTCTCGCTCTGCTCCAGCACGTTGACGTTCAGTATCTCGCCTGCGGGCGAGAAGCCCACCATCATGCGGATGGCGCCGCCGAAGCCTATCTTGGTCATGGTCTCCACGGCATAGCCTTTCACCTCGTCGCCCGAGGTGGCCGTGTAGACCTTCACGGGGATCTCGTCGACGGCGAGTTCCGTCATGCTGCTCTCGGCGAACTCGGGCAGCACGTTCTTCACCGCCTGCGTCACCGCCAGCTGCTTGGCCTCGGCAATGGCCTCGGCCGTAATCATATTCACGCCGCCCACGCCGGCAGAAGCCACCAACGTAATGGTAAACAGGACGGCAACCATGTTAAAAAGTGTACTTTTCATCTTCGTGTCCTCCTATTTTTTGGCAGTTGTCAAACCGAAGCGCTTGGGCTTCACATATCGGTTGATAAGCGGAGCCACCGAGTTCATCAGAAGTATGGCGAACGACATACCCTCAGGATAGGCGCCCCACAGACGGATCACCATCGTAATCACGCCGATGCCCGCACCATAGATCAACATACCCTTGTGCGTCATGGGCGAGGTCACGTAGTCGGTGGCCATGTAGATGGCACCCAGCAGCGCGCCGCCCGCCAGCAGATGGAACGCGGGCAGCTCATAGAGCATGGCGCCTCCGCCGTTGAGCAGCGCCACCACGAATGCGAACACCGCCATCGAGCCGAGCACCGCCACGGGGATGTGCCACGTTATGACCTTGCGCCACAGCAGATAGATGCCGCCCACGATAAGCGCCGCGGCGGCGATCTCGCCCAGCGAACCCGGGACAGCGCCGCTGAACATATTCAGCAGATCGGCCTGCTCGACCGATACGGCGCCCGACTTCACGGCCGCCAGAGGCGTCGCACCCGAGAACGCGTCGGCATAACCCTTCACGACGGGCGCCGAGAACGAGGTCATCTGCGCGGGATAGGCTATGAGCAGGAACACGCGGCCCACCAGCGCGGGGTTGAACGGGTTGCGGCCCAGACCTCCGAAAGTCATCTTGGCCACGCCGATGGCCACCACCGAGCCTATCACCACGATCCACCACGGAATCGAGGCGGGCAGGTTGAACGCCAGCAGCAGACCCGTCACCGCAGCCGACAGATTCGACACGGTAGGCTCGCCGCCGAGCAGATATTTCTGTATAAGGAACTCCAGCACGACGCAGCTGACGACGGCTATGGCCGACACCTTCAGCACGTCCGCTCCGTACACCCAAGTCGACACCGCCAGCGCGGGCAGCAACGCTATGAGCACGTCGCGCATCAACGATTGCGTCGACTGCGCGCCATGCACATGGGGCGAAGGAGCAACGAAAAATTTATTTGCCATGATTTATAATCTCTTCTGTTTATTTACTCTTGCTACTTCTTCGGGGCGTTGGCCGCGGCACGCGCGCGGATTATTCCCATGACGGTCTGCTTGCCCAGACGTATGTGGTCCAGCAGGGGTATGCCCGCGGGACACGAGTACTGGCAGCATCCGCACTCTATGCAGTCGGTTATGCGCTCCTCTTCGGCTCTCTCCCACATCTTCTTGCGCGAGAGCTTCGAAACGAGGTACGGCTCCAACCCCATGGGGCACGCGCCCACGCACTTCGCGCACTTGATGCAGGGCGACTCCTGCATGCGTCGCACCTCGCCGCCGCTCAGCACCGTGATGCCCGAGCAGCCCTTGGTGACGGGCGAATCGAGGTTCACCATCGCACGACCCATCATCGGACCGCCGTTGACCACCTTCACGTCGCCCTCGGGCAGACCGCCCGCCTTCTCGACGAGCTTGGCTATGGGGGTGCCCATGCGCGCGAGCAGGTTGCGCGGCTCGCTCACGCTCTTGCCCGTGACGGTCACCACGCGCTCGATAAGCGGCTTGTTCTTCTGCACGGCCTCGTACACCGCCACCGCGGTAGAGGCGTTGCACACCACGGCGCCCACGTGTATGGGCAGCCCGGGCGGAGGGGGCACCTGACGCCCCGTGACGGCCGCTATCAACTGCTTCTCGCCACCCTGCGGATACCGAACCTTCAGAGGCTCGACCGTGACGGCGAAACTCTTCTCGGCGATAAGTTTGCGGAGATGCGCAACAGCGTCGGGCTTGTTGTTCTCGATGCCGATGATCGCCTTGTCGACGCCCAGCGCGCGCTTCAGGATCTCGACGCCCACCAGCAGTTCCTCGCCGCGCTCCAGCATGGTGCGGTAGTCGGAGGTGAGGTAAGGCTCGCACTCCACGCCGTTTATAATAAGGAACTCGGCCTTGCAGCCCGGGGGAATCGACAGTTTCACATGCGTGGGGAACGTCGCGCCGCCCATACCCACTATGCCGGCATCCTTGATCTTGGCTATGATGGCCGCCGCGTCGAGCGTGCACTCGCGCTTTATCTCGGGCGTGCGGTCTATCTCGGGCATCCACTCGTCGCCCTCGCGCTTGATGGTAATCATCATCTGGCGCAGGCCCTGACCGTTGGGAACCATGTCCACGGCCGTCACCGTACCCGAAATCGGCGAATGGATATTGGCCGACATGAAGCTCGAAGCTTCGGCTATGAGCTGGCCCGTAAGCACCTTGTCGCCCTTGGCCACCTTGGCCGCGGCGGGAGCGCCGATGTGTTGTCCGAGCGGAATGTTGACGACATCGGGAAGTTCCGCCGCCTCTATCGCGCGGCCGCAGCTCCATTTTTTGTTATCCGACGGATGTACTCCGCCTATCGGAAATGTCTTCATAACGCGTAATCTTATTTCTGCTCGTTAACACTCTTGTTATCGGCCTGCGACGCGGGAGCGGCGGCAGGCTTCGCCTCTGGTTTGGCCGCGGGAGCCTCGGGTTTGGCCGCGGGGGCCTTGGGCTCCTTGGGCAGAGGCTCCATGCCCTTCAGCACGATGGCACCCGTAGGACACTCGTTCACGCACTTGCGGCACAGCTTGCACTTCTGCGAATCGATATAGGCCAGATTGTTTTCGATGGTAATGGCTCCGAAAGGACACACCTTCACGCACTTTCCGCAGCCTATGCACCCCGCCTTGCAGGCCTTCATCACCACGGCGCCCTTGTCCTTCGACACGCAGCTCACGTACACCGCGCGGTTCTTGGGCCACTTCTTGCGCAGCTCGATGATGTGCTTGGGGCATGCCTTCACGCATGCGCCGCAGGCCGTGCACTTGTCGGGATCGACCTCGGCCAGACCCGTTTCGGGATTTACATGAATCGCATCGAAGGCGCACGCCTCGACGCAATCGCCGTAACCGAGACAACCGAAAGCGCACGCCGTCTCGCCCACATAGAGCGACGAGGCCACCGCGCAGCTCTTGGCGCCGTCGAACTCGTTCGTGCGCGGACGCTTGGCGCAAGTGCCGCCGCAACGTACCGTAGCCACCGTAGGCTCCTTCTCGGGAGCCGTCTTGCCCAGATAGTCCGCGGTCTTCTTCATGGTCTCGGCTCCTCCCACAGGGCAGAACAGCGCCGAGATGTCGTCGCGTTTGACCAGCGCTTCGGCCATGGCGCGGCATCCGGCGAATCCGCAGCCGCCGCAATTGGCGCCCGGGAGCATCTTCTCCACCTCGTCGATGCGGGGATCCTCCTCGACCTTGAACTTCTGAGCCACGAAGTACAGGATAACGGCCGACAGAATACCCAGCACGCTGAGTGTCAGAATCGTAGATAATAATACCGTCATTTTGTTTGTTTTGTTATTGTGAATTTTATGCTCTTACTTATCTTATCGCGCAGCAGGTACAGCACCGCATAATATACGGCAATGCCACCCAGCGCCCCCGCGGCCGCCGCGCCCTCGCCGACGCCCGCCGCCGTGAGTCCCGCGAGCGACGCCGCCAAAACAAAAAAAGGCGCCACATACGCCAAAGCCACCGATCTCGGCCCCATAGAGCTGCTGCGCAGAGCCACCACCACCTCGTCGCCCGCGTGAAACTCGCCTGCCATGTCGGTCTCCACCTCGACCGTCTTTTCGGCCGATTCGCCTACGCCGCACACGCCGCGGGCCCTGCACGCGCCGCACACGCTGTTGACCGTCATACGGACGACCACCACGTTGCCATGCACGCGCACCACCTCACCGCAATGTCTTACCTCCGCGCTGCCCATTTTAGCCCTACGCTCCGCCTACTTTACTCTAATAACCGTATTTGTTAATCAATGGCAGCAGACATTCGTGACGGAACGCGCAGGTCGACAACCGCAGCACGGGCGGATACTGGTAGCGTTTCTTCACGTTCTGCATCACCATGGTGTGTATCTTCTCCACCACCTTGGCATCGAAGCCCGCATTCACTATCTCCTCGCGGTGCTGCCCCTCCTCGATCATGCGGTAAAGTATGGCATCCACCACCTCGTACGGAGGCAGCGAATCGCTGTCCTTCTGGTTGGGACGCAGCTCCGACGAAGGCTCCTTCTTGAGAATCTCCTCGGGAATCACGTTGCCGAAATTATGATTGATGTAACGGGCCAGATCGTAAATCTCGCTCTTGTAGAGGTCGCCCGTCACGCTGAACGCTCCCGCCGTATCGCCGTAGAGCGTACACCAGCCTATGGCGTTCTCGCTCTTGTTCGACGAGTTGAGCAGCACGTATCCCTCCTTGTTCTGCAATGCCATCAAAAGCACGGTGCGGATTCGCGACTGTATGTTCTCCTCCGTGGCGTCGAACTCGGTACCTCCCGTCACGGGCTTCAGCGTATCCATGATGGCCGTGTATGCCTCGTTTATGGGCAGCACGCTGTACTCTATGCCCAGATTCTCGGCCAGATGCTTGGCATCCTCCACCGACTCGTCCGACGAGAACTCCGACGGCATCATCAATCCCTTCACGTTCTCGGCACCCAGCGCGCCCACGGCCAGACAGGCCACCACCGAAGAGTCGATGCCGCCCGACAGACCCACGCCCGCCTTCACGTAACCGTTCTTGCGGAAGAAGTCGCGCAGGCCCAGACATGCAGCCTTGTAAACCATCCGCGTGCGATCCTTGTAAGAGGTGTATGGCACCTCCACCTCGTCGTGCGGCTCCATGCTGTCGAATATGCGGAAATCCTCCTCGAAACTCTTCAACAGCAACTCCACCCTGCCCGACTTGTTCATTATGCCCGACGTACCGTCGTAGACCAGATCGCCCGAACCGCCCACTTGATTTATTATGATTATGTTGCGACACTCGGTATAGGTCAGTCGGCGCATGCTCTCGTAACGGTACGAAAGCAGCCCCTTGCCGTAGCGGCGGGCGTTGACGCTCACCACGAAATCGGCCTCCGCATCGAGTTCGTGCAGATGCGACAGATCGTCGCCCACCATCACCGCTATCTTGCGGCCGCACACGTCGACCACCTTATAGCCCTCGCCCGGGATGATGAATCCCATCTCGCGGCGTGCGGTAACATATTGTTTCTCTATGATTTCGACTATGCGGCCGTCGCTCAGCACCGCTGCCGCGCTCACCGCGCCGCGATCGGTCAGCACGGGCGAACCCACGATGGCCGTACATCGGCGGCACGACTTGGCGATTCGCTCCAACGCCTCCTCGCACATTGTGAGGAATGTGGTTTTGCGCAACAGATCGTAGGCCGGCGTGCCGCTCACGGCATACTCGGCGAACAACACCAAATCCGCACCTTCGCCCTCGGCCTTACGGATGGCTTCGATGATTCGCGACGCATTCCCCTCTATATCGCCGATCGTGTAGTTCAACTGGGCAAGAGCTATCTTCATTACGAGAAAATTTATGAAACCTCAGATTGGTGGCAAAGTTAAGTAATATTTTTTAACGAAGGGCAGACCGAGCACGTTTTTTGCGCAAAATGCCCAACCTCCGCTCACCGACATCCGTCGGGCCGACTTTCAGTCAAACGTACTCTCCGCCGCCGGCGGCGCGACAGCGCGGTCCGCCTCGGCGCATGAACGCCTCGGCGATGCCGCGCCGAAACGACGGCAAAAAAGATGCGGACCGCAAAGCGCGATCCGCATCCCGATCCGTATCGTCGTCCCCGCCGCCGAACGCGGCATCCGAGGGCGCCCGCCGAACGACCGCGACTCTACCGACCGTTCTCCGAATTGTCGGCCACCAATATGCGGCCGCAGTACTCGCACACGATGAGTTTCTTGCCCTGACGTATATCGACCTGACGCTGAGGAGGTATACGGTTGAAGCAGCCGCCGCACGCATCGCGTTTCACCGTCACCACGGCAAGGCCGTTGCGCACACTGCGGCGTATGCGGTCGTAAGCCGTCAACAGACGTTCGTCGATCTTGGTCTTGGCCTTGTCGGCCTTGGCCGTAAGCGCCGCCACCTGATCGGCCGTCTCGGCCTCGATGCTCTCCAACTCCGCACGCTTGGCACCCAGATCGTTCTCGCGCTCGGTCACCACGCTTTCGGCATCCTCCAACTGAGCTTTCTTGCTCTTCACGCCCGCCGAATACTCCTTGAGACGCTTCTCGGCAAGCTCGATTTCGAGCTCCTGATACTCGATCTCCTTCGAAATGGCATCGAACTCGCGATTGTTGCGCACATTGTTCTGCTGCTCCTTGTAATGCGATATCTGAATCTTGGCCTGATCGACCTCGCGCTTGCGCTGCTTGGTCAGAGAATTGAACTCGTCGATCTCGCCGTTGATGTTTTCGATGCGGGTTTTCAGGCCTTCGATCTCGTCCTCCAGATCCTGCACTTCCAATGGCAGTTCGCCCTTCACCTTGTTGATCTCATCAATCTGAGAATCAATCTTCTGCAACTCATAGAGAGCCATGATCTTCTCCTGCATCGAGTAATCGACTTCAGATGTTTTCTTTTGTGCCATATATTTTAATTTTGTTGAATCAACTCTTTCGCGCCCCTCACACCATGTAATTCACGGGGTTGCGCGAGCACACACTCTTGCGAACGGCAAAGATAGGTAAATTTTTCGATAAAATGTCAAATAAAATTTCAATCGCGCAATATTCGCTTTCGAAATGGCCCATGTCGACCAAAATCATCCTGTCGTCGTGGCGCATGAAGTCGTTATATTTCAGATCGGCCGTCAGATATATGTCGGCCTGCGCGGCCTGCGCCTCGTCGATAAGCGATCCGCCCGCACCCGTGCATATCGCCACCCGACGCACCGTGTCGCGCACCATGTCGCCGTGACGCAGGGCCTTAACGCCGAAACGCTCCATCACCGCGCGCATGAAACTCTCGCTCGCCGCAGCCTCGGGCAGCTCCCCCACCACGCCGAAGCCCGCGCCGTCGGCCGTCGGCTGCAACACCGCGATGTTCTCCAGCCCGAGGATATGCGCCACGCGCCAGCTCATCCCCTCGGGAGCGCTGTCGAGATTGGTATGCGCGGCATAGAGCGCGATGCCGCGACGCACCGCCTCCTCGACGCACCGTTCGACGGCGCTCGCCGAATTGAGCCGCTTCAGGGGATGGAACACTATCGGATGATGGGTGATCACCATGTCGCAACCCTCGCGCACGGCCTCGGCCAGCACCTCTTCGGTTACATCCACCGCAAGCAGCGCGCGGTGCACCTCGTCGTCGGGCCGTCCGACTACGAGTCCCGCGTTATCGTACGACTCCTGCAACCCCAGCGGCGCGAACGCCTCGATCGCCGCAGCTACATCTTTTACTTTCATAACGAATTATCAATACGATGTTCAATAAAGTCAAAGTCGAGTTTAATTTTATTGAATGTGGAATAAATAAAATTAAACCGTCGTTAAATTTCGACATGGCAAGGCCATGTCGGCAGTTCGCCGCCACCCCGCGCGGCGGACTGCAACTCGCCGTAAGGCTCGCTTGCGTCCTCCGCTGTCGGCGAACGCCGAATACAGCCAATGCCGTCAGAACAACGACTGCTCGTAGAACGGAAACAGCTCTTTGTTTTCGTCGTCGCTCTTTCGGCGGCGGCGCGGGCGTTTGGCGGGACTTTCGGCACCGCCCGACGGCTCTGCGCCGCTTTCGGGCCGCACTTCCGACTCCGCCGCCTCCGATACGTCCGATGATTCCGAGGTCGGCTCGGCCGTCTCGGTGGCGGGAACGGCAGCATCGACGGCGGCCGAAGTCTCGATCGGCTCCTCCGCATCGCTCAAAACGGGCGACTCCACTATCTGCACTCCCTCGCCCGCCTTAAGTTCCTCGCGCACCTCGACCAAAGCCGAACGGATGCGCTGCAAGCGCTCCAGAAGTTCCGTTTCGCGCGACAGCTCCTTGCGCGAACGCTTCATGGCTCTGTTCGCGCCGTCGAGAGTCATCCCGCGCTCCTTCACCAGATGGTATATCTGTTTGAGTTTCTCCACATCCTCGGGCGAGAACATGCGGTTGCCCTTCTTGTTCTTGTGCGGGCGTATGCAGTCGAACTTCGATTCCCAGTGACGTATCAGCGAAGCGTTCACGTCGAACATCTCCGCCACCTCGCCCATGGAATAAAAGAGTTTTTTAGCAGCCATAAAGTATACTATTTCAATATTCTTAATGAATTGGGATACATGTTGTTCACTCTGCCTCCGATGCGTTTGGCAAACCCCAGCGGCCGCCCGCCGAACGTCACCATGTTCAGCCCCTCGGCCAGCAGCGCGGCGTCGATATCCTGCTTGCGCAGAAAACGCAGGGCCGCCGCCTCGTCCAGCTCGCGGCACACAGCGGCATCGGGATTCACGTCGGCGAACAACGCCAGCGCACCGTCGGGCTTGAGCGCACCCTTGAAAACGCGGCCCATCGCCACGCCCGAATATATCACCGAGAGCGTCCCCGCGAGAGCCTCCACGTCGTCGTAACGCTCGGCATGGCAGCCGTAGAGATTTTCGCCCGCCTCGTAGAAACGCATATCGCCGCGCACCCAGCGGCCGAGCTCGCGCGCGGCGGCTTTGTCGGCGGGCACCATCACCCGACGTTTCGCTTTCGGCGCGCGGCGTCGCGACGGCTCGCCGCCCTTGCGCGCCACGGCCAGAAACATCCCCTCGCCCGCGACTCGGTGCGGGAAGAAACGGAACGTGCGGAACACGCCTTCCTCGCCCGTCACCACGCCCCACGACGGGTCGACATTTATATAAGGTGCTTCGCACAGCCCGTCGCCGAACTCGGCGCAGGCGCGGCGCAGCACATCCTCGTCCTCGCTGCGGTTGAACGTGCAGGTACTGTAAATCAATATGCCTCCCGCCCGCAGCGCGCGGAAAGCGTTTTGCAGGATCTCCCACTGCCGCTCGGCGCACATGGCCACATTGGCCTCGCTCCACTGCGCGCAGGCCTCGTCCGACTTGCGGAACATGCCCTCGCCCGAGCAGGGGGCGTCGACCGCCACGGCGTCGAACCACTCCTCGAACGCCGCCACGCGGGCCGAATCGTTGCACGTGACCGCCATGTTGCCCGTACCCCACTTGCGCGCGTTATCGGCCAGCACCGCCGCGCGGCTGCGGTTGATCTCGTTGGCGACCACAAGGCCCTCGCGTCCGACGAGCGAGGCGTAATGGGTGCTCTTGCCGCCCGGGGCAGCACACATGTCCAGCACGCGCATGCCGCGGCACCTCTCCGCGCCGCCCGCGGCCTCGGCGAGGATGTAGCCAGCGAACTGCGAGGCGGCCTCCTGAACGTAGTAGGCGCCCGCATGGAAATCGGGATCGAGCGTGAAGCTCGGCCGCTCGGCGAGCATATACCCGTCGCGGCTCCACGGCACGGGGCTGCCGCCCCACTTCTCGGCCATAGCCTTGCGCGGATTGAGCCGCACGGCGACCGACGGTTCCGACTCCAGCGCGGCGAAGAGGCGTTCGGCCTCGTCGGCGCCCATCTCGCGCCGCATGCGCTCGGCAAACATCTCGGGCAACCTCATAAGCGTCGGCCCGAAATGCGGTCCAGCCTTTCGCAGATGCGCTCCGCCACGGCGGGATCCTCGACGAAATCCTCCGAATCCTTGTCCACGACGAGCACTTCGCCGCGGTAGATGTTGCCGATCCAGTTCTCGTACTTCTCGTTCAGGCGCGTGAGATAGCTCTCGTCGATGTTCATCTCGTAGTCGCGCCCGCGGCGCTTGATCTGCGACACTAACGTGGGGATGCTCGCACGAAGGTATATGAGCACGTCGGGCTGCGGGATGAGATTGGTCGTCAGGTCGAATATCTTCATGTAGGTGGCGAAGTCGCGCGAGGTCATGAGCCCCATCTCGTGCAGATTGGCGGCGAAGATGTGGGCATCCTCGTAGATGGTGCGGTCCTGAAATATGTCGGCGCCGCCCGACGACAGCATGTCCAGCGTCTGGCGGATGCGACTCCCGAGAAACGACATCTGAAGCTGGAACGCCCAGCGGCTCATGTCGTTGTAGAAATCGCCGATGTAAGGGTTATCGGACTCCTCGAAATAGGCCTTGGCACCGTAATGTCGGGTCAGAATATCGGTGAGGGTGGTCTTACCGCTCCCGATATTGCCTGCAATAGCTACGTACATGATTCTTAACGAGGGTCCGTCTGAGGGACCCTTCAAATTTATATGGTTTATACTCTAACTTCGGCATCCCGCGCGGCGGACTGCAACTCGCTTTACGCTCGCTTGCATCCTCCGCTGTCGGCGAACAGCATCACGCATTCGCTTTCGCCTCGGCCCGCGCGGCATATTCCGTCACGGCATCCGCCACGCTGCGGTCGTTCATAAGCCGCGGCACCTTGTTGCGCCGCTCGGCGGTCTGCCACCGCAGGAACGTGCCGCGGGGCACGATCCTAACCTCAGGAGGTCCCATGACGCTGCGGCGCTTGGCGTCGTAGTCGGAGTTGAGCTCGCGCAACGCACGGTCCAGCTCCTCGGCGAACCGCCGACGGTCGTCGGGCTCGCGCACGAACTCCGCCACCCACTCGTGGCAGCCGTCGCCCGAGGCCGACATGTATTTCGGTGCCACGGTATATTCGTTCACCACAGCATGCGAGACGCGGCACGCGCGGGCCAGAGCCTCCTCGGCATTGCCTATCATAAGCTCCTCGCCGAAGGCGTTCACGTACTGTTTAGTGCGCCCCGACACCCGCAGCCGATAAGGATCGGTCGACGTGAACATCACCTTGTCGCCCAAACGGTAGCGCCACAGCCCGTTCACGGAGGTCATCAGAACCGCATATTCGCAGCCCGCGCGCACACCCTCTAAAGGCACCGTGCGGCCGTCGCTCTCGAACTCGTAGTAGCATCCGTAGTCGGGCATCAACAACATATCCTCGCACCCCGCACGTTCGGCCGCGGCCACGAATCCCTCGGAGGCGTTGTAGCACTCCCAATAGTTTATATCGCCGCCCACGACCTCGGCGAAGGCCTCGCGGTAGGGCTTGAAACTCACTCCGCCGTGCATGAACAGCTCCAGATCGGGCCACACCTCCAGCGCCGTGCGTCGTCCCGCGAACTCGGTCACGCGGCGCAGCAGAGCCAGATTCCACGACGGAACGCCCGCCAGCGCCGTGATGCGTTCGGAGGCGCATTCGCGGTATATGGCCTCGCACTTGGCGTCGAAGTCCTCCATCAACGCCGTCCGCAGGCTCGGAGCGCGCACCGCGCCCGACAGCCGTCCCGCGGCGTGCAAGGTCAGGGCCGACAAGTCGCCGACCAACGCCCCGTACCCGTCGCGGCCGCACGAGCCGCCCAGAGTGAGGGTACGCCCCTCGAAGAGCCTCGACGCGGGAGCAGCCGCCAAGTAGAGCGACACCGTATCGGCCATGCCCCGCAGATGGTTGCGCCGCAGCGCTTCGCGCGTCACGGGTATGTATTTGCTGCGCGACGAGGTGGTGCCCGACGAACGGGCGAACATCCCGACGCGCCCCGTGCAGGCCACATCGCTCTCGCCCCGACGCATGCGTTCGATATAGGGCGAGAACGACTCGTAATCGAAGATCTCCACCGCGCGGGCGAAATCCTCGGGGCCGCGCACGTCACGCAGACCCCGCTCGCGCCCGAAATCGGTGCGCCGCCCACGCCTCAACAACTCGTCGAGAGTACGGTACTGAATCTCGACCGCACTCCTCGCGGCACGTTCGATCCGTCCGCAGCGCGCGAGAAACGCCCCGCACAGAAGTTTTGCAAAAACCGACATATCAAAAGCAATTTAACAGGTCGGTCCCTTCACGTTCAAGTCAGGTGCGGGCGCGTTCAGTTGAAGAACTCGCCCACCTTGTCTATCGACCCGGGCATGGAGAACACCACCACCCGATCGTATGCGTTTATCTGCGTATCGCCCACGGCGATAAAGGCCTTGTCGCCGCGCACCACGCCGCCGATTATCACATCCTGCGGCAGGCGCATGTCCTTCACCTTGTTCTTCGTGGCGGGCGAATTGGGCTTCACGATGAACTCCAGCACCTCGGCCTCGCTGCCCGACAGACAGCGTATGGCCTGCACGTCGGTCGACATGGTGAAGCGGAATATGTTCGACGCCGTGACGCGTTTCTTATTAATAATGGTGTCGATGCCCACACTCTCGGCCAGACTTATGTAGTTGAGGTTCTCCACCTCGGCGATCACCTTCTTCACGCCCATGCGCTTGGCCTGCATCGCCGCCAGAATGTTGGTCTCGCTGCGGCCCGTGACGGCCAGAAAGGCGTCCATGTTCGAGAGCCCCTCCTCCAGCATGGCGTCGAGCTTGCGCCCGTCCTCGTGGATGATGAGCGTCTTGTCCAGCTCCTCGGCCAGACGGTAGGCCTTGTCGCCGTTGTACTCCACCAACTTGATATTCATCTCGTCCTGCAACTCCGACGCGACCCGCACGCCTATGCGCGAGCCGCCGAGGATCATGAGGCTCTTGACCTCGACGCTCTTCTGCCCCGAAAGCTCAGTGACGCTCTTGGCCGCCTCCTTGCGCGAGATGACGTAGACGGTGTCGCCCTCGAAAAACTCGTCCTGACCGCGCGGGATGATGGTCTGCACGCCGCGCGTGATGGCCACGGCGCGGAACTCCGAGATGGAGCCGTCGGCCGCCAGATCGATCAGATTGCGGCCCAGCAGCGGCGACGTGGGCTCCAATCGGAACACCACCAGCGCCAGACGCCCGCCCGAGAAATCGACATAGTCGGTGGTGGAGGTGTGGCCCAGCAGGTTGATCACCTCCAGCGCCGCCACCTTCTCGGGATAGAACAGATAGTCGATGCCCATGCCGATGAACATCTCCTTGTTGTTGGGCTCCAGATACTCGTTGTTGTCGATGCGCGCGATGGACTTCTTGGCCCCCAACTGCTTGGCCATGATGGCCGACAGAATGTTCTGGTTCTCGTCGTGGTTGACCGCGATGAACAGATCGCAGCGGCGCACGCCCGCCTTGCGCAGCACGGCGAAGGCCGTGGTGTCGCCCTCGACCGTTATAAGGTCGGCGAAGCTGCCCAGCTCGTCCAGCGCCTTCGAGTCGCTGTCGATCACCGTGATGTCGTGGCCGTTGCCGCTCAGCATGCGCGCCAAGTGGCTGCCCATCTCTCCTATGCCCGAAATTACTATCTTCATCCGTTTACATATTTCGGCCGCAGCCCGCCATGCCATGCGGCACGGCGAAGCATCCGCCATCGCAAACACCGCACTCGTCGCGCGCGAAGCGCCGCATGCGCGGGCCATGCACGGTTTTTGCAAAATATGCAACAAATATATAAATTTGTCGTCGGAAATTCAACCGAAACGAATTTTTAACGCATATTACTCAAAAAAAGCGCATCATGTTTCCGAAACTCTTGATCGTGATACTCATCGCAATAGGATTCGTGGCGTTCTTCGTCGTCGGGCTGTCGCTCACGCTCATTTTCAAGGGGCACAACATCGATTCGGAGATCGCCACGAACAAGAACATGCAAAAGTTGGGCATCAAATGCGCCGTGCAGGAGTCGCGCGAGGACTCGGGCACCGACTGCGCCGACACGGGATGCGCGGGCAACTGCTCGGCTTGCGATATCGATCACGACAACAGTCGACCTGAAACGCCGCCCCGTTCGACGGACAAACATTAAAAAATTCGGCCGAGAGACCCGACCGAACATTCGAAGCCCGTTCCGACACGAAGAATCAGAACATGTAGGCCATGCCGATATAGAAATTGCGGTTGTTGATCTTGTAATTGCTATCGTTGCTCTTGGCGATGTCGATCAAACCCCAATCGTAGCCGAGGAATACCCGATAATGATCGTAAAGCTGCACGCCGCCGCACAAGCCCAATCCGAAGTCGCAACGTTTCAGACCGCCTTTCGAACCGAACGTATCGAACTTTTCGGTCGTATTGCCGTTCTGGAGCTTGTTCTTGCCGCCGATGCCCACGGCGAAGTAGGGACCGAAAGTTCCGAAGAGGCTGAAATTGCCCGACCGACCCACCGTATGGCGATAACCTATGTGGAGGGGAATCTCCAAATAATAAGGACGAACGATGTTTTTAATGGCCATATCATCGGTCGTGGTGTTGAACTCGGCTCCCTTGGAACTAACCAACAACGACCCGTCAAAATAGAATCCGTCGAGGATGAACGGAGCGCCCATCTCGACCTTGAAACCCACGTTGAAACCGATGCGCGAATCGGCATCGATCGACATGCCCGAAGCATTCATAGCAAACGAACTCACATTCAAGCCGCCCGTAACGCCGTAACGGAAACGACCGTCCTGAGCTGACGCTGCAACGGATATCAACAGCGCGAACGACAATAATGGTAGAAATCTTTTCATGACATTAAGTGTTTAGTTAACATTCGATCCTCCATCTGCAAAAAGGATGCAAACACGACCCGCACGCAATCTTTTTATCGCGCCGAGGTCGCGCGGGGCATGCTCCGTCGCCCGACGGGCGGCAGCCTGCGGACTGCAATATTCACAATTCACACGCGCCAGCCCATCCCGTAACAGAAGCAATTTCGGACAAAGGGCGGCCGCGGCGACGAAGCGTTAAGAATCGGAGACCTTTTGACGTCAAAAGGTGGCATAATCGTTTGAGATGCCAATCCTCACTTACGTTCGGTGGCATGACGGGCTATCTTTCAGAAAACAGGCGTAGCGCCTGCGACTCGCCAGAGTCGCGCGGGCCGCAGCACCTTCGCCGCGAAGCGGCGTTATCTTCGGCGGCTCGCACCTTTGGTGCGACCCCCGCAGCCGCCGAAGATAAGTTTTACCCGAGATCGTCAGCCTGCGGTTCGTCATAACCGCGCAGTTCGCCGCCGCCCCACTGCGGCGGACAGCAGGCCGCAGCCCGAATTCCGCATAAGCTCGGCAAAATCGCAAATAAATTTGCTTTTGCGCTCGGCTTATTCGTACCTTTGCACTATAAATTCAATCGTTATGACACGCATCGTATCGCCATCGATACTCTCGGCCGACTTCGGCAACCTCGAACGCGACATCCGCATGATCGACCGCAGCGCGGCCGAATGGGTGCACGTGGACGTCATGGACGGAGTATTCGTACCCAACATATCGTTCGGATTCCCCGTCATGAAACCCCTGCGCCGCACGACGCGCAAGGTGCTGGACGTACACCTGATGATAACCGATCCCGAACGCTACACGCGCCGCTTCGTCGAGGCGGGAGCCGATTTCGTGACGTTCCACCACGAAGCCACGCGCGACATCGCGGGCTGCATAGCCTCCATACGCGAGGCGGGGGCGAAAGTCGGAATCTCCATAAAGCCCGCCACGGCGCCCGAGGTGCTGCGCGACCTGCTGCCGACAATCGACATGGTTTTAGTCATGAGCGTCGAGCCCGGGTTCGGCGGCCAGTCGTTCATACCCGAGTCGCTCGACAAGATACGCGCGCTGGAGCGTATGCGCCGCGAGGCGGGACTCGGATTCCTCATCGAGGTCGACGGCGGCATATCGGCCGCCAACGCCGCCGAGGTATTCGCCGCGGGAGCCGACGCGCTGGTAGCGGGCAGCGCGGTATTCGGCGCCGCCGATCCTGAAGCCGAGATACGCAAGATGCTGGAGGCCCGCTAACCGACACCACAAACGCAAGACGATGATTTCATTAGACAATCTCACGGTAAGTTACGGAGGGTGGACCCTCTTCGACGACATATCGTTTCTCATAAATCCCAAGGACCGTATAGGTCTGGTGGGCAAGAACGGCGCGGGCAAGACCACCCTGCTGCGCATCATCACGGGCGAGCAGCAGCCCACCTCGGGCGCCGTGACCGTGAACGGCGAATGCACCATAGGCTACCTGCCGCAGCAGATGCGCGTGGCCGACACCACCACGCTGAAAGCCGAGACCGAAAAGGCTTTCGACGAGGTGCTGCGCCTCGAAGCCGAGATAGAATCGCTGACCATGCAGATAGCCGAACGCACCGATTACGAATCGGCCGAATACGAATCGCTCCTGCACCGTCTCAACGAAGCGCAGGACCATTACCGCATACTCGGCGGCGACACGCGCGAGGCCGACATAGAGAAGACCCTGCTCGGGCTCGGGTTCCGCCGCTCGGACTTCGGACGCGCCACGAGCGAGTTCTCGGGCGGCTGGCGCATGCGCATCGAGCTTGCGAAACTGCTCCTGCGACGCCCCTCGATATTCCTGCTCGACGAGCCCACCAACCACCTCGACATCGAGAGCATACAGTGGCTGGAGGAGTATCTGAAAAGCTACAACGGGGCCGTGCTCGTCATCTCGCACGACCGCGCTTTCCTCGACAACGTAACCACGCGCACGGTGGAGCTGTCGCTCGGCAAGGTCTACGACTACAAGGTGCCCTACTCCAAGTTCGTCGGGCTGCGCGCCGAACGCCGCGCGCAGCAGATGGCCGCTTACGAGAACCAGCAGCGCATGATAGAGAAGACCGAGGAGTTCATCGAGAAGTTCCGCTACAAGCCCACCAAGAGCAATCAGGTGCAGTCGCGCATAAAACAGCTCGAACGCATAGAGCGCATAGAGGTGGAGGAGGAAGACCTCGCCACGCTCAACATAAAGTTCCCGCCCGCGCCGCGCTCGGGTCGTATAGTGGCCGAGATAAAGGATGTCGGCAAGGCGTTCGGCGAGAAGCGCATATTCTCCGACGCCACGTTCACCATCGAACGCGGACAGAAAATAGCCCTCGTCGGCCGCAACGGCGAAGGCAAGACCACCATGGCCCGCATGCTCATAGGCGAGTTGCAGCCCACCGAAGGCTCGATACGCTTAGGCGCCAACGTCAACATAGGCTACTACGCGCAGAATCAGGACGATTTGATGGACGGTGAATTTACGGTATACGACACCCTCGACCGCGTGGCCGTGGGCGACATACGCACGCGTCTGCGCGACATACTCGGGGCGTTCCTCTTCCGCGGCGAGGACGTCGACAAGAAGGTGAAGGTGCTCTCGGGCGGCGAGCGCTCGCGTCTGGCCATGGCCCGCCTGATGCTCGAACCGCGCAACCTGCTCGTGCTCGACGAGCCCACCAACCACATGGACATGCGCTCGAAGGACATACTCAAACGTGCCATACAGAAGTACGACGGCACGGTGGTGGTCGTGTCGCACGACCGCGACTTTCTGGACGACATGGTCGACCGCGTGTACGAGTTCCGCGACGGCGGGGTGAAGGAGTACTTGGGCGGCATATACTATTTCCTCGAAAAGCGCAAGGTGGAGTCGCTGCAAGAGATCGAGCGCAAGGAGGCTCCCGCAGCTTCGGCCGCCCGAAACAACGACGCAGCGGACAAGACCGCCTCGGGAAAACTCTCCTACGAGCAGCGCAAGGAGCAGGAGAAGACTTTGCGCCGCATGCGCAAGGCCGTGGAGACCATCGAAGCCGAGCTGGCCGAACTCGAACGCCGCATAGCCGAATACGACGGGCGTCTGGCCGCCGCCACCGAATACAACGAGGCGGATTACGCCGCCTACGACGAGCTCAAGACCCGTTACGACCACATGATGCACGAGTGGGAGAAGGCGAGCTACGAACTGGAAATAACCGAAAACCAATAAAGCCATGTACCGTAAATCGATAATCGCCGCACTCGCCGCAGCATGCGCCGCCGTGGCGTGCACGCCGCAGCCCGCCACCATGAAGCAGGCCGCCGAAGGGCTGTTCCTCGTGGGCACGGCCCTCAACGAAAGGCAGATCACGGGGCGCGACACCGCCGCCCTAAGGGTCGTGTGCGAACACTACGACGCCATAGTGGCCGAGAACTGCATGAAGAGCGAGTCGCTGCACCCCGAGCGCGACCGCTACTCGTTCGACATGGCCGACCGTTTCGTCGACTTCGGCGAGCGCAACGGCATGACCGTCACGGGACACACGCTCATATGGCACTCGCAGCTGCCGCAATGGTTCGTCCGCGGCGACGACGGCGAGCTGCGCTCGGCCGAGGAACTGAAAGCCATAATGAAAGAGCACATCCACACCGTCGTGGGCCGCTACAAGGGGCGCATCAAGGGTTGGGACGTGGTGAACGAGGCCATAATGGAGGACGGCAGCTACCGCCGCTCGCCCTTTTACGAGATTCTGGGCGAGGAGTTCATCCCGCTCGCGTTCCAATACGCCCACGAGGCCGATCCCGATGCCGAGCTCTACTACAACGATTACAACATGTGGTTCGCGGGCAAGCGCGACGCCGTGGTGAAGCTCGTGGGCGAGCTGCGCCGCCGCGGCCTGCGCATCGACGCCGTGGGAATGCAGAGCCACATGGGGATGAATCATCCCGACTTCGCCGAGTACGAGAAGAGCATACGCGCCTATGCCGACGCGGGCGTGAAGGTGATGATAACCGAGTTCGACATGAGCGCCCTGCCCTCGCCCTACGTCGGAGCCGACATAGCGCAGGGCGGCATGGAACGCGACCGCGCGCTGAACCCCTACCCCGATTCGCTGCCCGCCGAGGCCGCCGCCGAGTGGCAGGCCCGCATGGAGCAGGCGTTCGACATCATGCTGCGCAACAGCGACGCCATATCGCGCGTGACGTTCTGGGGCGTGAGCGACGGCGATTCGTGGCTCAACGGATTCCCCGTGCGCGGGCGCACCGACTATCCGCTGCCGTTCGACCGTCGGTACGAAGCCAAGCCCGTGGTGGCCGAATTTATCAGAAAATGCAACATCGCGAAAGGAAAATAGACAGACATGGATAACAACATAGTATTCGGAATCCGCCCCGTGGCCGAGGCCATAGAGTCGGGCAAGCAAATCGAAAAACTCTATCTGCGCAAGGACGCCGAGGGCCGGCTCATGGCCGAGCTGCGCGATCTGGCGTTCCGCCACCGCATACGCGTGCAGGAGGTGCCGGCAGAGAAACTCAACCGCCTCGTAAAGGGCAACCACCAAGGGGCCGTGGCGCAGATCGCCCCCATAGAATATGTGGAGCTGACCGATATTCTGGAGCGCGTGCCCGACGACGAGACGCCGCTCGTGGTGCTGTTCGACGGCGTGACCGACGTGCGCAACTTCGGCGGCATAGCCCGCTCGGCCGAGTGCGCGGGGGCGCACGGACTGATCACGCCTCTGAAGAACTCGGCACCCGTCAATTCCGAGGCCATGCGGGCGTCGGCAGGAGCGCTGAGCCGCATACCCGTGTGCCGCGTGGGCTCGATACGCAACACCGTGAAGGCGTTGCAGGCCGAGGGGTTCCAAGCCGTAGCCGCCACCGAGAAGAGCCGCAAGCTCATCTACGACGCCGATCTGCGCAAGCCCACCGTAATCATCATGGGCTCGGAGGAGACGGGAATATCGAAAGAGGTATTGAAATTATGCGACGAGCAGTTGGCCATACCCCTGATCGGAGCCGTGGAGTCGCTCAACGTATCGGCCGCCGCGGCCGTCATGCTCTTCGAGGTCGTAAGACAACGGATAGGCGACTGACAAGATTGATGCAATGCCTGCGGCATTACTATCTTCGGCGGCTCGTAATCGCGAGGCGCAGCCTGCGGAGAACGCAACGATGCGAATGCCGTTGCGAGCCTCCGCGCGGCGAGGCTGCGGCTCGCGCAGTTCTGCGAACTGCAAAAGATGCCAATACTCGCCTGACGGCTCGGTGGCATGACGGATACACATCGCCGCAACCCGTACAGACCGAAAAATTGCGCCGCACTGCGGCGTTATCTTCGGCGGCTCGCGCCTAAAGCGCGACCCCCGCAGCCGCCGAAGATAGGTTACAGAGAGCAAATATAAAACATTCACCTTATGTCGAACCGATTCATTGGTAAAATCGCCGAAGCGATGCGGTCGCTCGTCCGCTCGCTGGCCGCCCATCCCGTCGAGATGGCTATCGCGCTGCACGCCTGCACGGTCGTATGCGTCATGGAGACGAGCGATACCTGTATGTCCGAAATCGCGCCGTGGATGCGGCCCGCCCTGCTCGCGCCCGTGTTCATCGTCACGGCATACTGCCTCAACACCATCTTCACGCGCGGCGCGGCCCGCACGATATATCGTCTGTGGTGGCTGCCCTACGCCGCGACCGCCATGTTTTCGGGAGTCGTCGAATGGGCCGAGACCGCGGCATACGCGATAACCAACATAGCCCTGCTGCCGCTGCTGTTGATTTCGTTCCGCCTGCAACGCGACAACAAGCGTTTCGTCGACGATGCGGCGCACACCGCGCTCGCCGCAGCCACGGGCCTGACCTTCGCCGCGGTTATCGAACTGCTGTTCCGGCTCACCTACATGTCGGTGATCTACATCTTCGATCTGCACGAGGTAAAGCACATGGGCACCTGCTCGGCCGCCGTCTCGTTCGTGGTGCTGGCTCCCGCAATATTCTTCGCCGTAATGGACAACACCCGCCTCGACGGACACACTGGCCGCACGGGCGACATGCTGCTCAACGTCATCGTAACGCCCGCGCTGTTGATCTACAACGCCATACTCTACATCTACGCCGCGAAGATACTCCTCACGTGGTCGCTCCCCAAGGGCGGCATAGCCAACATGATCTTCGCTTTCACCATGACGGCCGTGGCGGTGAAGGCCATGCAGCAGTTCGTCGGACGCCGCCGCTACGACCGCTATTTCGACCGTTTCAGTCTTATCGCCGCGCCCCTCGTGGTGTTGTTCTGGATCGGCGCGCTGCGACGCGTGGTCGAATACGGACTCACCGAGTGGCGTTTCTACATGATTCTGTGCGGAATAATCATGACCGTGTGCATAGCGCTGTTTCTCTCGCGCCGCACGGGACGCTACATCGCAGTCGCCCTGACGGCATTCGTGCTTCTGTTCTGCTCGGCATACGTCCCGCCTCTGAAAGCCGAGAACATGGCCATACGCTCGCAGATATGTCGTGCACGCAACACGGCGCGCGAGCTGGGAATACTCGCCACCGACGGCACCCTGCGTCTCGGCCCCCGCACCGCAGCCGACACGCTGCAACGCGATCTGCACCGCCGATTGTACCAGTCGCTGGACTACATCGACAGCCGCGACACGCTCCGTCTGGCCCGCGAACTCGGAATCAACCGCAGCAGAGAGTATCGGGCCGCGCTCTCGCCCGAAACGGAGTCCTATGCGCTGCGTTACTTGGAGACGGAGATCGATACCGTCGAGGCGGCAGATTATATTTACATCTACTACGACAATTACATGGCGGATCAGGTAAAGGAACTCCTTCCGATAGAGGACTTCAGCTGCATTGCCGCCAAGGCGATAGATTTCGAACTGAGATCGGTACCCTGCGGCGAGACACCCGCCATAGAGATCGACGGCCGCCGCATCGAAACCGATGCGCTCCTCGATTCGCTGCTGTCGCAATCGGGATTCTCGCGCGCGAGCATGCCCACCGAAGAGTGGCTCGACCGACACAGCAAAGAGTTCCTGACATACAGAAGCGATTCGATCATGATAGTCTTCGAACGCATGCATCTGTCCACCGACAACGGCAAGTGGATCATAATGTCGGCCGAAGATCTGTTCACCGTTATAAAATAGGCAATCATATATTTACATACATCGATGCAGGAGAGATTGCAGCACCCTCGGTTCGGCGAGATAGTAGTGTCGCGCACCCGACGCTCGCGGCGCATATCGCTCGCGGTGCGTCCGTCGGGCGAGATACGTCTCTCGTTCCCGCCGCACGTATCGCTCGGGCGGGCCGTGGCGTTCATGGAATCGAAGACGGAGTGGATCGAAGCGGTACGCCGCAAATTCGCCCAACGGCCGCAACCGCCGACACTCGCACGCGAGGATATAGAGCGTCTGCGCGCCGAGGCCAAAGCCGTTCTGCCGCAGAGGGTGGCCGAGCTGGCCGCACGCTTCGGGCTCGAATACGGCAAGGTGACAGTCCGTGCCGCGCGCACGAAATGGGGATCGTGCACGGGACGCAACGACATATCGCTGAGCCTCTACCTCATGACCCTGCCCGAACATCTGCGCGACTACGTGATCATACACGAACTCTGTCACACGGTGCATCACGACCACTCGCCGCGGTTCCACGCAATGGTCGACCGTCTGACCGACGGACGCGAAAAACTCCTCGCCCGAGAGCTGAGGAGTCATTCGATATTATAAATGCTTTTTCGGCATAAAAAACTCCCTCCGCAACGGATTCGGCGGAGGGAGAACGAAAAAGCGATTGTCATTTACTCAACTGCATGAGTTCACGCAACAGCGAGATATTGTAGGTCGCCTCGCTCACGCCCGCCTGCCGGGCCTGACGGAACAGACTCATGGCTTCGTCGTAGTTGCCTTGCGACATGGCCAGAATGCCCCGCGAGTTCATAGCCTCGGGCATGGTGGACGGCACGCCTTGCAGATAGGCCGCAGCCTTGGCGTAATTGCCGTTGGCCATCGATACGTTGGCGGCGTTCACGCGCGCCTCGGGAGATTGAGGATAGGTGTTGACGGCAATGATTATTATGTCGTTCCACTCCTTGCTGCCCTTCTCGTATGTCAGCGCCACCATGTAGATGTCGGCCGGACTCAGCTGCGAGGGATTGTCGCGCAGGATGCGCTTGGCTTCGTCGATGCTCGGGCGGCGCGAGGGCGCATCGACCGCTATATCGGTCACGCGCAGACGCGGATACCACGTACTCAACATGAAGTTGTACTCCACGGGGTGACGGCGGCGGATCTCGGCATTCTTGTCGGCAGGCTTGATCGACGGGTCGTCGATGATGGCTATGATCTTGCGATAGTCGTTTATGCAGCTCTCGTTCAACAGACGCTTCACCTCATCCCAATTGGCGGGATACGAATCGGTAGTGACGCTCACGCCCGAACCGAGATTGTTGCTGTTAAGGTACTGCTTCACGGCCTCGGCACGCTTGGCGGCCAAAGACTCGTTGAACGCATAGGGACCCTCGGGAGAGGCGTAACCCGTCAGACGCACCGAATTGATACCCTTGCCGTCGGCGAAGATCTTGCGGAGATTGTCCAATCCCTGCGTGTTGTCCATGAACGACGGATTGATCTCGCTCCTGTTGACGGGGAAGTAGACGGCTGCCGTCTCCTGTCGGCGCGCAGCCGAAGCGTCGGCGGGCGGAGCGACATAGGCCATGCGCGGAGTTACATCGGGGCGTTGCGGCACGGGCTGCGCGAGCGAGGCCACGGTAACGAACTCCTCGCTCAGGGCCTCGTCGTGGCAGCTGCACCACTCCTCGCGCAACACGAGTTGCGAATTGTTCATCCAAGGCTCGAAATTGACATTATAGTCGTACTGCATGGTCTGCGGCTTGCGATTGTAACGACGCACGTAGAGCGTCGAGGTCGACAAATCGCCGTCGAGCATACGCTCGTGCTGTATCTCGCGGCGGCGGCCGTCGATCATTATCGAAGGCAGCTGCATCATCTCGTTTCCGTCGGTCACGACGGGCGTAATGCGCAACGACCTGTTGGAGCGAACTTTCAGATTGCTCATGTCGAGCGTCATGCCTACGTTGAGACGTCCGCCCGATCGCTCCATCTCGATATCGCTCACTCCCACGCCGTTAGTGGTGACGGCTGTCTGCGCCATCGACACCCCTGCGGCGAACAGCGAAGCGCAAACGGCGAACATATATTTTACGATGTATTTCATAATCAAATGGTTTTAGAATAGATACACGAGTGATACGGCCAATTTTGTGACTCCCCAATAGTTCTTGCCGCCCGAATCGATACGATCGCCGCACTTGGCGCAGTCGTACTTGTCGTACCAAGCGTGGGCATATCCGACACCGGCTTCGAATTCGAAATTCCAGTGCTTGCCCAGCACCCAGTCGTAACCGTAGGCGACACCGCCGCCGAGCGCATGACCCTTATAGCGATAATCTTTCAACGAGTCCCAGATGCTGAACGGGAAGAACGACACATTGCCGACATTGAAACCGCCGCCGATCATGTGTACTCCCAAGAAATGTCCGTTGAAACGCTCGCAGGTCCACCAGCGGAACTCGGGCTGTACGAGCCAGTGTTTCCACTTGCGGTTGTCGGAGAATGTGAAGGGATTGAACCCCGCCGAGATATCGAGGGTCGTCTGACGACCCAAACCGAACTCAATGCCCAAGTTGGGCGATGCCGATGCCCAATAGAGTAAGTTGGTTTTGACGCCGACCACCTGCGCATCGATTTTTCCGATAAATGCTGTGAATCCCAGCAACAGAAGTAGTAATTTTCTCATAGTTCGAAGATTGCCTGTTATTCGGTCAGGACAATATTCAAACTTTGCACCAAAACGACTTTACGACCGATAAAAATACCGAAAACGGAGTAAAAACGGGCAGGATACCTTTAAATATAAACGAATATTCACAGCAGCGACGTCACGCCCTGCATGGCCAGCAGAAGAAGAACATAACGCACGAACTTGCCGACGAACATCGAGGCCGTGGTGATCCACACGTTGCTGCGCATGAGCCCCAACAGCACGATTATCACCTCGCCGACCCACGGTAGCACACCCAAGACCCCCATCCACGCACCGCGCCTGCGCACGAAGCCCTCGACCTTGGCGATCTTCGAGCCGTCGATCTTGAGCCAGCGCTCGATGGCCGACATGTCGCCCAGATAACCGAGCCAATAGCACAACAGGCCTCCCAAGGTGTTGCCGACCGACGCCGATACAAGGCAGAGTACGGGATCGGCACCCATACCCACCAGCACGGCGAGCACCGCCTCGGAGCTGAACGGCAGGATGCTGCCCGCCACCAAAGCCGACAGAAAAAGGCCTATGTAACCCCAGTCGACGAAAAACTGCGCTATCGCCTCCATCATGATGCGTAAATTTTGGGACAAAAATAGTAAAAATCGCAGATATTTCGACCTCGCGACGCGAGGTCGGCAGTTCGCCGCCGCCCCCACGCGGCGGACTGCTGCTCGCCTGAGGCTCGCACGCGTCCTCCGCCGTCGGCGAACAGCCCGACGATCATTAAAATTACCGCACGACAAGTACACCGTATAATATTTTTCTCTATATTTGCGGCGATCGTCGCAAATCACTTGTGCGATCGTATGTGCAACTTGCGTCTTAAATAGACGCCCCAACAAAATATTCGATGAAAAAACTCGCTTGTCTGTTATTGACAATGCTGGGCTGTGAGGTCATGGCTCAGGTCACCACCGCCTCTCTGCGCGGCGAAATCACAAACTCTTCAAATGAAATTCTGGTAGGCGCGACGGTCGTTCTGTCGCATCCCGTGACGGGGACGTCGTACGGCGTCACCGCCGACAGCCGAGGACGCTTCGCCATACACGGCATAAAGCCCGACGACGGCTACGTGCTCGAAGCGAGCTACGTGGGCTGCGACGACTACGTAAAGGGCGACATGCGCCTGCGCGTGGGCGAAAGCAGAACCGAAAACATCGTGCTGAACGAAAACAACCGCCTCGCCGTGGTCGTGGTCGAAACCCGCAATTCGAGCGACGGCGGCGTGGTGAACGTCTACGACGAAGAGACCATCGCGCGGATGCCCACCGTATCGCGCTCGCTCTACGACATAGTGCGCCTGATGCCGCAGGCGGTGGCGACCAAGAACGGAGGCATATCCTACGGCGGCGTGAACAACCGCTACAACACCTTCATGATAAACGGCGTGGCCAACAACGACATGTACGGACTCTCGTCGTCGGGCACCAACGGCGGACTGTCGAACGCCAACCCCGTGTCGCTCGACGCACTGTCGCAGATCGAGGTGGCGGCGGCATCGTACGACGTGCGCATAGGCGGATTCGCTGGCGGCGTGATAAATGCCGTCACCAAATCGGGCACCAACGAATTTCGAGGAAGCGCCTACACATATTACAACAACCAAAACTTTTACGGCACCACCGCGGGACGCGACGTCGAACGGCGCGAGAAGCTCGACGACCAATCGACCCGCATATACGGCATAACGCTGGGCGGCCCCATCGTCAGGAACAAACTGTTCCTGTTCCTGAGCGGCGAATACAACGCCGAGACCTCGCCGTCGGCGTACTACCTCGGCTACGAGGGCGTGGCCCTGTCGCAGCCCGAGCTGGACCGCATATCGGCACGCTACAAGGACCTCACGGGATTCGACGGAGGCGGCTACGGCCGACGCGACGTGAAGCAGCGCTCGGGGTCGCTTCTGGCCCGTCTCGACTGGAACATCGACAGCCGCAACCGGCTGTCGATAAGTTACAGCTATCTCGACGCACGGGCCGAGGAGTATGCCAATTCACTCACTTCGTTCACTTTCGACGGCTCGGGATACGCCAATTACAGCACGGCCCACTACTTGGCCGCCATGCTCGAATCGCGCATCTCCGACCGTCTGCACAACTCGCTGCGCATAGGCTACTCGCGCGTGGGCGACGGCCGCAAACCCGACGTGGAGAACATGCCGAGCGTGATAATCCGCAACACGGGCACCACGGGCGGCGTGACGACATACATAGGCACCGACCGTTACGCGGGCACCAACGCGTTGACGCAGAACGTCGTCACGCTCACCGACGATCTGATAATCGACCGCGGCGCGCACTCGGTGACGGTGGGCATGCACCACGAGCTGTACAACATTCACAACATCTATCTGGCCAACCACTACGGCACCTACACCTATAACTCGGTAGCCGATTTCGAGAACGATCTGGCGGCCGTATACGAATACAACTACACCGATCCTTCGGTCACGGGCACGACGACTTGGGGTCCGCGATTCCGCGCGGCCGAGCTCAACATCTACGCTCAGGACCGCTGGGCATTGGGCCGCAACCTGCAACTCACCTACGGATTGCGCGCCACCCTGCCGCTCATATTCAACACCCCCACGCCCAACGAAACGTTCAATTCGAGCGATATCGCCGCCAAATACGGCGTGCGCATAGGCGACTTACCCGAGAGCCAGCTCCTGCTCTCGCCCCGCGTGGGATTGTCGTGGCAACGCAACTTCGAACGGGGACGCCTCACCATAGAGGGCGGCGCGGGAATATTCGCGGGCCACGTGCCGTTCGTGTGGGTGGTGAACAACTACTCCAACACGGGCGTGGAGCAGAAAGGCGTGCGCCTGACGGCCCCCGTGCAGAACGGTCAGGTCACGGAGACCGCCGCGCCGTTCACCCCGACGCCCTCGCCCACCACGGCATCCAACACCACGTTCACCCTCAACGCCATGAACCGCAAGTTCCGCTACCCGCAGAACTTCAAGGCCAACGCCATGGCGGGATACGAGACCGACGACGGCTGGTCGGCGCGCGTGGAGGCTCTCTACACCAAAACCATAAGCAACGCCGTATTCGGCAACCTCGCGGTGGAGAGAACGGGCGGCGAGGTATACGCCGTGCCTCAATCGGACGGAAACGCGGCGGCGGGAGCCATGCCGTCGTTCCGCACGGTCGCATCGGACTATTCGGCCGTATATTATCTCGACAACACCTCGCGCGGATATTCGTATTCGTTCTCGGGCAGCCTCGCGAAGAGATTCCCCTTCGGACTCGCCGTGTCGGCCTCGTACATCTTCGGACACTCCTACTCGGTGTGCGACGTGCCCTCCACCTCGTCGTCGACCAACTGGACGCGCACGTATGCCCTCGACCTGAACGATCAGCCGCTCGCGCTGTCGATCTACGACGTGCCGCACAAACTCACCGTCACGGCAGCCTACACGAAGCGTTACGCCAAATTATTCGAGGTGAGCGCGAGCGTGGTATACCAAATGACCTCGGGACAGCGTTACTCGGTATGCTTCGGCGAGTCGGTCGACTTCAACGGCGACGGCGCCTACGGATCGACACTCATGTATATCCCCACCGAGGAGGAGATGGAGCGCATGCGCTTCGCCGACGACGCATCGCGGGGCAAGTGGAACGACTACATCGAATCGAGCCGCTACCTGCGCAGCCGCCGCGGATCGTTCGCCGAGCGCAACGCCATGCAGGCCCCGACCGAACACACCGTCGACCTGCATCTGGCGCACGGATTCTATTTCGGGGCGGATAGCCGCCGCAAGATCGAGATATCGCTCGACATAATGAACTTCGGCAACATGCTCTGCCGCCACTGGGGAGCCTGCTACAATGTGTCGGGATGGCGCATGCAGCCCGTGAACATAGTGGCCGTGGAGGACGGGGCGCCCGTATACCGTTTCACCGATGCGCAGCTCACGCCCGACGACCTTCTGTCGCGCTGGCACATGCAGCTCGGAGCGAGAGTCGTATTCTGACGCGCGAAGAGCGAAAGAAATATCGCGGGCGGACATGGTATTCGAAAAATATTTCGTACCTTTGCCCCGACAAGCATACCGAAATGAGAAAGCGAAACAAAATATCTCCGAAACCGTCGAAGCGTTATGCGGTCGATCACGGGGGCGCTTGTTTTTCGATTTTAAATCTCGGGTTTCGGCAAGACGTTATAACTGTTTATTTTCATTATCATAGGGCGACTGTTTAAGTCGCTCTTTTTGTGTGACCACATGGAGCGGATAATACTCAAAGGCGGAACGGCAGTGCGCGGCGGCAGGTCGGCGAAGGCCGACATAGCGGTGTGCGGAGGAATCATCGAAAGCATAGCGGACGACATAATGGCCGAGGCGGGAGACAGGACGATAGACTGCACGGGGCGGATGGTCACGGGCGGTCTGGTCGACCTGCACGTACACCTGCGCGAGCCCGGGTTCTCGGCCAAAGAGACCATAGCTTCGGGTACGGCCGCGGCGGCCCGCGGAGGATTCACCACGGTGTGCGCCATGCCCAACCTCTCGCCCGCGCCCGACTCGACGGAGAATCTGCGGCGCGAGACCGACATCATAGCGCGCGACGCCTTGATAAAGGTGCTCCCCTACGCGACAATCACCCTCGGCCGCAAAGGCGAACGCTTGGTCGATTTCGCCGCGCTGAAACCTTACGTGGCGGGATTCTCCGACGACGGCAGCGGCGTGCAGAACGACGCCGTGATGCGCGCCGCAATGACCGAGGCCGCCGCGCACGGCTGCATCATAGCGGCCCACTGCGAGGTGAACGAACTGCTGCGCGGAGGCTACATCCACGACGGCGAATACGCCGCCCTGCACGGCCACAAGGGCATCTGCTCGGAGAGCGAGTGGCGGCAGATAGAGCGCGACATAGAGCTGGCGGCAGCCACGGGGTGCCGTTACCACGTATGCCACATATCGACCAAGGAGAGTGTGGCGCTCATCCGCGAGGCGAAACGCAGCGGAGTGCGCATAACCTGCGAGACGGGACCGCACTACCTCACCATGTGCGACATGGATCTGAAAGAGGAGGGGTGTTTCAAGATGAATCCGCCCATCCGCTCGGCCGCCGACCGCGATGCGTTGTTGGAGGGCGTGCAGGACGGCACCATAGACGTCATAGCCACCGACCACGCCCCGCACACCGCCGAGGAGAAGTCGCGCGGACTGGCAGGCAGCGCCATGGGTGTGGTGGGGCTGGAGACCTCGTTCGCCGTAATATACACCAAGCTGGTGAGAACGGGCGTCATAACGCCCGAGAAGATGACAGACATCATGTCGGAGGCGCCGCGCCGCATATTCTCTCTCGGCGGAGGGCTCGCCGAGGGCGAGGCGGCCGACATAGCGGTGTTCGACACCGAGCAGGAATTCACCGTAGATCCCGCGGCATTCCGCTCGAAGGGCCGCAGCACGCCGTTCGAGGGCTGGAGGCTGCGCGGCGACTGCGTGCTGACCATCTCGGACGGCCGCATAGTGTATGAAAGAGAGTAATGTTTTAGGCATCGCACCGCTGTTCGCCGTCGGCGGCAGGACGCATGCGAGCCGAGGCGAGCAGCAGTCCGCCGCGTGGGGCGGCGGCGAACTGCCGACATTGCGGGGCAATGTCGAAACGTTTGACGAGTTTGAAATTAAAAAGAAAAATAAATCATAACACAGACGAATGAAACCATTTACAAAAAAATTAGTCCTTGAGAACGGCCGCGAATTTTTCGGCTACGGCTACGGAGCCGACGTCGAGCGTGTCTGCGAGCTGGTTTTCAACACGTCGATGGTGGGATATCAGGAGATCCTCTCCGATCCGTCGTACACGGGGCAGATAGTGGTGATGACCTACCCCCTGATCGGCAACTACGGAATCACGGACGAGGATTTCGAGACCAAGTTCCCCTCGATAGGCGGCATGGTGGTGCGCGAATGCAACGAGAACCCGAGCAACTTCCGCTACACCAAGACATTCTCGGAGGTGCTCGACGAGCAGGGCATACCCTGCATAGGCGGCGTCGACACGCGCATGATCACCCGCATAATCCGCGACGAGGGCTGCCAGCGCGCGGCGATAGTGAACATCGGCACCTCGCACGAGAAGGCGATGGAGATGATCCTCTCGACCCCGCTGCAATCGGATCAGGTGAAGCAGGTGAGCAGCCGCAAACGCTGGTTCTCGCGCACGCCCAACCACAAGTACGACATCGTGGCGGTGGATTGCGGAATAAAATACAACATCATACGCCAGCTGAACGCCAAGGGCTGCAACGTGACGGTGGTGCCCTACAACACCTCGCTCAACGAGATAATGGCGTTCAACCCCGACGGCATATTCCTCTCGAACGGCCCGGGCGATCCGGAGAACGTTCCCGAGGTGGTGGAGCTCATCAAGCAGGTGCGCGGCCGCATTCCCCTCTTCGGCATCTGTCTGGGCCACCAGCTCATATCGCTGGCCTACGGGGCGTGCACGTTCAAGATGAAGTTCGGCCACCGCGGCGGCAACCACCCCGTGAAGAACCTCGACACGGGCCGCATAGAGATAACCAGCCAGAACCACAACTTCGCCGTGGACAGCGCATCGCTGGAGGGTACGCGCCTGCGTCCCACGCACGTGAATCTGCTCGACGGCACCATCGAGGGCGTGGAGTGCGCGGAGGACAAGGTGTTCTCGGTGCAGTACCACCCCGAAAGCGCCCCGGGTCCGCAGGACAGCACCTACCTTTTCGATAAATTCATTAAAATGATGGAGGAGTATCAAAATGCCTAAGAGAACCGATATAAAGAAAGTGATGGTGATCGGATCGGGTCCGATCGTCATAGGTCAGGCCGCCGAGTTCGACTACGCTGGCACGCAGGCGTGTCTGGCGCTGAAAGAGGAGGGTTACGAGGTGATCCTCGTGAACTCGAACCCCGCCACGATCATGACCGACACCGACATAGCCGACAAGGTATACATGGAGCCGCTCACGCTGGAGTACGTGGCCAAGATAGTGCGTTACGAGCGTCCCGACGCCATAGTGCCGAGCCTCGGAGGCCAGACGGGCCTGAATCTGGCCGTGCAGCTGGCCAAGAAGGGCGTGCTGGACGAGTGTCAGGTGGAGATTCTCGGCACCTCGTTCAAGAGCATCGAGAAGGCCGAGGACCGCGAGCTGTTCAAGGAGTTGTGCATAAGCATAGGCGAACCCGTGCTGCCGTCGATCGTGGTGAACACCACGGAGGCGGGCGTGAAGGCCGCCGAGGAGATAGGATATCCCGTGGTGCTTCGTCCCGCGTTCACGCTGGGCGGAACGGGCGGCGGCTTCGCCGACAACGAGGACGAGTTGCGCGAGATAATGCGCAATGCACTCTCGCTCTCGCCCGTGCATCAGGTGCTGGTGGAGAAGAGCATCAAGGGTTACAAGGAGATCGAGTACGAGGTGATGCGCGACAAGAACGACACCGCCATCACCATATGCAACATGGAGAACATCGACCCCGTGGGCATACACACGGGCGACTCGATAGTGGTGGCGCCGAGCCAGACGCTCACCAACAAGGAGTACCAGCTCCTGCGCGACAGCGCGTTGAAGATCATCCGCGCGCTGGAGATCGAGGGCGGCTGCAACGTGCAGTTCGCGCTGGATCCCCTCTCGTTCAAATACTACATCATCGAGGTCAACCCCCGCGTGTCGCGCTCGTCGGCCTTGGCGTCGAAAGCCAGCGGCTACCCCATCGCGCGCGTCAGCGCCAAGATAGCCGTGGGACTCACGCTCGACGAGATACAGATAGCCAACACCCCCGCCAGCTTCGAGCCCGCGCTCGACTACGTGGTGACAAAGATCGCGCGCTTCCCGTTCGACAAGTTCAGCGACGCGTCGAACGAGCTGGGCACGCAGATGAAGGCTACGGGCGAGGTGATGAGCATAGGCCGCACCATCGAGGAGAGCCTTCTGAAGGCCGTGCGTTCGCTGGAGACGGGCGTGTGCCACATCCGGCACAAGAAGTTCGACGACTGGTCGTCGGAACAGCTGCTGGAGTACATACGCAAGGGCACCGACGACCGTCTCTACGCCATAGCGCAGTTGATCCGCAAGGACGTCGACCTGCTCATAATCTACAACCACACCAAGATCGACATGCTCTTCCTCGAGAAGTTCAAGAACATAGTCGAGCTGGAAAACACGGTCGCGGCGGCCAAGGGCGACGTCGAGGTGCTGCGCGACGCCAAACGAATGGGATTCAGCGACAAATACATAGGTCTGCTGTGGGGCATGAGCGAGTCGGAGGTGTTCTGCCTGCGCCGCAGCGAGAAGATATTCCCCGTATACAAGATGATCGACACCTGCGCCAGCGAGTTCGATTCCTACGTACCCTACTTCTACTCGACCTACGAGCAGGAGAACGAATCGGTGGTGAGCGACCGCAAGAAGATACTGGTGCTCGGCTCGGGTCCCATCCGCATAGGTCAGGGCGTGGAGTTCGACTACTCGACCGTACACGCCATCTGGACCATCAAGGAGGCGGGTTACGAGGCCATCATAATCAACAACAACCCCGAGACCGTGTCGACCGACTACACCATCAGCGACAAGCTCTACTTCGAGCCGCTGACGGTGGAGGACGTGATGAACGTGGTGGAGCTTGAGCGTCCCGACGGCATAGTGGTGTCGCTCGGAGGACAGACGGCCATCAACCTGGCCGAGCCGCTGGCCGAACTGGGCGTGAAGATCATCGGCACCGACATCGAGGCCATCAACAACGCCGAGGACCGCAAGTGCTTCGAACGCATCATGAACGAGGTGGGCATACCCCAGCCGCAGGCCGAGGCGGTGACCGACATCGAGGCGGGCGTGGCGGCGGCCGCACGCATAGGCTACCCAGTGCTGGTGCGCCCGAGCTTCGTGCTCGGCGGACGCGCCATGCAGATCGTCGGCAACGAGGAGACGCTGCGCCACTACCTGCGTTCGGCGGTGGAGATCAACGAGAAGTCGCCCGTGCTGGTCGACAAGTACATTCAGGGCAAGGAGCTGGAGGTGGATGCCATCTGCGACGGCAAGGAGGTGTTCATCCCGGGCATCATGGAGCATGTCGAGCGCACGGGAATCCACTCGGGCGACAGCATAAGCGTCTACCCCACCTTCAGCGTGAGCCGCGAGGTGAAGGAGACGATCATACGCTACACCGAGCGTCTGGGTCTGGCCATAGGCATAGTGGGTCTGTTCAACATACAGTTCATAGTCGACGAGAACGACAAGGTGTACGTCATCGAGGTCAACCCCCGCTCGTCGCGCACGGTGCCGTTCCTCTCGAAATCGACGGGCGTGCCGATGGCCAAAATAGCGACTCTCGTCATCCTCGGCCACTCGCTCAGGGAGCAGGGAATAACCGAGATCTACGGCAAGGAGAGCAGCCGATGGTTCGTCAAGTCGCCCGCGTTCTCGTTCGCCAAGATCCGCGGCGTGGATTCGTACCTCTCGCCCGAGATGAAATCGACAGGCGAGGCCATAGGCTACGACAAGAGCCTCACGCGCGCGCTCTACAAATCGTTGCAGTCGTCGGGCATGACGGTGGCCAACTACGGCACCATCTTTGTCACCATAGCCGACCGCGACAAGATGCGCGCCCTGCCGCTCATCAGGCGGTTCTACGATCTGGGCTTCAACATCGAGGCGACGAAGGGCACCACCGAGTTCCTGCGCAGCCACGGCATACGCACCCGCCACCTGCGCAAGCTGAGCGAGGGCAGCACCGAGATATACGACTCGCTGCGAAAGGGCCACGTGACCTACGTCATCAACACCATCGACGTCAACCAGCACAGCACGCGCCGCGACGGCTACGACATACGCCGCGCCGCAGTGGAGAACAACGTGACGATCTTCACCGCGCTGGAGACCGTGAGCGTGCTGCTCGACGTGCTGGAGGAGATCACGCTGGGAGTTTCAACCATCGATGCGAAATAGACATGTATAAGAAAGGAATATACGAAATCGCGGCCAACGAGCCCCTCACGGCGGATGTCCGCCGCATGATCCTGCGGGGCGACACGCAGTGGATCGAACGCCCGGGACAGTTCGTCAACATCGAACTGGAGGGATTCTACCTGCGCCGCCCCATCTCGATATGCGACTACGACGACGGCACCATAACGTTGATATACAAGGTGGTGGGCCGAGGCACCGAGGCCATGAGCCGCATGGCGGCGGGCGCGAAGCTCGACATGCTGACGGGACTTGGCAACGGATTCGACCCCGAGATCGAGTGCCGCCGCCCGCTGCTGGTCGGCGGCGGAGTCGGCGTGCCTCCGTTGTACAGGCTGGCCAAGGAGCTGCTCGCCCGCGGCCGCAGGGTGACCGTGGTGCTCGGGTTCAACACCGCCGCCGAGATATTCTACGAGGAGGAGTTTCGGGCTCTGGGAGCGGAAGTGTACGTATCGACCGCCGACGGGTCGAAGGGAACGAAGGGTTTCGTGACCGACGCCATACGCGGCAACGCCGTCGAGTTCGACTATTTCTACGCCTGCGGTCCCATGCCCATGCTGCGCGCACTGTGCGAGTGCTGCACGCAGAGCGGCGAACTGAGCTTCGAGGAGCGCATGGGATGCGGATTCGGCGCCTGTATGGGATGCAGCTGCAAGACCCTCGCGGGCAACAAACGCATCTGCAAGGAGGGTCCCGTCATGAAACGCGAGGAGATAATTTGGTAAAACGGAGAGTCATGGCAAACAAATACGATCTGTCGGTCGAACTGTGCGGCGTGGGGCTGGATAACCCCGTCATCCCCGCCAGCGGTACGTTCGGGTTCGGCACGGAACACAACAACTTTTACGACATCAACATTCTGGGATCGATCTCGATCAAGGGCACCACGCGCGAGGCGCGTTTCGGCAACCCCACACCCCGCATCGCCGAGTGCCGCGCGGGAATGATAAACTCGGTCGGATTGCAGAACCCGGGCATCGACGCGGTGATCTCGGAGGAGCTGCCCCATCTGCGCAGCATATTCCGCAAACCGATAATCGCCAACATAAGCGGCTTCTCGGTCGGGGAGTACGCCGAGTGCTGCGCGAAGATCGACCGCGAGGAGCAGGTGGCCATAATCGAGGTGAACGTATCGTGTCCCAACGTGCATAACGGCGGCATGAGCTTCGGCACCGATCCCGCGATGGCCGCCGAGGTGACGCGCGCCGTGAAGGCCGTGACCGCGAAGCCCGTATTCATGAAGCTGAGCCCCAACGTCACCGACATTGTGGCCATAGCAAAGGCGTGCGAGGATGCGGGTGCCGACGGCATATGCCTCATAAACACCATGTTCGGCATGCGCATCGACACTCGCCGCCGCCGTCCCGTCATAGCCAACAAGATGGGCGGCTTCTCGGGCCCCGCCATATTCCCCGTGGCCCTGCGGATGGTCTATCAGGTGGCAGGTGCGTGCGGCATACCCGTCATGGGCTGCGGCGGCGTGGAGAGCGCGGCCGACGTCATCGAGATGATGATGGCGGGCGCGACGGCCGTGCAGGTCGGCGCGGCCAACCTGAAAGATCCCTATGCCTGCAAGCGCATAATAGAGGAGCTGCCGCACGAGATGGAGCGCCTCGGAATCGACAGCCTGCGCGACATAATAGGCGCGGCGCATTAATCGGATGCATTTTTGTGCTTTCGATACCGATTTTTGATTATTTTTGTTCTCTCAATCACCAAACAACGAAAAAGATGAAGAAATTTGAAAATCCCGCCATCCTCGTAGTCGACATGCTCAACGACTTCGTTACGGGCGCTCTGGCATGCGACCGCGGCAAGGCGATAGTTCCCGCCACGGCCGAACTGCTGGACGCCGCACGCGCGGCAGGCGTACCCGTAATCTTCTGCAACGACGCCCATATAGCGGGCATCGACCGCGAGTTGAAGTTGTGGGGCGACCACGCCATCGCGGGCACCGAAGGAGCCAAGGTAATTCCCGAACTGAAAGTATCGGACAAGGATTACATCGTTCCCAAGCGCCGTTACAGCGGCTTCTTCCAGACCGATCTGGATATCCTGCTGAAGGAGCTGGGCGTCAAGACCGTCATCATGACGGGACTGCATGCCCACATGTGCGTGCGCCACACCTCGGCCGACGCATATTGCTTGGGTTACGACGTGGTGGTAGCCAAGGAGGCCACCGATTCGTTCACCGAGGAGGATTACTTGAACGGTCTGGCATACCTCAAGACGTGCTACGGCGCCGACGCCTACACCAACAAGGAGATCATCGAGAACTTTTAACGCATCTCGGTCCCGACGCGCGGCCGAAATTGTGCGACAAACGAAAAGGAATCCCCGTTCGGTGGGATTCCTTTTTCGTTAGTATT
>CAYMIH010000014.1:0-10237 GCA_964390585.1 uncultured Alistipes sp.
CCGCAAAGAAACATACTACGGAGATTTTCAATGTATTCCCGCGCGACACCGAGGAGGAAAAACGGTTGTTTGACTTATTGCAGCGAGCCTATATCGAGTCTCGTTACAATCCCGACTTCGAGATTGCAAAAGAGGATATCGAAGCCTTGATCCCCAAGGTCGAACAACTCCGCGATATCATTGAGCGTGTTTGCCGCGAACGTATTGCTTTCTACAATAGTCAGATAAGGAAATAATCATCTATGGTTTAATGTTTTGCGGCTCCTCGGAGCCGCGCGGGCCGCAGCCTCTGCCACGCGGAGGCTCGCTATTCGCTCACTCCGCAGGCTACGACTCGCAACCGCAAGCTAAAAGACCATCTATTTTGCGGCTCCTCAGAGCCGCGCGGGCCGCAGCCTCGCCGCGCGGAGGCCCGCAACTCACTTTGCGTTCGTTTGCGGTCTCCGCAGGCTGCCGCCCGAATATATTATAATGTAGGTATTGCGACTCTTTGGAGTCGCGCAGTTCGCCGCCGCCCCCTCGCGGCGGACTGCTCACGCACTCCTGCCGCCGTCGGCGAACAGCGAGTTTTGCAGTCCGCAGGACTGCGCGAGCCGAGGGGGAGGGCCCGACGACATGGCGCAAAACAACGGCTGCATATAGCCCGAAAACACGGTCGACACAAAAAGGGCTGTCTAACAAATCTTAGACAGCCCTTCGGGTATTTGTCGTCGCAATGCGCGATTAGAACGTCACGCGAATGCCGAACTGCATTCTCCAACGCGACAGATAGTCGTCGAGCGACTTGGTGTTCTCGTAATAAGAGTAGGTGGGATCGTAACCGATAACCTCATTATTGTTGTTGCGAACCTCGGTCACACCCGTTACGGTCAGGGGAGCGAATGCATATACGTTGCTGTAATATTTGCCCCAATCCTTGTTGAGCAGGTTGGCCACATTCATCACGGTCCACATGAGCGAGATCTTGCCGCCGCGCTTGAGGTTGTAGATGAAATCCTGCGAGAAGCTGAAATCGAACTGGCTCTCGAACGGCATGCGGAGCTTGTTGCGCTCCGACCACTTGCCGCGATTTTTGCGCAGATACTTGTTGCCCTGTATGAATTGCTCGAAGTTGTTCATGTCGGCATCCGATTTCCAATTCATGTTCGCCACCTCTGCGGCACTGGGAATGTAGATCAGGTCGTTGCCGTTGACACCGTCGCCGTTTACCGACTGACTTCCGCTGGGAAGATTGCTGTTGAAATAGTAGTAGAGCGAGTACGGCTGACCCGAGTGTCCCTCGTAGATGAGGGCCACATTGCTGCCCCAGCGGCTCTTCTTGCCGTAGCGCACGTTGTAGTTGGCCGAAGCTATGATGCGGTGGGGAATGTCGAAGCCCGATATGGCGAGTTCGGGATCGTTGGTCTCGCGAGCGTAGTTATACTTCCAGTTCGACAGAGCCACCGACGAAGTACCGTCGTAAACGCTGTACGAGTGGCCGAACGTGTAGGCCGCATCGAGCGTGAGGCCGAATGCGAAGCTCTTGCGGAGCTGTGCGGTCAGCGAGTAAGAGTAACCCTTGTTGGTATTCTTCAGGTAGATGATGTCGCTGTACGAGGTCACGTTCTTGTATACGACGTTGGTATTGGCGGCATTGGCCATGTTGCTGCCTGCGGCGTAGAACTTCAGACCGCTGTCTTCGTAGTCGATGTTCTGCACGTACATGTTGTTGAAAGTCTTCGAATAGAGAGCCTCCAGCGTTGCCTGCCAGCCGTTGCCGAGATTGAAATCGGCGGCTGCGTTGATACGGAACACCTGCGGATACTTGAATTTCTTGTCCACCACGTTGATCGTAGCCGAACTTGCCTTGAAGCCCATAGCCTTTACCGTCTCGGCGTTGATATCGCTGCCGAGAGGGGGAACCTTGTTTTCATCCTTGTCGTTGCTCGGACGGTAAGCGGTAACCGATACCTGATCCACACCCGAGTTAGAGTATTGGTTCGACATCCATACGAAAGGCACGCGGCCCGTGAACAGACCCAGACCACCGCGGAGCAGGATGTTGCGATCCTCGTCCACATACCAGCGGAATCCCATACGGGGCGACAGAAGCGCACGGCCCGATGCTATGTCGCCAGTGGCTACGCCGTATTTTTTCGCCTGCTCCGACTCGTTGAACTCCTCGTTCACCGAAGGCTTCTTGAACATGATGGGAATGTCGAGGCGCAGACCGTAGGTCCAAGTGAACTTGTCGTTGACGCGCCACTCGTCCTGAAGATAGAATCCCAACTGCGCGGCACCGAATTTGGCACCCCAGTTGCCTTTTTCGTCCAGATCGGTATTGTTGTAGTAGGTGTATCGGAACGTGTTGGCATCGTTATTCATGAAATCCTCTATCGAGTTGAATGCCCAGCCGCCCGTCGCGTTCTGCGCGTATACGTTGTACATGCGGTAGAACTCGTTGTGGGTACCGAACGTTACGGTGTGGTTGCCCTTGTACCAAGTGAGGTTGTCGGTCAGCGTGAAGATGTCCTGATCCAGCTGGTTGGCATACGAGCAATACTCGGTGCCGAGATATACGGTGGTCTTGCGGTTCTTGGTCTCGCTGCCGTCGACGTAAGAGTTATCCACCGTCACCGACACGTTGGGCGCTCCGTCGGGAGCGGCCGCCTCGCGCCAGTCGCGTACACGTGTCCATCCTGCGCGCAACTCGTTCGATACGTTGTTGCTGAAGCGCGACTGCAACTCGAACACGAGCGAGTGAGTCTCGTTGCGCTGGTCGAAAGCGGCGTCGTTGAAAGTGTACGAGCTGTTCGAGGTCGAGTAGCGGTCGAGCGATGCGCCGCCGTAGTTGTAGCGGAGCATCATCTTGTTGTTGTCGTTGATGTTCCAGTCGATACGTGCCAGAACGTTGGCCGACCAAGTCTCGGGAGTGTGCTGGCCGAAGTCGGCGGTATCGTAACCCGTCAGAACCTTGTACTGGTTGCGGATCTGCGTAAGCTGCTCCTGAGTCGCGAAACCTTTGACGTTGTTCGAGTCGTACACTGTCGATGGAGTCTCGTCCTTGTAGTACTCGCCGCTTACGAAGAAGAACAGCTTGTCTTTCACGATGGGACCGCCGAAAGTGACGCCGTAGGTCTGAGTCGTCTGCTCGGCATACTTCTGACCCGTTGCGCCCTTGCCCACGAGGTTGTTATCCTTATAATAGGTGTAGGCCGAGCCGCGGAACGTGTTGTTACCCGACTTGGTCACGGCGTTGATGCCGCCGCCCGTAAATCCGCTCTGACGAACGTCGTAGGGGGCGATTACCACCTGAACCTCCTCGATGGTCTCCATCGAGATGGGGTTGGTGCCCGTCTGGCCGCCGTTGGTACCCGATGCGGTGAGGCCGAATACGTCGTTCGACACGGCACCGTCGATCTGGAACGAGTTGTAGCGGTTGTTGGTTCCGGCGAACGAGATGCCGCCCGTAGAACTTTTGGTAGAACTTGCCAAGGGGCTGAGACGCACGATATCCGATATGCTGCGGTCGATCGACGGCAGGTTCTCTATCACGCCGCGCGTGAAGTTCGATGCGGCACCCGTCTTGTTGGCGTTGAATCGGCTGTTGGCCGTGCTTACCACAACGACGGCGTCGAGTTCCTGAGTCTCTTTGAGCTGTACGTCGAAGGTACGGGGCTCGCCGAGGTTGAGCGTGATACCCGTCAGCTCGACCGACTGGTATCCCACGAACGAAACGGTAAGCGAATAGGGACCGCCCGTGCGCATACCTTGCAGGTTGTAGCGACCGTCGGCGTTGGTTATGGCGCCGTACTGCGTTCCCGACGGAGTGTGCACGGCGATGACGGTAGCTCCCACCAGCGCCTCTCCATTCTCGTCGGTAACCTTACCGTTCATGCTCGACGTGGTGGTCTGGGCGCTCAGCGTACAAACAGCCACGATCGAAACGATCAATGATAAAAGTTTTTTCATCAGAATTGGGTTTAATTAATAAAAAGTATTGTGTTGAAATAGCTTACATCTGTCGTATGAATCGAAAAAGAGAGCGTGCCGCAGGCATACTCTCTTTCTTTTTCGTCTTCGCAAATCGCATTATACCCCAAGGCATAACATTTGATCGGCTGTTTATATCGGAACTTGAGCGACATTTCAATCGGTAAATTTCAATGCAATAAAACTCGATACTTCGAAAACACGTCGCAAAGGTAAAAATTTAATGCGAACGGACAAAAAAAGTCGTAAATTTTAATGTTTTTGTAATATTATAACGCTATTCAGTCACTTCTTCCGCTCGACAGATTCGCATTGTCTGCGGTTTGTACGGGGTAGGGTATGCGCGGTGTCGCGGAGAACAGGGCATGTCGACGCGCGATTCCATTGCCGAATGAATTTTAATGGTTATCTTAGCGGCGGTTTACGGTGCATTTATTCAACAATCAAATATTTTCGTTATGGGATTTCTAAAGGAATTTAAGGAGTTCGCCGTGAAGGGCAACGTGATGGACATGGCCGTCGGCGTTATCATCGGCGGCGCGTTCGGAAAGATCGTGACTTCGCTGGTCAACGATATTCTCATGCCTCCCATCGCGGCGGTGATGGGCAATACCAGCTTTTCGGATCTGCGGCTCAACATCTCGCGCGTGCGCGACGTGGTGTCGTCGGGAGCCGAACTGATTACCGGCGGCAAGACACCCGCCGAGGCCGCCGAACCAATTTATTGGAATTACGGCGCTTTCATTCAGCAGTGCGTCGATTTCTTCATTCTGGCTTTCTGTGTGTTTCTGATGGTGAAACTGATGAACCGTTTCATGCGCAAGAAGGCCGAGGCTCCCGCTCCCGCGCCTGCGCCCTCCAAGGAGGAGACGCTGCTGGCGGAGATTCGCGATCTGCTGAAGGAGCAGAACTCGAAACAATAAGCGGTATCTTGCGAATGCGGCGTTCGTTCGAGAGCTTCGCAAGCCGCAATCCGAAAGCAAAAGGCTGCCCGAAAATAGGCAGCCTTTTATTTGCGATCCGCATCTCCGCGACGTCTCGGCAATCTATTCCGACTCGCTCGCGGAGTTGAGTTTTTCGCCCACGATTCTCGCCGCGCAGGCCACATACTCCACGCAAGGGCGTTTTTTGTAGTACTCGGCCGTGCGCTCCGACGGGGTGGGGTCGTCTTTACGCTGCGTGAGTCCCAGAAGTTCTCGGCATACGACCGACCCGTTCTCGGCGCGGAACTTTTCGGCCGCCTCCTGCACGGCGGCATAGGTGTTTTTCTTAGCGGGACCGTCGTCGGGACGGTCGTTGGGCACTATGAATCCTATCGTCATGGCCATGCCGCTCACCGCTCCGCACACCTCGCGCAGGCGGCTCAGTCCGCCGCCGAAAGGTGCCGCCACCGTGGCTGCGGTCTTTTCGTCGAATCCCGCCACGTCGCGATAGGCGAGGAATACCGATTGCGCGCAGTTGTATCCCGCCCGAAACAGTTCGCGGGCCGTTGCGACTCTCTCTTCCACATTCACTTTCATGTTCGTTTGGTTTTGACGTTTATTCGGGGACAAAAATAACCATTCCGTGTCTATATTCGACAATATTCCGTATATTTGTCAACCATATAAAACAGCGATATGAGACGATTCTTTACATTTTGTGCAATGCTTGTCGCTTCGGCCGCATGCGTTTCTTGCGGCGGTGACAAGAGTTTCAAACCCGCCGAGGTGTGGGTCGACAACAACGGCGTGCCCATCAACGCGCACGGCGGAGGTATCATATTCCACAAGGGCCGCTACTGGTGGTTCGGCGAACATAAGACCGAAGGCGGAGGCGGCAACCGTGCCAACGTGGGCGTTCACTGCTATTCGTCGAAGAATCTTTACGACTGGCGCGACGAGGGCATAGCCTTGGCCGTGGCACCCGAGGGTTCGGGCAGCCCCATCGAAAAGGGGTGTATTCTGGAGCGTCCGAAGGTCATATACAACGAGAAGACTGGCAAGTTCGTGATGTGGTTCCATCTGGAGCTGAAAGACCAAGGATACGGTGCGGCGCAGAGCGGCGTGGCGGTGAGCGACAACATCGCGGGTCCTTACGAATTTCTGCATGCGGGACGCGTGAACGCCGGCATCTGGCCCCTGAATGCGAGCGACGAGGCGAAAGCGGCCGTCGATGCGAAGTTCGAGACGTGGCCCGAGAGTCTTAAAAACGAGCGATTCCTTATCCGCGATTTCGCGGGAGGACAGATGGCGCGCGACATGACGCTTTTCGTCGATGACGACGGCAAAGCCTACCATATCTACGCCTCGGAGGAGAACCAGACTTTGCAGATCGCCGAGCTGACCGACGACTACACCGCCCATTCGGGCCGTTACGTGCGGGCTTTCGTCGGACGTTCGATGGAGGCTCCCGCCATCTTCAAGCACGGCGGCCGCTACTACCTCATGATGTCGGGCTGCACGGGATGGGATCCCAATGCGGCGCGCTCGGCCGTGGCCGACAGCGTGATGGGCGAGTGGACCGAGCTGGGCAATCCCTGCAAGGGCGCCGATGCCGACAAGACATTCCGGTCGCAGAGCACCTACATCCTGCCCGTGGAGGGCCGTCGCGACACATTCATATATATGGGCGACAGATGGAACCCCAAGAACGCCATCGACGGACGTTACGTGTGGCTGCCCGTAGAGCTGACCGACGGCGGTTTCGCGTTGTCGTGGAGCGACGCTTGGGCATTGTAAAATTTTGCGGGCAGTCCGCCGCGCGGGCGATGTCGAAATATATAAATCTTATAACGATCGAAAATCAATTGATATGCACGATCACGCCTATTTGACAGTGGAGAACCAGAAGCAGCACTGCTTCATGCAGCATCGTATTCACAAGATCCTGCTCGTGTGCTGCCCCTACGACGGCTACATCCTCGAAGAGGACGGCCATATAGAGTCGCAGATCAACCGCGAATACATGGAGCTCAACATGAGCAATCCGCCGTCGCTCACGCGCGTGGAGTCCACGGCCGAGGCTCTGGAACTGCTGTCGCGACGGCCCGACGGATTCGATTTCGTCCTTACCATGTACAACGTGGGCGAGCCGAACGTGTTCGATTTCGCGCGTCGCGTGAAGGAGTTGCGCTCCAATCTGCCCGTGGTTCTGCTCACCAGCTTTTCGAAGGAGATCTATCGTCAGATCGAGGAGCAGAACTGCACGGCCATAGACAACATATTCTGCTGGCACGGCAATACCGACCTCATAATAGCCATCATAAAACTTATGGAGGATAGGCTCAACGCCGAGTCGGATATTACGCAGGGCGGCGTGCAGGCCATTCTGTTAGTGGAGGATTCGGTGCGCTTCTATTCCACCTATCTGCCCGAGCTTTATAAGATCCTGCTGGTGCAGAACAGCGAGTTCCTGAAAGACGCCTACAACGAGCAGCAGCAGATCAACCGCAAGCGTTCGCGTCCCAAGGTCCTGCTCGCCACCAATTACACCGATGCGGTGGAGCTCTACGCGCGTTACAAGAAGAATCTTCTGGGCGTGATTTCCGATGTGGGCCTCATACTCAAGCAGGGCGACAAGTCGGAGGACGAGAAGAGCGACGCGGGCATCGACATTTGCAAGATGATAAAGGCCGAGACGCCGTGGATGCCCATCATCATGCAGTCGTCGCAGGTGAACTACCGTTCGGTGGCCGAGTCGTTAGGCGTGGGATTCATCGCCAAGACCTCGAAAACGCTGCTGTCCGAGTTGCAGGATGTGATTCTTCGCGAGTTCGGTTTCGGCGAGTTCGTTTTCCGCGACCTTGAGACAGGAGCCGTGGTGGGCCGTGCACGCGACCTGATGCAGATGCAGGAGTTGATCGCCACGGTGCCCGACGACGTGCTGGAGTTCCATCTGTCGCACATGCACCTCTCGAAGTGGCTCTATTCGCGAGGTCTGTTCCCGCTGGCGAACGTGCTGCGAAGCATCAACAGCAGCCATTTCAGCTCCACGGCCGAGCATAGGGCGGCTCTGGTGTCGATGTTCAAGGACTATCGCACGATGCTGGGGCAGGGTGTGGTGGCGCAGTTCGACGAGGCGACTTACAGCGACGCGATAGGTTTCGCGCGTCTCGGCGAAGGTTCCATAGGCGGCAAGGCGCGCGGACTGGCATTCATGAACAGCATGCTGGCCAAATACAACCACTACTACAAATATCCCAACGTCCGCATCATGATTCCGCGCAGTCTGGTCATCGCGACCGACTATTTCGACCAATTCATCCGCCTGAACGGTCTGAAATACGTGATATCGCAGGAGGTGGACGACGAGGGCATATTGTCGGAGTTCCTCAATTCCATGCTGCCCGTGGAGCTGTACTCGAAACTGAAGGTCTTCGTGCAGACGTGCCGCAAACCGCTGGCCATACGTTCGTCGTCCAAATTGGAGGATTCGCACTACCAGCCCTTCGCGGGAATCTACTCCACCTACATGATTCCCCGATGCGAGAACGACGACCAGATGCTGCGCATGCTGGTGCGCGCCATAAAGAGCGTCTACGCGTCGGTGTATTTCACATCGTCGCGAGCCTACATACAGTCGTCGCAGAATCTGCTGTCGGAGGAGAAGATGGCCGTGTTGATTCAGGAGGTGTGCGGCACCGAGCAGAACGGCTATTTCTTCCCCACGCTGTCGGGCGTGGCGCGTTCGCAGAACCTCTATCCATTAGGCTACGAGAAGGCCGAGGACGGCGTGTGCAACATCGTCATGGGACTCGGCAAGGCCGTGGTCGACGGCGGCAAAAGCATGCGCTTCTCGCCCGCCTATCCCGACAAGGTGTTGCAGACCTCGACGCCCGAACTGGCCGTGCGCGATGCGCAGACCGAGGTGATGGCGTTGAGTCTCAACCCCGACCGTTTCCGTCCCTCGACCGACGATGCGGTGAACATCGAGCGTATACCCGTTTCGCGGATGAACGATTTCCGCAACGCCAAATTCGCGTGCTCGTATTACGATTATCAGAACAACCGCATAAGCGAAAGCCCCATGCTGTCGCGTTATTTCCGCGTCATAACGTTCAACCGTATTCTGAAATATGGTTCGTTCCCGCTGGCCGACATCATACGCGACATGCTGAAGATGGGTGAGGAGGAAATGCGTTGCCCCGTGGAGATAGAGTTCGCGGTGAATATGGACGTTCCCGCGGGCGCGATGCAGATATTCAATCTGTTGCAGATCCGTCCCATCATCCGCAACGAGGAGAGCGCCAAACTCGACTGGTCGCGGGTCGACACTTCGGACGCCATAGTCTACTCCGAATGCGCTTTGGGCGTGGGACTCATGCGCGATATTCGGCATATTGTTTATGTCAAGTTCGACAAATTCTCGTCGCTGCACACGCAGCCCATTGCCGACGAACTGTTCGAGCTCAACAAGCGCATGCGCGACAAGGGGTGCGAATACGTGCTCGTAGGCACGGGGCGTTGGGGATCGTCGGATCCCAATCTGGGCGTGCCCGTCAAGTGGGCGCACATATCCGAGGCCCGCGTGATAGTCGAGGCCGCATTGCCCGACTTCAACATCGAGTCGAGTCAGGGTACCCACTTCTTCCAGAACGTGACGTCGCTCGGGGTGGGGTATCTGTCGCTCAATCCGTCGCAGGGCGACGGCCTGCTGGATATCGAACGTCTGAATGCCATGCCTGCCGTTTTCGACGGTGAGTATCTGCGTTGCGTGGAGTTCGCGAAGCCGCTCTACATATATGTCGACGGCCGTTCCAAGAAGGGTATAGTGCGCGAGGCCGAGTAGGACAGGACGCATTCGGGTCGGATTTTATCCGATTTCGGCTTGTAATCGCGAGACGTAGCCTGCGGAGCGAGGCTGCGGCTCGTGCGACTCTGGAGAGCCGCAAAACATCAAAATAAAATATGACAAGCCTAAAGTTTGCAAATATCGAAAACGAGTGTTATATTTGCATCCGAAATAGCGGTTCGGAATCCGAAACGGGGGTTGTAGTCCCTCACTCAAGATTCCGAGCCGCTATTTTTTATAATGACAATCTCGTAGAATAGAAATCCCGCAAAATATCTCATCTTTGTTGCGAAGCACGTGATTTCGGGGGTGAATTGAATCTCGCCAACACCACGCGGAGGGGGCATGGTGCTACGCCTTTTTTATAAACATGCGCCTATACCTGCCAACGAATATCGATCTTCGGATTGCTTGAAATTTAAGCCATTGTATTACCGCCGACTACATGGCAATCTTTGTCGTAGTATATTAACTCTACATCAAACCACAACGT
>CAYMIH010000014.1:10337-41276 GCA_964390585.1 uncultured Alistipes sp.
CGACTACATGGCAATCTTTGTCGTAGTATATTAACTCTACATCAAACCACAACGTTCACATCGAAATACATCACCTCGGCTTCGTTGTATCTTATTAAAATTCTACATCAAACCACAACGTGCTATTATTTGACACCGTCCCACAGTTAGTTGTATCTTATTAAAATTCTACATCAAACCACAACCGTTGAGGGCGTTTGTTACATGCTCTTTTGGTTGTATCTTATTAAAATTCTACATCAAACCACAACGATGCAGAGACCCGCAAGCGTTTCGCGTCGTTGTATCTTATTAAAATTCTACATCAAACCACAACTGAACACATTAGAATTAGTTTGGCTTAACTGTTGTATCTTATTAAAATTCTACATCAAACCACAACTATCGTCATCAACTTGTTTACCAACCTTCTGTTGTATCTTATTAAAATTCTACATCAAACCACAACCGTACGGCGATTATATTTTAAAAGTGGATAGTTGTATCTTATTAAAATTCTACATCAAACCACAACGCAACAAGCGTCGAGGATTGGTTTATTGTAGTTGTATCTTATTAAAATTCTACATCAAACCACAACAGCAATCGACAAAATCAAAGGAATGAACCCGTTGTATCTTATTAAAATTCTACATCAAACCACAACTCGGTATCATAGCGACTACCAACCATTCGAGTTGTATCTTATTAAAATTCTACATCAAACCACAACTGCGCAATCATTTGCAGACGGAGAAGGAAGTTGTATCTTATTAAAATTCTACATCAAACCACAACGGTATAAATGTCCGTTCCTCCAGCCAGTTGGTTGTATCTTATTAAAATTCTACATCAAACCACAACGCCGCGCTTTAAGTATATTGATATCGTGCGATTTACAGCTTGAATAAGTCGCTGAAAAACACGATTCGGGCTTTCGGTGAAGTCGATTTGATGCGTTTTTTCGGTTTCTACGAACAAATATAGTAAAAAATCCCTAAAAAAATTCCAACTGCTGGGGCATGTCGGGCTTCGCCCGTTCGGTCTTGCCCCAGAAATTAAGGATATCCCCGTACTGTTTGTCGGTCACGGCAAGAATACTCGTATATCCCGACGGCGGCATCGACCGCCGAACCCGATTCATGTGTACCCGCATATTCTCTTTCGAGACGCAATGTCGGACATAGACCGAATATTGCATCATCGTAAAGCCATCCTTTTCCAGAGCCTTGCGGAATTGGGCGGCATGGCGCCGTTCGGCTTTGGTATTGGTCGGCAGATCGAAAAATACAAACAACCACATGATCCGATAAGCATTCAAACGTAACTCCGACATCTGATTATTCCAATAACGGGTATGCAATCTTTTTCCGTATTCCCGCGAAGCATTTGGCCAGCGACGAGGTGGTGAACGTCAGCCCGACTTCGAGGGGCCGCGTCACGTTGTCGAATCGGGTATCCGCGAACAGAACCCGCAGCAGTGTGCTCTTCACCTCGCGTGTCAACTGCTCGTGCCCCTGTCGGTAGAGGTTATAAACCTGTTCGTCGACGTATGGCCGATAGGGTTCCATCAGGTCGTCGGCCAGCGGAAATGCATTGTAACGGTTGCGGTGAAAGATTCCGAATGCGGGAAACAGTCCCGACCCCATGATCGATCGTGCTACGGCTGCCCGCAGGAGCGTGTAACCGTAGTTGAGCAGGTTGTTGGGCGGAGAACCCTCTCGGAAGCGGGCGAAATTCGCACCGAACAGCTCCGACCAATAGATCTTTGCCGCGATACCCTCCCGATTGTCCGCGTCGGCGCTCTTGACATTCATGTAGTACGGCTTCAACTTGTCGCCGTCGCGTCCCAGTTTCCGTAACAGAGCCGCCTGATTACGGATCTTTGCCTCGACGATCTGTTTCCAAAGTCCCTTCTTCAGCGGTTCGCTCGCATCGATCTGCGCCCGATAGCTTTCGCCCTGCGTCCTGTTGGAATCCAGATTCATAAGCATGGCGTTCGGCATGCGGTTGTCGCCGCAGAGGATCACGGCCACGTTGTTGTCCGACAGAGCGTTGAGCAGGGGCAATGTGACGGAGGTCTGCTGATCCTCCAGCACCACGAACCCGATATCCTCTATCGGGACGCTTTTCTGCATGTCGGGCGCCTCTCGGGTGTGGATGATCATCTGCCCGTTCCGCAGACTCAGGCAATAGGGCGTCGAAAAAAACAAGGCTCGTTTCAGCATGGCATCTCTCGTTTGAATTTCAGTTCTCCCGTTACCGTCAGTTCGAAGTCATAGCCTTCGATATAGGCATTGAGCTGGGTATGCAATAGTGATATCACTGGTCTGTACTCCTCGCCCGTTTTCCACTCGCCGCTTTTGGCTTTCAAGTCCGCGGCAGGGCGGGCTTCTTGGTGGTGTTTCAGCGTAATTCGGCCATAGGAATTTTTTGATACGGTTAATGTACTCATTCCAGTTACCTTGTACAGCCTTTTCGCCAGCTCCTTGCGCGTGCATTCGTACAGCTCCGCGGGCGAGTTCTCGTAGAAGAGCACCATGGTTCCCGCCTTCAGGATACATTTCAACGGATATCCGTTCCCATCGGCCGACGGCACCAGATCGGGGCGTCCTTCTCGGTCGGCGCTCCTTTTGAAATACTCGGCTGCCATCGGATTGCTGACGATTTCGAACGTGCGTTTCGTGCGGCCCTTTTTGTCCTGCCCCTCGTAGACGGCCATACAGTAGTTGCCGTCGTTGGTGACGTGGTAGTCCTGCTTGTACTCCTTGTCCGACAGATCGCGCTGCTTCTTCAGCGATATGGGCTGCGTTACGCTCGGCGTGAATATGCGCACCTTGCGGATGGGTACTCCCTTCTGCTCATTCATCCATATCGTATATTCGTCGGGGTTCATCGCCTTGGCGAAGCCTACCTTATCGACAGCCTCTTTCACACGGGCCTTGACGGCTTCGTCCACGATCTTGTCGATGTCGGATGCCTTGAGATCGCCGAGGGACTTCCGTACCACATATTTTATATCATCGCCCCGTTTGATGGCACCGTAGAAAGTCTCTTGGTGCAGTCTTCGGCGTGCCGTGTCGCCCTGCATGTAGACGGGCTTTCCCGCGGCATTCGATTTCACCTTGCCTCTGACCCGTATTTTCTTGCGGGTCTGTTTGGCCATATTGTCGGGCGTGTCGTGCGATACGAGCAGTTCTTCGGCCACGGCACCGACATCCTCGGTAAAGGTCGGCCACGGCTTTTCACAATGCGGTTTGGGACCTTTCCCGTATTTGTAATGTTCCTCGGCGGCGGCATATTGCGCCCACGAGTCATACTCCTTGCGGCCGATGCAGGCGATGGTGATGGCGTCGATGCAGTGGTGCACGTGATTCACGCGCTCCTTTCGTGTGTACTCTTTCTGCAAACCCCACATCGTGCGGAAAGCGGCGGTCGTGTCGCCCTTGACCGTGTAGATGCGGTCGAAAACCGTTTTCAGATATAGCCTCGCATGGCGGCCTATGATGCCTATGTCGACCCCTTGTCGGTTACTGAACCCATCGGGAACCTCGGTCATGGTGAAGCGCTCGTATTTCCCGCGCCAATAGTCGAGCTGCATTTTCAGATAGTGGCGGCGCTGTATGGCGCTGTCCTTTTCGGCCTTCGTCGCGGCGTTCTTTCTGACCTGCGCTTCGATCTGCTTTTGCAGGCTCTCCGTCTTCTCCTGCCAGCCGAACGACTCTATGCGGGCCATTATTTCGGCGTGGACGGAGAGCTCGGACGGTAGTTTCGCCTGCTTCGTCTCGCGGTTGAAGCGACTGTCGCAAAGCGTCTTGTTCATCTGCGAGTCGTCGCCTCCGCGGGCTCGCGGAACGGTATGCTCGATGTCGAACATCGGCGCCGAACCGATGAAATCCGCGATGCCTATCTGTCGTCCCGTATACGGACATACGTGCTTCTGCTCCTCCCACAGACGGTATTTCAGTATGTCGTCATCCGATGGTTCGATCTCCCGACCCGTCTGGGCGGCATACTGCTCCCGTATCTCTTTGGCATATTTGTGGTTTTCGGCTTCGCGCTCGCGTTGATATTGCTCTATGGCCTTGCGGCGGTTGGCGTCGTTCAGGCGTCGGGAAAATTCTATGTTGATCTTCGTGTCGCGGTCGATCTTACCCTCCAGTAAAAGACGGTTCACCAACGCCCGCAGTCTGTGCAGCGCCCGCATGACCATGGGGTTGCGGATCGCCGAGGTGCGCGGCGATCCGAGCAGCACGATCCCCGCCGCATTCGGACGTGCTTTTCGGTAAGCCTCTATCATCGAGGGGTGGTAGAGCTTGCCGAGGCGCGATACGTCGATCCCGTTATCGCTGAAGTAATTGGCGATGCGGCGCTCCTTGGAGTCGTATTTGTCATACGGATTCCTTTCGTAGTTAGTAAGTATCGATACGATTTGGCTCTCGATCTCCGCACGGCGTCGTTCGTCGGCATATATATCGTGCGGCAGAGCGGCTTTGAGGTTGGCCAGAAAGACCGCCTCGTCGTAGCGGCAGCCGCACCGCAGGTAGGGCAGCATCTTGTCGATGGCGTTAAGGCTCAGGGCCGCATAGTCCTGCGGCATCCGTATGGCCGTGAAATCTTTCGCCTGTTCGTCGGTGAGTTGCAGCCTCTTTTTCGCCCACTCTTCGAGACGGTCATCGTCGTCGAACGAGAACAGCGCATGCCACACGTCGTTCACCACTTGATCGACAGTCTTTCCCTCCCCGAGCCGATACATGCCGCGGAGCTCCGACAGGTGTCCGATTCCGAGAGCCGCGACGAGCGCCGCCGTTACGGGACATCCCGACACGGTGACCGTGCGTGAGAAGTTGAAGCGGTAGGGTGCTTCGTTCCGATCGTTCTTGCAGGCATATCTTCCCTTGCCCGCGATCTTGCGCGCTATCTCCTCGAAATCGAAATAGGGCTTGCTCTTGCGCATGAAAAGCGGCACGACGGTCTCGACCTCCGCCTGTGTCAGAGGCCGCGGCGCGTCATCCTGCGGCGTCGTAATGCGTATGTTGTTTATGAACGACCACATGCGAAACTCCTCGAAACGCGGATGCGACACGGGGCAGCGGCTCTTTTTCGGTTCGAAGGTGCATTTGCCCACGAGCCCTTTCTGCGATTTCAGCGGCCGCTGGAAGAATATCGCCCGATGCAGCTCTTCGCGCCACTTTTCGGGAATGTTCTGCCGCTCGCACACGGCGTTGAACTCCGCCAGATAATGTTCGTTGCGCGAGGTGTATTTTCCGCGTATCTTCTCCTTGCGACGGTACAGCTCGTAGAAATACTCTCCCAGATAGCGGCATCCCGACTTTTTCATCTCGACCGACAGGTTTCGGATGCTCTCCTTGACCTCGCCGTCTTCCTTATCCTTGCCTGCCTCTTTGCGGTTGCTGAGGAACCCGCGGCGCTGGGCCAGATGATAAATCGCCCGACCGAGCAGATGCCTGTGCTCGCGGTTTTCGAGATCGAGGGTTCGATTCAGAACGATTTGACGGTCGTGATACGGATTCTTGTCCTCGTTGTCGTCGGTACGCTGCCATTGCAGAAACTCATCGTCGAGAGGATAGCGCTTCTCCTTTCGCCACGTGTCCAACTGCTCGTCGGTCAACCGCGGGCACAAGTCGTAGCGCACGAGTACTTTGAGCAGCTCGATTTTTCGCAGTCGGCGCCGAAAGTAGTGGCGGCGCAAGGCTCTTGCCATCGTTCGGTCCTGTACGGCGGGTTTCTCGTTGTTCTTGTCGCGAGCGACTCCCTCTTGAAAAATGTCGACGCCTTTGTCCTTTAACGCGTATCCGTTTTCGGTATGCTCCACGACGGCCCATCCCGTTGAATTGGTGCCCAGATCCACTCCCAGTGTTTTGGCCATGATCGGTAAATTTAGGTAGGTTTCTACAAAAATAAGAAAAAACTTGCAATAATTCGAACTTTTTGTTATATTTGTGACGTAAGAATTCTACATCTTACCACAATAAGGCTATATGCCGCAGGTTTTTAACCTACTGTCTCCGCGTACTCCGTGGAGACATTTTTGTTGCAACGGTGGGATTCGAATATGAAAAAGCCTCGACAATCTTTTGATTGTCAAGGCTTTTCGGTTAGTCGGGATGACTGGATTCGAACCAGCGACAACACGCCCCCCAGACGTGTACTCTAACCGGGCTGAGCTACATCCCGAGTTTTCGACCAAGGACCCAAACGCGGGAACAAATCCTTCGTCGTAGCGAGAGAGAGACTTGAACTCTCGACCTCATGATTATGAATCATGCGCTCTGACCAGCTGAGCTATCTCGCCATTGCTTAATTGCGAGTGCAAAGATAAGCCGATTTTTCATTTATGCAAAATGTTTTTGTAAAAAATTGAGCCGCCGATCGATTTTTATTCGGCATAACATTTGCGAGTATGCGCCTAAAATATTGATTCTATGATTACTGAGAGCAATTGGATGAAATTGGTGAGTATGGTCGCCGCGATAGCATTGATGGTCGGGATATCGATCGAAGTATTGACGGGCGATCACCGCACCTATTCGGATTGGTATTTGTGGCTGCAATTTATCGTGTGCATCGTGTTCATCATAGACTTTTTGGGCGCCATATTCTCGCATCGCAAATCGCAACACCACTACTTGATAAACATCCTGTTTCTGTTGATCTCCATTCCCTATCTCAACATCCTGCACTGGTGCGGCGTGGCGATGGGGCACGATCTGGCAGGCGCCATAATGGCACTGACTCTCATACGCGCGTTCGTCGCCATGGTGGTGGTCGTGGAATGGATGATCGACAGCCGCGTAAGCCGCATATTCGGCGCCTACATCTTCACCGTGGTGTGTTTCACCTATTTGGCTGCGCTCATGTTCTATGACTACGAAGTTTTGGTAAACGACAAACTGCATGGATTCGGTAACGCGTTGTGGTGGGCGTGGATGAACGTCACCACGGTGGGCGCGGCGATATTCCCCGTCACCGCAGTGGGCAAAGTGCTGGCGGTGATGCTGCCCGGACTCGGCATGATGTTCTTCCCGATCTTCACTATCTACGTCACCAATATATATACCGCCCGAAACGGCGATAAAAACAAGGGTTGATTGCTTTTCAGGCTTCTTTATACTATTTTTGCAAACGGGATTATGAACGCATGGTCCCGTTTGTTATATCGTTGTCCTATGAAGAAGATCTTTTTCCTGCTGCTTGCTTTGTGCGTGGCGTTCGGTGCGCATGCCGACGGCGGCATCGATGCCAAATGGTTCAAGGAACATTACGCGAAAGCCGAATATATGATCCCCATGCGCGACGGCGTGCGTCTCTATACCGCCGTCTTCACACCCAAGAGCAAGCGCGGCGGCGACCACCCCATGCTATACATGCGCACTCCCTACGGCTGTGCACCCTACGGAAAGAAGAGCGCCGATTTCTGGAAACAGGATATCTATCGCAAATATCTCGAAGCGGAATACATATTCGTATTTCAGGATGTGCGGGGACGGTGGATGAGCGAGGGCGACTTCGTTAACGTGCGTCCTTTCATAGAGAACAAGCAGGGCCGCGAGGTCGACGAGGCGAGCGACGCCTACGACTCGGTGGAGTGGCTTCTGCGCAAGGTGCGCAAGCACAACGGCAGGGTAGGAGTCTACGGCAACTCCTATTGCGGGTTCTACGCTTTGATGGCTGCCGCGAGCGGTCATCCCGCCATTTGCGCCGTGTCGCCGCAGGCTCCCGTGGGCGACTGGTTCATGGGTGACGATTTCCACCACAACGGCGCTTTCGCCGTATGCGATGCCGTGTCGTTCCTGCCCCATTTCGGCGTTGCGGGGCGAACCAAACCCTCCGACAAGCCCATTCCGTTCGAGTCGCCTTTGCGCGGCGGCAGCTACGACTATTTCATGACGCATACTGTGGCCGACATCACGGCCGAACTTGGCGGACGCGTTCCGTTTTGGGACGACATGACGGCCCACCCCGACTACGACGAGTGGTGGCGGCAGAGAAGCGCGCTGCGGGCGACCCGAAACATATCGGCGCCGATATTGATGGTCGGCGGCACGTTCGATGCCGAGGATGCCTACGGGGTGTGGAACATCTATCGCGCCATCCGTCGGAACAACCCCTCGCTCGACTGTCGTATTGTGGTCGGGCCGTGGGCGCACGGAGCTTGGCGCGGCAACGGCGATGCGAACAGGTTGGGCGATGCGGTCTTCGCCGAGGATTCCATGTCGGAGTTTTTCCGCGATGAGATAGAGTTTCCCTTATTCGATCGCATGCTTCGCGGCGAGGGCGACGGCGGCGCATCGTCGTCGGGAGCCTTGGTATTCTTCTCTGGCGAGAACTGCTGGCGCGAGTCGGACGGCTGGAATCCAGATAGGGATTGCGAACTCCGCAGACTCTATATCGCCGAGACGGGGGTATTGCAGGATTCCGCTCCCGATGTGCGCGAGTCTTACAGCGCATATACCTCCGATCCGTCGGATCCCGTTCCGTATTATCCCGATACCCAAAGCCGCCGCAAGAAAGAGTATATGGTTGCGGGGCAGGAGTTCGTCGACTCGCGCGACGACGTGCTGTCGTTCCTCACGCCCGTGCTGGAGGAGGACGTTACCATGGCGGGAGCCGTGGAGGCCGTCATATATGCCGCGATATCGACCACCGATGCCGATTTCGTGGTCAAGGTCATCGACGTGGGGCCCGACGGAGAGTACGAGATGCTGGTGCGCGGCGACATCATGCGCGGCCGCTACCGCAACGGATTCTCGACGCCCGAGGCGTTCACGCCCGATAGGATCGAACGGGTCGCTTTCACCATGCCCGACGTGGCGCACACCTTCATGGCGGGGCACCGCATAAAGGTTCAGATTCAGAGTTCGTGGTTCCCGCTGTTCGATCGCAATCCGCAGCAGTTCGTCGATATATACAAATGCTCGGCGGCCGATTTCGTGCCGTGCGACGTGCGTATCTACCACGATGCCGACCATCCGTCGCATATAGCGTTCTACGGGATGCGATAGGGTGGGGGCTCGGGACGCAGCCTGCGGGGAACGCGGTGTGAGCATTCGCGAACAACAGCGGGCCTCCGCGGGGCAGAGGTTGCGGCCCGAACGACTCTGCGAGTCGTATTATCACGATGTTTTATGCTGTTCGCCGACGGCGGTCGGAATGCGATAGCAGTCCGCCGCAGTGGGGCGGCGGCGAACTGCGCGACTCTAAAGAGTCGCAGGCGTAACGCCTGTTTTATGAATATAATCTTTCACTCTATCCACACGCGTCAGCCTATCCCGCGGCCGCCCTCTGCCCGAAATCGTTTCACCGCGGCGGTTTTTGGGTTACCTTTTGTCCGCACAAAAGGTAACGTATAAAAAGCATTGAGAGAAAAGAGGGCTACTCGTCAGAGTCGTGCGGGCCGCAGGTTGCCGCCCGAGAAACTGCGCCGCAGCGTGGCGTTATCTTCGGCGGCTCGCGCAAAGCCCGCCCTCGCAGCCGCAACGATCCGCCGTCGGCGCCCCCCGAATAAAAACGAAATCCCCGCAGTCGATTCGGATCGGCCGCGGGGATTATTCGTGTTAGGTAATCGCTTATCCCACAACTACCATCGGAGCGTCGGCGGGTACAGCCTGACCCTCGGCCACAAGGATCTGCTTTACGGTACCTGCGTAGTCGGTGGTGATCGAGTTCTCCATCTTCATGGCTTCGAGCGTGATTACCGACTGGCCGATCTTCACGGTGTCACCCACCTTGACGTTGATGCCGATCACGCGGCCCGGCAGGGGAGCGTTGACCGTGTTACCTGCGATGGGAGCCGTAGGCGCCGTATATACGGGAGCTGCGGGCTTCTCCTCGGCTTTCTGCTGTGCAGCCTGCGCAGCTTTCTCGGCCTGCTCGGCTTCGTAAGCTTTCTTCTTGGTGTTGGTCAGATAGTTCTTGGCTACCAAGGGGAACAACTCCAGAAGCAGTACCTCTTTCTCGTTGGCTGCCAGCTTCACGCCGCCTGCCTCGGGCAGTTCGGGATTGGGCTGCATCTTGTATTTCGAGGTGTCGTAGGGAGTCTCCTCGCGTACACCGCATATCTTGAAACGGAACTCGGGATCGATCTTCACGGGAGTGTGACCGTACTCTCCCTTCACCAGACCCACGAACTGCGAGCTCTTGTTGGTGTACATGGGACGTCCCGCCTTCTCGTCCATCGCGCAGTTCACGGCCTGTGCGCCCACGATCTGCGAGGTGGGGGTAACGAGGGGCGGCAGACCTGCCGACAGACGTACCGAGGGGATCAACTCCATTGCGCGGGGGAGGATATCCTCCGACTTGAGCTGCTTGAGCTGGGCCACCATGTTGGAGTACATACCGCCCGGGATCTCGGCTTTCTGCACCAGCTCGTTGGGAGCGGGGAATCCGAAGTAAGCCTCGATCTTCTGGCTGGCGTCGAGCAGAGTGTCGAAGTCGTCGGTCTGCGCGGCTTTCACGGCCTTGTCGAACAGCGCCTCCACTTCGGCGGGCAGCTTGTCGGTAAGCGGGTTGAACGGCTTGGGAGCGGGTTTCTCGGCACCGAATACCGACATTTCGAGCTCCTTGCGGATGCCTACGAGCTGCTCGTTGATCTTGGCCACAGCCTCCATGTTGACACCCAAGTCGATGTCCATCTTCTTGCAGAAGATATATACAAGTTCGAGTGCGGGTGCTCCCGTACCCTCGCTGAACCACCAGCAGTTGGTGTCAACCACGTCCACGCCTGCGGCGATGGCCGAGAATACCGACGCCAGACCGTAGCCCGGGGTACAGTGGGTGTGGAAATCGATGGGCACGTTCACGTGCTGCTTGAAGAGTTTCACCAGCGCGCTGATACGCTTGGGGGGAATCAGACCCGACATATCCTTGATGGTGATCATGTCGGCGCCCAGAGCCGCCATCTGCTTGGCCTTGTCGAGGAAATACTCGTCGGTGAACACGGGCTTCGGAGCCTTCTTGCCCATCAGCCTCTGGAAAAACGAGGGCTGGGGATATTTGGGATCCACGGTGTAGCATACCGCGCAGTCGGCTATGCCGCCGTACTGCTTCACGTATTTCACGGTCGATTTCACGTTGTCCACGTCGTTCAAGGCGTCGAATATACGCATTATGCCCAATCCGCTCTCGATGGCGTTGCGGCAGAAACCGTCGATGATCTCGTCGGTGTAGGGCGCATAGCCGAACAGGTTGCGACCGCGCGACAGGGCGGTGAGTTTCGAAATGTCGCCTATGGTTTCGTGGATGGTCTCCAGACGGGTCCACGGATTTTCGCCGAGATAACGCATTACCGAGTCGGGCACTGCTCCGCCCCATACTTCCATCGCGTAGAATCCCGCATCCTTATAATATGGCAGACAACGGTTGATCTGCTCTTGCGTCATACGGGTGGCGAATGAAGACTGCTGACCGTCGCGCAATGTTAAATCCCTTATTTTCAATAATTTAGCCATAGTGTAAGTATTAATGTAACAATTCTCTTTTCGAAAAAATATCCTAACCGTAATGGATGCAAAGGTATTAAACTTATTCGACACTGCAATTATTTTGTGGCGAATTGTTATATTTGCGGGGTAAAAAATCTTCCTATGTCGCCTTTTTCGGTATTGCTGACATTGCTGGCCTATCTGGCTTTGCTCTTCTCGGTGGCTTATGTTTCGGGGCGCGGGGCCGACAATGCGGGTTTCTTCATCGGCAATCGCCGCACCTCGTGGTACATGGCCGCTTTGGCCATGATCGGGGCCGCCATGTCGGGTGTCACTTTCATATCGGTACCCGGGTCGGTGGCCGTCGATTCGTTCTCCTACATGCAGATGGTCGTGGGATTCACCATCGGGCAGCTGATAGTGGCTTTCGTGCTCGTGCCCGTGTTTTACCGCCGCGGCGTGGTGTCGCTTTACGAGTATCTCGACGGGCGTTTCGGCATCACCTCGCACAAGACGGGAGCGTGGTGCTTCCTTGTGTCGAAGATATTCGGAGCATCGCTCAAAATCTACGTCGTATGCGCTGTCATGCAGGTGCTTGTATTCGATTACTTCAATCTTCCGTTCATAGCCAACATACTCTTCACCATGCTCCTCGTGTGGCTCTACACCAAGTGGGGCGGGGTGCGGTCGCTCATCCTCACCGACACATTGCAATCCTTGTGCCTCGTGGCGAGCATAGCGGTCTGCATCTGGTTCATTTGCCGCGGATTGGGATTCTCGGCCGCAGAGTGTTACGACGCCGTGGCCGCTTCGGGCTATTCGCGCATGTGGTTCTTCGACGATCCCTCGTCGGCACGCTATTTCTGGAAGATGGTGGCGGGCGGAGCCCTGTGTCTGGTGGCTATGACGGGGCTCGATCAGGACATGATGCAGCGCAACATGAGCTGCCGCACGGTGCGCGATTCGCAGATCAACATCGTGCTCACGGCATTGTGCCAGATAGTGGTTATTCTGTTCTTTCTGGTTCTCGGCGCGCTTCTCTACATCTATATCGATCGCACGGGGCTGCCGTCGCCCGAGAAAGGCGATCAAGCATTCGCTTTGGTGGCCGTGCACGGCGGGCTGCCCGCGATCGTGGGCGTGGTGTTCGTCGTGGGGCTCATTTCGTGCACCTATTCGGCGGCGGGTTCGGCGCTCACCTCGCTCACCACGTCGTTCACGCTCGACATACTCGACGGCGCGGCGGATTACGACGAGGAGCGTCTGGCGCGTCTGCGCAAGCGCATCCATCTGGCTATGGCGCTGGTCATGACGGTCGTGATCGTGGCGTTCGACCGCTTCGGCAACGACAGCGTAATAAATCTCGTTTTCCGTATGGCGGGCTATACCTACGGGCCCATTCTGGGCATGTTCGTGTTCGGCATGGCGTGCCGCCGTCGGATCCGCGAACGCTACGTGCCCGCGATAGCCGTGCTGTCGCCCGTGCTGAGTTGGCTGCTTCAGTGGCAGGCGGCCGAGAGGTTCGGCTATCATATCGGCTTCGAACTCTTGGGATACAACGCATTGTTCACTATAATCGGATTGTTTCTAATATCGTTCCGCGATGATGAAAAAGTTTCTTGACATATTGTTCGCCGTCGTGGCACTCGTGGCGCCGATGACCTCCGCGACGCTCTCCGCCCGCAACCTCACCTCGGCCGAACGGCGCGAGATAGCCGATGTGCTGACGCGTATCGTCGGCCGCGAGATTCTCGGCGGCTCGGTGAAGATCGACCGCCTGAACGCCTCGGGCGACCGACTCGAAATATACGCCTCCGTCGGGTTGTCGTACTACCCGTTCCGCGAGGACAACGTGCGGGCCATGTACGACTCGGTGCGTTCGGCGCTGCCCGCGGAGTATGCGAAATACAAGCTGTCGCTCATCACCGACAACCGCCGCATCGAGGAACTTATCCCGCACTATTACCGCACCTCGTCGCGCGAGGGAGTGCGTTTCACCAACCAGTCGAAATACCCTCTGGTGCGTCGCATTTCGTCGCAGAACGCGCCGTCGGAGGGCCTCGCGGGGCGTCATATAGCCATGTGGCAGAGCCACGGCCGCTATTTCGACCAGACCCAGAATATATGGCGCTGGCAGCGCTCGCGATTGTGGGAGACGGTGGAGGATCTTTTCACGCAGAGTTTCGTGCTGCCTTATCTGGTACCGATGTTAGAGAATGCCGGAGCTAATGTATTGCTTCCGCGCGAGAGGGATACTCAGCTGAACGAGATAATAATAGACAACGACGAGGGAGTCGACGACACCGCGTATTCCGAGACCGACGGCGCCGAGAAATGGGGCGACGCGGGCGCGGGTTTCGCGCATAAGAAGGATGTCTACATGTCGGGCGAGAATCCGTTCCGCGACGGCACCGCACGTTCGGTGAAGAGCGTGACCGACGGCCGCGAGAGCCGTGCCGAGTGGCGTGCCGCGATCCCCGAGGATGGCGAGTACGCCGTTTACGTCTCTTACGCGAGCTTCGGTTCCGACAGCTCCGACGGCGCGGTCTACACCGTGCACCATCGCGGAGGCGAGACCCGCTTCGCCGTGAACCAGACCATGGGCGGCGGCATGTGGGTCTATCTCGGCACCTTCGACTTCGAGGCGGGGGAGGAGCGGCCGCTGGTCACGCTCACCAACGTTGCCAACGAGGCGGGCCGCATAGTGTCGGCCGACGGCGTGAAGATCGGCGGCGGTTACGGCAATATAGCGCGCGAGGTGTCGCCCGCGCTGCGCCGCGACGATATCGATTACGAGCCCTCGACGAGCGAATACCCGCGCTTCTGCGAGGGTGCACGCTACTGGCTCCAGTGGTCGGGCTTCGCCGAGGATGTCTATACCCCCAAGGAGAACAAGGACGATTACAAGGACGACTACATGTCGCGCGCTCATTGGGTCAATGCGCTCGCGGGCGGCTCGGAGCGCCTGCCGAAAGAGGCGGGCAAGCGGATTCCCGTCGACATGGCTCTGGCGTTCCACTCCGATGCGGGCGTGCGGCTGAACGACGACATAATCGGCACCCTCGGCATCTTCTACACCAAGGACAAGGGCGGCCGCTTCGAGGGCGGTGCCGACCGCTATCTGTCGCGCGAACTGACCGACATAGTAATGACCCAGATGGTGGAGGATATCCGCTCCACATACGAGCCCTATTGGAGCCGCCGCGGCATGTGGAACCGCTCCTATTACGAGGCGCGTGTGCCGTGCGTGCCCACCATGCTGCTGGAGTCGATGTCGCACCAGAATTTCGCCGACATGCGCTACGGCAACGATCCGCGGTTCAAGTTTCTGGTGAGCCGAGCCATATATAAGGGTATTCTGCGTTATCTGTCGAGCCAATACAACCGTCCCTACACCGTGCAGCCGCTCCCCGTCGACGGCTTCAGCGTCGAGTTCGCCGAGGCGGGTTCGGCCGATGCGATGTTGCGTTGGCAGGCGGTCGAGGATCCGTTGGAGCTCTCGGCCGATCCCGACTACTATATAGTCTACACCCGCGTCAATGGCGGCGGGTTCGACAACGGCCGCCGCGTGGACGGCACCTCGGTGCGCATGCCGCAGGAGGCGGGACGCACTTACAGCTATCGGGTGACGGCCGTCAACAAGGGCGGCGAGAGCTTCCCGAGCGAGACCCTCTCGTCGTACAAGGCCGCCGACGAGCGTGGCCGCGTGCTGGTGGTGAACGGTTTCGACCGCGTGAGCGCGCCGCTCAACATTCAGGGCGACTCCATAGCGGGATTCTACAACTACTACGATTCGGGCGTGGCATACGTCAAGGATATCTCGTTTATCGGTGAGCAGCGCAATTTCGACCGCCGACTGTCGCGTTCTGAGAATGACAATGACGCTCTCGGGTCGTGTTACAGCGACTACGAAACCGAGGTCATCGCGGGCAACACGTTCGATTATCCCGTGGTGCACGGCCGTTCGATCGCTGCGGCGGGGTTCTCCTATTGCTCATCGAGCGCCAAGGCCGTCGAGCGGGGAGCAGTGAGGATGGGCGACTATGCCGTGGTGGATCTCATCCTCGGCAAACAGCGTTCGTGCCCCGTAGGGCGCGGCGCGACAGGCCATCAGTTCGAGGCTTTCCCCGCGGCATTGCAGGAGGCGATAACGGAATTTACCCGCGGCGGAGGCGCCATATTCGTGTCGGGATGCCATGTGGGGTGCGATCTGTGGAAAGCTCCCGATGCCGATTCGCAAGACAAGGAGTTCGCCCGCCGCGTGCTGCATTTCTCCTACAACGGCAGCATGGCGACGCGACGCGGCGTGGCGCGGGTGACGGCCTCGCCCATGCGTATGGCGCGCGCCGACGTGAGGTTCAACCGCGAGCCGTGCCGCGAGTGTTATGCCGTCGAGTCGCCCGGGTGCATCACGCCGTTCGGCCGCGACGCCCACATAGCCATGCGCTACGTGACCAACAACCAGTCGGCCGCCGTATGTTACAACGGCTCCGACTACCGCAGCATGGTTATGGCATTCCCGTTCGAGACCATTCTCGACGGTGGAGAGCGCGATGCGCTGATGCGCGGCATATTGGATTTTTTGAGCGAAAGGAAAAAATAGCGGTAGTTCGCCGACAGCGGAGGAATGCACGAGCCTCGTGCGAGTTGCAGTCCGCCGCGCGGGGTGGCGGCGAACTGCCGACATCGCCGAGCGATGTCGAAATTTTACGGAAACTGATAATATTTTTATTATGTCACTGGAACAAACGATCTCCAAAGAGATCATGGCGGCCATGAAGGCCAAGGATGCGGTGCGTCTGAGCGCGCTGCGCAACATCAAGAAGTACATTATCGAAGCCAAGACCGCAGGCGCGGGAATCGAGGAGCTGCCCGATGCCGACGTGGTGAAGATCGTATCGAAGCTGGCCAAGCAAGGCACCGATTCGGCTGCCATATACACGCAGCAGAACCGTGCCGATCTGGCCGAGGAGGAGTTGGCTCAGGTGAGGGTCATGCAGGAGTTTCTGCCCCGCCCACTGACCGCCGAGGAGCTTACCGAAGCAGTGAAGGAGGTCATCGCCGAGGTGGGTGCCACGTCGATGAAGGATATGGGCAAGGTGATGGGCGCGGCATCGAAAAAACTCGCGGGAAAGGCCGACGGCAAGGATATCTCGGCCAAGGTGCGTGAATTGCTGGCATAAATGATCTCGCTGCATGTTTTGAAGACCGTTTCCATGCCTATGGGAATGGTCATTGGGGCATTGTTGTGCCGTGAGATCGAGTGGCTGGACGGTGCGGCGCATCACATGCTGACGCCCTCGTTCATCTTTCTCATGCTCTTTTTCACTTTCTGCCGCGTCGATGCGCGACGGATCCGATTGTCGTGGCTCCACGCGTGGCTGCTGTTGTTTCAGTCGGCGGGGTGTATCGCAGCCTATTATCTGCTGCTCCCGTTCGACGGCGTGGTGGCGCAAGGAGCGATGATTTGTATTCTCGCCCCCGTGGCGATGGCTGCCGTCGTTATCGGCGGAATGCTGGGCGCGAATATCGAGACCATGGCCGCTTACAGCCTGCTGTGCAACGTGGCGGTGGCTTTCGGCGCGCCGTTCGTACTGCACGCATTCGGCAACGGCGAGTGCACCGTGTGGCAGATCCTGCAAAAGGTCGCGCCGCTGCTTGTCGCACCGTTCGTGGCAGGACAGTTGTGCAGGGCGTTTTTGCCGCGTGTGAGCGGTTGGGTGTCCGACCACAGCCAGATATCGTTTTACGTATGGCTCATGTCGCTTACCGTCATCATAGGCCGTACGACATGTTTCTTGCTCGACCACGACGAGGCCGATCGCACTGTGGAACTGGCTCTGGCGGGCGTTTCGCTCGTCATATGCCTGCTGCAATTCGGTGTCGGCCGCAGAATCGGCCGCCGATACGGCGATACCGTCGCGGGCGGTCAGTCACTCGGGCAGAAGAACACTGTGCTGGCGGTCTGGATGTCGCAATCGTTCCTCGACCCCATCTCTTCCGTCGCCCCCACGGCGTATATCGTCTGGCAGAACTTCGTGAACAGTTATCAAATCTACAAAAAGGATAGAGAAACGACGAAAAAATCAAATATAAATCATTAATATAGCGAGGCGATGCTCGCCCTTGCCACAGCAATTAGGAGCAAACGGATCGTCGAGGTGCAGAACGACGCACACGGATTCCGGAACACGAACAAGTCCCGAGTGAACCTGCTCGACTATCGGGTAAATTTATGTCGGATGCGATATTAGCGTGGGCGGCTGTTGCGGATGAAAATGTAGCCGTCATGCCGCGATTTGAGGTCGAGCAATCTATAGTGAGGGCCCATGAGATCTTTTCGGCCTATTATCGACATGTATACTATATTGTCATCAAGATATTTCGAGGGATAATACAGATATTCCAGTCCTGTTCTCATTGCTGCCAGCTCGAAGCTGCCTTCGATAGGCGTACGCAGAGTGTCGGCAAACATGACAAACCCGTTATCTACGCGCAGGGTGTCGTCTAACATGATATTGTTGTGGCTGTCGTCCTGAAGATATCGCCCTTGTCCGACTTGGAATGCCAGACGGAAATAGTCGTCGGAATATTTTTTACGCATGTAATACCCCAGATTTTTTTCGACTCTGTCGGACAATACCTTGGACTCGATAGAGGCTGCCATATCGGAAGTATGTATCGTGTGAGCCAGTATCACTGCTTTTTCTTTCTTGGGGATCACCCGATTGTCGAGCTCCGCAATGAACCGAAACATATTCAGATCTCTCTTATTGTACTCGAATTGTTTCGGATCAAGCATAAAATCGGAACATTCCAAGATGGCGACCAGCATGTCGAACAAATCGTCCCCGATTGCATCGTGAAGGCGCTCGTTCCGCGTTACCACGTTGAGCAGCTCTATGAAACGCCTCTCTTCGATTAACCGACAGCATATCTCGGCTTCGTCTTCGGGTAATAAGTTCCTGAAGAACGGAGACAGCTCGTCATTGTAGGACGTATCCATTCCCAGTATGCGGACTTTTTGTCTGTGAGTAAGATTATACCGACGTATCCACTCTATGAAATCGACGAACGGGGTTCCAAAAAACGGGTGCGTTTCGAAAAGCTTCATATATCGTTCTATATTGGGAAAATAGTAGCCCTGAACATAGAAATCGAATGCCAGCATCGGAATAGTCTTGTACTCGAATATCAGGTATCTGTATTTACGATTACGTATCATGTCTTTGCAAAAACGGAAACGTGCCTCTTGTATCGAGGCCGAACCATGGGTGCACTCGCCCAGAGCGACGAATCTTGGCTTTTTCAAGTTTCGGATCCGTGACGTGACATCGGTTTTCGAATCATCGAAGTCGAGTCGTACCACGTGTTTCGGGTTGAGAGCGGCAGGAGCGGCGGTCTGTCTCTCTGCAATGTCCCATTGCGCTATGTCCTCGCCGTCGATACGGATAACGAAACGGTCTATCCACAACTCCGATTTGCCGCAGAGCAACGGCGGAGAATATCTCAGTTTGATACGCAGTTCGCTGACGGGAGCTATGTGAGGTAACTTTACGCCATATTTCTGCCAACGGCCGCTTTGCGGGAATATGTATATCTGCCGCAAAGCGATTGTCCTTTCGCTGTCGTCGATAACCTCTACGTCGAACGTGACGGGTGCGTGCAGTGTATCGGCCCGAAGTATCAACGATACGTCGCATTCGCTGTCAGGACTTACCTTGGGCAGTTGTACGTGCCCGTGCAAGTTGAAATAATTATCGCAAATGACATGCAACGGAGCCTTCCCTCCGACCATTCGGGTAGAGTCGTATTCGTATTTGCACCCGAAAGTGAAAGAAGGGACTATCCAATTTTTTCGCGACGACAGATCGAGGTTATACATCCGATTCCAAGTTTGCGCTCGTGCCATTTCGGCCGTTGTCATACAGCAAATGAGAATGATTGCAAAAGTCAGTTGTTTCATAGTATATCAAAATCTGCAGTCGGATGTCGGTCGTGGACTCCGTTGCGCAGGCGGAATCCATGTAATGCCGCAGCGGTATTGCGGTCGGACAGAATCGGGTACGCCGGTTAATGCGTCGAGATAAAGCCTCGTATCATAGTCCGAAGTCGTTGCGTTGTATCCTCTTGAAATAATAAAACATCAATTTGATCCCTTGGGGTGGGTTCCAATCACCGAGATCCTCGGGCGAGATGACCTCCTTAGGCCTGTTGTCTCGAATGAAGATGTATCCGTCATGCCGTTTCCCGAGCGCCCGCAACCGATAATGGAGCGAATATCGACCTCCGCGTTCTATATCCGTCATATATACGGTATTGTCGTCGAGATGCGCCGACGGATAATACAGATATTCGAGGCCTGTATTCATGGCGGCATCCTCGAAACTGCCCGCGACGGGCGTTTGCAGGGAATCGGCGAATTGCCCTCTCTCGTCGGGATAACAGTCTTGGAGGTACTCTCCTCTACCCGGCAGGAAAGCGATGCTGAAATAGTCGTCGCCATATCTCTCCCGCATTAGATGGCCGAAGCGGGCGGCGTCCCAATACGGGACCTTCGCTGTATGGATATATGTGACATGGTCGCAATCGGCTATAACGGCCGCGCGACTTTTTTGCGGAATTATATTTTCGTCGAGATCGGTGATGTACCGAAATATTCGGTCGGTACGTTCGGCATCTATGTATCCGAATTTCAAAACATCGAATCCGCTGTATATGATAGTGTTGATCAATATCTTAAACATATCGTTGCCGAGGGTTTTCCGCAAACTGTCGTCCGCATTAAGTTTGCGCAGTATTGACAAGATACTGTTATCATCTTTACTTCGGTCGGGCATTATGCCGTCAAAAAGTTGAGTGCGGGAGTCATATTGCAGGTAGTTCAACCCGAACAAATGAACCTTATGCTTGCGAGTACGATTATATTCGCGTACCCATTCAACGAACCGTATAAATTCCGAACCGGCAAAAGGATCTTTGGCCTCGTAATAGTCCAGAAATTCGTCGATATTGTTCAGATCGTATCCGTTTACATACAAATCAAGCGCCAGCATCCTCATCATATCAGCCTCGAATATCAGATAGCAGACACCATGTTTGCGAATCAAATCCCGACACATATGTAATCGCGCTTTCTGAATGGAGAGTGACCCGTATGTAGATGCGCCGAGGGCGATGAATCTCTGTTTGTCGAGACCCGATATGCAGGAAGGAATATCCGCTTTGTCGTTGTCGAAATCGAGCGGAACGGTATGTTTCGGATCGAGGATGGCCGTAGCGTCAGGCAACCTCTCCGCGACATTCCACTCCCCGATATTCTCTCCGTCGATACGGATAACGAAACGGTCTATCCAGAACTCCTCCCTGTCGCGGCTCTTTCCGTGGTATCCGAGTGCTATCCGCAGCTCATTCAGTTCCTCAAGTTCGGATAGCTTTATAGTCTGTTCCTGCCAAACGCCGCGGAGGTGCTTAACGGATGAATGCGCGAATGCTATTACGTTTTCATCTTTGTTTATAATCTCTGCATCGAAATATATGGGAGCCGACAATGTGTCGGCCCGTAGTATGACCGATAATTCGCACTCGCTGCCTGCGCGGACTTCGGGCAACAACACATGTCCCCACATTTGGAAGTCAGTTGTATTGTAGTACTCGATAACATTCGAATCCCCCAAAACGTGAAACGGGTGTTTGCCGTTGACGACTTGCGTAGTGTCAAGCTGGCAAATAGTTCCCGAATTCAGGAAATTGAGGCCCCAGTTGTCTTTGGACGACAAGTCGAGGTTGTAGGTCTTATTCCATGTCTGCGCGAAAGCGATATTCCCGGCAGCCGCGAAGCACATTAAAACAATTAAAATCTTCAAATGCCGCATATTATTTTTGCTTATATACCGAAAGGACCTTAGCTATATCACAAATATACTAAATTGCACACGCACTTACAAGTATTTTTCACATGAAACACGCATATTTCTATGCCTTAGCCTTATTCATTACTGCATATGTAAGATTTTGACAAAGATTTTCACGTATACGTCAAAATTTTATTGTATCTGTCGTAATCCGACCATTCATGCTGCTCGAACGTGTCTGAAAGCATCGTGCTGGCGATAATGTGTTCGATGGGAGAGTTCGGCCAATCATAAAATAACAAGACCGTTATAATATGCTTCGAGGGAAATTGCAGTTCAACTGAATGAATAATATGGAATTAACGCGAATACGCTAAAGTACAAGTATCCGTTATAGTACATGAAGAAAAATTAGATCTGATAATAAATAATGTCAGAATATTTTGGAGATAAATAATAAATCCTCTAAATTTGTTGGAAGAAATACATAAGCGACTATTGATATAGTTGCAGCTGTTTGTCTTAATTCATAAAGATTCGAAAATTAAGCAAGTAACAGACGAACAGTTGGGAACGCGTAATAAAGATGCGCGATTCCTGACTTGTTGTATCTGTTACGAGCCGTCTCGAATCGCGGATGAATTAAGATACCATCAAGTTTTGGGTTCGCGCACTTTTTAAAATACTACAAAACAAGTGCAACAATGAAAAGTAGAAACCATTCCGCAGATCAACCCAATCTGCTTTCGGGTGTCCTTTATCTGTTCCATTGCAGCGACAAGAGATGTCCCGCTGCGGATAGCCTGTTCGGGATTATCGACAAAACGAACATGGGCATCATCTATCTGGAGTCGAGCAGTCGGGACCTGCGTCATTTTCGGTTGTGGCATCGCCTGCCGAATCATTATCGATACCATCGTCGGGCTCGTCGTTCCGAATTGAGGGATTATGTTTTCAATCTTGCTTATTATGAATGCCGCGGTTTGCCGCAGCACTGAATTGTAATACGTAACCATCTACTTTGATTTAAATATTTTGCAGCTTCTCGGAACCGCGCGAGCCGCAGCCTCCCGCCAGCGGAGGCCCGCAACTCACTGACGTTCGAAAACGCCCTCCGCAGGCTGCCGCCCGAATATCTTATAATTAGGTAATGCGGCTCTCCGAGTCGCGCAGTTTGCCGCCGCCCCATGCGGCGGACTGTTATCGCACTCTTGCCGCCGTCGGCGAACAGCAACGACAGCATGACACGAGATTTGTAGTCCGCAGGCTACCACCTCTCGATAGCGGCCCTCTCGGTCAAACCAGACAAAACCATAAAACACCAGCGCGACGAACAAATTCTCATTGTTCATCGCGCTGATATTTAATTATTTAACCTATTCAAAGACTATTAATATTCCTCCTCGTTGAAGAAATTTATCCATATTGATTATCAATATATTATATCTCAATCAATAAAATTTGCACAAACAAACCACACTATCGGAGACGGGCTGGGGCGATGGGAGGAATGGGTGGACAAACAATTCTTTGATGCCATAAATTGTCATCTACTCACATATGGAGGCTGACACAAAAGGTCAGCTTCTATTTGTGTGTGGGGGGGGGAAGTTCAGGAGGAGAACAACGGAAAACTAAATCCCTCCCACTTCGTGGGCCTCTCCCGTTCACAAGGCCACGGGCGGCCATGGTTTTCCTTATGTTACCCTCCTAAACTACCGCTGTGCAATCTAAAATGAAATAACTATTCTTTTGATAATCAAAGGAATAGCTATTGCTTTTGTGCGAGATATTATGTATATTTGAAGTGCGAAAACAAATATATTATCCACACGATGGCAAATATACAATATAAAGATTACAATCAGAACGATTTTCTTCTTTTCCCTCCATGCATTGGTGACTTCATTCCCGAGAATCATCTGGTACGCACTGTAAATGCAATCCTTGACAACTTCGATATCAGCGAAATCGAATCCACATATAAAGGAGGCGGCACAACGAGCTATCACCCTCGTATGCTGCTCAAGATTGTCGTGTACGCATACCTGACAAACATCTATTCTGGTCGTCGCATGGCCTCTCTTCTGGAGGAGAACGTGTTCTTCATGTGGCTGAGCGGAATGAGTCGTCCGGACTTCAGGACAATCAACCGCTTCAGAAGCGAGAGACTTGCTGACGGACGCTTCGAGTCTATCTTCCAGCAGGTCGTTAAGTTGCTTCATGATGAAGGTCTCATATCTCTGGACGTGCAGTATATAGATGGCACGAAGATAGAATCAGTGGCAAACAAATACACCTTTGTCTGGAAAGGCTCTGTCGAGAAGAATAAGGCCAAGCTTCTTGCCAAGGCCGATGGTGTTCTGAAGGAGGCTGAGATTGTTCTTGCAGAAGAGAATGCATCAGAGCAGCCAGAGGAAATAACCAAGGAGGATCTTCAAAAGCGTACCAACCGCATTCTTGAGAAGATGGACAAGGAAGGTGTCACAGACAAGAAACTTCGCAAAGCCGTAACCAAGGTAAAGGAAGAGAGCCTTCCAAAGCTTGATGAGTACGACAAGCATCTTGAGACACTCGGCGAGCGAAACAGTTACAGCAAGACTGATCCAGATGCGACGTTCATGCATATGAAGGAGGATGCTATGAATAACGGTCAAACCAAGCCTGGATACAATGTGCAGATAGCTACTGAGAATCAGTACATTGTCAACTATGACCTGCATTGGAGACCTACAGACTACGGTACACTCATCCCTTTCCTCCAATCCTTCCATGACAAGTTCGGCTTCTACAGCAGTGAAATCGTTGCGGACTCTGGATATGGCAGTGAGCAGAACTACGAGTTTATGTTTGCCAACGGCATGACTCCCTATGTTAAGTACAACATGTTCCACAAGGAGATGAAGCGCAAGTTCCTGAAGAACCCATTCCATCAGGCTAACATGTTCTATAACGAGGAGCAGGACTTCTACGTATGCCCTATGGGACAGCATATGGAACACATCACGGATAAGAAGACAGTATCAGACTTGGGATACATCTCTCACACATCAGTATACAGAGCTGCCAACTGTTCGAAGTGCCCATTGCGCGGAATGTGCTATAACGGTAAATGCGACAGAAGAACGATAGAGGTCAATCACAAGGCAAATTCATACACGAGCTCTGCAAAAACATTGCTTACAAGTCAACGCGGACTGATGCATCGCAGCAACAGGCCAATAGAACTGGAAGCCTGCTTTGGCAACATAAAGTTCAACCATGGCTTCAAGAGGTTCCATCTGAGATCAGCGAGAAAGACAAAAGTGGAATGGGGGTTAGTGTCACTGGCACATAACCTCAGGAAGTATGTTGCCTACAAGGCCAAGTTACAGAAGAAGCAAGCACAAAGCATGGTAATTGTTCTTGAAAAACCAGTTTTGAAGCCAGCTGTGTAGTTGCCGGAAGGCTCTGCCAGAGCGTGGCCGGCCGCGGCCTCGTGAGCGGCTCCCGAAGGAACGAAGTTCCGTAGGGTGGATGGAGCGAAGCGGAACTCTGGCGGAGCCTTCCGACAACTCAATGCCACCCTATAGAACGCATGAAGCCGCCCCTTTTGGGTCGGCTTCTACACACTCTATTACATTTATTTTTCATAATACCGATAATATTACTATATGTGTCCCGCAATTATTACCAGCCAGAATATCTAATACTATATTACTTCTCATTGTCAGTATTCCTTACGGAGTCATATTTTACCATGAATTTCAGGACACCTTGTGTCACGTTGAAATAGTCGACCATCTCATCAACTATGGGGATAAAAATTTTATTCTTAGTTATAATCGTTGTTGTTGGAATAGTTTTTGCGCCCTTTACATTGTTGCCAAGAGGTTTATCCAAATCTAGTTGATAATAAAGAGTTAGATTGTTTGACGCATGCGTAAAGAAGAATATTACGCGATGCATACTCCAAATCACATTAGTTGTATGTGGTTGATAAAAGAATTCTGCATAATCTCTATATAACTTATCTGATAAGGATAAGAACAACTTGATATTATTCAAATCGTGATTGATAGCATCTGTTCTCAATACCTTGAAATCAATTTTTTTATCTAGTCGCATGATAGGCGGCATAGGCATACAAGGATCTGCATCATTACTTAGAGTACTTATTTTTGAATCAGGGGTACCGCCAAGGACGTCCGATACACTACCTACATTTCTTGCATTAACCTCTTGTTTTTGCTTTTGTTTATTGGCTCGAGCAACATTGATAATATCTTCCATGCTTTTTTTACCTGCAAGATAGTCGTTCATCATATCTCCAACATCTCCAAGATCTCCATTTTCAATGGTAAAAAGTTCGCGTTTTTTCTGTAGATATGCAAATAAAGCATCTGCACCTTCCTTTGTAACTGATGGTAGGTAATTTGAAAATTTAGGATATAATCTAGTTCTTACCATATCCTTTATAAATTGCTCAAAAAGAGCATAGTTATCCTTGTAGACAGCCTTTAAATAATCCAGCTCGGTTGAAGAACGTGAAAAGAAAATATGAATAACTCCAGCTTCATCTTGTACGTATATAGATAAATTATGGCTAATATCTGCATATGATAATTTAAAGTTACTTAGTGAATAATCATCCTCTATAACCATACGTGTTCTCATCAAGATAGAAATTTCCTCGGATGCCAAATCAATATCATCATATACTTTAATAATTCGTATGTCATCTTTGATTTCAGGGATTGATTTTTGCATTAACACCTGCTGTTGAATATTTGCACGATTATAGTCATTACTAAATGTCAATATTAGATTAGAATTATCTTTCAAGGATTCTATTGTCTCTTTATTATTTCCTTTAAAGTAATAGACATTTTTACCATCTATTACCTTTTTAACATCCTTAAGTCTAATACTAACATCTGTTTTTTCCACAGGAATCTCAATAAATCCTGCTAAATCATATCTTCTTGTATTCCTAATGTAAGCATGGAATTCACGAGAATTATTTGCTATTGGATATTTCGCAATCTCTTGGGCAACTATACCATCAACAATACTAATCAATCTAGAAACAAAAGAAGTACTTTCACGGCTAACAGCCTCTCTACCTGCTGTTGGTATTAAAGTAAGGAGGTTTACGATGCCGTTCAAATGGAATACTGAATTAACTGCAATTGGAGCTAATCCAAAAGAGTTTCTTAAACCGAATAAAACAGAATCAGATGCTTTCAAACATATATCACCTTTTATACCGACATGGTTATATGTTATAGCTGTTATCTTGCATTGCGGCAATACAGGGACACCGTTATTGAGTATAACTCTATAATCAAATTCGTAGAGAGAATCTTTATAATGTTGTATACCACTATCTATGCAGTTGGTGCTTAGCGTTATATCGTATGATTCTTGACTGATTAGAACATCATTTAAGTATACGGGAACAGACAGATAACGCACATAAGGCTTAAGGTAAGCCAATGCATTGTCCTTATTTAGCATAAAATCGGACGATATAGTTACTTTTATAGTTGTGCCAAAATCAGAGCGATTATGTTTGCTTTCCGATATATAAATACAATTATCGCTAAGTGATAATTCACTCTTCTTGACACCAGATAACCAAGTTATATCTGTTCCGTATAATTTTGATTCAACATTCAGTTCAGTACATACTCCAAAATTAGCCATAGCTCCAACTCCAAATGTACCAACAACACCTGCTGCTCGTGCTTCTGGATTATTTTTGCCACTTGACCCAGCAGTCCAATAATGAGTCTTAAGTCCATCTGCATCCATTCCAATACCATTGTCATATATTGACAATGTATGATTATCTATAGTGATACGAATTTCTGGATTAATAAAATCAGTATCTATGTGACTCCTTTGCAGAATAGCATCATAAGCATTCTGAACATTCTCTCGAAGAAGGGAAAGGGGTGAATCATATATTTGTGAACACAACAGGTCTAACACCCGATCAATTTGTACATTAAAAGGTATATCGCTCATACTGGTATGTCATCTTATTTTATTAGCGTCTTCAATCAGCACATTCGTTTGCCAATTTCGTAATCCATGTTTATCTGCGGACATTACCGCTTTATCAAAGGTATCCCAATTATGCGTCTCTATAGAAGCACCCATAACTGCTATAACTTGTGCAATCGTCATAGGCTCAAATTCTAATGTGCAAATATCGTGATTACTTATCTTTTGAAGAAATTCATCAATGAACTTATTTGCTGTAGCTTCATTATTACGGATAGATATAAGATTTTCAATGGCCTCCTTATAATTATTTTCAACCTTTGCCTGATTTAAACAATCAGCTAGCACCCTGCTATAATCAATTGCAGGTAGATTAAATGCCATTGAATATGAATCTTTTCCTTCAATTAGCTTCCTTCTCCATGAAGGTATATCCCATGCTGTTTCATCTTCTCTAACATGCAATATTACATTCACCTTTTCTTCGCTTTGTACTATCTCTAAAATATTGTATTGGCAATGTGTGCCTTCTGGCATAGTTTTGCCACGTCCATATAAACAACCAGAGCTTATTAAAGTCATTCGTCCTTGTTTAAAAATATCATGATACTCATATAAGGCTTCTGTATGATGTTGATGCCCATATAAACCTAACTGTATGTGAAAATCCATAAAACTATGAAGTACTCTTGGGTCAAGGTAATTCGTCTGAGTTGGTATTCCTGAGATATTATGGTGCCATACACCAACAATGAACCTACCATATTTGAAGACTTTCGACAATTCAGATTGGGATTCTGCAATCGCCTTACTATTTATTGCTCCAATCTGGTTTAGATGATCTATTCTGTAGCAACTATTAAATGTAGCAAATGCAATGTTATACTCTGGAAAGTCTATAATTTTATTCAGCATATCACAATCATCTATCGTGCGAATGCCTTCATAAAACCTATTATAAAATTCAACGAAAAATTTGAATCTAGATGCGTATTCTTCTTCCTTATTAATTAGATAAAAACAAAAATCTTTCCAGCTCCAACGATATTGAGGGTCACCTTTTAAATACCTCTCTTTAGCACTTTCTCGTATATCATCAGGTATAGCCTCCATACTTCTGATTGTTGCTCCCCTATATAAATCATGATTTCCAGGAACAATAATTATTCTAGATTTATCCCCATTAAGAAAATGTCTTACCAATTTATCTAGGAAAGATTCAACTTCTTGATACTGTTTCACTATCTTTTCTTCAGCATCTTCCCCATTCGCGCCCTCAGCTAAATCACCACAAACTACAATAAATTCTGGCTTAGGTATATCTTGATCATATGAGTCTGCATCATTGCACAAAGAAGCAAACAAATGATCAAAGTCGTTGTTTTCTCCTTTATGCAAATCAGATATATGTAAAATCGAATAGTGCTTATTCATACTAAACCTATTTTAGTTAACCAATTACATAGGGTATTGAACAATAGTTCAGGCTATATAATCAGTTTCCTCATTTCATTTGCAATTTATTTGGCTTCAAAAAGCCAATCAAATTACAAAAGTATAAAAAGAAAACCGAATTATCGAATATAATTCCCTATATTTGCACTATTCAATTGAGAAATAATATGAAACTAAATAGGATTAAAGCCGCCTTATCTGAGAAAGGTATTTCTCAAACATGGTTAGCCAAACAACTCGGCAAGAGTTTCAGTATGGTCAATGCTTATGCTTGCAATCGGATTCAGCCTAATCTGGAAACCTTGCAACAGATAGCTGAGATATTACAAGTCGATTTAAAAGATTTAATAACTGATAAAAAAGAGAGGTTGCAATAGTGAGTTGCTTTAGATTCATTTAGAATCTATTGTTGATATGCTAATACACTTCCGATAATATACAATATCAAGAACATGACTCCTGAAGAAAAAGCAAGAATAAAGATAGACCAGTGGTTTGCTGATGCTGGTTGGGAAGTTATCAATAGGGATGAGTATGAACCGACTAGTACAGCTGTCGCTATAAGGGAAGGGCGACTAAAAAGTAATCTCGAAGCAGATTATTTTCTTTTCATAAACGGGAAGGCTGTTGGTGTACTTGAAGCCAAACGTGAAGAAACAGATGCTTTTTCTTCTAAAGTATGCGAACAGGCAGCCTTATATGCTAGAAGCGTACCTAACATATATCAGACATATCAAAAGCCACTGCCATTTATATTCACATCCAACGGAAAGGAATTATACTTCTGTAATTTCCGCGAACAAGACCATTATTTCAAACAAATAATGACTATCCCGACACCTCATGAATTGGTTAAAAAGTTAGGGATAGATGACTATTTTGCCGGACTTCCGGCTCTGCGTAAGAAAGGTTTGCGTGATTGCCAATACGAAGCTATAACAGAGTTGGAAAAGAGTTTCCGTTCGGGACAAAAACGAGCATTGATGGTACTTGCCACCGGTGCAGGAAAGACTTATACAGCTTGTCTTGCAGCCTACCGAATGCTGTCATACACCCCTATGCGTAGGGTCTTATTCCTTGTTGACAGAAATAATCTTGGCAAACAAGCAGAAGGAGAGTTTGGTACTTTCCGTTTGACTGAAAACGGAGAAGCTTTCAGCACTATCTTTAAAGTTAATCGTCTTCGGTCATCTTCTATTCCTTCTGATAGCAGTGTGATTATCTCTACAATTCAACGACTGTTCTCATTCCTGAAAGGGGACGCAATTGAGGATAATGAAGATGATGACGAAAATGAACCTACAGAAGAAGTAGCGTTGCCGCCTAATCCAAATCTGCCACATGACTATTTTGACATGATTATCGTAGACGAATGCCATCGCTCCATTTATGGAAACTGGCGCAAGGTGCTGGAGTATTTCGATACGGCAAGACTGGTGGGTTTGACTGCAACGCCTATTCCGGAAACAATGGCATTCTTCAACAATAACCGCATTGTCAACTATACATTGGAGAAGAGTATCGTTGACGGTGTGAATGTGGATTGCCGGGTGTATAGAATAAAAACACAGGTCACAGAAACAGGCGGAACTATATTGGAGGGCGAGAAATTTAAAGAAGAAACAAGATATACGGGTGAGATCAAGACTGTAAGCAGTAAGGAAACCAAAACTTATACAAATAAGGAACTTAATCGAAGTATCATCAATCCGGCACAGATAAAGTTGATTCTTTCGACTTATCGGGATGTGGTTTACACAGAACTCTTCAATGATCCACAGCGTGAGCCGAACATGGATTATCTTCCTAAAACCTTGATATTTGCTCTCAATGAAGCCCATGCTACCAATATCGTACAAATAGCTAAAGAGGTGTTTGGACGGACTGATGACCGGTTCGTTCAGAAAATCACTTATTCGGCAGGTGACAGCAACGAACTGATACGCCAATTCCGCAATGACAAGGATTTCCGTATTGCCGTGACTTGCACACTGGTTGCTACAGGAACGGATGTAAAGCCGTTGGAAGTGGTAATGTTCATGCGTGATGTGGAATCATTGCCGTTGTATATTCAGATGAAGGGGCGCGGAGTGCGTACAATAGGCGATGATCAATTACGTAATGTCACTCCGAATGCATTCAGTAAGGATTGTTTTTATTTGGTTGATGCAGTAGGCGTGACGGAACATAAAAAGACCATCCCGACAGCAAACGAT
>CAYMIH010000015.1:0-38311 GCA_964390585.1 uncultured Alistipes sp.
TCTCCGACGGGATTTTCAAAATGTTGCGGGCGCCGTTATTCGATCTCCCACGTCTCGCCCGAGCGCAGCAGGTCGTCCACGCAACGGATCTTGGACGCGGTCTTCACCTGCTCGACCTGCTCGGCGACCTTCTCGTCGTAGATGTGGTCGTCCTCCACGTCGCGGATCACGCCCACGGCCACGGGGTAGTCGGGATACTTCATCGCCGCCAGCATCGAGTGCAGCGTGGTGTCCGAAGTGTGCGCGTCGTGCGTCAGCACGTCGTCGATCGTGTATCCGTCCTCGCCGACGGTCACCACTTTCAGGCGCATGTTCTCGAATACCAGACCCTTGCGGTTGCCCTCGCCGAAAAGCATCTTTTCGCCGTGGCGCAACGTGATGGTACGCTCGGTGCGCGTGGCTTTGTCGCCCGCAAAGGCGGCATGGGTCTTGTCGTTGAATATCACGCAGTTCACCAGCGCCTCGACCACGGCCATGCCCTTGTGCTTGGCCGCCGCCACGAGGCAGTCCTTGGTGAGCATCACCTCCATGTCGATGGTGCGGGCGAAGAAGGTGCCCTTGGCGCCGATCACCAGCTCGCCCGGGTTGAACGGCTTCTCCACCGTGCCGTAGGGCGAGGTCTTGGTTATGCGGCCCAGCTTGGTGGTGGGCGAGTACTGACCCTTTGTGAGGCCGTAGATCTCGTTGTTGAACAGTATTACGTTAAGATCGATGTTGCGTCGTATGGCGTGGATGAAGTGGTTGCCGCCTATGGCGAGCGAGTCGCCGTCGCCCGTGCACACCCACACGCTCAGATCGGGATTGGCCACCTTGATTCCCGTCGCCACGGCATTGGCGCGGCCGTGGATGGTGTGGAATCCGAAGGTTTTCATGTAGTAGATGAATCGCGACGAGCATCCTATGCCCGACACGAACGTGAAGCGGTTGTGCGGCACGTCGAGCGCGTCGGCCACTTCGGGCATGGCGCGCTGCACGGCGTTGAGTATGGCGTGGTCGCCGCAGCCCGGGCACCACTTTACGATTTGGTCGCTCTTGAAATCGGCGGGAGTATATTTGTATTCTGCCATGATTCTGTTCGGTTAAAGTAATGAATTGAATTTCTCCTCCAGCTCGACGACCGTGAAAGGTTGACCCTCGCATTTGTTGAACTGCTCGAACGTGAACTCTTGGAAATTCTGACGCAGATAAGCGGCGAACTGCCCCTCGTTCAACTCGCACACCACCATGCGCTTGTGCCCTTTCAGCAGCTCGGCCACGCCGTGCGGCAGCGGGTTGATGTAGTTGAAATGGAGATGGGCTACGCTCTTGCCTTCGGCTTGCAGACGCTTCACGGCCGCCTGCAGATGGCCGCGCGTGCCGCCCCAGCCTATGACCAGCAGGTCGGCGTCCTCGGCGCCGTCGATCTCGGGCGCGGGCAACTCCTCGGCCACGCGGGCCACCTTGGCTGCGCGCGTGTCGGTCATCTCCTGATGGTTGGCGGGATCGTACGAGATCGATCCCTTCAGGTGATCCTTCTCCAGTCCGCCTATGCGGTGCTCCAGACCCTTCTTACCCGGGAACGCCCAGCCGCGCGCCAGCTTCTCGTTGCGGGCGTAGGGCATGAACTCGCCTTCGGCGGGCGCGTCGTTCACGATCGGGGGGCAGATGGCTGGGTAGTCGGCCATCGAGGGTATGCGCCACGGTTCCGAACCGTTGGCTATGAATCCGTCGGTGAGCAGGATCACGGGAGTCATGTGCTCCATTGCTATCTTGCCCGCCATGAATGCGTAGTGGAAACAGTCGCTGGGCGACGATGCGGCTATCACCACTGCGGGGCACTCGCCGTTGCGGCCGTAGAGGGCCTGCATCAGGTCGCTCTGCTCGGTCTTGGTGGGCAGACCCGTCGAAGGTCCTCCGCGCTGCACGTCGACGATCACCAGCGGCAGCTCGGCCATCACGGCCAGACCCATCGCCTCGCTCTTGAGCGAGAGGCCCGGGCCCGAAGTGGTGGTGACGGCGAAGTTGCCCGCGTAGGCGGCGCCTATCGAGGTGCATATGCCCGCAATCTCGTCCTCGGCCTGCACGGTCTTCACGCCGAGATCCTTGCGCTTGGCCAGCTCTTCGAGTATGACCGTCGCGGGGGTGATGGGGTACGATCCGCAGAAGAGCGGCAGACCTGCTTTCTCGGCTGCGGCGCAGAATCCCCATGCCGTGGCCACGTTGCCGTTGATCGAGCGGTAGACGCCCTTTTCGAGCGGGGCGGGGGCTACCTTATATGTATTGGCGAATTGGTGCGTGTTGGCGGCGTAGTTGTAGCCCGCGTCGATGGCGAGTTTGTTGGCCTCGGCCACGGCGGGGTTCTTCTTGGCGAACTTGGCGTCGATGTAGCGCTTGGCGTAATCCTCGGGGCGGTTGTAGATGTAGAAACAGATGCCCAGCGCGAACATGTTCTTGCACTTGACGATCGATTTGTTGTCGAGACCCGTGTCGGCCAGCGCGGCCTTGGTCATCGACGTGATGTCGGGGATCACCACGTTGTAACCCTCCAGCCCAAGTTCGGCTATGGGGTCGAGCGTGGCATAACCCGCTTTCTTCACGTTGTCCTCGGTGAGGGTGTCGCCGTCGATGATTATCGTGGCGTCGGGCTTGAGCCATTTGCGGTTGGCCTTGAGCGCGGCGGGGTTCATGGCCACCAGCACGTCGCAGTAGTCGCCCGGGTTGACCACCTTGGCCGATCCGATGTGCACCTGAAAACCCGATACGCCCGCGACCGTGCCCTGCGGGGCGCGGATCTCGGCGGGATAGTCGGGGAAAGTCGAAATTCCGTTTCCGATAAGAGCCGACGTGTTGGAGAACAGCGTTCCCGTGAGTTGCATGCCGTCGCCCGAGTCGCCCGAGAAACGGATCACAACGTCGTGGAGCTCTTTCGCGTTGAGATTTTCCATATTTGTAAATAATTATTGCTTTTAGGTTAGTAATAAGCGTTCGGCAAAGTTATGGTTTTATCGGCTAATTTATTCACTCGGCCGCGAATATTTTCGGCCGTTCGGGCTGCCGACGCTGTGTTTCTCGGCCATGCGGACTCCTACCAGAATGAGTGCCGCGCCCGCTACGGCCGTGGCCGTGATGCGCTCGCCGAGCACCGCGGCGGCTGTAATCATCGCCACCACGGGGTTGATATACAGGTAGTTGGTGGCGCGTATGGCCCCTAACTTCTCGATCGACAGATTCCATGTCCAATAGCACACCAGCGACGCCACTATGCCCAGATAGAGCAGATTGCCCGCCACGGTGGGGCGCAGGAGTACGCTCCACTCCGCCGCGAACGGGCGGAACGCGAAGTAGGGCAGCAGCGTGACCACGCCGTAGAAGAATATCTTGCGCGTCATCAGCAGCGACGAGTAGCGGTCCTTCAGGCGGAGTATCACAAGACTGTAAACCACCCACATGACGGCGGCGCCGAACGTGAGCAGGTCGCCTTTGGGGTTGAGTTTCAGGATGAATTGTCCGTTGAACACCACCAGTGCCACGCCCGCCAGCGACAGCAGCGAACCCGCGTAGAGCTTGCGTCCCGCCTTTTCGCTGCTGCCCGACGCATGTACGGCCAGAGTCGTGAGCAGAGGAGTCGCGGCTATGATGATGGCCACGTTGGAGGCTTGCGTGTAGAGGAGGGCGGTGTTCTCCAGCAGGAAGTATAGCGAGCCGCCCGTTATGCCCAGAACGGCCATGGCCGCCTCGTCGCGCAGGCTGTCGGCGAACAGACGGCGCGGGGCGAAAGGCAGGATGCAGACGTATGCCAGCAGGAAGCGCAGCACCATGATCTCGGCGGGCGACAGCCCCTCGTCGAGCAGGATCTTCGAACTTATGAAGGTGGTGCCCCACACGGCGGCCGTCGCGAGGGCCACGACATGGTAGAGAGTGTTTTCGTTACGCATCGGGCGCGGGCGGTTAGCGTATGGAGTTCATGCGGATGCTGGCCTTGACCAGCGCTATGGCGCGTATGCGGCTCATCTCTATGTCCTTGTCGGCGTGGTGCGGGTTCTGGCTCACGAGCTTCACATAACCCTCGCGCTCCGACTTCTGGATGTACTTCACGGTGATGTACTCCTCGCCGTCGAGATCGATCGAGAGCAGGTACATGTCGCCCCAGAATATGCTGCCTATGTCCTGCAACTGCTTGTAGAGCACTATGTCGCCGCTCTTGAGCAGGGGATACATCGAGTCGCCCACGATGTATATGGCGCCGTCGCACTTGGGCAGGTTGGGGATGTGGATGTAGTTGACGGGCTTGTTGGCCGCGCTGTCCGAAAAGAGCGGCACCAGCCCCGCCGTGCCCTCGATGGAGTAGAGCGGAACGCTCTGCATGGGCAGCGAGTTGTCCGAACGCAGGCGGAATGCGGTGAAGTCGGGCTCGGCGTTGAACATGTTGCCCGTGCCGTTGTCGAGCCAGTCGGGATTGACGTTCAAATCCTGAACAAGTATATTCTTGTTGCGCGACGAGAGTCCGCAGCGGCCCGTTTCGATCATCGAGAGTGCCGCTTTGCCTATGCCAAGTCGCTGTGCAAGTTGCTCTTGCGTCATCTTGAGTTCCTTGCGTATCAATTTGAGCCTGCTTTCCATCTTTATCTTATCAAAAATTCTTATATCAATTTTTGTATTTTTGCGATATAAAATTCAATATTTGAATATATCTTTGCGACACAAAGTTAAGCAATTTATTACACTCTGCAAATTTTTCGCGACAAAAAAACAATGAATTCAATTATGTACAACGTTTCATCCGCTCTTTACAATGAATTGGCCGAGCGTCTGATCGAACGCATAGGCCGCAACGGCTATTTCTCGGGTTCGCTTGAATTCGAATCGGGCGGCGTCGAGTGCCGCCTCGTACTCTCGGCCGTGGTTTACCGCCGCCGCGAATCCATGCCCGAGGGCGAACGCGAGGTCATATCGGATCTGGTTCCCGTGTGGTGGGAGTTCCGCACCTCGACCGACGAGGGAGAGACTATCAACGACTTTTCGTTCGGCGAACTGCGCAAATACTTCGACCGATGATTATGAATGAGTTACAGAACACGACCGACGGCGCCGCCGTGGCGTTCGCCGACTTCGCCCGACGGATCTATCCCTTTCTGGAGCTGCATCCGTTCCATGCTACCTACTATCGTCTGCTGGAGGCGTTCGCCGCGGGACGCATACGCAAGCTGATGATCTCCGTGCCGCCGCAGCACGGCAAGAGCGTCGGGGCGAGCACGCTGCTGCCCGCCTACATTCTTGGGCTCGACCCCGACCTGCGTGTGGCGATAGCATCCTATTCGGCGACGCTGGCTAACAAGTTCAACCGCCGCGTGCAGCGCATAATCGAGTCGCCCGAGTACGGCGAACTGTTCCCCGCCACGCGCATAAAGTGCGGGGGCAAGCCGCCGCAGTATCTCCGCACCGCCGACGAGGCCGAGATCGTGGGGCGCGACGGCAGCATACTGTCGGTCGGCCGCGAGGGTTCGCTCACGGGCAACCGCGTCGACTGCTTCATACTCGACGACCTCTACAAGGATGCCATGGAGGCCGATTCGCCAGTGGTGCGCGAGAACTGCATGGAGTGGTACACGTCGGTGGTGCGGACGCGCATGCACAACACCTCGCGCGAGTTGATAGTATTCACCCGCTGGCACGAGGAGGATTTGATCGGCGTGCTGCGCCGCCGCGAAAGGTGCGTCGATCTGCGCGAGTGGAGCGACATCGACCGCGCGGGCCCCGACGACTGGCTGTGTCTCAATCTCGAAGCGTTGAAGAGCGACTCGCCGTGCGGGATCGACCCGCGCGCTGTGGGCGAGGCTCTGTGGCCCGAGCGGCACAGTGCGGCGCTGCTGGAGGCCAAGCGCCGCCTCGACCCCGTCCGCTTCGAGTGCATGTATCAGGGACACCCCTCGTCGCGCCGCGGGCTGCTCTACGGCGACGGCTTCGCCGAGTACGACGCACTGCCCGCGGAGATCGTGCGTCGGGCCGACTACACCGATACCGCCGACACGGGCGACGACTATCTGTGTTCGATAAGCTATGCGGTCGACACCGACGGCGTGATATATGTCGTCGACGCCGTATACTCGCGCGAGCCGATGGAGGTCACCGAGGGCGAGGTGGCCGCCATGCTCGTGCGCTCCGATGCGCGCTCGGCGCTGGTGGAGAGCAACAACGGCGGCCGCGGCTTCGCCCGTTCGCTGCAAAGGCTCGCGCCGCGCGTGCGCGTCGAGTGGTTCCACCAGAGCGGCAACAAGGAGGCGCGCATACTCTCCAACTCGGCCACCGTGTTGCACACCGTGCGTTTCCCCCGCGGCTGGGCGCAGCGCTGGCCCGAGATGTACGCCCACCTGACCTCCTACCGCCGCGATTTCCGCGCCAACCGCTGGCACGACGCGCCCGACGTGCTGACGGGCATCGTCGAACACGAGGTGTCGGACCGCAGGAACCCGAAGATACGCAGCGTGAATTTCGTTTAGCGGGGCCGCAGGCGTCTCCCGTGTACGTTTGCAAGAAGTTTTGAAAAAAATTAAGGAATATTGCGGATTTTATCGTATTTTTGTCCCTTTCGATTCGGACGGCGTATGCCGCCCGTTTTAATAACCCAAAAATTTGAGTATGGAAAAAGCGCCGGCCTTTATCGACGGGCCATGGAAAAAAGAGATCAACGTAAGCGACTTCGTAAGCAAAAACATCGCACCCTACACGGGCGACAGCTCGTTTCTGAAAGGTCCCACGAAACGGACCCTCCACATCTGGAACCTGTGCCTCGAAGCTCTGGAAGAGGAGCGCAACAACAACGGTGTGAGATCATTGGATAACGTGACGGTTTCGACCATCACTTCGCACAAGGCGGGTTACATCGACAAGGAGAACGAACTTATCGTAGGTTTGCAGACCGACGAACTGCTCAAGCGCGCCATCAAGCCCTTCGGCGGCATCAATGTGGTGGCCAAGGCATGCCGCGAGAACGGCGTGGAGGTCGACGACCGCGTGAAAGATATATTCACCCACTATCGCAAGACGCACAATGACGGCGTGTTCGACGTCTACACCGAGGAGATCCGCTCGTTCCGTTCGCTGGGCTTCCTCACGGGTCTGCCCGACAACTACGCCCGCGGACGCATCATCGGCGACTACCGCCGTCTGGCCCTCTACGGCGCCGACCGCCTCATCGAGGCCAAGAGGGAGGATCTCCGCTCGCTGACGGGTCCCATGACCGAGGACCGCATCCGCCTGCGCGAGGAGGTGGCCGAGCAGATCAAGGCGTTGAATGACATGAAGGTGATGGGCGAGTACTACGGCCTCGACCTCGGCCGTCCCGCCTGCTCGGCCCGGGAGGCCGTGCAGTGGGTCTACATGGCTTATCTGGCCGCCGTGAAGGAGCAGGACGGAGCCGCCATGTCGCTGGGCAACGTGTCGTCGTTCCTCGACATATACATCGAATACGATCTGGCCCACAACAACATCGACGAGTCGTTCGCGCAGGAGCTCATCGACCAGTTCGTGATCAAGCTCCGCATGGTGCGCCACCTGCGCATGCAGTCGTACAACGACATCTTCGCGGGCGACCCGACGTGGGTTACCGAGGCCATCGGCGGACGTTTCAACGACGGCCGCGTGAAGGTCACCAAGACCTCGTTCCGATTCCTCCAGACCCTCTACAACCTCGGTCCCTCGCCCGAGCCCAACATCACAGTGCTGTGGGGGCCCGAGCTGCCCGAGGGCTTCAAGGAGTTCTGCGCCAAGGTTTCGGTCGACACCAGCTCGATACAGTACGAGAACGACAACCTCATGCGCGAGGTACGCAACTGCGACGACTACGGCATAGCATGCTGCGTGTCGTATCAGGCCATAGGCAAGCAGATACAGTTCTTCGGCGCGCGCGCCAATCTGGCCAAGGCGCTGCTGCTGGCCATCAACGGCGGCCGCTGCGAGAACACGGGCACCGTCATGGTGAAGGGCATCCCCGTGCTGACGAGCGACACCCTGAAGTTCGAGGAGGTGATGGCCAACTACAAGAAGGTGCTGTCGGAGATCGCCCGCGTCTACAACGAGGCGATGAACATCATCCACTACATGCATGACAAGTACTACTACGAGAAGGCGCAGATGGCATTGGTCGACACCAATCCCCGCATCAACCTCGCCTACGGCGTGGCGGGTCTCTCGATCGCCATCGACTCGCTTTCGGCCATAAAGTACGCCACCGTGAAGGCTCGCCGCAACGCTGAGGGTCTCACCGAGGGCTTCGACATCGAGGGCGAATTCCCCTGCTTCGGCAACAACGACGACCGTGTGGACCACCTCGGCGTCGATCTGGTATACTATTTCAGCGAGGAGTTGAAGAAACTCCCCGTCTACAAGAACGCACGTCCCACGCTGTCGCTGCTCACCATCACCTCGAACGTGATGTACGGCAAGAAGACGGGCGCCACCCCCGACGGACGCGCCAAGGGCGTGCCTTTCGCCCCGGGTGCCAACCCCATGCACGGCCGCGACAAGAAGGGCGCCATCGCGTCGCTCAGCTCGGTGGCCAAGCTCCGCTACCGCGATTCGCAGGACGGCATCAGCAACACCTTCTCGATCGTGCCCAAGTCGCTGGGTCCCACCGCCGAGGAGCGTGTCGACAACCTCGTCACCATGATGGACGGCTACTTCACCAAGGGCGCGCACCACTTGAACGTGAACGTGCTCAACCGCGAGATGCTCTACGATGCGATGGAGCACCCCGAGAAGTACCCGCAGCTCACCATCCGCGTTTCGGGCTACGCCGTCAACTTCGTTAAGCTGAGCCGCGAGCACCAGCTGGAGGTCATCAGCCGTTCGTTCCACGAAGCCATGTAACGATGCTGATAAACGTACATTCATACGAGAGTATGGGAACTTTCGACGGGCCGGGTCTTCGGCTCGTCGTTTTCCTGCAAGGCTGCCCGTTCCGATGCCTCTACTGCGCCAATCCCGATACCATCGAGACGGCGGGCGGCGTTCCCACCCGCGCCTCGGAGATATTGAGTCTGGCTGTGGACCAGAAGGCATTCTTCGGCAAACGCGGAGGCATAACCTTCTCGGGCGGCGAGCCGACGGTGCAGGCGAAAGCGCTGTTGCCGCTGTTCCGCTCGCTGCGCGACAACGGGATTCACATATGCGTCGACACCAACGGCTCGATTCTCAACGAGGATACCGAGGCGCTGTTCGGCCTCACCGATCTGGTGCTACTCGACGTGAAGCAGTTCAATCCCGAACGCCACCGTCTGCTGACGGGGCGCGGCAATTCGCACACGCTGCGCACCGCCGAGTGGCTGGAGACGCACGGACGGCCGTTCTGGCTGCGTTACGTGCTGGTGCCCGGGTACAGCGATTTCGAGGAGGATATCCGTGCGCTGGGCGAACACTTCCGCGGCTATGGGCAGATCGGCCGCGTGGAGATCCTGCCATACCACCGTCTCGGAGTGCACAAGTACGAGGCAATGGGGCTGGACTATAAATTGAAAGAGGTGGCGGAGAACACTCCCGAGCAGCTCGAACGCGCCGAACGGCTGTTCGGCGAATACTTCGGTTCGGTGGTCGTCAACTGACCGCTGCGCGGGCCGCAGCCTCGGCGCGCGGAGGCCCGCAACTCACTTCCTGTTCGTATGCGGTCTCCGCAGGCTGTCGCCCGAATAACTGCGCCGTTGAAGAAACCTTCACCCGCTGTTCGCCGACGGCGGTCGGAATGCGACAGCAGTCCGCCGCAGTGGGGCGGCGGCGAACTGCGCGATTCAAAGAGCCGCAGGCGGACGATCTCGGGTAAAATTTATCTTCGGCGGCTGCGGGGGTCGCGCAAAGCGCGAGCCGCCGAAGATAACGCCGCGCCTCGGCAATTCATGCAAGCATGGTTGCTCTCGGCTTGGCGTCGGTTCGCGCCACCTTTTGACATCAAAAGGTGGCATAATCGATTGAGATACCAATCCTCACTTACGTTCGGTGGCATAACGGACTATCTTTCATGAAACAGGCGTTACGCCTGCGACTCGTCAGAGTCGTGCGGGCCGCAGCCTCCCGCCGCGGAGGCCCGCTATTCGCATTCGCTCATCGCGCGGTCCCCGCAGGCTGCTGCCCGAAATCGATTCTGCCGCGGGATCGGCTGACGTCCGAATGTATATTCGTCATGCCGCCGAGCCGTCAGGCGAGGATCGGTATCGCGAACGGAGAAAAAACTCGATGGAGAAGCCGATCATATTATCGTTTGCGAATATGTCTGTTACGTGATTTGTCTTGCGGGAAGAAAAATACGACATTTTATTACTCTTATGTGATATTTTCATATCTTTGCCCCGAACGATCGCGCGAGTTGCGACAAGATTCGAGATGCGTCGCGGTCAAAAAAACGAAAATCGAATGAAGACATTGAAAATCGGAGACCTTTTGGCACAAGTGCCTATTGTGCAGGGAGGTATGGGTGTAGGCATATCCCTTTCGGGACTTGCGTCGGCAGTGGCCGATGCGGGCGGCGTGGGTGTGATCTCGTCGGCAGGATTGGGCGTAATCTATCGTGACTACTCGAACGATTACGATGAGGCGAGCATCCACGGACTCAGGGAGGAGCTGCGCAAGGCGCGCGAGATAACCCGCGGAATCATAGGTGTGAACGTGATGGTGGCCATGTCGAACTTCGCCGACATGGTCAGGACCGCCATCGCCGAGAAGGCCGACATAATATTTTCGGGAGCGGGATTGCCGCTCAACCTGCCGTCGTTCCTCAAGAGCGATTCGACCACCAAGCTGGCACCCATCGTGTCGTCGGCGCGTGCTCTGAAGGTGATATGCCGCCGCTGGATCGGCGAATACGGCTATGCTCCCGACGCCGTGGTGGTGGAGGGTCCCAAGGCGGGCGGCCATCTGGGTTACAGCAACGAGCAGCTCGGCGACAGCAGCGTCACGCTGGAACGCATCGTGCCCGAAGTGGTGGCCGAGACGCGCGAGATCGAGCAGCAGGCAGGCAGGCACATCCCCGTAATTGCGGGCGGCGGAATATACACGGGCGAAGATATCTATGACATAACCTCGCTGGGTGCCGACGGAGTGCAGATGGGCACCCGTTTCGTGACCACTCGGGAGTGCGACGCGTCGGACGAGTTCAAACAGACCTACATCCATGCCCGCAAGGAGGATATCGAGATCATACAGAGCCCCGTGGGCATGCCCGGGCGCGCTATCCATAACTCGTTCCTCGAAAAGGTGAAAGCGGGTTTGAAACGGCCCAAGGCCTGCCCGTTCAACTGCATCAAGACCTGCGACGTGACCCGTTCGCCCTACTGCATCATGCTGGCGCTCTACAACGCTTTCCGCGGCAAACTCGAAAACGGTTACGCCTTTTGCGGTTCGAATGCGTGGCGTGCCGACAAGATCGTCAGCGTGCGCGAATTGATCGACACGTTGAAGCACGAGTTCGATCGCAAGCTCGCATCGTTGAAAGGCCTTTAGCGAATTGCAGCACCTGTGCAATCTGCCGAACGGCCGTCGCGCCGTTCGGTTTTTTGTTAGGAAAAGTCTCTATTGTCGGTTTTTGACTGCATGTATAACATTATTTTTCACTACATTTGCCGACGATAAGGTAAATCGAGCGAAAACACACATCCCCGTTAAATCATGAGCGAACAATCGAGAGCCTCGTTCGGAGGCAAAATCAGCGCTATATTGGTCGCCGCAGGCAGCGCGATCGGTCTGGGCAGCATATGGCGTTTCCCCTACATGGCAGGCGAGCACGGCGGCGCGGCATTCCTGCTGGTCTATCTGCTGTGCGTGTTCGTGGTGGGAATACCCATCATGCTGGCCGAGTTCGCCGTGGGGCGCCACACCCGCATGAATGCCGTGGGAGGCTATCGCTCGCTGTCGCGTCCGTGGCGCTGGCTGGGGTACAACGGCGTGCTCGCGGCGATGTGCATCTCGGGTTACTACTACATAGTGGCGGGCTGGTCGCTCGAATACATGGTCGGATCGGTGACCGACCGACTCTACGAGTCGTCCGACTCGTTCTCCGCGCAGTTCGCGTCGTTCCAAGCCTCGCCGCGACAGGCCGTATATACCGTGATATTCATACTGCTTACGCATTTGATCATCGTTCGCGGCGTGGAGAAAGGCATCGAGAAGGCTGCCAAGGTGATGATGCCCGCGCTGTTCGTCATACTCGTGATCATGGCCGTGCGCGTGGCGTTCATGCCCTCGGCCGCCGAGGGGTACCACTTCTTCCTCGATCCCGATTTCAAGGAGGCATTTTCGGCCGAAACGATATTCACCGCCGTGGGTCAGGCTTTCTTCTCGCTGTCGGTGGGCATGGGGTGCATGGTCACCTACGCATCCTATTTCAAGCGGGACAACAATCTGACGAGCACGGCGTTCAGCGTCGCCCTGCTAACGTTGCTGGTGGCCGTGCTGGCGGGTCTGGTGATCTTCCCCGCCGTGTTCAGCGCGGGCCTGCAACCCACCGAAGGCGCCGCCTTGATATTCGTCACGCTGCCCGAGATATTCCGCGACATGCCGTTCGCTGCGATGTGGTCCACGGTGTTCTTCATCCTGCTTACGCTGGCGTCGCTCACCTCCACCATATCGTTCCACGAGGTGATAACGGCCTACTTCCTCGAAGAGCACAAACTCTCGCGCCGTGCCGCGACGAGGGTCACATCGGCGCTGTCGATAGCCTTGTGCGCCGTCACGCTCGGCTTTTCGTTCGATATCGATTGGGGGGGGGTAAAATTGGACGACATATCGTTCTTCGATATCTTCGACTACACGTCGGCCAACATACTCATGCCTCTGGGCGGATTATTCACCTGCATATTCGCGGCATGGCGCATGAAGCCGTCGCTGCTGCGCGGCGAGCTTACCAACGACGGGTCACTGCGCGGCCGAGCCTTTCCGCTGCTCTATTTCACGTTGCGCTATGTGACGCCGCTGCTGCTGGTGTATATTTTCGTTAAGAATCTGGGGATAATATAACGGCCGTCGGTTCGGGCCGTTCTTTCGGGCCCTCGGGCGCTGCCGCGCTCGGGTCTGCGGTCTGCGGTCTGCGGCCGAAGGGAGCTCCTTACTCCACCTCGCGGCGGTTGAGCAGGGCGTGGGTGATGGTCAGCTCGTCCACATACTCCAGCTCGTCGCCGAAGCCTATGCCGCGCGCTATGGTCGTCACCTTCACGTCGGGGTAGGGCTTCAATCGGTTCATGATGTAGAACAGCGTGGTCTCGCCCTCCACCGAGGTCGATATGGCCAGAATCACCTCCCTGACGTCGCCCGCGGCCACTTTGTCTATCAGCATGTCGATCTTCAGATCCGACGGTCCTATGCCCTGCATGGGCGAGATCACGCCGCCGAGCACGTGGTAGAGTCCGCGGTACTGGCGCGTGTTCTCCACCGACATCAGATCGCCCACCTGCTCCACCACGCATATCGTGCTGCGGTCGCGTTCGGGATTGGCGCAAATGGGGCATACGTCGGTGTCGGAGAGGTTGTTGCACTTCACGCAATGACGCACGTCGCGCCGAAATCGCGCTATGCTCTCGGCCATGCGCTCCACGGCGTCGGCATCCATTTTCAGCAAATGCATCGCCAGCCGCAGCGCCGTGCGGCGGCCTATGCCCGGGAGCTTCGAGAACTCCGAGACCGCATCCTGCAAAAGTTTCGACATCGGTTATCAGATAATTTATATTAGGTATCATCCGCATTGGGCTTGTAAGCGAGCCTCCTCGCGGCGAGGCTGCGGCTCGCGCGTCTCCGAGGAGCCGCAAAATACCGAGATCGGATGTAAAGCGGATATTTCCGATTTATATTCTCTCAATGCGGACGATCTCGATCCAGCCCTTGTTGCCGTCGGCTATGCGTATTTCGGCCCATCCGTCCAGCGTGGCGCCCACGGTCACCTTGGTGCCCTCGTGCAGCACGAACAGATCGGTGGCCGAACGGTCGGGCGAGCTCTTCACCGAGACCGCCGAGCCGATCACTATGGCCTCGTCGCGATCGAGAATGGCGCGCCGCTCGCTCCATGCGAACAGTGTGGTCGCTACGAACAGCACCAATGCCGCCATCATGCCGTAAAATCCCGTCTTGCGCGTCGCGATCCGCTGCGACAGCAGATATACGAGTCCCAGAGCGCACATCGCGGCGAACATCGCAAGCGACAGCAGGGTCCATGCCGTGCAGCCCATCGAGCCGCGCAGCGACCGCAGCCACGAGTTGAGGAAAAATTCGGGAACGGCCTCGATGTTGTCCTTGGTCATGCGCTCGGCATACTCCAGATTGTGACGTATATCCTCGTCGGTGGGGGCCAGACGCAGCGCGCGGTTGTAATAGAGTATGGCGCGGCCGAGCTCATTCTTTTTGAACAGCGCGTTCGCCAGATTGTAATAGAGCGCGGCCGAGTGGAGATTCTTGTCCGCAATCGCTTTGTAAAGCTCGGCGGCCTTGTCGTAATCGCCTGCGCCGTAGGCGGCGTTGGCAGCCTCCCACAATCGGTCGGGATCGTCGTCGGCGATCGCCGCGGGCGCGGGTTCCGCCGCGACGGCGGTCGTATCGGCGACGGGCTCGCTCTCCTGCGCCGCGATCGGCGCCGCGGCGAGCAGCAGGGCGGCCGCAATGGTCATATATCGTTTCATTGCCATGTCGGTTAACGTTTTACTATCGATTCGATGTGCGAGATTATGTTCACTCCCTCGGCATATACCTCGCTCATGCCGACCGAGGCCGACGGCGAGTACTGCGCCTCGTCGCAGCGCGATATGATCTCGGTGAAACGCCGCGCGTCCTCGGCCGTCACGCCGCGGCGTTGCAGTTCGTCGCGGATCTTCTCTTTCGTCAGATCGGCCACGGGGATGTTGAGCTTGTCGCTCATGTAGCCCCACAGCGCGCGCAGCATCTCTTCGTAAAAGGCGTGTCGGTTCTGCTCGCGCATGAACTTTTCGGCGGCGCGGAAACGCTGCACGGCCACCTTGTTGGCGCGTCGGTTGCGCACCAGCACCGTATTTCGGCTGTCGCGGATCATGCGTCGCAGCACGAAATAGAGGACGATGAAGGCTGCGGCGATCGACAGCAGCACGACGAAATAGGCTGTGCCGAACATGAACGGCGTCGTGGTCGAACGCAATGCGGGACGCCCCGACTTTATGAAGCGTATGTCGCTGCCGAGCGTGCGCACATCCTCTTTCGACGGTCCCCGAACCGTTTGTGACGATTGGGTTCCGCCCGTGGCGTCGGGTGCCACATGCAGAGTCAGGGGTTTCGTGGAGAGGGTTATGTAATCGTTTTTCTCGGGGCTGAAATAGGTGAACTCCACGGGCGGGATGTCGTATTCGCCCTCGGCGCGCGCGATGAACGGGTATTCGAACTGACGGTAACCCGTGGTTCCCGCCGTCGTGGTGCGCAGGGCTTCGGTGGTGCGCACGTCGTACATCTCGAACGACGAGGGCAGATCGAGCGCGGGAGCTTGCAGGAACGTGAGGTTGCCCGTGCCCGAGATCTTCACCGTGTAGGTGGCGGCCGAATTGGCTTTCAGTTCCGTCGACGGCGGATTGCTCGACAACGTGAACGATCCCACGGCGCCGTCGAACGATGCGGGTGCGCCCGTCGGCAGATCTTTCACCGTCACGTCGATGCGCCCCGTCGAGAGCTTGCGCTGCACGTTGTAGACGTCGGTGCCGCTGCCGAAGAAAGGATCGAAATTGTTGTTGTTGCGAACAGTCACCCGAGCCACGGCCGTCATCTCGGCGGGATCGATCGCCAGCGTGCCCGTCTGCTGCGGGTAGAGCAGATACTCTTTGATGATGCGCGTGTCGTAAACCTTGCCGTCGAGCGTCTCGCGATTGGTCGTGTAGTTGTCGGTGGGCAGCTCCTGCGACCAGAAGCCGTTGAACGACGGTAGTTTGACATTCTCGAATCCCGCGATGCCCACACGGGTGTAGAGCGTGAGCGAGGCGCGTATGGGCTCGCCCTTGTAAACGTTCGTGCGCGAGAGATTCAGCCGCAGCAGGATATCGTCTTGCGCCACCTTGTTCCGCACGGCATTGACCTGCTCGGCGGCACGCTCCTCGCCGTCGCGGCGGTCGGCGGCGCTCTCGGCCACCACCTCCACGGGAGTGGCTTTGGTGGTGTAGGTCCGCCCGTTCACGTCGATCGATGCGGCGCCTATGGTCACGTTTCCCGCATTGCGTGCCATGACCACGTAGGTTATGGTCAGGGTCGTTTTCTGACTGCTCACGCCGTTGATGTTCTGGTATTGAAAGCCTGTCGAGGCGGTCGGTCCCGCCAGAACGTCGAGTCCGTCGAACGAGGGCGCGCGGAACGAGTCGTCGTCGGCCTTGCCTTCGAGCACGAACTCCACGCGGAACATCTCGCCCGCCGAGACTATCAGCGGGGTGTTGATCTCGAACGACGCCTCGTCGGCGCGTGCGGCGCCCGCGGCTAACAGTGCCGTCAGCGATAAGAGAATGCGTCTGAAAAATCCGTTCATTGAATGTGCTATTTGGTGCTTATATATGAATTAACCTATGGAAAGATCGTTTGCTTCCGATGGCCTGCGGTTTGTGCTACGGCTTTCGCCGTTATTCTGATCTGACCACCCCCTAAATCCCCTCCCGAGGAGGGGATTTAGGTCGCTACGCTCCGAAATAAGGTATTATATATAATTGCCCGATGTTTTACTCCGAATAAAACGTTCTGCGCCCGCCGTTTATTTTCCGCCGAGGCAAAAAAACGAAGGCGCCTCCGACGATCGGATACGCGCCTCCTTTACGGTCGACTAATGCTGGTAGGCGGCGAAGAAGTCGTTGCCCTTGTCGTCCACGATGATGAAGGCGGGGAAATTCTCCACGTATATCTTGCGCACGGCCTCCATGCCCAGCTCGGGGAAGTCGACCACCTCCACGCTCTTGATCGAGTTCTTGGCCAGCACGGCCGCGGGGCCTCCGATCGAGCCGAGGTAGAATCCGCCGTTGGCCTTGCATGCGTCGGTCACGGCCTGCGAGCGGTTGCCCTTGGCCACCATCACCATCGAGCCGCCGTTCTTCTGGAACAGGTCGACGTAGGGGTCCATGCGTCCCGCCGTGGTGGGGCCGAACGAACCCGAGGCCATGCCGTCGGGAGTCTTGGCGGGACCCGCGTAGTAGACGGGGTGCTTCTTCATGTACTCGGGCATGGGCTTGCCCTCGTCGAGCATCTGCTTGATGCGTGCGTGCGCTATGTCGCGCGCCACGATAAGCGTACCCTTGAGGTTCAGGCGGGTCTTGATGGGGTATTTGGTCAGTATGGCGCGCACCTTGTCCATGCCCTCGTCCAGATCGATGTCGACGGCGGGCGACATGGCGGGAGCCTTGGCGGGCAGGAAACGCGCGGGGTTCTTCTCCAGTTTCTCGATGAAGATACCCTCGGGCGTGATCTTGGCCTTGATGTTACGGTCGGCCGAGCAGCTCACGCCTATGGCCACGGGGCACGAGGCGGCATGGCGCGGCGCGCGGATCACGCGCACGTCGTGAACGTAGTACTTGCCGCCGAACTGGGCGCCCATGCCCATCTTTTGGCACATCTCGGTGATGCGGGCCTCCCATTCGTGGTCGCGGAAGCAGCGTCCGCCCTCGTTGCCCGAGTCGGGCAGATGGTCGAGGTAGCCTGCCGAAGCCTTCTTCACCGTCGAGAGACACATCTCGGCCGAGGTGCCGCCGATACATACCGCCAGATGGTAGGGCGGACACGCCGAGGTGCCCAGATCCTTCAGATGCTCGTTGAAGAACTTCACGAGCGACTCCTCGTTCAGCAGAGCCTTGGTCTGCTGGTAGAGGAAAGTCTTGTTGGCCGAGCCGCCGCCCTTGGTGATGAAGAGGAACTCGTACTCCATGCCCGGGTGTCCCGCGTAAATGTCGATCTGCGCGGGCAGGTTGGTGCCCGAATTCTTCTCCTCGGTCATGGTGAACGGCACCACCTGCGAATAGCGCAGGTTGCGATCCTTGTAGGTCTCGTACACGCCGCGGGCTATGCAGGCGGCATCGTCGGCGCCCGTGTACACATCCTCGCCCTTATGGGCTATGCAGATTGCGGTACCCGTGTCCTGACACGTGGGCAGCTCGCCCTCGGCCGCCACCACTTGGTTGCACAGCATGGTGTAGGCCACGAACTTGTCGTTGTCCGAAGCCTCGGGATCGTCGAGGATCGAGGCCAGCTTGGCCAGATGCGAGGGGCGCAGATAGAACGACACGTCGGCGTAGGCGCGCTTCGACAGCAGCTCCAGACCCGCGGGGTCGACCTTGAGTATCTTGCGGCCGTCGCACTCGACGACCTTCACGTAGTCCTTGGTGAGCAATTCGTATTCGGTGGTGTCCTTCTCGATGGGATAGGGCTCCTGATAGATGAAATCGGCCATAATTAAAGTTTTTATGTTGTTTTATGATATTTCCGTATGCAATCAAAATCTTTGCAAAATTAAGAAAAATAACGGAATTATATCACTGCGGCGGCTGCCGTTTTTTCGTCGGTGTCCGTCTTCGTCCGTCGGAGGCGCTTCGGCAGACTGAATATTATGCGCCTGTCGATAATTCTTTTGACACGGATGGCTCGCAATGCCGTCGGAACGTTGTTTTTTACAACCGCAATGACTATATTTGTGACTGCTACAAATCAAACACTCTCCTTATGAAGAGACTTTTCAACTTGGCACTGCTCGCCGCCGCGGCACTGGGCGTATGGGCATGCGGAGGCGACGACCTCGAAAGAGGCTTCGCCGATCCGTCCGACGACGTGCAGACGGCCGTCTACTGGTATTGGATATCGGGCAACATATCGAAACAGGGCGTGGCGGACGACCTGCACGCCATGAAGCGCGCGGGCATAAACCGCGCGTTCATAGGCAACATCGGGCAGGACGGACTCTACACCGACCGCAATGTATTGATGTTCAGCGACGAGTGGTGGGACATACTCCGCACCGCCCTGAAAACGGCCGCCGAACTCGATATCGAGATCGGAATATTCAACTCGCCCGGGTGGAGCCAGTCGGGAGGTCCGTGGATAAAGCCCTATCAGGCGATGCGCTATCTGGCCTCTGCGTCGGCCGAGGTGCGCGGCCCGCAGAGCGTGCAGCTCGCGATCGAGGCCCCCGCGGCCGATTTCCAAGACGTGCGCACCATAGCTTTCCGTGCGCCCGAGGGGCTTTCGTCCCCTCGGAACACCGTGGTGACGCCCGACAGGAGTATCGACGATCCGAAAGCGCTGCCGAGCGGCCGCGAGAACATATTCTACATCGATTTCATCCGCCCCGAGGAGGCTTTCGCTGCCCGATCGCTGACGATATACCCCGCGGCGCGCCCCATGCTGGCCGAAGCGCATGTCGAGGCGTTGACGGGCGGCGAGTGGAAGCGCGTGGCCGACATGCACGTCGACCGTTCGAACCCCGCGCTCAACGTGGGCTTCGATCCCTTCGCGCCGATCGTCATATCGTTCCCCGCGACCGAGGCGTCGCGGTTCCGCCTGGTGTTCGACCCTGCGGGGCAGGCGGGCGGCGTGGAGCGCATCGAGCTGTCGGCCGTGCGCCGCATAGAGTCCTATGCCGAGAAGACGCTCGCCAAGATGTGCCAGACGCCTCTGCCTTACTGGGACCACTACATGTGGCCCGAGCAGGCGGAGTCCGCCGAAACGGATTTCACGATCGATCCCGAATCGGTTGTCGACATAAGCGACCGTATGAGTCCCGACGGTGTGTTGACATGGGACGTGCCCGAGGGCGAGTGGATCGTGCTGCGCACGGGAATGGTGCCCACGGGGGTCACCAACGGCCCCACCACGCCCGAGGCCACGGGCCTCGAAGTCGACAAGATGAGCCGCAAGCATGTGGAGAGTCATTTCGATGCATTCATAGGCGAGATTCTGCGCCGCATTCCCGCCGAGGACCGCGCCACGTTCAAGGTGGTGGTCGAGGACAGCTACGAGACGGGAGGCCAGAACTTCACCGACGACATGATAGAGTCTTTCGAGCAGACCTACGGCTACTCGATGCTGCCCTATCTGCCCGCGTATTACGGTTATGCGGTGGGCGATCGGCAGCGCAGCGACCGTTTTCTGTGGGATCTGCGCCGCCTCGTGGCCGATCGCATAGCATACCGCTACGTCGGCGGGCTGAAGCAGGTGAGCAACGCCCACGGACTCACCACGTGGCTGGAGTGTTACGGCCACTGGGGATTCCCGGGCGAGTTCCTGCAATACGGCGGACAGTCGGATGAGATCGGCGGCGAGTTCTGGAGCGCGGGATCGCTGGGCGACATCGAGAACCGCGCGGCATCGTCGTGCGGCCACATATACGGCAAGCGCAAGATATGGGCCGAGTCGAACACCTCGGGAGGCCCCGCCTATTCGCGTTCGCCCGTCGACATGAAACAGCGCACCGACCGCTTCTTCGCCGAGGGCATCAATGCCACACTGCTGCACCTCTACATCGAGCAGGCCGATCCCGACCGTTACCCGGGCATCAACGCGCCGTTCGGCAACGAGTTCGACGCCCACAACACGTGGTACTCGCACATGGATCTGTTCACCGCCTATCTCAAGCGGTGCAACTACATGCTGCAACAGGGTCTCAACGACGCCGACGTGGCCTATTTCATAGGCGAGGACGCGCCGAAGATGACGGGCGAGCAGTCTCCCGCCCTGCCCGCGGGTTACCAGTTCGACTACATCAACGCCGAGGTACTGCTTCTCAACGCCAACGTCAGCCGCGGCGAGATCGTGCTGCCCCACGGAACGTCATATAAGGTGCTGGTGCTGCCTCCGATAGACAACATGCGTCCCGCGCTGCTGGCGAAGATCCGACGCATGGTGAGCGACGGCGCCGTAGTGCTCGGGCCCGCGCCGCGCCGTTCGCCGAGTCTTCAAAACTATCCTGCCGCCGACGCCGAGGTGGAGGCCATGGCGCGCGAGCTGTGGGGCGACTGTTACGATCGCCGCGGCTCGAACATCTACGGCAAAGGGCGCGTTTTCAACGGATACACCCTCGAAGAGCTGTTTGCCGAGATCGGTCTCGCGCCCGACTTCGGTGCCGGGCAGGGCGCGCCGCTGCTGTACAACCACCGCACGACGATGGGCGCCGAGATATATTTCGTGTCGAACCAGAGCGGCAGCGGGGTAGATACCGCCCCCGTGTTCCGTGTCGACAAGTCGCTGCGTCCCGAGTTCTGGGATCCGACCGACGGGTCGGTGCGTCTCCTGCCGCAATTCGAGATCGTCGACGGCGGCATACGCGTCCCGTTGCATTTCGATGCTCTGGGCAGCGGATTCGTGGTGTTCCGCAAGGGCGGCCGCGCGGCCGAGGGCGAGAATTTCCCGCAGCCCGCCGCGGTTACGGCTGTCGCGGGACCGTGGAACCTCACGTTCGACGGCAAGCTGTCGTCGCCCGCGCTCGTAACGATCGATGCCCTGTACGATCTGTCGCAGAGCGAGGCGGACGAGATACGCTACTTCTCGGGGACCATAACCTACGAAACCGAGTTCGACATGGCCCGAGTGCCTGCGGGTCGCGTGAGGATCGGTCTCGGACGTGCGGAGTGCATGGCCAAGGTCTATGTGAACGACGTCTATGCGGGCGGCGCGTGGTGCGAACCCTATTCGGTCGACATCACGAAGTGCGTCCGCGAGGGTCGCAACACATTGCGTATCGAAGTGGCCAATAAGTGGGTGAACCGCATCGTGGGCGACATGCAGCTGCCGCCCGAGGAGCGCAGCATATCGCTCATGGTCAATCCTTACGGCGCCTCGTCGCCGCTGCCGCCGTCGGGCCTCGTCGGTCCCGTGCGGATCGAGGCATACGAGTGACGCACACATTTGCGGCGACCCCGTTTCGGGCCGCCGCTTTTCTTTGCTTCGTATGCCTGCGGACTGCAACACTCGTGTTATACTATCGTTGTGGTTCGCCGACGGCGGCAGGAGTGCGTCAGCTGTCCGCCGCGAGAGGGCGGCGGCGAACTGCGCGACTCTAACGAGTCGCATTCCTTATTATAAACATATTCGTTGTAGAGATTCGTTATACCCGTTGCTGTTCGAGTTATCTGTGCATGCGAATGGCAGTCAACATTATCAATGTCATCAGGAATGTAGCGGCCACAGCGCATATCTGTGCCGTGTCATCGACCGTGATTTTCATCCCTGAAGAACCTATTATCGCAGTGGCGAAAACTTGAATCGCTACCGAACATGCTGCCGTCAGCCATGCCAGCCGCAGTTTGTACCATGCTGTGGCGCGTTCGGCGGGATCGGTTGCGGTTTTGCGTTCCGAGGCGAAAATTATGGGATAGATCATGACGGGCCACCAAAGGAGCAATGCCGCCGCGACATATACCGCGAACGGATGTTTGGTACGTCTGCCGCTCGCCGTGAGGCAGATTACTGCCAAAATAGCGTTTAGGGTGGCGGCGATAATTAATAATATGAAGTTCATACGCGTATTACTATGCTAATACAATGCGGAGATAGCGCTGTTTATTGTCGCCATTGGCAGATAATCGTTGCATATGTCTAAAAACATACTATTTTTTCACATCCTGATATTATCACTATAAAATAACTATGCTAAAATCTTTTTTAATTGCATTGTCGTATCGGAGGTGTGTGTAATATTTTACGCGGCTGTGTAGTTAATAATCTTATTTATCGGAGTATGCGTTGGGAGTGCGACCCCATATATTACAAATATAAGTATAATAATTGCGAATATGAAAAACCATGTGTTTTTATACGTGTAATAGCTGAAAAATGGCATTATCATGATTTTCTGGTTACGCACTATTTTGACTTCAAAGGGGGTGCGTAATTTTCATTCATTTTACCATCATGCGGAATGGTGAAATGTGGAATGACGGGAAAGCACATGGCATGTCGACTGCTGTTCGCCGACGGCGGTCGGAATGCGGTAGCAGTCCGCCGCGGGGGGGGGCGGCGGCGAACTGCGCGGCTCAAAGAGCCGCAGGCATCATAATGGGAAAGTTTTCGGGTCGCAGCCTGCGGAGAGCGCAACGATGCGAATGCCGTTTCGGGCCGCCGCTTTTCTTTGCTTCGGCTGCGGCCCGCGCAGTCCTATGGACTGCATACACAACGTCATACCACCGAGCTGCAACCTGCGGGAAGCCCCGCAAAACCGATCATACAAATAGCAAAAAATCCCCTTGCAGTATGGCAAGGGGATGTGAAAGGGCCTCGGGCCGAGAATCGGTCCGAAAAGGCTACTTCGCGTAGCTTACGGCGCGGGTCTCGCGGATCACGGTGATCTTCACCTGACCCGGGTATGTCATTTCGTCCTGAATCTTCTTGGCTATGTCGTGCGAGAGCGACTCCGACTCCTGATCCGACAGCTTGTCGGCGCCGACGATCACGCGCAGCTCGCGGCCCGCCTGAATGGCGTAGGTCTTAACGACGCCCGGGTACGACAGAGCTATGTCCTCCATCTCCTTCAGACGCTTGATGTACGACTCCACCACCTCGCGGCGCGCGCCCGGGCGTGCACCCGATATGGCGTCGCACACCTGAATGATGGGAGCTATGAGCGAAGTCATCTCGGTCTCGTCGTGGTGAGCGCCTATGGCGTTGCATACGTCAGGCTTCTCCTTGTACTTCTCGGCGAGCTTCATACCGATTATTGCGTGCGGCAGTTCGGGCTCGTCGTCGGGCACCTTGCCTATGTCGTGCAGAAGTCCCGCGCGGCGCGCCGCCTTGGGGTTCAGGCCGAGTTCCGATGCCATGATGCCTGCCAGATTGGCCGTCTCGCGGGCGTGCTGTAAAAGGTTCTGGCCGTATGACGAACGATACTTCATCTTGCCGATAAGGCGGATCAATTCGGGATGCAGGCCGTGGATACCCAGATCGATGGCGGTGCGCTTGCCCACCTCCACGATCTCCTCCTCGATCTGCTTCTTCACCTTGGCCACGACCTCCTCGATACGCGCGGGGTGTATGCGGCCGTCGGTCACGAGCTGGTGCAGAGCCAGACGCGCTATCTCGCGGCGCACGGGATCGAAGCCGCTCAGGATGATGGCCTCGGGGGTGTCGTCCACTATGATCTCTATGCCCGTGGCGGCCTCCAGAGCGCGGATGTTGCGGCCCTCGCGGCCTATGATGCGACCCTTCACCTCGTCGCTGTCGATGTTGAACACCGTCACGGCATTCTCGATGGCGGTCTCCGTCGCCACGCGCTGGATCGACGTCACGATGATGCGCTTGGCCTCCTTGGTGGCGGTCAGCTTGGCCTCCTCGATGGTTTCGTTGACGTATGAGGCAGCCTCGGACTTGGCCTCCGATTTCATGTTTTCGATGAGGATGTTTTTGGCGTCGTCGGCGCTCATGCCCGAGATTTGTTCCAGACGCACGTTCTGCTCGCGGATGATGCCCGCCAGCTCCTCCTTTTTGGCGTTGAGGCTCTGCAATTGATTGTTCATCTGCTCCTTGAGGCGGTCGTTCTCCCTGATGCGGTTCTCCAGATCGCGCTGCTGTCCCGCGAGGTTGGCCTCGATCTGTTTGGCCCGCTGCTCGCTCTGCGCCACCTTCTGGTTGCGCTCGTTTATCATGCGGTCGTGCTCGCTCTTGAGCTGGATGAACTTCTCCTTGGCTTGGAGAATCTTCTCTTTCTTTATCATCTCACCTTCGGCTTCGGCCTCCTTGAGCGCCGCGCCGCACTGCTCCTTTATCGTGTTTTTGGTGATGTAAGCGGTCACCAGCATGTAGGTGCCCACGCTCACTACGGCCGATATTATGGCGGTGATGACTATTATTAGCGATGTTCCCATTGTTGTATGTTAAGTATTTATTTGGTTTTGTGTCTTGCGGTCGGCATCCGCCCGCCGCGGGTCGCGACCGCGGAAGCGAATATAAAAAACCCGCACGGAATTTCCTTTTCTTGTTTGACGAATCTGCCGATAAGTCAAGGTGTGGGGCTCCGGAGTTCGCAATCTTCCAACGGTGCGCGAAGCACACCCGCGCGGAGCGGGTCAAGGCCTGATTTTGAGAAACCGAGAGTTTACCCAATGTAATAAGTGTTCAGTTTCGCAAAGCTTTAAGGAAATCTATGCGGGTAGATTTTCGTATCCAAAGAACGTCTATCGTAGTATACGGACTCACTGCATATTTCGTTCCGTTCGTTGCCCGTGGTGTTCGGTCCTCGTCGTGTGGTCGCCGCTTCGGAGATCGATATCCGTTCGGGCGGGCCCTCTTATTTGGTCCCCTTTCGGGGCTGCCGCGCTATGCGGTTCAGGTGCTTGTCCAGCTTCTGCGACAAGGCATCCAGAGCCGCCAGATCGTCGTTGTCGAGACTGTTCTCGCGCGTGACGGCTATGTTGTTTATGCTCAACTGCAAAGCCGTGATGGCCAAACAATCCTGCACCGAGAAACCTTCACCGAAAGTCTTTTGCAGCTTTCCGACGTTGGCGTTCACATCGCGTTCGGCCAGACGGTAAATCTCCTCTTTTTCGCTGTCGATGGTCAACGAGTAAGCCTTGCCTGCCACTTTGAGATTTATCTTTTGTTTTGCCATGTCTCCTGCGTCAGTTGTCCGCTCCGGCGAGCAGCGCCATGCACTTATCCACCTCCCGCAATAACAGGTTGATGCGTGCCTGCGATTTCGCCTTGTTCGTCGTCGTGCCGCTCAGTCCCTCGGCCAAACGCATGCGCTGTACCTCTGCCTGCGATTCGCGCAGTCGCTCCTGCGATTCGCGCATTTCGGCGCGCAGGCGGTCGCGCTCCTGCCGAAGTTGCTCGCATTCGGCTTCGAGCTTGTCGCAGCGATCGAGCAGCCTTTCGGCTTGAGCTTCGATGTGCGTTATGATACTCTTGCAAGCCATCGGGCGTGGGTCTGTAACGGTTTTGTTTTTCAAAGATACCGAAAGCCGTGTGCAAAAGCGGATTCGTTCGCGTTTTGACGAGGCACGATATCCAAGACGGAGTCAAAGATACGAAAAAAATACGTTACCTGCAAATTTTATCGTCGTCCGCGGTCGTTTTTATGCCGTTGAAAGGTCGTTGCGGTTTCGGGTCGAGTCGTCGACGCGTCTTATCGGCGCATGCGCGAGGGGCCGACGACTTCGGCGTACAGGTCGTAATCCTCGGCGCCCGTGATGCGCACGTCGTAGAAATGCCCGCGCATGAGGCGCCGTCCCGAGGCGGGGATCAGGATCTCTTGATCGACCTCGGGCGAATCGTACTCCGAACGCGCCACGTAATGGTCGCCCTGACGCGAGTCGACGATCACCCGCATGGTGCGGCCCACGCGGGCGAGGTTGTTTTCGAGCGAAATGCGCTCCTGCAAAGCCATGATCCGATCGGCGCGGCGCCGTTTCTCCTCTTCGGGTACGTCGTCGGGCAGATTCTCGGCCGAGTAGGTCCCCTCCTCCTCGGAGTAGGGGAACACGCCCAGACGGTCGAACCGCACCTCGCGGACGAACTCCTCCAGCTCGGCCATGTCGGCCTCGGTTTCGGTGGGGTAGCCCACCAAAAGGGTCGTGCGCAGGGCTATGTCGGGAATGCGCTCGCGCAGACGGCGCACGAGATCCGTCGCCTCGGCCTTGGTGTGGTGGCGTTTCATGGCCGACAGCATGCGGTCGGATATGTGCTGGAACGGGATGTCGAGATACTTGCATATCTTCGGTTCGCGCGCCATAGTATCGATCACATCGTCGGGGAACGAGGTGGGATAGGCGTAGTGCAGACGTATCCACTCTATTCCTTCGATGCGGCACAGCTCGGTAAGCAGCTCGGACAGACGGCGGCGGCCGTAGAGGTCGATGCCGTAGTAGGTGGTGTCCTGCGCTATGACCATCAGTTCCCTGACACCGCGCGCAGCGAGCCGTCGGGCCTCGTCGAGCAGGGTCTCCATCGGCACCGATACGTGGCGGCCGCGTATGAGCGGTATGGCGCAGTAGCCGCAGTGTCGGTCGCACCCCTCGGATATCTTCAGATAGGCGTAGTGGGCGGGGGTGGTGAGCATGCGCTCGGTCGCGAGCTCGGCACCGTTATCGGCGCCGAGGGCGACGACGATGCCCGACCAGTCGCGCGCGCCGAAATAGTCGTCCACCTCGGGGATCTCGGCACGTAGTTCGTCGGCGTAACGCTCGCTCAGACAGCCGATGACGAACAGATGACTGATGCGTCCCGCCTGCTTGGCTGCCGCCGCGGCGAGTATGGCCTCTATGCTCTCGCGCTTGGCGTCGCCGATGAATCCGCAAGTGTTTATGACCACGGTGTCGGCATCGGTGCGTTCGCTGTCGAACACCACTTCGTATCCCGCCGCCGCGAGCCGCGCCATCAGATGCTCGCTGTCGACCGTATTCTTCGAGCACCCGAGGGTTATGACGTTGATTTTCTTCAATTTCAAAACCATTAAATGAATCTTACCTGTAAATTAAGATCGAACAAATATTCGTTGTCCGTTTTTATGATTTTCCCGAATCCGTGGCGTGTGCTGCTCGGGGTATCGAAAACCAGATTGTGAAACAAGTATGCTTCGAAGATGTTTTTGTCGTAAAAATGATAACACAACACGTCTCCGTCCTCTTTTACGACCAGATATCCTCCGTTTGCCTGATAGACGCCATTCCACACCGACGCGGGCATCAACCCCATGACGGCATCGGTCATGAAATGCTTGATTTTGTATTCGTAATACATATTCCCCCGCGACATGTCGTATCCCATCGGATTTTCGTTGGCCGCCAGCGATGTCAAGTCGGCCAGAGTCTTCGCATCTCCGCAGTAATAGTGAAGAAGCATGCAGCTCAGGATTTCGGGCAATCGACTGTCTATCATTACCAGATTGTTGTTGAAAACGGCCGATTTCATGTTCCGGAATCTCAACATGCCGCCGTAATTGCGTATGGCACGCAACCTGTCTCTGATTTTATATTTTGAATCGATTCCGTTTATTTCGGCGATTTGCTTGTCCGAAAAATCGACACCCGTGATTCGGTAAGTGAAACTCGTTGCCGAGCTTGCATTAATCAAAGTGGACGGACTGCCCAATTTGGATTTTATGCTGAACCCGAGTTTCGGACACATTCCGGTTCTCGGATCGTGTATGATTATCTTTATATCCGTTTTATCGGCAGACGGGGCTTTGAGTCTTCTGCATCGTATCCGGGTCATGAATGCCTCGGTGTCGGGAACGGAAAAGACACCTTTACTTGCATTGATTTGCCGAAACAGCTCTTTTGCCTGTTCGGCGAACTCCGTAACCGGCAGTCGCATGAACTCCATACCGTTCTCCGTCATGAAAACAATATTTCGATCCTCGATATCGTATTCGTATGATCGGCCCCTTTCCTCACGAAGGATTCTCAGCACGGGATAAAACAGATTTTCCATTTTATTCAGATTTTCATCTCCGGTAAAAACCTTCATGTCGCCGAGCAGTTTGAACAGTGCGTATATCTCGCTCCATTCGCCTTTATTTCCGAATATTGCCATGTCTGACCGTTATAATATTTCGAGTGTTTTCAATATTTGTTCGGCAGTAGCCTTTATTGCGGGTACCGCAACCGAGTTGCCGAATTGCTTGTAGGCCGATGCGTCTGCCACTTCTATTCTGAAATTTTCGGGAAATCCCTGCAATCGTGCCCATTCTCGCGGAGTCATTCGCCTTATGCCTTCCCGGTTTACTTCGCCCTTGATTTTGGTTACGGGTGTGAAATCGGTGATACGATCGTCGAAAACCAAATTTCGTTCACGCCCCATTCCGCCCACCACAATGGCATTGGCGCATTTGTCGTCGGGAATGATTTCGTATCCGAACCCGTTCCCCTTGCTTTCGTGACGCCGGCGGTGCTCTCTTAAAGTATGAAGGTATTGCGTCGACAAATAATATTTTGCGCTTACCGCCTCGCGTTCTTTAACATCCGCAAAACAAGGGGCGCCGCCTGTTTTTTCGGGATAATCGAAACTGCGGATATTCAGATCGTTTCTGAATCCTACTATATATATACGTTCCCTATGTTGAGGCAACCCGAAATCCATGGCATTGACGATTTGCGGATCGGGGATATAATAGCCGAGATCGGTCAGGGTATTCAGGATAACGTCAAGCGTTTTTCCTTTGTCGTGAATTTTAAGCCCTTTAACATTTTCCAGAAATATCGCCCGGGGTCTTTTTCTTCGTATAATTTCGGCCACGTCGAAAAACAAAGTTCCCCGCGTTTCGTTGAATCCGCGTTTTTTGCCGGCGAGAGAAAATGCTTGACAAGGGAATCCGGCACACAGCACGTCAAAATGATCGGGAATAAACCGTTTCGTCTCTTCGAGAGTGATGTCTCCGAACGGAACTTCCCCGAAATTGGCGAAATATGTTTTTTGGGCCTCTTTATCCCATTCGGACGAAAACAGACATTTTCCGCCGAGAGACTGCATGGCGATGCGGAATCCTCCGATTCCCGCGAAAAGATCGATAAAGGTGAATTCCGGATTCAACACTGCCGGAAACGGAACCCTCTCAATCGTTCGCCTTACGGTGTTCACCATCTCCCCGATCGACTCCTCCGAAAAACGGTTGTCGGCGACCAATCGCCCTAAAATGCCATTCGCCTTTTCTTCGAACAACGGAATTTCGGGGCACTGCAAATGATGTGTCAATACGGCTTGATCCGCATCGGACACAAGGCCGTTACTGCCGGGAGCAATCGATATGTTTTTCAAATTTTTTGGCATATACAATTTCCCGTACTTTGTTCAAACATTCATCCGTTCTTTTCATGATGTCTTTACCCCAAAAACGGATAACCGTCCATCCGTCGTTTTGAAGTTTATCGGTGACCTCTTTATCTCTCGCCATATTGCGCTCTATTTTGGGAATCCAAAAGTCGACATTGGACTTATGATCTTCTTTGTGCCGTTCCCAATCCTTTCCGTGCCAAAACTCGCTGTCGCAAAATACGGCTATTTTCAGACTCTTAAATGTGAAATCGGGCTTGCCGAATACCGTGGGATCATTCTTTCTGTATCTCAATCCCGCATTCCACATCGCTTTGGCGAGCATTACTTCTATTTTGGAGCCTTTGTTTTTTACGGCCCGCATGTTTTTTATGCGTTGTTTTTTGGTCAGTCTGTCCATGTCGCTACTCCTTTTCGCCGAACAGCGCGTCCACGAAGTCGCGGCGGTCGAACATGCGCAGTTGGTCGATGCCCTCGCCGATGCCGATGTAGCGCACGGGGATGCGGAAACGGTCGCTGATGCCGATCACCACGCCGCCCTTGGCAGTGCCGTCGAGCTTGGTGATGGTGAGCGAGGTGACCTGCGTGGCCTGCGTGAACTGCCGCGCCTGCTCGAAAGCGTTCTGGCCCGTCGAGCCGTCGAGCACGAGCATCACCTCGTGCGGCGCGTCGGGGATCACTTTCGACATTACGTTGCGTATCTTGGTGAGCTCGTTCATCAGACCGATCTTGTTGTGCAGACGGCCCGCGGTGTCGATCAGCACCACGTCGGCGCCGTTGGCCACGGCCGACTTGAGCGTGTCGAAAGCCACCGAGGCGGGATCGGAGCCCATCTCCTGACGAATCATCACGGCACCCGCGCGCTCGGCCCACACGGCCAGCTGGTCGATGGCCGCGGCGCGGAACGTGTCGGCCGCACCTATATATACCTTGCGGCCCGCCTTCACCAATTGTGCGGCGAGCTTTCCGATGGTGGTGGTCTTGCCTGCGCCGTTCACGCCCACCACCATCATCACGTAGGGCATGCCCTCCTTTACTTCCAGCCCGAAATTCTCGGCCGACGCGTGCGACTCCTCCAGCAGCGACGCGATCTCGTCGCGCAGGATGGAGTTCAGCTCCGACGTATTCATATACTTGTCGCGCGCGATGCGCTGCTCGATGCGCTCGATGATCTTCACGGTGGTCTCCACGCCCACGTCGGAGCTTATGAGCACCTCTTCGAGTTCGTCCAGCACCGCGTCGTCGACCTTCGAGCGTCCCGCCACCGCGCGGGCCAGCTTCGAGAAGAGTCCCGTTTTGGTCTTCTGCAACCCCTCGGCCAGCTCGCGACGCTCCTCGGCCGAAGCCGACTCCTCACGCGACGGGGCGTCGTTCGGCGTCTCGGCCTCCGATTGCGCGGCAGGGTTATCCTGTTTTTTCTTGAAAAGATCGAAAAATCCCATGTTTCAGTCGTTTATGTCGTTATCTTTTGCGCCATGCGTCTGCGTCCCGAACAGGAGCATGACGTGCGATCGCCTTACAAAATTACGTCTTTTTTGAGATAATACCAAATGCGGCGATTCGGGGCCGCGGCAGGCTGCGGAGCGCATCCCGCGACGGATGCGTATAAAAAAAGGGCGCGGCTTGACTCCTTATAGACGGTACTGGGAATCACCTTTCAACCGGAATCGCACCACGCCCAAGTCAGTCCTACCCGTATGACCGAGGTAGGACAACACTCGGGCCGACAACAATTATACCGGTTAAAAAATACTCTCCTCTGAGCGAGGAGCTTCCCAGTTTTCTATAAGGTATAAGGAGTTGTTTCCCTTTTCGACATTTGCGGCACGCATGCACCGCGGTCGTTTCGTATTTGGTCGCAAATGTAACACAAATTTTGTATATAAACAATGACAAATATCAACGGAACGATCTGATTTGGGCTTGCCGTATTCGATCCTGCCGGTTTGCGGCTCTTCGGAGCCGCGCGAGCCGCAGCCCCGCCCCGCGGCGGCTCGCCGGTCGCTCGCTCCGCAGGCTGCGACTCGCCGTTACAAGCCCGAATCGATATATATTTCGGTGCGGTTGCCGTTAAAAAAAGTCGACGGCGATTGATTTTCGGTAATTTTTGATTATCTTTGCGCACCCTTGTTGTGAGGGGTGGACAAATTAACAAAAACGAAACAATGAAAGTTTGCGAAATTACAGGCAAGAGCGCAGTGATCGGCAACAATGTCTCTCACTCGAACCGTAAGACCAAGCGCAAGTTCAATCCCAATTTGAAAACGAAGCGTTTCTGGTCGGAGGAGGAAGGCCGTTGGTTGACTTTGAAAGTCACCGCCGCCGGAATGAAAACTATTAACAAGAAAGGTCTGGCCGCCGCGTTGAAAGATGCCGTAGCCCCCAAGACCGTTTACTAAACAACGCACTGACAAATGGCAAAGAAAGGCAACAGAGTGCAGGTGATACTGGAGTGCACCGAGCAGAAGGAGAGCGGCGTGGCAGGAATGTCGCGTTACATCACCACCAAGAACAAGAAGAACACACCCGATCGTTTGGAGCGTCGCAAGTACAATCCTTATCTGAAGAAGGTGACCCTGCATCGTGAAATCAAATAACATTGTGTAGATTATGGCAAAGAAAGTAGTTGCAACACTTAAGACGGGTACCAACAAGAAGTACACGAAGTGTATCAAGATGGTGAAATCGGACAAGACGGGTGCTTATGTTTTCAAAGAGCAGAACATCCTTGAGGATGCCGATGTGAAGGCATACTTCGCCGAAAAATAATTTTTGCATTAAGTCGCGGACTTTGTCGCGCTCCGAGCGCGTCGGCCGTCCCGAAAGACTTAATACAAAAGGCGTCTCGCAGCAGTGAGACGCCTTTTGTGTATATTCGTCGATGTGCGGGCGGCGTATATGCGGGCGGCGGGATTCCGAAATTATCCGATTTTTGTTATCTTAGCCGCACGAAACGGAACGGTGATTGATCGATATGAGTTACGATCGCTTCGTTCGCGGCGGCTGTCCGAATACGCCTGCGGCGAGGGGGCGTCTGCGGCGGCAGTCGGATTTGATTTTGCGGCATTACGATGCCTGTACATTGAAATATATAATTGTCAAAAACAGTGATTATGAAGCGTTTTATATTCATGGCGTGTGCGGCGGCGGGGTTGGCGTTTTTGTGCGTGGCTTGTTGCGCATGTCGTAAAGGCAAGAACAATAAGCCTTTGATCGGCACGGAATGGCACTTGGTGCGCATGATGTCGGGCGATTTGTCGATCAAACCCGACCAATTCGTCTTCACGTTCGGAAAGGACGGCAATTTTTCGGGCGTGGGCGCATGCAACCGCATGATGGGTAGCTACACCGCCACCGAAAAGGGCGGCATGACCTTCGGCGGCGACATGGCCTCGACCCGAATGATGTGTCCCGATATCGAGCTGGAGACAAAGTTCGCCGAGATACTTGGCTCGACCACCCATTACGAGATCGACGGCGACATGCTTATGCTGCTCGGCAACGGCGAGGTGCGGGCGATACTCAAGGCTGTCGCGCCGTCGGCCGAAAGCAAATAACCGAGAGTATCGGTTGCTTGAAAAGAACCGTTGCCGATAATACCCGACAACGGTTCTTCTTATTTATCTAAATACAAATGTCATATTGTTTTAGCGTAATTCCCATATCATATTATGTTATGGTGTAGGAGTCGGCGGTATTGGTTCGGGCGATCTGTGAATTTCGATTCCGCATTCGCCTTGACCTCCTCCTGTCAAGCAGAAACCCGATCCTGAATATCCGATAAGTACGCCATCAGTATCTGCGCACCATGCCCATGCGAATTTATGAAAATCGGATTTATTAGTATCTCCTGCAATAGACATTATTCGAGCATCTACATTCCAACCGTTAGCGCTCTTATATTTTGCATTCGCTTTAATATCATACAGCAGTCCCGTATTTATATCGAAATAAGACGTGCAATTAATTTCATAGAACCATTTTATTCCGCCCAACCAATTCAGTTCTTCGTCGTATTTTCTAAAAGGTACTGAAAGAATTCGGCCTTGGCGTGTGACTTGGCCTGTCTTTGTTTCGGGAATTTTTTCGGCCTCTCCGTAGTACGGGACATATGTCGATATGTTGTCGTAGGTGATGCCATCTTGCGTCTCGTCGGCCAAAGCCTTTGTATGGTAGGTTTGACCACGATACATCCATTCCAGTTCTATGACCTCCGTCACTCCGACCTTGATATCCGCCGTGACATCGTTTCGGGCGGCCGTACCTGCATCCGCTCTTACTTTCCTGAAATCACCCCATGTCACTATGTCGAAAAATTTATAATCTGCGCTTTGGGCGAACACCGTATAGGCATCGTCGGCGAACAATTCATCTATGAGCAGCTCCTTTTCCGACTCCGACCCGACCTTGCCGAGGTTTTTATATGCGACCAAGGTCAATTGATCGTAGCCCTCGGGTGCGGAGAGCGATTGTGCGTGTCGTAATTGTGCTTCCCATTTCGGTAATTCCAAATTCGGCGGTCTCTGCTGATCGCTCGGGTCGGAACATGCGATCAGGCAAACCAATGCGAGTATACCCGTCGTAAAGTATTTCCCCGCAACAATGAAGTTCTTTTTCATGGTTTGATGGTTTAATTGTTAATAAAAATATATACATCGCACGGATGTTCTTTCCCTCTCTTTAGGATATCTCGTTCGGAATCCGATCGTAATATATATAAAAAATACAATAACGTATGCAAATATTGTTGCATATTGTTGTTTTTGCATATAAATATTTCAAAATATAATACCTGTGATATAAAAAACGCTGTCGAATAAATCGACAGCGACGGGTGTTATTTTTGCGGGCGGGCTGTTTTCAGTCGCGCCTGCAGATCATGCCGAACACGTCCATTAGCGTCACCTCGCCCACGATGTCGCACACCAGCTTCCTGTCGTCCTTGACTATGAAGATCAGAAACTCGTTGCCGTTGCGTTTGTAGGGCGCCGAATAGATGCTGATCGACTGCCCGTTTACGTTCATCACAGACATTCGCTCGTAGGGGGCCTTGTCGGCCGCGGCGCGTATGCGGTCGAAGAGATCGGAATCGCTCGACGGCAGGAATTTTATCTGTCGGATCATGTCGATACGATTGACCAGATGGTTCTTCTCCTTACTCTTTTTGGGCATGATGCTTTGCAGTGTGCGGCCCGAAAACTCGGCGGTCTCGATGTCGGCGGCGCCATTGTCGTCGTTGTCGTCCGCGCGGACGGCCAGCGTTTCGATCGCGGAGGCATAGAGCTTCATGAACTCGGGCGTTTGGGCCCGAGCGGCGAGGCATGCCGCCGAAAGGAGTGCCGTGATGATTATTCTTTTCATGGATGTCCGATGTTTACCAACCCAATCCTATGGTCCAGATGCGCATCTCGGGACCCCGTCCCGTCTTGAAGAGCTGTGTGGGCGTATAGTTGCCGTAGATCGAGAAGCCGCGGAACGAGAATCGCGCCGTCACGCCCGCCTGTATGAACTCGACGGGGAAATTGTGCTCCTTGTCCTTGTGACCGCCGCGATACTTGATCTTGGTGTGCGAATTTATGGTCATGTCGACGAAGCCGCCCATCGAGAATGCGAATCGGTTGGGGTTGCCGAACGACACCTCGATGGGGATGTGGAGCGCGGCGGTGGTGAACTTACTCTTCTTGATGCGTCCTTCGAGCTGTACGGGCACGACCAAGCCGTCGGCCTCGGTGAGCGACATCGAGTTGCGCAGGCGGTAGTTGTTGGCCCGTATTCCCACGGCTATCGATATGCCCAGATTGCGCTCGCGGTTGAAGGCCGAGGCTTGCAGGAGGTTGATGGTGAACTGCGTCGATTTCCATTCGCGCACGTCGAAGAATTCGCCGTAGGGCATGCCGTCGTATGCGTCGTAATTTATCTGCGAGGGGATGTTCCAGCCCAGCTCCAGCATGGGGATGCTCGATCTGATGCCGCGGCCTACCGTGACGCATCTCGATTTGTACGATAGGGCCGTATTGACCGACACGTTGTTCTCCGTTCGGCTGGCGGATCCGAACGAGATTCCGTCGTAGTCCAGTTTCATGGTTTGCGCCGAAGCGGAGCCGGCGCCGAGGGCGGCGAGAGCCGCTGATAGGATCAGGATACGTTTCATATTTTTCGTTGTTTATCGGTTTCGTGTCAGTCGAGTGTGAGCAGCAGTCCGTCGATGGCGTCGGCGGCGGGCTGCATATCCTTGGCCAGATCGGAGAACATCTGTTCGGAGTAGCGCCGAGCCTCGGCCATCGAGGTGACGGGGGCGCCGTTGACATATCCGTAGACCGTGGGCCGCGACATTAGCAGCGCCGCAGCGACGATTGCCGCCACCGACAGGAGGGTTGCCGCAGCCATGCGCAGAGGCGAAACGGCGGTGTGCATCCTTATCCGCACGGTGTAGCCGCGGAGGCGTTCGGCGTCGCGCAGCATGGCCGCCGCGGCTGTCAGGTCGGGCGACAGTGTCGCGAGGCGTTCGGACGGAATGCGGTCGAGTTCGCGGGCGAGCGCCTGCTCCTCGTCGGTGGAGGTCTCCGCCGCCAGATAGCGTTTGGCGAGTATTTCCAAGCGGTTACAATCCATGATTCATTATTTTTGTCAATTTCTCTCTTATCTTGTTGCGGGCCCGCGAGCAGGCCATCCTCGCCGCGGCCTCCGACGTGCCCGTTATGGCGGCTATGCGACTGAACTCCATGCACTCGACATTGCGCAGGTGTATCGCCTCGCGCTCCTTCGGCGGCAGCGTCTCAGTTATCTTCCGCACCGTGTCGGCCATGTCGTCGGTCTCGATGCCGTTGTCGCAACACTCCCTGTCGGCATGTTCGAGCCCCGTCATGAGTCTGTCGCGCTCGCGGCGGCGGAAACGGTCGAGACAGATGTTGCGCATGCTGACCATGACCAGCGAGGGGAATCCGTCGCGTCCGATGAACAGACGTCGGCGCCACAGTTTCTCGTACAGATCCTGCACGGCATCCTCGGCGGCGTAACGATCGCGGAGCAGACTCAGGGCGTATCGGAACGCCGAGTCCTTGATCTTCATAAACTCCGTGTTGAACTCTTCGCTTTTCATTTTCAGGGTTACGGCCGCCTCTTCGGATGCGAATCCGTATGTAATACGCGTTGACGGGGCAAATGTAACATTCGCCGCGAATTTTTTTTTCGAATTGATGATTTGATTCTTTTGGCCCGTCGACGGCCGATGCGGCGTTACAATGCCGTCAATCCGTCGGGCAGGACCATCTTGATGCTGCGGTCGTCGAAATCGATGCGGGCGATGAACTCCTCGGCGGCGGGGATCAACCGTTCGCCGTCGCCGAAGTCGATGCCGAACAACGGGTTCATGTCGCTGTCGTAATAGTCGGTGATCGTGCCTCGCCGATCGCCCGCTTCGACCGTGAATCCTATGAGGTCCTCCAAATAGAATTCGTCGTCCGACTCTTCGTCGGCGGTCATGTACAGCACGCGGCCGATCAGCTCCTCGGCACGGCGCGAGGTGTCGAAGTCGGCGAACTCGGCATTGGCGCCCGCCATGCCGCGCCGCTCGAACCGATCGCACCATAGGGGCACGGGCAGCGAGTCGATCTCGACGAACAGCGGAGTCGCCGCCGCGTCGAAATCGGCGGGGAACGTATCGTACAGCGAGAGCGAAAGGCCTCCGCCGCCTGCTGCGCCGAACAGCTTGCCCACGCGGGCCACGGGTATCATTTCGTCGATGGTCATAAGGGTGTGCGGTGGTAATCGAATGAAAAACCCTTGCGAGCGGAGTCCGCGGCAAGGGTTTGTGCGTTTTGAAGAACGTGCGGCCGAATTACTCTGCCGTCTCTTCGGCTGCGGGCTCCTCGGCAGCGGCGGCCTCGGCTGCTTCTGCTGCGGCAGCCGCCTTCTTCTCGGCCAGAGCTGCTGCGCGAGCCTCCTTGACCTTGGCCTCGGCTGCGAGCGCCGCTTTCTCGGCGTTGTGGGCATCGGCGGCGAGCTTGTTCACCTTAGCGGCGATCTTGCCCTCCTTTTCGCCCATCCACTTGTTGAACTTGGCCTCAGCATCGCTCTCCGAGAACGCGCCCTTGGCTACGCCGCCCAACAGGTGCTTCTTGTATAATACGCCCTTGTACGAGAGGATGGCTCGACAAGTATCGGTGGGTTGTGCGCCTTTCAGCAACCAATCCAAAGCTCGGTCGAACTTCAGATCAATCGTAGCAGGATTCGTATTGGGATTGTAGGTTCCCAATTTCTCGATGAATTTACCATCACGTGGCGCTCTGCTATCTGCGGCAACGATGTGATAAAAGGGAGCTCCCTTCTTACCGTGACGTGCCAGACGAATTTTAACAGCCATTTGCTATAAAATTTTGTTAGTTGTTATTAACGCACCCCTGCACTTTCGGGGTTTCGGGCGCAAAGGTACGCATTTTTTCGCAACAATATGGAAAAGAGCGGAAAATATTTTCACATTTTGTTTTCGTGCGGCCGAAAGGTCGCACAAGGCGGCGAAGCGTTTGCGGTTTCGGCAAGAAACGGTTATATTTGTAACGGCAAACCGAACGATAAAATTTAAGGGTATTATCCTCTTTGGGCTTGTAAAGGCGAGTCGCAGCCTGCGGAGCGAGCG
>CAYMIH010000016.1:0-16873 GCA_964390585.1 uncultured Alistipes sp.
TCCTCGTTGAAGAAAAAGTCGTCTTTCGAGGGGTAGTCGGGCCAAATATCTTCTATCGACTCATAGATGTCGCCTTCGTCTTCGATCTCCTGAAGATTCTCCAATACTTCCAGCGGGGCACCCGAGCGAATCGCGTAATCGACCAATTCCTCTTTGGTTGCAGGCCAAGGTGCGTCTTCCAATTTCGATGCTAACTCTAAAGTCCAATACATAATGTCGCAGTTTTACGGTTCAACATATTTTTCGAGATTCGGAAAAAATATATTCGTCTCGAAATTTATATAGGTCGCAAATATAGAAAAAAAACTACAAATGCAAATACTTTCGTATGCAATCTTACGGGCCAGTCGGCGCACACTGTCGTAATGCGGTGGCTATGTGCCGATTACCCGTTGCGCAGGACTTGTGCCGAGTCGGATGCGTCCGAAGACTTTTCGGTGTATGTTTCGGCTCGTTGAGCTTGAAGCAATCGATTTGCGTTACGGAATCCAAAGTATTTCGGTTACCCCGAAATATTCGGTCAGCATGCGTCCCAGCAGATAAAAATAGTCTGAAAGTCGATTGAGATATATAGTGGCGCGCTCGTCGATGTCGTATTTCGATGCGGCGCGAATGGCGGCGCGTTCGGCCCGTCGGCATACCGTGCGGCAGACGTGGCACAACGATACGCGTTCGTCGCCGCCCGGGACGGTGAATTTGTCTATCGCGGGCAACCGCTCCTGCAAGGCGTCGATGGCGTGTTCCAACTCGGCGGCGTCGCACTCCAGACGCGCCGTTTTGTCGTGTCCGCCCTCACCCGCGGCGAGCAGAGCCTCCACGTTCATCAAGCGCGACTCTATGCGCCGCAACATGTCGGTGTGGGGACGCAGGTCGGCATCCGCGGCGAGTTTGTCGGCCAGCAGAGCGATGAACGCCGTAAGTTCGTCCACCGTTCCGTATGCCTCCACCCGTTCGTCGGTCTTGTATACGCGCTCTCCTCCGATTAGCGACGTGAGCCCTTTGTCGCCTCCCTTGGTATATATTTTCATAGTCTGAACGATTGTTTCGGCAGGTAATTGTTAAACAGCAAAAGGTATCCGCGATTGTCGATGTCGGTGCAGCGGTGCTTCGCTATTACGGCGCGGCATGCCTTGTCGCGCATGCGGTCGCACCACGGCGACATTATGCAGAGCGTAGAGCCGTCGGCAGTCGCTTTGGTCGCCATCGCGTCCAGACACTCCGCCGCAGTCGCGAGCGTCGCCACCATGAAATCGTATCGGGTATTGTCGTCGCAGGCACAATCTATGCCGAACGAGGCGTATCCGCAATGAATCATCAGGTTTTGCAACTGTACGGCTCGTCGCTCGGAGATTCCGCGGCTTTTCAGTGCGGCGTAAAGCTCGGTGTTGCCGTCGCCGATCAGGGCGGAGCGCATGAATACCTGCCTTACGATGGCGTAAACGAACGGCGAGTGTACGCCATGCCCGCGGAAATAGCGCGCACGTTTCAGATCGGTCGGGAGATTGTGCAACCCGTAAAGCCGTCGTTTTATGGTTCTGCCTGATATTTTCATCCGTTTTATTTTTTCAGTTGTCCCGCCAGACGTCCCGTCGAGAAAGCTATCTGCATGTTGTAACCGCCAGTATCGGCATCCAGATCGAGCACTTCGCCCACGAAATAGAGGCCATTCACTTTCAACGACTCCATCGTGTACTTATTCACCTCGTCGCAACACACGCCGCCCGCCGTTACCACTGCGTATTCGAACGGGGCGTAGTCGGTGATGGGGAACACCATACCTTTCAACACTTTGATGAGTCGGCGGATCTCGACATCGGTCACTTTGCGTATGTAATTCTTCGAATGTACGTCCAGCTCGTGCGCTATGGGCATTACCAGATTCTTGGGCACAAGCTTCCGCAGCAGCTCCGAGAAGAACTCCTCGGGTTGCATCTCGGCTATCTCGCGCTTTATACGGTCGAACAGCGTCTCCTCGTCAAGCGCGGGCTTCATGTCGAGCACTATCTTCACCTTGCGTTCGTCGATCAGTGCGTCCACCGCGTCACGGCTGAGCCGCAGCGCCACCGCACCCTCTATGCCGCGTTCCGAAAATCCTATCTCGCCGAACTCCTCGCGCACGACCTCGCCGTCGACGACGAGTTGCGCACGGACATTGCGGAGCAGCAGCCCGTCGAGATATTTGCGCTGCGGATGCGACGTGCGCAGGGGAGTGAGCGACGGACGCACCTCCGTCACCGTGTGGCCCAACTTGTCGGCGAACAGATATCCGTCGCCCGTCGAACCAGTGGCGGGGTAGCTCACGCCTCCCGTGGCGACGATCACGGCCGCAGCCTCTTCCTTTCGCTCGAAGCCGCGTTTGTTGATGTATGTGACTCCGTATACCTTGCCGTTCGCCTCCAATATGCCGTTCACCTGCGTGTCGTACATGAACGTCACTCCGTTGTCGGTGCAGTAGTCGACCAAGGCGTTGGCTATGTCCCATGCCTTGCCGCTGCGGGGAAATACGCGCTGTCCGCGTTCTATATCGAGTTTCACGCCGAGCCGTTCGAACAGACGTATGGTCGCCTTGTTGTTGAATTCGGCGAAAGCCACGTCGAAGAAATCGGCGTTGACCCGTATCGACTCGCGGAACTCCTCGGGCGGGCGGGCATTGGTCACGTTGCAGCGTCCCTTGCCCGATATGCGTATCTTCCGTCCCGCCTTCTCCATCTTCTCCATCAGAAGCACCCGTTTGCCGTTTCGGGCCGCCGTGGCCGCCGCCATCAGGCCTGCGGCTCCCGCGCCTATGACTATAACGTCGTATATGTTGTCTTTTTCCATCGTTTTGCGGTATCGAACTCCGCAAAGGTACTAATTTGTCGGCGTATTTTCGCGTTTTTCGCGGCTCTCGGATGCCGATTATGCCGAAATAATTATCTTTGTCTGCGATTTCAGAAGATGATATACACAATGGATAAGATGACGTACACGACCTGCGGCACATGTTCGCGGGCGATAAACATAGAACTCGACGGCGATGTTGTGCGCCGCGTGGAGTTCGTCGGCGGCTGTCACGGCAATACTCAGGGAATAGCGTCGCTCGTGGCAGGCATGCGTGTCGACGAGGTGATCGCCAAACTGCAAGGCATCGACTGTCACGGCAAGGGCACGTCGTGTCCCGACCAGTTGGCGTGTGCACTGCGTATCATAACCGAAAAGTAGCCGCAACGTACCGCAACATTATCCGATTTTGGCTTTTAATCGCGAGGCGTAGCCTGCGGAGTGAGCGAACAGCGAGCCTCCGCGGGGCGAGGCTACGGCTCGCGCGGCTCTGAGGAGCCGCAAAATCAAAGTATAATCCGTAAGTAAAATAAAATGCCGAGTAAAAATAGCTTCTATTGCTATTTAATTTCCATTGAATTTATGGTGCGTGATTAATAAATCCCTTCTTTTTCTCTTATTTTACCGATATAATCTTCAGATTGGGTTGATTTATAAATTACTATTTGGTCGAAGTTTTTTCTTCCTACTTGTATCTGCCCATTTGAAAATATATATAAAAATACATTTTTATAAGTCTTTTTATATATAGATTTTCCGTATTCGGAAACGACCTTGACTTTAACTCTATAATTATTAGAAAAATAATAATCAGGAGTTAAAGATTTCAATGATATTGTGACATTCTTATAGTGTTTACCTTCAATATCGATAAAGGCGACTTTGCGTAGAATTTCTATATCGGTTGTGGGCTTTGCTGTTTCTGTTTCGTTTTGAGATAGTACCGTAAGGATAGAAAACGAACATAATAGTATCAATACGAAATTCTTCGTCCAAATTGAAATATTTATGACTTGCCTCATAATATATTGATTTTAGAATATAAATTTATTTAAATATATATTTGGCTGTGTATCATGAATTATAATTAAAATTGTGATATAATTTCATTCACATTGGATAAATTCCAATTTAGTTATGACGTTTTACCTATGAAACTATTCATAATCTGTTTGGATGAAAATTTCCTCAAAACCATTAACAAATATAGCATATTTTTTTGAATTGGAAATATATATTTATTTTTGTAATTATAAAAGTTAAATCCGAATCATCATGAAAAAGATAATCAATCCTTGGCGCGGCATGGAGCGTTACCGCTGTTTCGGCTGCGATCCGCATAACGAACGCGGTCTGCGCATGGAGTTTTACGAAGACGGCGATGAGATCGTGAGCCGCTGGCGTCCCCGCTCGGAGTTTCAGGGGTGGGTCGACACCCTGCACGGCGGCATCCAAGCCACGTTGGCCGACGAGATCAGCAGCTGGGTGGTGTTCCGAAAATTCCAGACCAGCGGCGTCACGTCGAGGATGGAGGTCAAATACATGCACCCGATACGCACCACCGACGATTACATAACGCTGCACGCCTCGGTCGTGCGGCAGCGGCGCAACGTGGTGAATATCGATGTGACGATATTCGATTCGGCTGGCGAGCTGTGCACCCGCGCGCTGTGCGTCTATTTCCTGTTCCCCAAAGACAAGGCGCGCGACGAGTTCCATTTCTGCGAGTGCGGGGTGGAGGAGTAGGAAAATAAAACGTCCGAACACTTTGCGGAGTGTTCGGACGTTTCGGTCAGGCGTTTCGCGGCCTATCTCTGCAACTGCGAGTTGTCGGCCACCACCATGTTCTTGTCGATGCGCAGCGTGACGTTGCCGTCCACCTCGATGAGCAGGGTAGTCTCCTTGACCTCTTTCACCGTGCCGTATATTCCGCCCGCGGTGATTATCTTGTCGCCCTTCTTGAGTCCCTCGCGGAACTTCGCCATCTCTTTGCGGCGTTTCGATTCGGGACGCCACATGAAAAAGTAGAGAACGGCTATCATGAGCAACATCATGATCCAGAAGCCGCCCATTCCGGGTTGTCCTACGGCATCAGCCTGAAGCAAATTAATCATAACTGTATAAATTTAATGTGTTTTGTTTATCGTTTGCGTTCTCGACACGTCGATTTTGTCGCTTACAAATATACGTAATAATTTTCGATTATGCGACTATTCCACCTCGGCTTCGACGTATAGTTTCAAAGGTCGGGCCGAATCGGCGAAATAAAACTCTATGAGTTTCATCTGCCAGCCCTGCTGTCCGTGCGAATCGAACTCGCAGCGTATATCCGTCGCGGCATCGGGAGCCACGGGGCGTCGGTCGTAATCGAGCTTTACGCAGCCGCACGAGGTCGTGTGGCGCAGCAACACCATCGGAGTCTTGCCGCCGTTCTCGACGCGAAGACTCTTCACCGCCGTCTCTCCTCGATGCATGCGCCCGAAACGCAACGTGTCGCAGATGCCGTTTTGCAATGCTTCGAACGTCACGGTCACGCTCTGCGAGGCATTTCCCGAGGTCGTGCCTCCCCACCGCCCGCAGGCTCCGACAAGCAGCATTGCCGCCGCGATCGCCGCGTATGAACGTTTCGTTTTCATCGTTTTCGCCAATGCTTAAATCGTGCCGCACTCGTCGTGTGCCGCATAATTCGTCGTCAAATCAATCCTCGGCCGCTTTTGCAGATCTTGCCCTCCTCGGTGAGTGCGGCCACTATCTTGTCGAGTATTCCGTTGATGAACGTGCCGCTGCCCGGGGTAGAGTAGTATTTCGCTATCTCGATGTACTCGTCGAGCGTCACTTTGACGGGAATCGACGGGAACGACACCAGCTCGGCCACGGCCGTGGCCATGATGAGGTTGTCCATGAAAGCTATGCGCTCCACGTCCCAGTTGCGGGTGAATCTTTCGATATATTGCAGATAGGTGTCGAAATTGATCGCCGTCTTCTCGAAGAGCTCCTTCGCGAAGTCGAGATCGTCATTACTCTTGAACTCGGGCAGCACCTTCACCTCGCGGTGCGACTGACGCATGCCCGCGAGGGTGCGGGTCACCATTATGAGCGCGAATCCCAGATCGTCGTTCCACAGTATCGACTGTTCGTCGAGCACCTCTTCGAGCATCTCCGACTCTTCGAGCTCGCGGGTGTAGAAATCGGTGACCAGAGCCAGATCCTCGCGGAACGAACTCTCGGCCGACGCCATGTATCTCTTGTAGTAGTCGCTCTGCTCCAACTGCGCGAAGAGTGTCTTCACGAGTTCGGGGTGTTGCGACCACGAAAGTTTGCGGGCCGCCAGACGGTCGTTCACCGAATCGCTCTCGGCGATAAGGCGTATTACGCTGTTGTCGACGAATTTGCGGTTGGGATTCAGATCTTCGAAAGTGGGGAGTTTCTTTTGTTTGGCCGCCTCCTGACGCTGTTCGGCGTAGCGGGCCAACTCGACTACGAGTGCGAGCATCTGGAAATAGAGGTCGTATGTCTTGTCGATCGATGCCACGAGCGTCTTTTCCGATGCCGACGGCGAGTCCGACTCCGACTTCATGTGGGCGTACAAGGCCTTCACGACCTTTATTCTTAGCAATCTTCTGCTTATCATATCGAATGAACCTTAATTCGGCCGCAAAGATAATACAAGCGGCCCGCACGACAAAATTTATTGCACGCGATTATATTCCCGCCACGGCGATTTTCGATATTGCGCGTTGTAATATATATGTTTGTGACCGAAAAGAGGTGCTTTTACCATGTTCGCCGACAGCGGTCGGAATGCGGCAGCAGTCCGCCGCGTGGGGTGGCGGCGAACTGCCGATATCGCCGAGCGATATCGAAATATTGTGTCGGATTTTGCGGCGATCCCTATTGCTGCAAGGGTTATTCGTTCTTTTTTCCTATATTTGCCGAATATTTCACGCATATGAAAGCAGGTCGTATTCAAACGCTGAAAGTCGCCCGCATCTCCGATTACGGATTGTATCTGGCCGACGAGGAGGGGCAGGAGGTTCTGCTTCCCAACCGTTATGTGTCGCTCTCGGACGCCGTGGGCGACGAGAAGTCGGTTTTCGTCTATCACGATTCGGAGGATCGCCTGATCGCCACCACCGATCGGCCGCTCATAACCGAAGGGCGTGCAGCATATCTCAAGGTGGCCGACAAGAATTTCCACGGCGCCTTTCTCGACTGGGGCATTGCGGGCAAGGATCTGTTTCTGCCCAACCGCAACCAGCAGGGCGGTGTCGTCGTGGGCCGCAGCTACATAGTGTGGCTCTACGTCGACAACATTACGGGCCGTTGCGTGGCGACCATGAAGCTCAAACCTTATATCGACAACGAGATAATTACCGTCGCGCCGCATCAGAAGGTCGACGTTCTGGTGGCTTCGGAGAGCCCCATAGGATTCCGCGTGATAATCGACTCGCGCCACTGGGGCATGATCTACAAGAACCAGATTTTCAGCCGTGTGTCGATAGGCGATCGTCTGGAGGGCTATGTGAGCCGCATCACCGACGACAACCGCATCGATGTCTCGCTGCGCCGCGAGGGTTACGACGGCGTGGCGGCTTCGGCAGAGAAGTTACTGCAACTGCTGCGCGACAACGGCGGCATGCTGCCCGTGGGCGACGATTCCGCGCCCGAGAGGGTGCACGCCTGCACGCAGATGAGCAAGAAGGTGTTCAAACGCGCCTTGGGCATGTTGCTCAAGCGCGGCGACGTGGTGTCGGACGGCGAGAGTGTGAAACTTAAATAGCGTGTGAATATGCAGACAGCCGAGCGTGTTTCGGGCAGGGATGTGTCGGACAACTTCGTGTTCCGACGTTCGATTCTGGCTTATCACAAGGCGGCCGAGATCGTTTCGGGCGACGTGCTGGAGATCGGCACGGGAATGGGCTACGGCATCGAGGTCGTGGCGCCCGCGGCCGACCGTTTCGTCACGGTCGACAAGACCGAACCGCATTTCGATGCCGAGTTGCCCGCCAATGCCGAGTTTCGCCGCATGACCGTGCCGCCTCTCGATTTCGCCGACGGCAGCTTCGATTTCGTGGTGTCGTTTCAGGTCATAGAGCATATCGAACGCGATGCCGATTTCGTCCGCGAGGTGAGCCGCGTGCTGCGCGACGGCGGAAGGTTCGTAGTGTCGACCCCCAATGCCCCCATGTCGCTCACGCGCAATCCGTGGCATGTGCGCGAATACACGGCCGAGGAGTTGCGCCGACTGCTGTCGCACGACTTCTCCGAGGTGGAGTGTCTGGGCGTGACGGGTAACGAGCGCGTGATGGAGTATTATGCCGCCAACAAGGCTAGCGTCGAGCGTATAGCGCGGTTCGACGTGTTCGATCTGCAACACCGCCTGCCGCGCCGCTTGTTGCAGATTCCCTACGACATACTGAACCGTATCAATCGCCGCCGTCTGCTGGCCGACAACCGCGACCTTACGCAATCCATAACGATGGACGATTACGGTATAGGTCCCGTGACGGCCGACTGTTTCGACCTTTTCTACATCGCGCGTAAGGGCAGGTAATAATATTTTTCATAATGTATGCGGTTCTTCGAACCGCGCAGTTCGCCGCCGCCACTCTGCGGCGGACTGCTGTCGCATTCACGCCTGTTTTATGATAAATAATCCGTTCGCGTTTTTTTGCATTCGGTCGGTTTTGCGGGAATCGGGATGAAAAACGGCGGTAAATTTTCATTTTATTCAGATTTTTCGTATCTTTATGAATCGAGTGCGGGGCATGCTTCGGTGTCCCTGAAAATTACATGGCCTATGAGCGGAATTACGATAGTTGTTGTTCTTATTCTTTCGGGTGTCGTGGTGGGTATCATCAATACTCTGGCGGGCGGCGGAGCCATCATCTCCATGACCCTGTTCATGGTGTTGGGACTTCCCGTCGGCATGGCGAACGGAACCAACCGCATAGCGGTGGTGTTGCAGAATCTCACCTCGTCGATCGCATTCTTGCGTAAGCGCATGCTCGACGTGCGCAGCGGCATAAAGTTGTCGATTCCCGCCGTGGTAGGCAACATTGCGGGGTCGCTGGTGGCCACGCACATAAGCGACACGGTATTCAAGATCTGCATGTCGGTGGTGCTTACCGTGGTGCTCTTATACATGATTTTCGACCAGAGTCACAAACATCCGCACATCCACGGAGGTCATCCGCTGCAATTGCGGTTCTATCATTACATTTGGTTTCTGCTGCTGGGATTTTACGGCGGATATATCTACATAGGTCTGGGCTATGCCGTGCTGGCGGTCACCATCTGGTCGATGAAACTCGACATAATTACCGCCAACGTGGTGAAATGTTTCATAATATTCGTGGCCACACCTTTCTCGCTTGTCATATTCATGCTCAACGGCCAAGTTGATTACGCCTACGGATTGTGGCACGGTCTGGGCAATGTCATAGGTGCGGTGCTCGCTTCTCATTTCGCCATGGCGTGGGGCGTGAAGTTCGTGCGATATTTTACATTGATTATTTTGCTCATCTGTTTTGCCGATCTGGTGGGTTTATTATCTTTGCATGATATTTTGCACTCGCTGCTCACCATGTTCTGATGCGGCGGGCGCGGAACAGCATAAGCAATGAATTATGGCAACCAACGGTGAAGACAAGATAGTCGTGACGGGCGCTCGCGTCCACAATCTCAAGAATGCGGATGTCGAGATTCCGCGCAATTCGCTGGTCGTTATCACGGGATTGTCGGGGTCGGGCAAATCGTCGCTCGCTTTCGACACCATCTATGCCGAGGGGCAACGCCGCTACATGGAGACCCTTTCGACCTACGCCCGACAGTTCGTCGGCACTATGGAGCGTCCCGACGTGGACAAGATAACGGGACTCAGCCCCGTGGTGGCCATCGAGCAGAAGACCACCAACAAGAACCCCCGCTCGACGGTGGGCACCGTCACCGAGATCAACGACTTCCTGCGTCTGCTCTATGCCCGCGCCTCGCGCGCCTATTCGCCCGTTACGGACGAGGAGATGGTGCACTACACCGACGAACAGATACGCGATCTGATACTCAAGGGCTTCGCGGGCCGCAAAGTGGCGTTCATGGCTCCCATAGTGAAGGGCCGCAAGGGCCACTATCGCGAGATGTTCGAGTCGCTGGCCAAACGCGGATATATCTATGCGCGCATCGACGGCGAGATCCGCGAGATCACGGCGGGCATGAAGCTCGACCGTTACAAGATACACAACATCGATCTGGTGGTCGACCGTCTGGTGGTGGCGGACGACTCGGGCGAACGAGTCATGACCTCGCTCAAGGAGTCCATGCGTCAGGGCAAAGGTACCATGGCGCTGTACGACTACGAAGCCGAGGGGTTGCGCTACTATTCGCGCCACCTGATGTGCCCCTCGACGGGAGTGGCTTTCGAGGACCCAGCACCGCACACTTTCTCGTTCAATTCGCCTCAGGGAGCCTGCCCGCGATGCAGCGGTCTGGGTGTCGAGGCGGTGTTCGATATCCGCAAGATCATCCCCGACGAGAACCGCTCGCTGCGCGACGGCGCCATCGAACCGATAGGGAAATACAAGAACAACAAACTTTTCGCCCTGCTGACTATGCTGGGGCGCCGTTACGACTTCACGTTGGACGATCCCGTGAGCACGATTTCCGAAGAGGGCATGAACGCCATTCTGTACGGCGATCCCAAACCCCTCACGGTCGATCTGTCGGAGTTCTCGTCCATCTCGGGGCGCCGCATGATTCCGTGGGAGGGCATCGCCGAGTATGTCGACTCCACGACCGACGACGAGGAGTCGAAACGCGGTCAGAAGTGGCGCGAGCAGTTCCTCATGTACCGCCCGTGCAGCGTCTGCGGCGGCACGCGCCTGAAGAAAGAGGCGTTGCAGTTCCGTATCGGCGGCAAGAACATAGCCGAGGTCTCGGCCATGTCGATAGCCGATTTCGCCGAGTGGATGTCGCATGCCGAGGAGTATTTCTCGCCCAAGGAGTGGAAAATAGCGCAGGAGATCGTGAAGGAGATACGCGAGCGGCTCCGCTTTCTGCTGGACGTGGGGCTCGGGTATCTTTCGCTGGCCCGTTCGTCGCGTTCGCTATCGGGCGGCGAGAGCCAGCGCATACGTCTCGCCACGCAGATCGGATCGAAGCTGGTGAACGTGCTCTACATCCTCGACGAGCCGAGCATCGGCCTGCATCAGCGCGATAACCGCCGTCTGATCCGCACGTTGCAGGATCTGCGCGACGCGGGCAACTCGGTGATCGTGGTGGAGCACGACGAGGACATGATGCGCTCGGCCGACTACATCGTCGACGTGGGCCCCAAGGCGGGACGAAGCGGAGGCCGCATAGTGGCGGCGGGCACGCTCGACGACATTCTGCGGTCGGATTCCATAACGGCCGACTACCTGTGCGGCCGCCGCAAGATCGAGATTCCTGCCGAGCTGCGCAAGGGCACGGGACAAAGCATCGTCGTCCGTGGTGCGCGCGGAAACAACCTAAAGGGCATCGATGCCGAGTTCCCGTTAGGCAAGTTCATCTGCGTGACGGGCGTGAGCGGTTCGGGCAAGTCGACTCTGGTGACCGAGACTCTGCGTCCCGTTCTGAGTCGCGAACTCTATCGTTCGTTAGACAATCCGCTGCCTTACGACTCGGTGGAGGGGATCGAGAACATCGACAAATTAGTCGTGGTGGACCAGTCGCCCATCGGGCGCACGCCGCGAAGCAACCCCGCCACCTACTCCAACGTCTTTTCCGATATCCGCAAGCTCTTCGAGGCCACTCCCGACGCGCAGGTCCGCGGATTCAAGGCGGGTCGTTTCTCGTTCAACGTGAAGGGCGGCCGCTGCGAGGAGTGCCGCGGCGCGGGCGTGCAGACCATAGAGATGAACTTCCTGCCCGACGTCTACGTCACCTGCAAGGCGTGCGGCGGTCACCGCTACAACCGCGAGACGCTGGAGGTGAGATACAAGGGCAAGAACATCGACGAGGTGCTGAACATGACCGTGAACATCGCCGTGGAGTTCTTCGCCAACATACCGTCCATCTACCAGAAACTGAAAGCCGTTCAGGATGTGGGCCTCGGTTATCTCACGCTCGGACAGCCCTGCACCACGCTCTCGGGCGGCGAGAGCCAGCGCATAAAGCTGGCGGCCGAGTTGTCGAAACGCGACACGGGGCGCACGCTCTACATTCTCGACGAGCCCACCACAGGTTTGCATTTCGAGGATATACGCCAATTGCTGGAGGTTATAAACAAGCTGGTCGACCGCGGCAATACGGCTATCGTCATAGAGCATAATCTGGACGTGATAAAGGTCGCCGACCACATAATCGATATGGGTCCCGAGGGCGGAGCGGGCGGCGGACGCATAATCGCCGCGGGCACACCGCACGAGATAGCGATGTGCGAGCAGAGCGCCACAGGCGAATTTTTGCGGCGGATGGGAGTTTAGGCAAGGATTTTGAAAGTCGTTCGGGCATAAATCCTTTGTGCTATGAAACGACTGATGTTTTTAGTGGCGTGCACTCTCATGTGTACCTTTTGCGGTCCCTTCGTGAACGAGGCGGCCGCCCAGACTACGAGTCGGGAAGATCTCAGAAAGATGACTCACGAGCAGCGTGCCGAAAAGCGCGCCGAGCGCCTTGCCGATTTCGAGAAGTATATCGACTCGATAGTGCTCTCTCACAATTTCGAGTTTAATCCCCAGTCGGTGCAGCAGATGCCCGCAGGCTCGATGAAATTTCTCTCCAATCCCGTGTACACCGTCACTTTGTGGCGCGGATCGCTGGATGTATGCCTGCCGTACTATGTCGGCTATGTACCTCCCTATCATTACGTGCTGTTGAATACGGGTATGCCGAGCGTATCCGATTTCGTGACTCGGCAAACCGATGAGGGTTGGATCGTGTCGTTCAAATCCTATCTCTATGCCTCGATCGAATACACTTTCACATTCGAGATAAGTTCTCGTCAAGGCAGCGCTACTCTCACCTTATCCAACACATGGTATAATCCCGTGCAATATACGGGCACCATTACGAGGATATATTAATTTGCATCGCATAAACAGAAAGCCGCGGCGAGATAATCGTCGCGGCTTTGCGTTTGTATAATTACGACTCGCCGGAGTCGTGCGGGCCGCAACTCACTTTACGTTCGCGAGCGACCTCCGCAATTTGCTGCCCGAAATATTTTCGGAATTATCTGATTTCGGCTTGCCGTATTTTTGCGGCTCTTCAGAGCCGCGCGAGCCGCAGCCTCGCCCCGCGGAGGCTCGCTGTTCACTCGCTCCGCAGGCTGCGACTCACCATTACAAGCCCAAAAGGGGATACCTATATTTTTTACCGTCTGTATACCAGCGCCACGGCATGCACCGACACCCCCTCTTCGCGCCCCTCGAATCCCAGCCGCTCGGTCGTAGTGGCCTTCACCGACACGCGGTCGATCCCGAGCCCCATCGTTTCGGCCAGCACGCGGCGCATCTCGTCGATATGCGGACGCAGCTTGGGCCGCTGCATGGCTATGGTGCAGTCTACGTTCGATATCTCGTATCCGTACTCTCCGACGACGGCGACCACCCGCCGCAGCAGTATTTTCGAGTCTATGCCCTTGAACTCGTCCGAAGTGTCGGGAAAGAGTTTGCCGATGTCGCCCAAGGCCAGCGCCCCGAGCAGCGCATCGCAGATGGCGTGAATCGCCACGTCGCCGTCGGAGTGGGCCACGCAACCCTTTTCGTGCGCGATCTCCACGCCGCCTATCACCAGCTTCAGCCCTTCGGCCAATGCGTGTACATCGTATCCGTGTCCTATCCTGAAATCCATATTTGCCTATCGTTTGTTGATTCTTCTTGAAATTCCGAGTATGCAGCGTCTCGCCAACGGCGGCAGTGCGAGCCATGCGGCCGACATGATCCGCCAACAGCGGCCCGAGCAGTCGATTTCGCGGCCGTCGGGTCTCGTTATTCCGACCACCTTAGCTATTATGTCCCCGCGTCGGGCATGCTCCTCCGTGCGGTAGTTGCCGTCGCCCGCGAATACGACCTCGTCGTCCGCAACGGCTTTTATGCGGTGCATGACGTATGCGCCTCTGTGGCGGAAGAACATCACGGCGCCTTTCTCTATTTCGTCGGGGCGGTGGCGGCGCATGGTCACTCTGTCGAGACCGTCGCGAAGCAGCGGACGCATGCTGTTACCCCTCACGAGCAGAGTCACGCTCTGTCCGTCGTCCAACAACCGTTCCGCCTCGGCGAAGAACAGTTCGTTTTTCAACAGCTTTTTCATGCTCCGAAGATGGTGTCGTGAGCCAAACGTGCCGCCGCTGCATCGGGCAGGCACTCCAGATGATAGACGGGCACTGCCGCGATTACGGCCGATAGGGTCTCGATCATGAAATCCTCCAATCTCTTGTCGAACGCAAACGCAGGCGGGAGCGACGGCAACAACGCGCCCACGGCATGCGCACCCCGCAATCTTCTTATGGCATTATGGGGAGCCTGACTCAGTCGCACCACGGCGCGGAGAGGGTAGTGCTCGTTTTTGTAACAGGGCGTTTTGCCGCTCCACGGCGATCCGAAAGCCTCGGGACGCCCGTCGACGACGGCCAAGAACGGACTGTCGTCGTTCAGCAGGGTAGTGCCCTCGATGTTTTCGCGCCACAGACGCGTGTGGGTGCTCTTCCCCGTTCCCGATTCGCCGAGGAACATGACCGCCTCACCATTGTATACGAGCGTCGAGGTGTGTACGGCCGATGTGAGATAGGGGGCTGCCGCAATGTTTGTCATGAACCAGATGCCGAATCGTGCGAACGCTGCTTCGAGCCGCTCCGTAGCTCCCATGTTGCTTTTCACGCGGTCGGAGGCTATGTCGTAGACGAATGCCGTCGGTGTACCCTCGCCGTCTCCTATGATGAACACGTAGGAGCCGTCGTCTCTTCCGAATATACATTCGGCCGCTCCGTCGTTGAAATCGAATCGGGTCAGCTCTTCGAATTTCAGAGCGGACGTATCGATCGGCACTCCCGTCTCTATCTCTGTTGCGATCTCGGCGTCGGGATCGTACTTGGCCGCGAACGGGCCGAAGCTCGGCAGTCCGATCCTTTCGAGGTCGGCTTGCGGGCCGCTCATCCTTATTCGGCGGCGCGCTATGATGTAGTCGTGATACATGTTATTTCCCTATTTCTATTATGCGGTCGCAATAACCGAGCGACGTGTCTCGGTGCGCTATGACCACTATTGTCAACTCCTTGTCGTATTCCGACAGACGTATTATCGAATCGTTTATGCTTCGTTCGGTGTTTCGGTCGAGAGCCGAAGTTGCCTCGTCGAAAAAAAGTATGTCGGGGCGGCGGTAGAGTGCGCGCGCTATGCCTATGCGCTGCCTTTCGCCTCCCGATACGCGGCAACCCGATTCACCTATCATCGTGTCTATCCCCTGCGGCAGACCGCTGACGAACTCCGCGAGGACGGCCGTTTCAAGCACCTCGACGACTCTGTCTCGGTCTATGTTCTCGGGACTTTCGCCCAGTGCCACGTTCTCCGCCAGCGTGGAGTCGGCGATGAATACGTTCTGGGGTACGTATCCCACCGAGTTCTGCCATGCGCGGCGGTTCGAGTCGTCGAGCCTCTCTCCGTCGATGAGTATTTCACCCCGCTGCGGAGCATAGAGGCCCAGCATGAGGTTCATAAGCGTCGATTTTCCCGCTCCCGAGGAGCCCTTTATGCCTATGCGCTCGCCGCGGCGGACGCATAGCGAGAAGTCGTTTATGACGCCTCCGTCCCGACCGTCGTCGTATCCGAACGTTATGTCGTGCAGAACCATGTCGCGGTGCATGCGCATCCTCTCCGTGCTGCGCTCGGCATCGTGCATGTCGGCCATGTCGGCGAGTATGTCCGCCGTGTAGCGGTTGTAACGTATGGAGGTCAGTGCCGAGAGAATATTGCGCACCGAAGGCATGAGCCTGACGGCGGCTATGGCGAAAAGCCCGAACAGAATGCGTACCTCTCCCTCGGGCATGTAGATTCCTGCGGCCGTCAGCGCCGCCATGCCGATGGTAATGGCCGTTTCCGTCACCGTTTGCGGCATTGTCGACATAGTATCGTCGCGTTTACGCATGTCGATTAGTCGTTCGGTGGAGTCGTCGAAATCGGAGAGCATGCGCGGAAAAGCGTTGTTGATCTCCACATCGGCATAACCTCTGAAACTCTCCGACACGTTGCGGAACTTCTCTCTCAACGCCTCGTTCTCGATTTTGCCGTAATCGTTCATCCGACGCCGCACGAGACGGTAATACAAAGCGACAGCGGTGATGGATATCGTCGTGAGCAGCAGTGCGGCGACGGGCGCGAATGCGAATGTCGCACCGATTATGAACAGGAACAGCAGCGTTTCGCCGACGATTCTCGCGAATGGTTGCAAAACGCCTGTAACGAATTTCAGACACACGAAATTCACGTTGCGCGACAGCTCCGCCGAATTGTTGCGTTTGACGAAAGCGAGTCCGCGACGGTAGTAATCGATGTAGAGCCGTCGCGACAGCTCGCGGTAGAGGTCGTAGATATAATCGCGTTCGTAACGGTAGAGCAGAATATTCAATGCTCCTTTCAATATTATTACAGCGACCGCTGCCGCTGCCGTCGCCAAAGCGAACGTCCTGTCGTCGGCGAATCCGAAAATGTCGTATATTTTGTGAAGTACAGGTTGCGAGTGGAAAGCATCACCGTCGAGTATGAGCATCAGCAGCGGGATGAGCATCGCTATGCCGAAAAAATTCAACAGGGCGCGTACAAGCACCGTCGCGGCCGCAATCGCCCCCTGACGTTTGAATCGTGACGGAATTATATGTATTACTTTGCGATACATCGCTGCAAAGATACGAATAAGCCGAATACAAAACCAAACTTGTTTGGGTTTTGTTGAGGCGGAGTATCTAAGGCGTAGCCAAAGATACGAAAAGTCTCGGCAGAAGCAAACTTTCGGTTTGCTTCTGCCGAGACGGAGTATCCTCGGTCTACGACTCGTCATTACAAGCCGAAATCGGATAATACTC
>CAYMIH010000016.1:16973-35178 GCA_964390585.1 uncultured Alistipes sp.
ACGGAGTATCCTCGGTCTACGACTCGTCATTACAAGCCGAAATCGGATAATACTCTTCAATTTCAATGTAATATTGTGCAATTTACCAAATAGCGCCAAATCATCGTGCTTTGTTTAACAACACTTTGCGGGGTATTCTCTAATTTTGCCCTCGGAAATTATACAAAACCCAAAATGACACTACCGTATAAACGCCCCTTGAAAATAGATGAACTTAATGCCAATCATTATATGGTATCGGTTCATAAATACGGGTTCTTTCTTTGCGAGGACGGCACGGCACGGATATTATTAGGCTCGAATACCTATCAGATATCCCGTAACCATTTGTGCATTTACACTCCCAACACGTTTTTCCAAATACTCGAAAAAAGCCCCGATTTGAAAGGCATTTTGGAGGAAGACGATGTGGAAACATATTATCCGATTCTCGGTTCGATAGACATACGGAAACGATTGCAGGTGCGCAACTCGCCTTGTGTGAAAATATCGGAGATACAGGCTGATGAAATGATACGCCTTTATAATATGATACGGGAAAACAGGCAATCCGCAACCGCAAAAGAGAATTTGCCGAACAGGCACAAGGAATTTACAAAAACGGCCCGCGCGGATTGTATGCGCTATCTGCGTTATGCCCTTTGTCTGAAAGTACTTGAGGCTTACTTCAGCAACACGCCCGCGGAGGCTATGCCGCAGAACAAGGAAGATGCGATACTCAACCGTTTTCTTGTTTCGGTTTATGAGAACTGCCACAGACAACGCACGGTACGGTACTATGCCGACAAGGAGCATCTTTCGCCTTACTATTTCTCGTCCATCATCAGGGAAAGAAGCGGGCAAAGCGCTTTGCAGTGGATAGGTAATGTTACCATGACTTTTTCCCGACAATATTTGGAATGCTCGAAAATGAGTATAAAGGAGATTGCCGACCGACTGAATTTTCCCGACCAGTCCTCTTTCGGACGTTACTTCAAGCAACATGAAGGCTGCTCGCCGTCGGAATTTCGGGAGAGAAGATTACGAAATCGACTTATAAATCATTAAATGAAATAATAATGAAGATTGCAGTATTTGGCGCGACAGGCATCGTAGGGAAAGCTGTCGTTAATGAAGCATTGAAAAAAGGACATGAGGTAACGGTACTGACACGCGATGCGGGAAAAATTACCACACGGCACGAACACCTGCACGTTGTGGAGGGCAATGTAGCAGACAGGAATGTTGTCCGTACCGTACTGGAAAGTCAGGAGGCTGTAATCCAAACGTTGGGAATCGGCGGTAAAGGCGACGGCAAGCCGACGAGCATCGTCTCGGAAGCCAACAGAATCATCATGGCGGAAATGGAACAGATGAACGTGAAACGTCTGGTTGCCATCAGCGTAATCGGAGCAGGAAACAGCTTGACTTTTCTTCCTTGGATATATCGGAAACTTGTCCTGCCGTTGTTCATGAAATGGTTTCAAGCTGTCATCGACGACAAAAATCGCATGGAACCGATGATCATGAAGAGCGGACTCGACTGGACCATCGTGCGTTGCACCACTGTCAAAGAGCGTCGGGCAACAGGAAAAGTAAATGCAGCGCTCGATGGCAAGGGGCTGAAATTCAGCATTTCTGCGGCAGATATGGCAGCATTCATGGTTAGCCAATTGACCGATAAGCGTTTCTTGAAACAGACACCGACCATTAGTAATTAAAATATCGACTGCCGCCCGCTTCGACCTTTACTATTTCTCCGAGCGACAGATACCATACGTATCCCTCCACCTGCCCGTAACCCATCGCGGCTACGAGCCGCATGTATTCGCCTATTTGCCTCAGGTGCGCCTTGGGCTTTTCCGATCCGAACTTGTAGTCGACCACCGCCACGCGGTCGCCCTTTATCATCACGCGGTCGGGACGGCGCGTTCCGATCGTACAGCGGCTTATTATGTCGTTCTCGTTGCGTATCTCGTCCCAGAAGTCGGCTGCGAACCACTCCGCCACCTCGGGCCTGCCGAGTTCGCGGCGAATGGTCGCGGTCAGCTCTTCGGCTTGGGCCCCGCTCAGACGTCCCGCCGCACGGGCCTCCCCGATGCGGCGTTCGGCGTCGGCGGCATCGGTCGCCTCGCACAGTATGCCGTGCATGAGTATTCCCGTGTTGCGCGGAGCGAGTGCGGCCGATCCTCCATCTTCGAAATAGCGTTGCGAGGGTAGACGCAACGTCATTCGAGAGTCGGTAGTGGGGTATTCGTCCAGCAATACGCTCTCCACGCCGTCGTCCTTTTTCTCTTCGGGCTCGGGCGGTTCGGGCACTCCGTATTCCACGAGCTCGGGAGTCGACGGATCGGCGTCCTGCCTGACGGCCTCCCACAGCAGACGCCCCGTGTTGTATCTCTCGGCGCGCGGAACGAATACGTAGAGCGCCTCCTTGGCACGTGTGAGGGCTACGTAGAGCATGTTTACGTTGTCGACGTGCGAGTACACCTTTTCGCGATAGTACTCGTCGGAGAATATCGAATCGCTCATCGCGCTTTTGTACTCCACGGGGAATCGTCCCACGCCGGCCAGCGGATCGCCCTTCTCGTCGGGCACGGCCCACACGATGTTATCGTTGACGGCGGGGTCGAGCGACCAGTTGCAGTAGGGGATTATCACCACCTTGCGTTCCAGCCCCTTCGATTTGTGGATGGTGGTGAGCTCTATCGTCGAGTCGCTCTTCTCCACGCTCAACGCCTTTCCCGATCCTTTCTCGTCCCATGCGGCGAGGAACAGTTGTATGTCGGCCACTTTCGAGGCGCAGAATGCGGCTATCTGTTCGTGCAGCGCTTGCAGATAGGCTATCTCGTCGTGACGTTTGTCGAGTCCGTATTCGACGACTATCTTTTCGAACGCCTGTTCGGGCGTGAGTCTGCTTATGCCTGCGAGCGTCGCTCGGTCGCCGTCGGTCAGGGGCGCGTCGTAATCGCGACCGAGGTAGTCGTTTGCCAGCGCGCGGCTTATCGAGTCGTCGGGGTCCTGCGACAGCCGCATGACGGCCGTCACGAAGTTGCTCACGGGGGCGTTGCCTATGATTAGGGCGTCCTGCGTCATTATGTTGAACGAGTTGTTGCGCCGCTTGTATTCGAGCAGTATGCGCGCCGTGCGCAGACCGTCGCTCGCCTTGCGGTAGAGGATCATTATGTCGTTGTAGGTGTAGCCCCGCGCGATCACCTGCTCGATGCACTCCACCAGAGGCGGCGTCTCCTCGAACGTCTCGACTCTGACATATCCTCCGTTGCGACTCTTTCGCTTCGGAGTCTGGGCATGCCCTTCGTATGCCGAGCGCAGCGTGTCGAGCAGATCGTCGCAGCCGCGGCGGCTGAGCGTACCTTTTTCCGCCGCCTTGAGCAGCACGGCGTTGAGGTCGGCATTGTCGCGCTCCACCACGCGCTCTATGGCCGTGTTGTTGAACTCCACTATGCGCGGCAGGCTGCGGTAGTTGTCGGAGAGTATCTGCAATTCGGTGTCGGCCTCGCCCAGAGCCTTGCGCACCCCTTGTTGCAGTATGCGCCAGTCGCCGCCGCGCCAGCGGTAGATCGACTGCTTCACGTCGCCCACGATGAGCACCGACGTATCCTCCGACTGCGACATGGCGTTTTGCAACAGCGGCACGAAATTCTCCCACTCGCGGATCGAAGTGTCCTGAAACTCGTCGATCATGAAGCGTTCGAAACGGTTGCCCGTCTTTTCGTATATGAAGGGCGCGTCGTTTCCCGCCACGAAGCGCGACAGTATGTATTTCGTCTCGGAGAGGAGCATGATTCCCTCCTCCTCGCACAGGTCGCGGACCTTTTTGTATATGTCCTGCAAAAGCGCATAGCTGCGGTAGGTCGATTTCACTAACGGCAGTGTCGACCACAGACGTCGGTTTCGGTCGAACGTGTCGCATATCTCGGCCAGCAGAGGCTGCAATGCGGGAGCCAGCGCCTGCGCTGCGGAGCCTTTCGCGCCCCACCCGTCGGGCGAGGCGGCACGTGCGCGCACGGTGGCCGTCGGCTCTTTCGCGTCGCCCGCGGCCACCGACGAGAAGTATTTGGCGAAGCTGCGCGATTTGCCCGCGAAATCGGTGGGGCATACTCCCGCCTCGTCCATCGCTTTCAACGCCTTTTCGGCTATGGCCTTTATGTCGGCACGCGCCTGCGCTGCGCGTTTCTCGGCCTCGCGGATGACTCTCTGCAATTCCTCCTTGGGGGTGGAGTTCATCACCGTCTGCTTGCTCTGTTCGTTGAACAGCTCGCGCCCCAGCGCGAGCAGGTCGCCGCGTATGTCCCAGCGGCTGTTGTCGTCGATCTTCTCCTGCGCGAACTCCATGATCCATTGCCGCAGCGTGTCGTCGCCCGTAATGTCGTCTATAAGCGAATCGGCGCTGCGCGTCAGTACCGTCGATGTCTCGATCTCGATGTTGTAGTTGAGGTCGATTCCCAACTCGCGGATAAAGGCACGCAGTATGCGCTGGAAGAATTTGTCGATGGTGAGTATGGTGAACCGCGAATAGTCGTGCAGGATCTTGGTCTGTATGTTGCGGGCGCGCTTTATTATCTCCGCCTCGTCGAGGCGCAGATCGCGTTTCAGGTCGGCCATGTAGCTGCTCTCGGCGGGGCGGACGATGAGGTCGTTTATCTCTTTCAGTATGCGGCTTTTCATCTCCTCGGTGGCCTTGTTGGTGAAGGTCACCGCGAGTATGGCGCGGTAGAGATAGGGTTTTTCTATGTAGTGCTTTATCGTGTCGTGAACGAATTTGTATGCCAGCCGATAGGTCTTGCCCGATCCGGCGCTCGCGCTAAGGATTTGTGCTCTCATGGCGTTACCGTTTGCAGATGAGTTTGAAATCGCAGTATTTGCATATCTTGTCGGATTCCGTTTCGTCGCATTGCGCGAAGGGCGTCTCGGGATCGAACAGTTCGTCGAGCTTTCGGCGCAGCAGCGTCTCGAACTCCTCGGCGTAGGCGTCGTAATCCACCGCCACCGAGTCGGCCGACTTGTCGATCAGGTGCGGATCGTAATCGTCGTTGCGGATGTAGCGCACGAAGTAGAGGGCTGGTTCGACGTTGCGTCCGAACGTGCGGCGCAGCACCATCGAGTATATCATGGTTTGCAGCAGATTGCCGAATCTGCTGCGGTTCTCGCCCTCGAAAAGCGACTCCGCGCCGTTGAACTCCAGATGCAACCCGCCCGTCTTGTAGTCCACCACGCGTATGCGGCCGTTGTCGAGCGAGTCTATTCGGTCGGCTATGCCTCCGATGACTACTCGGCGTCCGTCGCCGAGCTCGAAGGGCTGCGATATACGGTGTTCGACCTCCGTTACCGAGAAGCTGCCGTGTGCAATGTCGTAGGGGATGATTCCGCGGCGGATGTATTTCACCACTATGCTGTTCACCAGCGCGAGGTTGCCCGCGTATTCGGCGGGATCGGCCGCGGCGTTGTTCAGGTATTCGTCGTTTATGGCCTGCACGACCGCTCTTTCCACTGCGTCGCCTTGCAGCATGCGGGCAAGTTCGGGCACGGGATCCTCTATGCCCCGTATCGGTCCGTAGAGGTGTTGCATGGCGGCGTGGAGGATGGTGCCGAACATGGGGTTGTCGACCTCCTCGGCTATCTCGTCCGACACCTTGAGCCGCGCGATGGCGGCGAAGTAGAATTTGAGCGGGCAGGCTATGTAGCGGGCAAAAGCCGTGGGCGAGAGCATCTGCGGCTCGTCGCCGTCGAGGAATAGGCGGAGCTTTTCGAGCGTGCGCCCCCTCTTTTCGACCGTTATCGCCCGCGATTCGCCGACGGCCACGTCGACGCCCACGTTTATGCGTCCTATGTCGTACGGCGATTCGTATCGCAGCTGGTATATGTAGCGGCTCTGCTCGCCCGTGCTCTTTTCGTCGGCATGCGAGCAGTAGAGCATGTCGACGTTCTCGGCGCGCTGTATGAGGCGGTAGAAGTAGTAGGCGTAGACCCCCTCGTGGTGCTCGGGCGTAGGCATGCCGTAAGCGGCTCTCAAATTGTAGGGTATGAACGACGAGGCACCGTTGAGATTGCCCGGGAAGTTGTCGTCGTTCATCGAGAGTATCACTACGTTGCGGAAATCGAGGTTGCGGGTCTCCAGAATACCCATCACCTGCAAACCTTTGAGCGGCTCGCCGTTGAAAGGTATGCGCACCGTTTGCAGATGGCGTTTCAACAGTGAAGTATAGATGGAGGTGCTTATCTCTATATCGCAAAGTTTCAGCGAATTGTTCAGCTGTCGAATGTTGTCGGCGATGATCGACAGACACGCCGATTTCAACGACCGTTCCTCGTCGGGCGAAGCGGCTGCGGTCACGGCGTCCGTCACTTCGAGCAAGTATTCCGATAATGACTCGTAACCGTCAACAGATTTGAATATTACACTTAACAGATTGTCGTCGGAGAACTCCTGCCCGCTCACGCGTATGCTGCGGCTCTCGACTATCTTCCGCCGGTGCTCGCGCGATCGGGTGTCCGCGGCTTCGGTTATGTAGGGATGCAGCAGTATTCCGCTCACGTCGGCATGGTAGAATGTCTGCTCTCCGCCCGATTTGCGACGGTTCTTCTGGAGTTCGATCAGGCGCTCCACGAACGAATAGGCCGTGGTCTGCCGCAGCGGATAACCCATCGTGACGTTTATGTTGTCGGCTATTTCGCTCGGGAGCGAGTGCAGCAGCGGCAGCAGCAGCGATTCGTCGGTGAGCACTATCGCCGTCTGTTTGTCGAATTGCAGCGACGGCGATATGCGCCGCAGGATCGTCGGCACGTATTTGCACTGCACCACGTTCGACACGGTGGATATGGCATTGATCCGTTTCTTGATTCCGAGGAAATTATCGTGCGACACCTCGTCCGTCGGCGGAAACAGCCGCAGATTCTCGCGCATGAAGCGTCCCGCCTCCTGCTCGGCGTTGTCGGTATAGTATGAATCGTAATCCCAGAAGAAGTCGCATCGGGCATTGGCGTCGAGATGTTTCAGAACGCGTTTCTCGCACTCCGACAAGGCGTTGAATCCGATGAAGACGTAATGTCGCGTCGTGTCGGGACCTCCCGTGCCGTTTTCGATATTCTCCACGGCCGAACGGTATATCATTCCCGTATAGGCGAACCGCAGTTCGGTCAGCCGTTCGCGCAAACGGTGGTAGACAGGCCCCAGTGTCAACCACACTTTCATAAACTTACGCTTCTCGTCCGAAAGCGATGCTTCATCTGCGAAATGGCTCCAGAACGAGTTTATCACCCGACGCATCTCGGGCGTGAGATACGACAGGTCGGCCTCCAGCTCCTTCAGGTCGCAGATGTTGCGGAACAGCATGTCGGCATCGATCATGTATTTGTCTATCAGATCGAAGTCGCCGAGAAGCATTTCGCCCCAGAAGTAGAACTTGTCGAACGTCTCGTCATGATACGAAGCGTATACCTTGTATAACTCGGTGATTAGACGCACCTTGTCGCCCGTCGTGAACGACGAGGTTTCGCACATTATGTCGTCTATCGAGATGTATTTCGGCTGCCACAGCGGGGCATCGGCGAGTTGCGACAGCGCGTCGGAGAAGAACAGACGGGCACGGCGCGACGGGAACACCATCGTGAGCGACGATATTTCGCGGCCGTAGCGTTCGTACAGTTTTCGGGCCGCTTCGGACAAAAACGATTGTTGCATCGGGATCGTAATTTTATGCTTATCCGAAACAATATACGTCTTCGTTCGGCCGCCTGCGGTTCGCCGTCGGCGGAGGAGTGCGACAGCAGTCCGCCGCGTGGGGCGGCGGCGAACTGCCGACATCGCGACGCGATGTCGAATATCTGCCGAAAATACTATGGCGTATTTTTGCGGATAAACATTGGTATTTTGCCACGAAGTTAGCGAAATAACGGCATTCGATCAAATCCGCCCCGCGAAATCGCCGCACGGCGTCAGTCGAAAGATTGCATTCCCGATTGCGCGATGCGTATTATGCGCCGATATTCGTCAGGAGTGAGTTCCATGAAGAAATAGTGTACGGGGTCGACTCTCAAGCCGTTGTAACGCACTTCGTAGTGCAGGTGCGGCGCGAGCGAAAGTCCCGAATCGCCCGACAGGGCTATTACGTCGCCGCGCTGTACCTTTTGCCCGGGACGCACCAGAACGCTCATCAAATGGCTGTACGAGGTCTGGTAACCGTTCTTGTGGTCGATTACGACGGTTTTGCCCAACGTGGAGTTTTTGTCCGATATCTCCTTCACCACGCCGTCGGCCGTGGCGAATATGCTCGAACCTTCGGTTACGGTGTAATCCACTCCCTGATGCGATTTCGGCGTTCGGTAAAAGGGGTTGAGTATGGTTCCGTATCCCGCCGTGAGCAGCGTAAGCTGTTTGTTCAGCACGGGCTGTATCGAGGGTATTGCGTTGCTCCGATCGCCCAGACTGTCGCCTAAAAGTTTCAGTTTCAGATACGAACCCTCCAATACCGCCATTTTTTCGGCCATTTCGTCGGTTCGTCGGGCGAGGTCGCGCCGCAGTTCGCGTCGCGATTCGGATATCTTCTTTTCGTGCAGCGCCACACGCTCCTCGCTCTGTTCGGTGTCGAGATCGTACGGATCCGATTCGAACAGGATGCGGAACACGCTCTTGTCGCGGTCGGTGATGTTATCGAGCACCATCTCCAGCGAGTCGTATCTTGCGGCCAGAACGTCGTATTCAGCGCGCAGCATGTCGGTCGAGTGACGCATTTCGTGTTCGTAAGGCGTGTCGAAAAAGAACGAGAAGAGGATATAGTATAGTATGGCAGCACCGCCCCATGCGAACAGCCCGACGAAAAACCTGATGGCTTTTTGCTTGCGTGTGCGACGTTTTTTCGTGTCGTGTGCGTTGTCCATTCCCATTCCCGTTGCGTTTTAATTGGCTTCGTAATTCTCCTCCTGAATCTGTCCCATAAGGCTCTTGTATGCCTCGGCCGACATGTTCTTGTCGAAATAGTTGATGGGGTTCACTGGCGAGCGCATGTATATCACCTCGTAATGGAGGTGCGGCGATGTGGATACTCCCGTGTTGCCCATTTCGCCTATAAGTTGTCCGCGCTTTACCGAGTCGCCTTTCTGCACGAGTATCTTGTTCAGGTGGGCGTAGCGGGTCCTGTATCCGAATCCGTGGTCCAACAATATCTGCGTGCCGTATCCCGTGCTGGCGCGACTGAGAACCGTTTCCTTTACCACGCCGTCGCCCGTGGCATACACCGGATCGCCTATGCGCCCGGGCATGTCCACGCCGCTGTGGAACATCCATGCGTGGTATTTGGGGTGCATGCGGTAACCGAACGCTCCGATTTTGTTGCGCAGCTTGGTGCGGTCGATGGGCCAGATGGCTGGTATGGCTGTCGAGAACTTCTCCTTGTCTTTCGACAGAGCCTGCAATTCGTCGAGCGAAACCGATTCGAGGTAGAGGCTGCGGGCGAACTGATCGAGTTCGTACCATGCCGAGAGCATCGCGGGCGAATAGTCGTCGTCCGTAATATGCTCGTATTTCGCTTTGTCGTACGGCGAGTATATCCCATCGACGGCGAGCGTGTCGGCCGAAAACAACGGTCGATAGACGAAGTTGTCGCGATGGCGTATTTGCGCGAGTTTGCGTTGCGACGTGCGGATCCTGTTTTGCAACACCTCGTATCGGAGTTTCAGTTCGCGGTTCTTGTCGGCCAGACGATAGAGTTTGGGGGTGTAGAACAGCGACGAGAAGAGTATGTTGACTATCGATACGATGATGAATCCTATGAGCAGATTGCGTATGAGACGATACGATTGCAGGCGGTGAATGAGGCTTCGCGCCTCTTTCTTATCCTTGCCCTTACCCGAAAAACGTCTCATATTTATTAAAATAACTTAATTTTGTGCAAATTTAGCGTAAAATGTGTAATTTTGCAATCCGCTAACGATCAATATAACGTAAGTAAGAGCAAAAACGATATATCATGGAATCAAACAAAGTCAGACAGGCGTTTCTCGATTTTTTTCAAAGCAAAGGCCATACGATAGTTCCGTCGGCCCCGATGGTGGTCAAGAACGACCCCACGTTGATGTTCACCAATGCGGGCATGAACCAGTTCAAGGATATATTTTTGGGCAACGCTCCCCGTCAGTATCCGCGCGTCGCCGATACTCAGAAGTGTCTGCGTGTGTCGGGCAAGCATAACGACTTGGAGGAGGTGGGGCACGACACCTACCATCACACCATGTTTGAGATGCTCGGCAACTGGTCTTTCGGCGACTATTTCAAGAAGGAGGCCATAGCGTGGGCATGGGAGCTGCTGACCGAGGTCTACGGCCTCGACAAGAGCCGCATGTATGCCACGGTGTTCGAGGGCAGCGCCGACGACGGAGTTCCTTTCGACGAGGAGGCCTACGGTTATTGGCGCGAGTATCTGCCCGAGGATCACATAATCCGCGGCAACAAGCACGACAACTTCTGGGAGATGGGCGAGACGGGTCCCTGCGGACCTTGCAGCGAGATCCATTACGATTTGCGCGACGAGGCGGAGATCGCCAAGGTGGCGGGCCGCAACATGGTCAATACGGGGCACCATCTGGTGATAGAGATATGGAATCTCGTGTTCATGCAGTTCAATCGCAAGGCCAACGGCGAACTTGAGCCGCTGCCCGCCAAGCATGTCGATACGGGCATGGGCTTCGAGCGTCTCTGCATGATCCTGCAAGGCAAGAAATCGAATTACGATACCGATGTGTTCCGGCCGACCATCGACCGCATAGCCGTTATGGCAGGCAAGCGTTACGGCGAGGACGAGAAGTGCGACGTGGCCATGCGCGTCATGGCCGACCATCTTCGCGCCATAGCTTTCTCCATCGCCGACGGCCAGCTCCCCGCCAATGCCAAGGCGGGCTACGTCATACGACGCATCCTTCGCCGCGCGGTACGTTACGGTTATACCTATCTCGGGTTTACCGAACCCACGCTGTGCAAGCTCGTGGCCGGATTGGTCGAGCAGATGGGCGGTCAGTTCCCCGAGCTCAAGAGCCAGCAGACGCTTATCGAACGCGTTATCGAGGAGGAGGAGGCTTCGTTCCTGCGCACTCTGGCCACGGGTATCAACCTGCTCGACGGCGTGATCCGCAAAGCGGGCGACAACGGATGCATATCGGGCAAGGATGCCTTCGAACTCTACGACACGTTCGGATTCCCCATCGACCTCACGGAGCTTATCGCCCGCGAGCAGGGTGTGAATGTCGATCTTGCGGGATTCGAAAAGGAGCTTCAGTTGCAGAAAGAGCGTTCGCGCAATGCCGCGGCGCAGGATATCGACGACTGGCAGGAGCTGCTGCCGATAGAGCAGAGCGAATTTATCGGTTACGACACCCTCACGGCTCCCGTGCGCATAGCGCGTTACCGCCGCGTAACCTCCAAAGGGAAGACTACCTACCAGCTTGTGTTCGACCATACGCCGTTCTACGGCAATTCGGGCGGACAGATCGGCGACACGGGATACATCGAGAACGCCGACGAGCGCATCGACATCGTGGCGACCGAGAAAGAGAACGGACTCATAATTCATGTGGCAGCGACGCTGCCCGAGAATCCGTCGGCGGCGTTTACCGCCGTGGTCGACGCCGAGAGGCGTCAGGCCGCAGCTAACAACCACACGGCGACGCACCTTCTGGATCAGGCCCTGCGCAAGGTGTTGGGTACGCATGTCGAACAGAAAGGTTCGATGGTTTCGTCTGCGGGACTTCGCTTCGACTTTTCGCATTTCCAAAAAGTGGCGCCCGAGCAGCTGCGCGAGGTAGAGCGATTGGTAAACAAGGCCATCCGTGCCAACCATCCGCTGGAGGAGCGTCGCGATGCCACTATGGATGAGGCCGCGGCTGCGGGAGCCATAATGCTTTTCGGCGAGAAGTACGGCGAACGCGTGCGTATCGTCAAGTTCGGCGAGTCGGTCGAGTTGTGCGGCGGTACCCACACTTCGGCCACGGGTACCATAGGATTGTTCAAGATAGTGGGCGAGAGTGCCATCTCGGCGGGTGTACGACGCATCGAAGCCGTGACGGGCGAGCATGCCGAGGAGATGATGTATATGGCCGAGGATCAAATCGTTGGTATCGGTCGTTTGATAAACAACCCCAAGGTGGAGCAGGCCGTGCGCAAGTTGCTGGAGAGCAACGATTCGTTGCAGCGCGAGATCGAGGAGCTGCATAAGGAGCAGGTATCGGCGCTGGCTGACAAGATCCTCTCCGAGCGCAAAGAGGACGACGATGTGTTCGTCATAGCGCGTCAAGTACCCTATACGTCGGGAGTGATGAAGAATCTGGCCTATACTTTGCGAGATAAGGCATCGAATATCGTTTTGGTAGTAGGGTGTGTTACGGACGGCAAACCCATGCTCATGGTGATGCTCGGCGACGATATCGTCGCTCGCGGCGCCGATGCGGGTGCGGTGGTTCGCGAGGCCGCCAAGGCCATCGACGGCGGCGGCGGCGGACAGAAATTCTTCGCCACGGCGGGCGGCAAGAACCCCGACGGCTTGCAAAAGGCGATAGACTCCGCGGTAGAAATTATTATGTCGAAATTGAAGTAAAACATACGATTTTATGGACAAGAAAGTATTATTGATGATTCTCGACGGCTGGGGAATAGGCGATCACACCAAATCGGACGTGATATCGACCGTACACCCCGCCTACATTTCGGCCATGACCGAGCGTTATCCCCATGCGCAGTTGCGCACCGACGGCGAGAACGTCGGTCTGCCCGACGGCCAGATGGGTAATTCGGAGGTGGGGCACCTCAATATCGGCGCGGGCCGAGTGGTGTATCAGGATCTGGTGAAGATCAACCGCGCGTGCGCCGACAACTCGATCTTGGCAAACTCCGAGATCGTTAAGGCTTTCGAGTACGCCAAGCAAAAGGGTGCAAGTGTGCATTTCATGGGTCTTACGTCGGACGGCGGCGTGCACTCGTCGATCGAACATCTCTATAAACTCTGCGACATAGCGGCTCACTACGGCATCGAGAACACCTTCGTGCACTGCTTCATGGACGGTCGCGACACCGATCCCAAGAGCGGCAAGGGCTTCATAGCCGACGTGGAGGCGCATCTGGCGAAGAGTACGGGCAAGATCGCATCGATCATCGGCCGTTACTATGCCATGGACCGCGACAAGCGCTGGGAGCGTGTGAAGGTGGCTTACGATCTGCTGGTCAACGGTGTGGGCGATGCTTCCACCGATATGGTCGAGGCCATGCAGCGCTCTTACGACGAGGGCGTGACCGACGAGTTCGTGAAGCCCGTGGTCCGCGTGGACGAGAAAGGCGAGGTAATAGGCCGCATCAAACCCGACGACATGGTGATCTTCTTCAACTACCGTAACGACCGAGCCAAGGAGATAACCATCGTGCTCACGCAGGAGGACATGCCGGCCGAGGGCATGCACACCATACCGCTCTATTACTGCTGCATGACTCCCTACGACGCCAAGTTCAAGGGTCTGCATATCCTTTTCGACAAGGAGAACGTGACCAACACCATAGGCGAGTACGTTTCGTCGCTCGGACTCTCGCAGCTCCGCATAGCCGAGACCGAGAAGTATGCCCACGTGACTTTCTTCCTTAACGGAGGCCGCGAGGACAAGTTCGAGGGCGAAGACCGCATTCTGGTGGCGTCGCCCAAGGTAGCCACCTACGACCTGCAACCCGAAATGAGCGCATACGAGGTGAAGGACAAGTTGGTAGAGGCGTTAGGTACGCGTAAGTTCGACTTCATCTGCCTCAATTTCGCCAACGGCGACATGGTGGGTCATACGGGCGTTTACGAGGCTATCGAAAAGGCTGTCAAGGCCGTCGACGAATGCGTCGCCGCCGTCGTAAAGGCTGCCAAGGCCAACGGTTACGAGGTGGTGATGATAGCCGATCACGGCAATGCCGACTTCGCCGTGAATGCCGACGGTACGCCCAATACGGCGCACTCGCTCAATCCCGTACCCATAGTGGTGGTTTCGGACCGCGTGAAGAGCGTACATAACGGCATATTGGCCGATGTGGCTCCCACGGTGTTGAAACTTATGGGTCTGAAGCAGCCCGCCGAGATGACGGGCAAAGTTTTGGTCGAGATGAAATAATTGCAGCCATCTTCGATCGTTCGATTCCCGAGGCTCGGCTGAGTTCTCGGGAATTTTTGTGTTTGCGATTCGCCGTCGGAGGAGGACTGCTGCCACACTCCTCCGAGGCGGCGTCAATCGACACCTATGCGATTGTAATCGCAATGAAACCTTGGTATGCCGAAACTTTTCTGCGATTCCTTGCCGTTATACAAATATGGATTCCCTGAAATTGCCAACGCAGAATTGGAATGTCTTTCACCGTATGGCATATAATCATTCTGCTCGACTACACTGCCATTTGAGGATGCTATAAGACGAGTACTCCCGAGATGGTCGGTTACAAAATATCTGGCCTCGTAGCCGCCGCTTGTTTTATAGGTTCGACCTCCCGCCGTCGCTACGCTTTCCAATAAAATATTAGAACCACTTCTGCTATACTTGAAAGAACCGATATAATCATATCCCGATCCTGACGCGTTGATAGTCTTGATTTTAGTGCCATCGATAAGATATGTGTAGGTTGCTTTCACTGTGGTGCCTTGTTTTATCGTTGTTGGCAAGTTAAGCAAATTAAATGAAATCTGCAAATTAATCAAGTTTATATATTATTTACCCCAGCCAATTGTTTAGCTGGGGCATATAATTACGTCGAGAAACCGATATTAGTGTTACATTAATGTTTCTAAATATTTCCAATTATCCAATTTTACATCGTCTCCCTCGACAATAGCACGTATAGGTCTAAACGGCTCTGAAATTACAACTAAATCTTTGGGAATGCTCAATTTTAATTTTATAGTTAACGATGGTATTATTTTTTTGAGATCATCAATATAATCATCAATTTTTAAGTTATCTCGCAACTGCAATTCGTATGATATCGTAAAACAATATGATTTATATGGACTTATTAAGTTACCATCTGCCAAATTATCATCAGATAAAATACTATACATATGCTTAATAGACTCCATTTCTTTACCATTATAGAATGATACATCATGTATAAAGTCCCACCAATCTCCGGGGGATGTATCTGAATTACATCAAATGTATCATTTACTAATTCTAAATTTATGTTAAGCCAAATTCCGTTATATAGTTGTTTTCGCTCACTGACGTAATGAACATCGTAGTCAATTTCAATAGATTTTATTTTAAGTATTATTTGTGCTTTGGCTACTTGTAACGAAAGCATAAATAATACAGTAATCAAATATTTCATATCCCTTTAATAAAAATTCTGTTCATATTTATTGACCTTTTCTTTATATCGAGATGTTGTTTTTATATATGTAGGACTTATTCTCTGGAATTCTATTGCTCTTAATTCTTTTTCTGAGATACTCCTCTTTATGTTAACAAAAGGCGACGTTTTTGCGTCGGTTATATGTTTATTTTCATGTTCGAAACTACTGATAATATTATAAAAATTGTCATACAATCCAGAATTTTTCATGTAATTGCTATTAACCTCCAGTTTTATGCCTTTCACATCTGCTCCTACGACATTTCCATTATCATCTTCATATTCAAAATATTCTATATTCGATCTCATATCAAATCGCCCTGTTCCATTATTTATAATTGCTGTAACATTTGTATAATTATAATGCTCTATAACATTAAATGCAGCCTCATATGTTATCAGAGCTTGAGAAAACAGCACAGAACGTGTGAAAACATTTGTTAATATTGATAATTGATCCGTAGCATATTCTTGCCAAATATCATCCGATACTATTCTAATATTGGCTGAAGTCGTACCATCACTTCCCAAATATTTACCGGCATAATTAAAATAATCATCAAAAAGTTTGCCGTTTTCATCTATATATTTTATTGGATTTCCTGCACAATATGAATACGGACTTACCCAATAATTTTCCTCACACAACGGATCAATCGAATTGAAAGCACCATCCAACCTTTGGAAACGAGCTTCCGAATCAATATAATTAACGCCGAAACTTTTCTGCGATTCCTTACCATTGTACAAAAACGGATTACCCGAAGTCGCTAATGACGAGTTCTCGTGTCTCTCACCATACGGCATGTAGTCATTTTGCTCTACTACCGAACCGTTAGAGTGTGCGATGAGTCTGGTACTCCCGAGATGGTCGGTTACAAAATTCGGGCCTCATAACCGCCGCTTGTTTTATAGGTTCTACCTCCTGCTGTCGCTGCGCTTTCCAATAAAATATTAGAGCCATTTCTGCTATACTTGAAAGAACCTATGTAATCATATCCCGACCCTGACGCATTGATAGTCTTTATCTTAGTGCCATCGATAAGATATGTGTAGGTTGCTTTCACGGTTGAGCCTTGTTTTATCGTTGTTGGCAAGTTAGGAAAATTACACGGTATTTGCAAATAAAAACGGCCTGATAATAAATATCAGGCTGTTTTTATTTAATTAGAATTTCGTATTGACATTACAGATTCCAACCACTCAAATATTGGAGAGTCGTATCCGTTAACATAATATCTTATATAATCGGACATTAAAAACATCCCTCCCCAAACAATAAGCAGATGAATAATATTCAATACTTTATATATTCTCTTTTTTGTTGGAGGCATATTTGCTATCTCGTCGTATATTTTGTAATGTTTACCTGTAACACCTAAATATATTGTGATTGTTAATGGTATTACAAAGGGCCATAATTGATAAAATAGCGAATTATAGTTATATTTTAAAAATTGAGGAACCCATAATATGCCAATGATGCGATGTATATTAAACAATAATATGTTTATTGTAATACCTACAAATAATCCTCCTCCGATATAATATGTGTCGCCAACATCCCACAAGTTATCATATTTTTTTATGTAATACGAATATGCGTAGAACAAATATTTGTATAACATTAACATAATTATTCTTCGAGTAGAGGTGCACATAATTTACCAGCTTCCCATCCCAAAGCCCATGCAGTACCATAAAGAGGAATTAATGATATAGCAGATGAACCATGCTCAATCCAACGTTGCTGATTAGTTATTACGCTATCTTGGTACATAATTTCTGTGTTGGCAATATTTACTATTGTTGCGCCGTAACCTGTCCATCTAAATATTTTTGCAATTTTGGCTGCGTATTTGAATTTACCTCCTGTTATTCCGTTGCCGCCCCAGTCTTGAGATCGGATTTTCCAGTCTTTTCCCATCCAAGTATTGAAGTCTTTAGAAAACATTAAGTTTTCACCTATTCCAGCCGCAATACCAACATTAGATGCAATATGTCCTACAGTATTGTAATTAAATGAAAATGGAGCTGTCGAATTAATGTTGTAATTCAATGTAGGGAATTTATATGAATAAACATAAACTCCATTTTGATCGCTTGTTTTCCATGTAAAATAATAATTACCGTTGTCGCTTTGCCTTAAGTATGAATTGGACGCGGGATTTGAATTCAAAAATTCTTCATCAGTAAAGTGGGTCATGCCACTTGTGTCGATTTTACCTGTACTACCAAAATAATTCAATAGTTGTTTTATGGTATCAGAATTTGTTGTCGTCCAAAAATCCAATCCCCAAGGATCTGTGGTATTTATAGGATTTCCACCACAATATGTGTAAGGTGTAATGTGATAGTGGCGTTCACATAGCAAATCTATGGAATTAAATTGCCCGTCGGTTCTTTGCATTCTTGCAAAAGAATCGATATAGTTTATACCGAAGCTATTTTGCGATTCTTTACCATTGTACAAATATGGATTCCCTGAAATTGCCAACGCGGAATTGGAATGTCTTTCACCGTATGGCATATAATCATTCTGCTCGACTACACTGCCATTTGAGGATGCTATAAGACGAGTACTCCCGAGATGGTCGGTTACAAAATATCTGGCCTCGTAGCCGCCGCTTGTTTTATAGGTTCGACCTCCCGCCGTCGCTACGCTTTCCAATAAAATATTAGAACCACTTCTGCTATACTTGAAAGAACCGATATAATCATAGCCCGATCCTGACGCGTTGACTGTCTTGATCTTAGTGCCATCAATAAGATATGTGTAGGTTGCTTTCACGGTTGAACCTTGTTTTATCGTTGTCGGCAAGTTAAGCAAATTGTATGATGATACCAAGAGAT
>CAYMIH010000017.1:0-33177 GCA_964390585.1 uncultured Alistipes sp.
AATGAGCGAATGCGAATAGCGGGCCTCCGCGGGGCGAGGCTGCGGCCCGCGCAGTCCTGCGGACTGCAAAATGCATCATGCTACCGAGCCATCGGCGAACAGCACGACTCTGAAAAGAGTCGCATTACCTAATTATAATGTATTCGGGCAATAGCCTGCGGGGGACCGCAAACGAGTGCATAACGAGTTGCGGGCCTCCGCGCGCCGAGGCTGCGGCCCGCGCAGTCCTGCGGACTGCAACACTCGCGTCATGCCACCGAACGCAGTGAGGATTGGCATCTCAAACGCTATGTTTTCGGAAGCGATTCCAATCATTTTCCTTTCTGCGAAAGAAAAATGTGGAATGACGGGATGATACCTGATAAATCCTCTACGACATGCACTTGAACCCATTCAAACACGGGCATAACCCCGTTTATTCCTTTTTCAGTTCGAATCCCAGTCTGAGTCCGTCATACGACTCTGCGATGCTGTTGATCGCGGAAGCCGTGGAATTGATGCTCGATGCCGTGCTCGCGACGGTTTTCAACACTGACATCAACTTGTCGGCATTGAAAACAAGGCTCATGCTGTCACCTATGACGGTCACGTATGCCACGGTCTTGATGCCGAGCTTGCTTTTCATCGTTATGGTCTTGGCGTCGCTGTCGAATGTATAAGTCCCGTTAGACGTTTTGCTCTTGATGGTGCACGAATAGGAGCCGTCCTCACCGAAAGTGTACTGACAACCGTCCATCCCCACCTTTTCGTATACCGGCTGTATTTTCTCCTCTATTTCCTTGGCGGCTACCTCTCCGCCGGCCTTTGCCAGCAGGTTGTCGCTTTCGAACTGGCACTCCGGACCGACATACGTCCACGTGCCGATGATGGTGGATTCCGTAGTCGCCTTGTCTCCCACCACACTTTTCACCACACCGCTCAGCACCGATTTCAAGTCCTGTGCCTCGGCATCTCCGACTGCCGCCGTTATGACTGCCGCCAAACAAAAACACCTCATCAAACTGTTTCTCTTCGATTTCATTTTCTTGTCAATTTAAGTTTATATTATCGTCTTCTTAACTATTTGTCCAGAGAGTGCGATCGCAGGAACTCCATGAACTGCTGTTTGTAACTGTCGCCTATCGGAATCCGTTCCTCCCCGATAACGATACGCATACGCTCTATCTCCTTTACCTTTCTTATGTTGACGATCCACGATCGATGCACTTGCAGGAAGCAGGTCGGTAACTTCTCCTTTATTCGGGTCATCGAGGTACTGACCATGACAGGCTTTCTCCCTTCGGCGTATATCTTCACGTAATCCCCCATTCCTTGTATGTAGAGAATGTCGGCAATGCAGACACTGACGTACTTGTATCCGTCCTTGACCAGCAGGCAGTCCTCCCCGTGTTCGGTCTGCCGTATCGGCATAAGGTTAGCTTGTTTCAACAACCTGCCCGCCGCGCGTTGGAAGTCGGCGAAATCGAACGGTTTCAACAGGTAGTCCACGGCGGGAATACGGTAACTCTCCGCCGCATATTCCGCATAGGCGGTAGTGAAGACCACCATCGGGAGGGGGTTGGGCAGGGAGGTTACCATCTCTATGCCGTTCAGGTCGGGCATGTTGATATCCACGAATACGGCGTCGACCTGTTGCTCTGTCATCACCTGCATCGCCTCCATCGGGCTTTCGCAAAGTGCCACGAGTTCAAGAAACGGTATTCTACGGATATAGCCCTCCAGTTTTTCCAGTGCTATCGGTTCGTCGTCAACGGCCATGCATCGTATCCGCATCATATTCGCAAGGGATAATCAGTTTTACTTGGTAGGTCTTTCCATCCTTTTCCGCGATGTCCAGCGTGAAGCCGTCTCCGTAGAGCAGTTGCAGCCGCTGCCGCAGGTTGGCAAGCCCTACGCCTCCTGCACTGCTCTCTTTCGGCGGACGCCTATGGATGCTGTTCATGCATTCGAGACGGAGTTTGTCATTCTCCATGCACAGCCGTATCTTCACGAAAGATGGACTCTGGTAGCTTATACCGTGTTTGAAAGCGTTCTCGATGATACTGATGAAGAGCAGGGGTGGAAGAAGCACACGCTTCCGGTTCCTCTCAGGCAGTTCGAGGCTTATATGCACTTTCCGACTGGAATAGCGTTTCCGCATCAATTCCACATAGCCGGCGATGAAATCCGCCTCCCTGCATAACGAAGTGCGGGGTTTCGCCCCCTCGTAGAGCACGTAGCGCATGAGCCTCGACAACTCCATGATCATCACCTGCGCCTTGGCGGGGTCCATCTCTACCATTCCGTGTATGTTATTGAGCATGTTCATGAGAAAGTGCGGGTTGACCTGCGCCTTGAGATGCTCCAGTTCGTACCGCAGGTGTTCGGTCTCCAGTCTGCGGGCCTTTTCCTGTCCTTCCTGATAGCGGAAAAGAAGAGCGATGGCCAGATCGAAACCCAACATCAAGACCGCAATCACCAGATCCAGCAGCAGGGGTTTGGGCAGCCATTCGGGGATCGGTCTGTGTCCGACAGGACGGAACGGATGCGGACCGACAGGTCTGATCCCACGGCCTGTCGTATCTGCCACGTATCCCACGTCGCCTCCGCTCGGGACGGAGTTCCTGCCGTACTGCCGTACATGAGGCGAAAGACGCTGCTCCCACACGATCGACGCACGGAATTTTTCTGTGCCCGAATAGTGGCGGCAAAGGCCGAAGAGAGAGAGCAGTCCTATCACGGAGAGCACATAGACACCTATACGGTGGCGCATGAACAGACAGCGTATCGGCAGGCGGTGGAGGAGAAAAAGCAGAAAAAAGGGCATTATGCCCGCCCAAGCATGCAGGACGCTATCCGATGAAAAGATGGTCCCCGTTCTTACGGCCACTATCAGGGCTGTGAGAACGGGATACCCCCACACCATTCCCCAAAGTATGGCATAGACGAGCCATGCATACGAACGGGAACCCGTAATTTTCATCCTGCCTGCCATTTATACATTACATATATCGGGGGACTGCCCGAATTTACGCGAGTCCCGCTACCGATCCTGTCATTTCTTGTCTCTTCTCTCAGCTTCTTTCCGCGCTTCCCGCGCTGTTTTTCCGATATTCATACGTCCGTAATTTACGGATTATTCTAAAGCAAAAATAACATAAGACATAAAAAACACAAAATTAAATCTGTCAAACGGCAGTTTTTCCCGCCCAAACGACGTGCGTTCCGTCAGTGTTTGTCGAAAATTCCTCCCCGCTTACCGAAAATATTTTCATTACACGCCTATACCGTTTACTTTTGTACTTTGTAAATACTCGGCCCTATTCTTAATAGGGCCAGAATTGCAGCATGGAACGGTCTGTGTATGCCTGTTGGCAGGCCGATCGTTATAAAGAAAATGTAATAATGCAAGTATGGTACTTAGTATGAAAAAAATATGCCGACTCATGGCGGTGCTTCCACTGCTTGCGGCGGCGGGGTTGTCGGGCTGCACGACAGGGAACGACATGGACCCGTGGGAGGTCACTCCCGGGGGCCTGCCGAGCAGCGGCAGCAGCAGTGACGACGGCGACACGCCGACGTTCGACCCCACCATAGCCGAGTGGAACGGCGAGAAGGCGGATGATGCGGCGCTCGACGTCGTGGATTATTCCAACGAGGACATCTATTGGGAGGCAAACGGCTTCGGCACCGACAGCGGCGGTGTGACCGTTACGGTCGCATATTCGGGGAGTTCGGCGGCCGTGACCACCTCCGACAGCTCCGTGAAATACTACACGGACGGGGCCTATGTCACCATCGACATGCTGACCAATTCGGTGAAGAATGTGGAGATAACCGTATCGGGCAAAAGCGACGACGGGCAGCTGAAGATCTACGGCGAGAAGAAGTTCAAGCTCACGCTGGCGGGCGTCGATCTGACCTCCAAGAAGGGACCTGCCATCAACGACCAGTGCAAGAAGCGTGCGTTCGTGCATCTGGAGGCAGGCTCGACCAACCACCTGACCGATGCCGCCTCCTATTCGGCGGAGCCTACCTACCTGAACGGCGGAAACGAGTCGAGCGAGGACCGCAAGGGCTGTTTCTTCAGCGAGGGCAACCTGATTTTCAGCGGCACGGGGGTATTGGTGGTCGAGGGTAACTGCAAGCACGGGATTGTCACCGACGGCTATTTCTACATGCGTCCCGGGGTCACGATCGCCGTGACGGGTGCCGCGAAGAATGCCGTGCATGTCAAGGGCGACGAGGATGACGGCATAGGCGTGTACATCGCGGGAGGACTGGTCTATGCCAACGTGTCGGCAACAGCGGGAAAGGGCATCAAGACCGACCTCGATGCAGAGATTACGGGAGGAAAGCTCCTGCTGAACACTTCGGGCGATGCGACCTACGATGCCGACGAGAAAGACACCTCTTCGGCGGCGGGGATCAAGACGGACGGGAATGTCATCATTTCAGGGGGAACCCACACACTGAAAAGCAGCGGCAAGGGCGGCAAGGGCATCAACGCCGACGGCGACATTAAAGTTTCGGGTGGCGAGACGACCGTGACGACTACGGGCGGCAAGTACTATTACTCGTCGAACCTGACCTCCTCGCCCAAGGGGGTGAAGGCTGACGGCAACATCACCGTCACCGAAGGCAAGCTGAACATCTCCGTGACGGGCAAGAGCGACGGCTCCGAAGGGCTGGAGAGCAAGAAGACGCTCGCGGTCAGCGGCGGGGAGGTGTACTCGTATGCCTACGACGATGCCATCAACGCATCGGCAATCGGTATCAGTGGCGGCAAGGTCTATGCCTACGCAAGCAACAACGACGGGATCGACTCCAACGGCTCGCTGGTCATCTCGGGAGGGTTGGTCATCGGCGCGGGGACGTCATCGCCCGAGAGCGGCATCGACTGCGACAACAGCAACAATTTCAGGATCAACGGCGGCACGGTCATCGGCATGGGCGGGTCCATGATGGCGAATCCGTCCTCTTACAGCACGCAGCGGTCGGTGGTCTATAACGGAGTGTCCGCCGCCAAGGGGGCGAAAATATGCGTGCTGAACAGTTCGGGAACGCCGATTCTGACATTCGAATTACCCCGAACGATGAACGGCGTGGCATTCTTCTTCAGTACGCCCGACATCGCTTCGGGAGCATCATATACCGTCTCTTCGGGCGGAACGCTCAGCGGCTATACCGACTCGTGGAACGGATGGTACGGCGGCGGCACATGGTCGGGCGGTTCGCAGGTGGGAACCTTCACTTCAAACAGTGTCGTGACCACCGTCGGCAGCGGCGGAATCGGCGGTGGCGGAGGCCCCGGCGGTGGCGGCCCGGGCGGCCGATAAACCGCATGACACGGGACGCGGCTCGGCCGTGCAGAATCATCGAGCGGTTAGAAAACCGCAGCAGGGACAAAGATTTATGCGGACATCGAATCCGCGGCATCAATTCAACAGGTCGAACTTTTCGGCGTAACGTATGGCTTACTGAGAAAGGTTTGTGTATATATCCACAGCCAACTGTTTCGGATTCGGGGACAAAACCTCTCTCGGCGACGAAACCCGCCCTGCCTGCTTCCCGTTCACGAATTCGCTCTATGCCCGCAGCAAGATGGAGGCGCAGGAGATGTTGTTACGGCTGAAGCACCTGATGGACGTGGTTATCGTTAATCCGACATTTATGCTCGGAGCATACGGAACGAAAAAAGGCTCAGGACAGATTGTTCTGAGGGCTTACGGCCACAAAATCGTCTTCTGTCCTTCGGGCGGAAAGAGCTTCATTAACGCCGCCGATGCAGGGATCGGCAATCTGCTTAAAACCTTGAAAATTCCTAATCAATTTACGCTTAACAACATGAAGATACTTTGCGTCCGAAACTATTACACGAACATAAAGGCAACCAAGGAGCTCGGATTGAAAATCGGATCTGTCGACAGAGGCATTGCTGAAACGATAGACCGGTTTCAAACAAAAGGAATAATTAAAAACAAGCAACGGCATTGATAATATTCCCGTTGTCGGCAGTAGATATAAAGAAAATAAAACGCCCGACCTACATTCTCGGGTACAAAGCCGAGTGTATGTATAGTCACGATTTTTCGACCTTACCGAAAACGCGGACGAGTTGCCGGCACGACAGATAAAACAAAATCCCAAATGATTGTTTATAAATCATTTGAGATTCTCCATGTACCCGGAGCCGGGGTCGAACCGGCACAGGGGTGAACCTACTGGTGTTTGAGACCAGCGCGTCTACCGATTCCGCCATCCGGGCTGCTACTCTCGAAGAGTGCACAAAAGTAGGAATATTTTTTTGTTCTGCAAAAAAAACGCGACAAAAAACGGAACGGAACTGCTTATTTACGAGCATAAATGCAATCGGGCGCCTCGCGAGGCGCCCGATTGCATTCGTTATTTCGGCAGAATGGTGAAGCCCCATTCGTAGTTGCCGTCGCTGCGCAGCGTGCATGCCGTCTCGGGACGCGAACCCCAGCTGTCGTAGCCGCCCACGCCCGTCTGGCGATAGTCGAGGCACACCTCTATAAAGTCGTTGGCCGCCGTATCGATATCGTTAATGTGCATCTGTCGGCGTCCGCCCTGCGTGTCGGTGTCGCCCTCGAAGAAACGGCGCCACTGCCAGTCGCGCTCGGTGGCGGTGGCGGGATCGTACTCCTCGATGGCATTGGGCAGGATGTTGAACTCCATCTTGCCGTCGGCCACGAGTTCCAGATTCTTGAAGCGTATCCACTCGGTATCGGTGTGGTGTCCCGTCTCCTGCGGACGCACGTAGGGATAGTTCTCGGCCGTGGCCGTGGTGGTGTAAAGTCCCGGCAGCGTGCCGTTGTTGCGGTCCCAATAGTTCTCCTCGGGTCCGCGGCCGTAGTAGCTGAAGCTCTCCATACCGCGCGGCAGGCGGAACCGCACTCCGAGTCGGGGCAGTTCGGGCAGTTTGTCGCCCTCGCCTCCCGCAAAGCCGCTCTTCACGGTGAGATAACCCGCCGAATTGAGTATGTAATCGACATCGAGCGTCGCGCCGTAAGGCAGGGTGTAGACTACCTTCACGGTCGTGCCGTTCTCGCCGTCCGATACCGTCGCGCGGGCCTTGAAATCGTCGCTTGCCGTGCGCCATGCCTCGCAGCGCGCGGGCTCGCCGTTGCCGAAGTCGTTGTCGGTGGGCGCGCGCCAGAAGTTGGGGCGCAGACCGAAGCCGTCGGCAAGGATCTCGCGGTTGGCGTATTTGTAAGAGGTTACGATGCCTTTGCGCTTGTCGAATACCAACGACGCTTTGCCGCCCGAGACCGTTATCGCATCGTCGCTCTCGACCACCTTCATGGCCTTGCTCGGAGCCGAGGCGTAGTCGAAGCGGGCAGCCTTTTTCACCTCGAACGCGTCATGCGCCACGACGAAGTCGGCAGGAACGAGACGGTCCTCGCGAGTGGTCACGGCCTCTAATTTCAGCACGTAAGATTTGTCATCGCGCATCTTGCGGCCGATGGCGGGCACCGCGATCGCAGCCGACGACTGCGGCGCGACGTCGACGGTCATATAACCCGACTGCACGGGCACGCCGTCGGCCATGTAGGTGTAACGTATCTTGTAGTCGCCGAGATCCTTGAAATAGAATCGGTTCACGACCTTGTATTCGTTCTCGGCCGCACCGCGCTCGAACGCTATGTCGCTGTATGCGTATTTCACCTCGGCCATGGCGGGATGGGGCGTGCGGTCGGGATTGATGATGCCATTGCAGAGGAAATTGGCGTCGCTCGGGGGATTCACGCCGTAATCGCCGCCGTAGGTCCAGTATTTCACGCCGTTCTCGTCCTTCTCGGCGAAGCCTTGATCGATCCAGTCCCAGATGAATCCGCCCTGAAGGTTGGGATATTTGTAGATGCTCTGCCATTGCAGCCACAACGATCCCGTGGAGTTACCCATCGCGTGGGCATACTCCGACGGTACTATGGGGCGGTCGGCGCCGCGGCGTCCGATGCTCTCGAACCAGCTCGCGCCCGGGTACTGCGGCACGTACATGTCGCTGTTCCACTCCCACTGCGCTCGCTCGTAGCAGATGGGACGGTTCATGCGACCCGCGCCATGCTCCCTGTCGGCTATGAGTTCGTATCCCAGATAGAAGTTGTAGCCGTTGCCCGCCTCGTTGCCGAGCGACCAGATGGTGATGCAGGGATAGTTCTTGTAGATCTCGTACATGTTGTTTATGCGGTCGAGATGGGGCGCCATCCATGCGGGGTTGTTGGCTAACGAACCGCCCTTGTTGAGGCTGTATCCCATTCCGTGCGACTCGATGTTGGCCTCGCAGTAGACATATATGCCTATCTCGTCGCACAACTCGTAGAATCGGCGGGGCTGCGGGTAGTGGCTGGTGCGCACGGCGTTGATGTTGTTGCGGCGCATGGTCTCCAGATCGCGTCGCAGATCCTCCTCCGAGAGGTAGTGGCCCGTGAACTCGTTGTGCTCGTGCACGTTCACGCCCTTGAACTTGACGGGTTGTCCGTTGACCAGAAATACGTCGTAGGGACGTCCCGATTCGCCCTTTTCGGCGATCTGCGTGATCTCGAAACGGCGGAATCCCACGTTGAACGGTATGTATTCGGTCTCGCCGCCGCTGCGCACGAACATCATAAGGCTGTAAAGATCGGGCTGCTCGGCCGACCACTTCTTCACGTCGGGCACCGTTCCCTCGAACGCGGCCGACTCTCCGCCGCGCACCGAGCGCGAACCCGACAGAACCGTCTTGCCCGCAGCATCCCTGAGCTCGTAGCCCACCTCGCACTCGCCGTCGCCCGAGGTCATGATCTTCAGGGCGAACAGACCGTCGCGATAGCGGTCGTCGAGGGTCGACACCACGTCGAAATCGCGGATGGTGGTCTTGGCCTGCGCGCTCAGATAGACGTCGCGCTCGATGCCGCTTATGCGCCAGAAATCCTGACATTCGAGATACGATCCCGTGCTCCAGCGGAATATCTTGAGCGCGAGACTGTTCTCGCCCTGCTTCACGTAGTCGGTGATGCGGAAGCTCGCCAGATCCTTCGAATCCTCGCTATATCCTACCTCGCGGCCGTTCACATAGACGTAGACACCCGATTTGGCACCCGCCAGATTGAGGAACACATCCTTGTCGGCCCACTCGGGAGAGATGGTGAACTCGCGGCGGTAGACGCCGACGGGATTGGCCTCGGGAAGCGCGGGCGGCTGGGGATTGTACGTTTGGAACTCGTAGGGGTGGTTGACGTATATGGCGGTTCCGTGGCCCTGAAGCTCCCAGTTGCCCGGGACCTTTATGTCGTCCCACGACTCGGTGTCGGTCGCGGGATCGGTCACCGATGCGGGCACTTCGCCGTAGGCGTCGTAATACTTGAATTTCCACGTGCCGTTCAGCAGGCGGTAATTGTCCGAAGCCGCGAAATCGCGTTCGGCGGCCTTCTCGGCCGACGTGAAGGTCACGAACTCGGTCCGCGGGTTTTCGCGGCCCACGGCCACCGTGGCCACGTCCTGCCAATATGGAGTTTGGCAAACTCCGCCGATGCTCGCGGCGAGTGCGGCGGCGAGCAGTGTCAGTCTTTTCATAAGGTCAAAGTTTATTCGGTTTTCGTCTTTCGACAAATATAATCAATTATTCCTGTCAATTGCTATTTTTCGGGCGGAAATGCGAGCATCAATGCGGGGATTCCCGAGGCCGAATAGGAATCGACCGTCTCGTCGGCCGACGGCCGCCGCCAATACTCGCCGCAGCAGATGCCGCGCACGGTGTCGCGGTTGGCCCACCCCGCGGCGATGTTCCTGCGGATGAAAGGCAGATACTGCCGCTGCCCGCAGTCGTAGACGAGCATGGCCATGTATTGGGCGAAGATGGCCGTGTATATCCCCTGCTCGATGCCGTCCTCGAACGGCAGCAGCCCGTGTTCGGCCGACATGGCCCCCACGGTATGGTCGGCGGCCTTCACGGCGTTGTCGAGGTAGCGGCGCTCGCCCGTGGCGCGGTAGAGCAGCACCGAGGCGCCGATGAACGTGGCCTGATTGTACACATGCGTTTTCCACGCGGGCTCGCCGTCGCCGTGACGGCTGTCGGCTATGCGTCCCGTGGCGGGGTCGAACAGATTCCGTTCGCCCCACTCGTATATCTCGCGCCCCTTTTGCAGATACTCGTCGCGCGCGGGATACTCCCCTCCCGCCTTACGGTCGGCGGGAACGTTTTCGTAAAGAAGCATGGCCGCCACCGCGGTCGGGAAATTTATGCAGGCCATCTTGCCGTCGCCCGAGCGGTTGGGTTCGGGATTTCGGATGGGATACCAACGCCAGAACATGCCGCCGCGCTCGCTGTCGTACGATCCCGTGTCGCCCACCTTCGCCGAGCCGTACCACACGCGGCGGAAACTCTCCTCCGAAAGGCGCAGGTACTCTTCGTCGCCGAAGAGGCTGTAGGCCCGCGCGAGCGATATGGTCCACCACATTATGTCGTCGTAGATGAACCAGCCCGTATTCTCGTTGTTGTCGTCGAAATCGAATCCCGCATAGTGGGCCTTCTCGCCCTCGAAGATGCGCCGCACCGACTCCTCGTAGCGCCGTGCGCGGCGTTTTTGTCCGCGCAGTTCGGCCGCCTTGCAGGCGTCCATGGTCATGTTCCAGAATATAGGCTGGCACCATATGGCCGCGGCGCCGTTGAAACGGTCGGTCGCGCGGGGAAACGACGTGTCGGTCTTGTAGATCTGCTTGTCGGGGTCGAGGAACACGGCGTCGAAAGCCTCGTATGCCCTCCACACGTCGCGCATGGAGCAGGGGCGGGGCTCTCCGTTTTGTCCGTAAGCGGCCGCCGCGGCAAGCAGCATGGCCGTCAGAAGCGCGTTCAAGATTTTCATAGCGTTTTTTTTGGCTGCACAAAGATAACCATAAAGCGCCGACCCTGCAATTCGCAGCCCCGATTCGGCGCGATATTCGTGCTCGGACGACCGCGGCACGACATAAGGGAAGATACGGAGATATCGGCATCGGCGGCCAAACGACCGCAGGAGACTCCCGCTGACGGCGCGTTTTCGTTATGAATTTCGCGCGTTTCGTGGATGAATATGCGCAATTTAAGACAAAAATGTAATATTTAGCTGATTTTATTTTTTATTTTGAAATATATTTTTGATATTTGCAGAGTGATCGGAGGATAAAAAAAACCGAGGTCACCAAAAGATAATTTAACCACGATAACAGAAAATAGACTTTCGGCCCGTCTCGTCTCCGCCTTGCATAAAAATTCTTGTGCGGGATATGCGAACGATGACCGAATTTAAACGACGAACATTTCCCAATCAAATCCCTCAATATTTTTTCAAGGCCGAGCACATCTTTAGCGGCCTTTTTTTGTGCGCATACGTTACGCGCATCAAACACCGCTGCCGCGAAGAGACGCAATCAGCCCGATCGGTTATCGCCTCGCGCCGCGTTCGTCGCACACCAGAAGCGACGAGTCGCCGTAGGATAGGAATCGAAAACCGTTGTCGAGGGCGTAACGGTAGATCCTGCGCCAGTCGTCGCCCACGTAGGCCGACACCAGAAGCAGCAGCGTCGATTTGGGCTGGTGGAAATTGGTGACGATGCGCCGCACCACGCGGAATCGGAATCCGAGCGGCGTTATCATTATCCGCGTGGCCGCCTTAATGCGATCCATCCCCTCGCGGCGCATATATCCCGCCAGATCCTCCAGCGCATCGCGTCCCGAATAATCGTCGGGCAGATCGTAGCACTCCCACTGCCCTATCGTCCGATCGCAATCGGGATCGCCGCCGCGGCGTATGCGCCACCCGAGCGCGGGCAGCGACTCCAGCGTGCGCACCGACGTGGTACCCACGGCCGTCACGTCGCCGTAATGGGCGAGCAGGGTCTCCAGAGTCGACAAGCGCACCTCGAAATGCTCGGTGTGCATGGGGTGTTGCGCGGCATCGTCGCTCTTGACGGGCAGGAACGTACCCGCCCCCACGTGCAGCGTCACCTCGTCGAACGCGAAACCGTCGCCGCGCATGCGGGCGATCATGTCGTCGGTGAAATGCAGGCCCGCCGTGGGCGCCGCCACCGAACCCTCGAATTTGGAGTATACCGTCTGGTAACGCGTAAGATCGATCTCCTCGCTCTCGCGGTTGAGATAGGGAGGAATGGGAATGCGGCCCAGATATTCGAGCAGCCGGCCGAACGTCATGTCGGCATCCCACATAAAACGCACGATGTGCTCGCGCTCGCCGCGCTCCGCGATCTCGGCACGCAACTCGCACGCGCGGCCGCCGTAATCGAAATCGATCTTCACGAATCCCGATTTCCACTTCTTCAGATTGCCCACTATGCAGCTCCACTCGCACTCGCCGCGCACGGCGAAAGCACGCTCGTAGTCGGCAGGCGCATGCGGTTCGAGGCAAAACACCTCGATGCGCGCCCCCGAGGGCTTGCGGAGGATTATGCGCGCACGGACCACCTTGGTGTTGTTGAACACCAGAAGCGACCGCGGCGGCAACTCGCGCGCCAGATCGCAAAAACGGCTCTCGGCGATCGCGCCGTTGCGGTAGACGAGCAGCTTCGAACCGCTTCGCTCGGCGAGCGGGAATTTCGCGATGCGTTCGTCGGGCAGCGGATAATCGAAATCATTGATATCAATGTGACGTTCCATGACAGATCGAAAACTTACAGAGGGCAAAGATACGCAAATAACGCGACACCGCAAACGGGCGGCATCATCGGAAAAAGTGTTAACTTTGCACTTCGATAATTATTCCGCAGCCATTTACATTCGGTTCGCCGTCGGCGGCAGGAGTGCGCGAGTCTCAGGCGAGCAGCAGTCCGCCGCGTGGGGCGGCGGCGAACTGCCGATATCGCCGTGCGATATCGAAAAAAGCTGTCAAATACTATTGCCAATGTTAAAAATAATACTCGTAATGTTCGCGGGCATGGCCGTCGGCTACCTGCTGCGACACACCGAAGGTTTGGAGAAAATATCGGTCTCCACCACCGTGACCATAATATTGCTTCTGTTCCTGATGGGCTGCGAGATAGGCGCCGACGACAACGTGATGGGCAACCTCGCGTCGCTGGGCGGCGAGGCTCTCGCAATAGCGTGCGCGGCAGTGGCAGGCAGCATCGTCGCGGCCCGCGCGGCATACGCGGTTTTATATAAAAAGAGAGGAGGCAGCGGCGATGAAAGGTAGTCTCGTCATAGCGGGGGCATTCCTCGTCGGCTGCCTCGCGGGACGCTCGGGCATGCTGCCCGACGGGATCTATGCGGGCGACATATCGCTGTGGGTGCTCTATGCGCTCATGTTTCAGGTGGGCATAGGCATCGGGTCCGACAAACGGTTGAAAGAGATCCTGCGCACCCTCTCGCCGCGCATGCTGCTCATACCCGCCGCGACGATAGTCGGCACGCTGGCGGCATCGGCGGCCATATCGTTCGCTCTGTCGCGATGGAGCACGGCCGAGGTGCTGGCCGCGGGCAGCGGATTCGGCTACTATTCGCTCTCGTCGATACTCATAACCTCGCTCAAGGAGGCGTCGCTCGGTGCGCAGGCCGCCGCCGAGCTGGGCACCATAGCGCTGCTGACCAACATATTCCGCGAGATCATGACGCTGCTGGCGGCCCCGCTTATGGTGCGCGGCTTCGGCCCTCTGGCCCCGATATGCGCGGGCGGCGCCACGTCGATGGACACCACCCTGCCCGTCATCACCCGCTTCTCGGGACGCGAATGGGTGTTCGTATCGATAGCCCACGGCATGATCGTCGACTTCTCGGTGCCGTTTCTCGTGCCCTTCTTCTGCTCGCTGTAACGGTCAGAATTTGACGTACAACCCGAACAGCACGTTGCGGGGACGTATGCGCCAGCTCGCCTGCGAGGCGCTCAGGCCGTCGAAAAGCGAGTAGGAGTATTCGCGCTCGTCGAGCAGATTGCGCGCCGAGACCGACAGCTCCCAACCGTTGGAGAACGAGTAGGCCGCCTTGGCATCCAGCAGAGCCATGTTCTTATGGCTGTCGGCTCCGACCGAATTGCGGTAATGCTCGGCCGATAGTTCGAACCGCAGGCCTTTCGCGGGTTGCAGCACCGTGGTGAACGAGTGATTCATGTCGTCGACCGAATTTTTCTCCCCCGTCATGCCCACTTTCAGTTTCGACACGCAGTACGAGAGTCGGTACTCCGCCGACCACCATTTGGCGATGCGCAGGTCGAACATGGGCCCTGCGGCCAGCCGCTGCGAATCGTAAGGGTCGTAGGTCCCGTCCTGCACGGTTCCGCTCTCGGTGAACTGCCACTCGAAATCGATCCCGACCTTGCCCCTCAACGCATCGATCCCCTTGCTCACGCCGCCTCGCAGATAGCGCGTCGAGCTCTTGCAATCGGCGCGGACGGACGAGGTCACTATGTAGTCGCCGACGAAGTCCTGCGACGGCGCCGCATGCAGGCGCGACGAAGCACAGCCCGCATTCAGGTTGACGAAAAGCGACGACAGCGGATTCTTGTACTCGGCACGCACGCCCAGCGACGCCGAGCGGTTGTTGTCGGCGATGAAAAAGCCGCGCGAGACGTAACGGTAATCCCTCATCACGACGCCCGAGTGTATCGCGGCCTCGTCGACGGGGGCTACGGTGTACGATGCCGATCCCGACAGCGACATCATGGGCGACAGGGCGTAGCGCAACGAGAGCGACGGCGACACCACGGCATCGCCGATATGTCGCGAGGCGGCGACGTCGATACGGTCGCGGACCGAATATATCCCGTAGGCGAGCGGCACGCGCAGCGAGGCGTTCAACCTGCCGCGGAGGTAGTTCAGCGAAGGGGCCAGCTCGATTTTCGACACGCTCACGCGCATGTCGTTGAGCAACTGCCCTATCGGCTCGTCCACGCCCTCCAGCGAAGAGTCGAGACGGCGCACGAGTTGCGAGAATCCGCCCGAGAGCGAGAGGTTGAAGCGTCCGAACCGCCACCCGAACGAAGCGGAGGTGTTCGACCGAAACGCCCGGGAATCGACCCGCTGGTACGACTCGCCGCCGTCGCGCTCCACGACGAGCGTCTGCGGCGAGCACAGAAAGATGTTATCGGAACGGACGGTCAGGGTGCGGCGCCCCAGACGGCGGATGAATTCGAGGTCGTTCTTCACCTGCCGCGCAGGGATGTCGGCCCGCTCGGAGTTGGGATAGGTGCCCTCGGTGGTCCGCCATACGTCGCGCCACACGACCTCGGCCGAGAGAACGTTATTCAGGAAAAACTTATCGGTATTGGCCGCGAGACGCGCCTCGACCGTCAGGGTATGCGACTCGTCGGCAGCCTCCGACACGCTGCCCGCCGAAAACTCCTCCCCGCCGACGAACCAAGTGGTTCGCGACGCATCCTCGGAAGTCAGGCGGTCGTAGAGATAAGAGGCCCGCACATGCAGGTTGTAATCCTCCGAAAGGCGCACCGTAGCCGCACCGTTGTAAAGGTACGAGGTGTTGAATCGGGTGCGGCCTCGGTCGATCGGCGCCGCCGACGTGCCCACCCCGACATATTGCGGAAGAGAGTAGGCGCTGCCGCCCATAAGCCCCAGCACGGCGGTCTCCGTGCCGAAATACGCCCCCGTGTTATCGCTTTTCGCGGTCTGCATCACTGACCACCCCTTGGCCATGCACATGGTGAACAGCGACCCGTTCCACAGCAGCGGCGAGAATCCCGCGCCCGCCTCGGCAGAACCCGTCCAACGGTTCCGCACCCGCGCATCCATTCGGATATTGAGGGCCGCCTTGTCCGAAAACTCCACGTCGCGCAGCACCTTTTTAGGCTGGTGGTTCTCCATCACGTCCACGCTCTTCACGTCGCGCGGCGAGATGTTCGAGGTCGCCAGACCGTAGCGGTCGCCGAGCATGTCTACGCCGTCGATATAGAGTTTGTTGATAGCCTCGCCCTGATACTTCACCTGCCCCGATTTCGACACCTCGATGCCGGGCATCTTCTTCAGGATGTCGGCCAGCGACTTGTCCTTGACATCGGTGAACGAGCTGGCGTTGTAGGTTATGGTATCGCCCTGCATCGACACGCGCGGAGCCTTCACCACCACCTCGCGTATCGGCGTGGCGGCAGGATCGAGCGCAATGCGCATCGGCCCGCCGTCTTTCGCGGGCGCGATCTCGCGGGAGGCGTACCCCAGCATCGAGACCTGCATCCTGCTTCCCGCCGACGGTGCGGCCTGCCTTAGCACGAATGCCCCCGCGCGGTCGGTCACGGCATAACGGAGTATCTTGCCCTCGGAATCGGTGAGTTTCACCACAGCGCCCGCCACGGGCTCGCCATTCGAGGAGTCGGCCACCACGCCCCGAATATCGGCCGACGTCTGCGCCGAGACCGTCGAGAACACGAGCGACGATACGGCGAGCGCAAGCACGGCGAGTAGCCTTTTCAAGCGGTCCATGGACGATCAATGTTTGTAATCGGTCTCCATCATCACGATTGACGAGTCCGACTCCCCGGGAGCATACTCGCTGCCGTCGACCAGCTCGATGTGCATCCCGCCCTGACGCACGCCGTAGCCCAACGGATCGTTGACGTAGGCATGGCGCTGACGCAGATACTTCTCGCGGGCGGCATTTATGTAGTTGCGGTCGACATACTCTATCGGGCGCTCCGCGCTCTGCAAGCCTATGATCTCGAAAGTGTACTGCCCCTCGCTGTCGGCCGCGGCCATGATAAGCCCGGGAAGGCCGCCGAATTTCCACGGGCCCACGCTCGCGGGGATCTCCTCGGCGAACCACACTATATAGTGACGGCCGCGGAAATCGCACTCGGCGCGGCGGCATTCGTAGCCCAGCACCTCGCGGGTCTCGTCGCCGATGGTCCACTCCTGCGCGGGAATGTCCTCCTCCACACGGTAATACGTCGACAACACGGCATCGGTAAGGGTCATACGCCCATCCTCGGGCCAGTTGCGATAGATGCAGCTCTTGAGCCCCAACTTGAGGTTCTTCATTTCGGTGACGAATCCGTCGGGATTGGCCTTGCGCATGGAATCGAGAGCGAAATCGTAATGGGAGTAGAATTTGGTCCGCCCGCCGTCGATCTGCAATATCATGCGGTCCTCTTTCGAATGCACCTCGCCGTTATCGTTCACGGGATATTCGAACTTGTAGACGCACTCCAGCGACGAGCGGCCGATCTCGCGGGTGGCGGTCACCGCACCGTTGGAACCGACTTTGGATATGGAAATGGATTTGATCTTCGCGGGATCGAGTTGAGCGTACGACGCGTCGATTGCCGCAAGCGCGGCTGCGAACAGTAGGATACGTTTCATTACATCGGTGTTTATTGGTTTTCGACTACCGCAAAACTACCGATTCACCCGCAGCAGGCGCGTTAACGATCGGTTAAGATATGTTAATGATTGTTAAGGTCTGCGGTTCGCCGACAGCGGCAGGAATGCACGAGCCCAAAGCGAGTTGCAGTCCGCCGCGCGGGGTGGCGGCGAACTGCGCGGTTCTGAAGAACCGCATATATCTATGCAAATCACAACCCCTTTCGGGCCACTGCCCACGCGAGACTGTTGTAGGCCGCGAACAGGGCGGGCCGCACCCTGCGCGGCAGGGCGTTGAATATGCGCACCTTGGCAGCGATACGATGCGAAAGGCGGTTGTAGGAGAAGAACTCCACCGCGCGGGCCGCGGCCGCCGTGCCGCCGCTCACGCTCTCGATCAGGGCCTTGCCCAGCGCCACGCGGGCCACGTACTCGTTGCTCATGCCGTCCGCCGCGGGATCATAGAGGTCCTCGAACGAAAAACGCGTCCGCTCGGGACGGTAGCCAGCCGCCGAACGGTTGGAGGCCGACCGCGAATAGACCGCCGTAGGCTTCGGCGAGAATGCCACGGGAGCCGACCGCGCGATCTTGGTCCACAGATATTGGTCCTCGCCCATGCGCATCCCTTCGGGAAATCCGCCGAGCTCCAGAGCGAGGTCGCGCCGCAGCGCCGTCGCCGAGGGAATCAACACGTAACGCGACATCGACTCGCGGAAGAAATCGACGATCCCGCCTCCGCCGTTCCGCGGAGTGTCGCCCACGGTGCGCCGCCTGCCGCTCTCGACATAAAATCCCGTACCGCAGGCCCCGCAATCGGGATAGCGCTCGATGAGCGACGCCAGACAGGCGAGATGGTCGGGGCACCACAGATCGTCGCCGTCCAACAGCGCCACCCACCGTCCCGAGGCCATGCGCATGGCACGGTTGCGCGCCGCGCTGACTCCGCCGTTGGCCTGACGCACCAGCGTCACGGCCGACGGGGCCACGCGCTCCACGATCTCGGCGCTGCCGTCGGTCGATCCGTCGTCCACCACGATTATCTCGCGCGGCGGCAGCGTCTGGCACAGCACCGAACGCAACGTCGCCTCGATCTCGGCGGCCTTGTTGTACAGCGGAATCACGACCGATATGTCTCGTGCAGACGAATGCGGCTCCATGCGGGGAGGGGTAACAAGTTAATCGCGGCGGAAAATATCGCGGGTGTAAACCTTGTCGGCAATGTCGTCGAGGCAGGCGTCGTAGCGGTTGGCAAGGACCGATTGCGACATGGCCTTGAATCGGGCTATGTCGTTGACCACGAGGCTGCCGAAGAAGGTCGAGCCGTCCTTCAGCGTCGGTTCGTAGATGACCACCTGCGCTCCCTTGGCCTTGATGCGCTTCATCACGCCCTGAATCGACGAATGGCGGAAATTGTCGCTGTTCGACTTCATCGTCAGGCGGTAGACTCCGATGGTGCAAGGCCGCTCCTCGCCCGAATCGTACTGGCTGTTCGAAGAGTAGTAGCCCGCCATGCGAAGCACCTGATCGGCTATGAAGTCCTTGCGGGTGCGGTTGCTCTCCACGATCGCCGTCATCATGTTCTGCGGCACCTCGGCATAGTTGGCCAAAAGCTGCTTGGTATCCTTGGGGAGGCAATAGCCGCCGTAGCCGAACGAAGGATTGTTATAGTGCGTGCCTATGCGCGGGTCGAGGCCGACACCCTCGATGATGGCGTGCGAATCGAGCCCCTTGACCTCGGCATAGGTGTCGAGTTCGTTGAAGTAGCTCACACGCAGGGCCAGATAGGTATTGGCGAACAGCTTCACGGCCTCCGCCTCCTTTATGCCCATGTGCAGAGTCGGGATATCCTCCGCAAGCGCGCCGTCACGAAGCAGATCGGCGAACACATGCGCCGCGCGGTCCAGCTTGTCGACGTCGGTGACCGACATTATGGCGTCGTTCTCCTCGGCGAATTCGGGCTTGTCGATGATCTTGGGTACTCCCGCGATGATACGCGAGGGATAGAGGTTGTCGTAGAGCGCTTTGCTCTCGCGCAGGAACTCGGGGAAGAAAAGCAGGTTGAACCGCTCCGCTCCTCTTGCGGCATATTTCACATACAGACTGCGGCAATAGCCCACGGGAATGGTCGACTTAATGACCATCACGGCATCGGGATTGACGCTCAGGACGAGGTCGATAACCTCCTCGATGCAGTGGGTGTCGAAGAAATTCTTCACGGGGTCGTAGTTGGTCGGCACGGCGATGACGACAAAATCGGCATCTCGGTATGCGGCCGCACCGTCGGTGGTGGCGGTCAGGTCCAACGGCTTTTCAGCCAGATACTTTTCAATATAATCATCCATGATAGGCGACTGTCGTCTGTTTATCATTTCAACCTTTTCCGGAATAATATCGACAGCCGTAACATGATTGGACTGCGCCAATAACGTAGCGATGCTTAAACCGACATACCCTGTACCTGCAACTACTATATTATATTTTCCCATTAATTTCTAAATATGTTATTTACTTTTTGGTTTATAACATTATACGAATCACACCATATTAAAACTTATGCACTTAACAACATATTGCACGGCATCGAAATTCATATCCGCCTCGCATAGGCAGTTTAAATGATTTCAAAAATATACAATATTTCACAAATATACAAAACAGCCGATTATCATTAAGTATTATTTTCTCGTAATTAAATATTTAATCGGGACACAATGCGCGATTTGTGTCCACCAAATTTAGAAACATTATTATAACAAATTCCTAATTCCCGATTTTATAGTAGACAACCTATATATCTTCATCACCAGCTATCCGGACAGAACAGATCTGGCGAACCCACGAAAGAAGACATGGTTACCAACCCGTAGTTCTGTTATCGCTGGGAAGATGATTCCCGCCAAAGCTGCGGGGCTACTGTCTGTGTGTCTACTGCAGCATCCTGCGGTTTGCACATCGGATCGGAGGAATCGGACTATTTCGACTCCGATATATCGATGCAGGAACAATGATTCCGGACATCGTAACCTTCAAAATATCTTTGTTCCGATACAACTGTCTTGTATCAAAACATCTGTGCCGAATATGAATGGCCACGCGCTATAAAATCCGCAACCTCTTTTACAACCTCAGACGAAGCAGAGCTAAGAATGTGACTGACAACCATTGACGTACCCGTACCACCAATCGAATGAAAAAAATTAGAAAGAGTCCGTTTTCTGAGACTCGTTGTCCGCAGCTAACTGCAGACAATATTCAAAAACAAATTCCTCTGGAAATTTTATCGAGTTTCCAAAGGAATATTCGTTCTAAACGTCGGAAGAAATTACTCGCTTTTGAAAGTAATATCGTCTTTGACCGGATTCATGAATTCAAATTTCAGGGTTCGGGCCAGCCCCTCACCCAACGTATACGGAGCCTTAAACCCGCTCGTAATAGCTTTTGTGGCATCGAATTCCGTGGTAGCGCAGAACTTCTTTACCCGCACGCTGCTAATTGCCAACTTACGACGGGTAACCCGGGCCAATACATCGAAACACTTCCCGCCGCACATGCCCAGCCAATAAGGCAGATGCGTAGCCGGAATGTGTTTACCCAGCACCTCGCTTACTTGAGCTACCAAGTCATTCATCGTGAAGTCCGGCTTGTCTACGTAGTTGTAAACATTGTAGCTGGTGTTCTTCTCGTCGATTAGAAAACGGATGAATGTAACGATATTGCCCACGTAGGCCATCGACTTACGATTGTTGCCGCGTCCCACCATCATGAACTTACCCGAGGAAATCTGGCGGAGCAAATTATAGACATTACCGCGATTGCGCTCGCCAAAGATAACGGTCGGACGCAGGATGTTTACATTCCAGTCAGGATGCTCCTGATACCACTCTTGCAACACCTGCTCAGCTTGCCATTTGCTTTTTCCGTAGTGATTAAACGGGTCGGTCGGATAAGTTTCATCCGGATTGTGCTTGTTGAGTCCGTATACAGCCACAGAAGAGGTGAAAACGATACGTTTAACACCATTCTTATCCATGGCTTGCAGTGTGTTGCGCATTCCTTCGACATTGACTTCGTAGTAGAGGGAAACTGGAGTCACGTCGTCGCGATGCTCGGCAGCCAACAAGACCACCACATCGCTACCCGCCAGCTCCCTGTCGAGCATCGCTTGATCACGCACATCACCTATGCGGGTCACCTTCGGAAAGAAATGGCTCGGACATTTGTCGATATTACGCAAGGCGTACTTATCTTTATGTTCGGCCAACAATCCAATAAGGCGCGTTCCCACGAATCCGGATCCTCCTATAAGCGTAATTTTCATAATAAAAAATGATTAAGATTGCAGTATTTGTGTCAGCCAACCGTCAATGGAGTATTTCTCATAAATATCGGCTGGAATTTCTGTATAGGGAGTGTTGAAGAAACGTCTATCGATAATTGGAGAATCCCGATTGACAATCAATATATTGTTAGGATTATAGAAATCATATTCGGCAATGTGAGGATTTGTGGTTATGAGTTTCTTCTTCGCACCAAGCGTTTCGATGCATCGCATTGTCAATCCGGTTTGTTTAGGGTGCTGAATATCGGCAATTATTCTAGATGAGGCGAAAAGGTCCAGCAGCACCTCTTTTGCCATCGGCCTGAAGTGAAAGGCTTTTTGTGGAATATTCCGAATATTGGAATTCTGTAGTTTCATTTTATAGTACAAAATTTTGGACGGGAAATAAAACCATGAAAAGCTATTGCCACCCAATTGAGAAATGGCAGATTCCAATCTCTTTATCAACCGATACCTGTCACTGTGAGTAGTGCCGATGAAAAGCATGTCGTATTTTTTCGGTCTTATGTCAGTCGATATTTTCACATAGTCGGGAATATAAAATAAAGGTAGGAAATGTAATCCGAATTGTTCGCAATCCTTTTTATCAAATGAAAAAATTTTATCGAAGCATGAAAACAATCGTTGGGCATTGCGATTGTTGGCAATGGAATCCCAGTGGTATATTATCAGCTGGGCTTCGGGATGTAATTGCCGGAGAAGCTTCAAACTGGCAGAAGATACGGATTCGCCTTTGGTAAAGAATATGTAGTCGTATCTGAAAGAACTTGTTTTTTGTATGATTCGGTTGTGATAATCGTTGATATACTTAGACAACAAGTCTCGGTTGATACGAATCAATGCTTTTACCAAGAAACTATTAGCAGGACGTTCGTCGAAATAATCGACAATCGCTCCAGCATTTCTCATTGCCTTACATATTTCGTTTTGATAATCGAACAATTTGGCAGACAAAAACAAGATTTGCTTGCCGTTTAAATTCAGTGTCATTTTAATTCATAATGTTAATACTTCACCTCCCAAATAGCTCACACTACGATGCTAAATTCATGTTATTACCTATTTTTCGGACAATCCTATGATAATCCTATCGATTGTTTCAAATTTGGCCCATATCTCCCGTCGTGAATATTTGGGATAGTGTAAAATCTTATTCCCAATATAGAAATAAACATAAGTTATAACTCTGTTTGCGAAATGGAAAGTATACTAAAAAACCATCGCGACTTTTTGAAATGCCTTTTAATAATCGGGATTTATGTTAAGAAACTTAAAATGTAATCTCGAGAACATAATGTGATTGCAAACCAATTACCCCCCCCGTAAAGATGTGGAGATCTTTTGTAATGCTTATTCTTGGGTAGGAATTGTAACTTGTTTCACAAACTGTAAATTATTTTCAAAAATAAACGTCAGACCCAAAGTAATGATCTTTAATATCATCTCGATTTTTTCGGGAAATGGAAAATGGCTAATTCTCATTTATACAGACCTTTACGTTTCATCTCTTCAATAGAGGCCTCATACCTGTCTTCGTGCACATCTTGCGCATTCACCCATTCCACAAAGCGAGCAATACCAGCATCGAAACTCCATTTAGGTTCGAATCCGAGCAGGGTACGGGCTAAAGTTATGTCAGCAAAATTATGGCGAATGTCTCCCAAACGATAATTGCCTGAAATCGTTACGGGAACATCTATTCCATAGCATTTTTTTAGAGTATTGGCTACGGTCAACACATCGGTAGCCACTCCCGTTCCGATATTGAATGAATGCCCTGAAACACTTTTACTTTCGAGTCCGAGTATCGTCGCATCGACTACGTCGTCTATATAAACAAAATCGCGCGTTTCCTGACCGTCTTCGAAAATGTTAATGCCATTTCCGTTTTTGATGCGTGTCGAGAAAATAGCCAGAATGCCTGTATAAGGATTGTTTAATGATTGTCCCGGTCCGTATACGTTCTGATAGCGAAAAGATACGGATTCGATGCCGATACTTCTGCAAACCAGATGAACCATTTGGCCTTGTACTTGTTTAGTGATACCATATATCGAATTAGGGTGTATAGCTGAATTTTCGGTCGTTGCAACCAATTTCAAAGGTCGGGTACACCCGGGGTACTTGACTTCAAAATCACCTTTACACATGGTCTGTTCCAATCGTTCCGAAGGATAAACAAACATATTCAAATCATCGCTCCAATAACGACCTTCTCCGTAAATCGCACGAGATTCAGCCACAACGACTCTTTTTACATGGTGCTTGGTATTAGTCAGCAGATCGAGCAGAATAGCGGTGCCTCCAATATTGACGGTTACATATTTTTCGATCTCGTACATAGACTGACCTGTTCCCGTTTCGGCAGCCAGATGGATAACGGCATCTGCATTGAACAATGCTTCTACCCAGTCATGTTTCGAGGTAACAGTTCCCTTGATAAAATGAACCTTATCCTTTATACTACAATATAAAGGAGAGGTTTTGTCGGGATTCTCTCCATGAACCTGCGGGGAGAGACTGTCCAATACGGTTACACGATACCCTTTATCGATTAATTTAAGTGCAATGTTAGAACCGATAAAGCCTGCGCCGCCAGTAATCAAAACGTTTTTCACAATATAATTGATTATATGAAATTACCTTCTGAATCTGTTTTGTACCATCCTCGTTTTATATGATCGTATTTTTTGATGATTCGGGCCGGAACCCCTGCAACGATACATTCAGGAGGAACGTTGCGATTGACTACGGAGTGAGCACCGATGATGGCACCAAAGCCGATAGTCACACCCGGAAGTATTATTGCCCCTTCACCTATCCATACGTTATCCCCTATTTCGACAGATGCAATGTGGTATTCCCTGCGTATAGGTGCGATATCCGGAGAAGCGTCTTCTTTCGTGCCTTTATAGCAGCCGTGGCTATTGTCCGAAATATAGACGTGGCTTGCAATCAGCACTTGGTTCCCTATGCGTACGGATCGCAATGCGCATAAATGTACATAGTCGTTTATCTGGACGTTTTTCCCTAAGAAAAGTTTGATACTTTTGTCTCCATTCATAGAAAATGCCTCTATCCTGCATCCTTGTCCTGTTGTTAGACCACATCCCAAATCAACGAATCTACGACCTCGCAAAGTGAATGGAAACCGTATGATTCGGGCTTTCGACCAGAGCAATTTCGTCTTTATTAGCCAGTAGACGAGCTTGCATTTGTCTAAAAGAGAATAACTGTTTTTCAACTGTTTATTCATGTCGTTTCGAATAAAACAATATCAGTGAATTGTCAATAATTAGATCAAGGCATATATACTCCACAAAATCTGAAAATTCTGGTCAAGATGAAAAACAACTTGGGGTGAAGACTAAGTTTGTATAATAGAGAATAGTATCGGCCTGCCAAACGAATGTTGTTGCCATGCTTTTCGTTTCGATAATCGGAGTTTTTCAGATTTTCATACAAGGCCTTGAAATCCGTATAGGTTGCCGATCGGTATCCGCATTGTATCAAAGTGTAGAGTATCTGTTTCGTAAAACTTGCATAAAAGTAATCGCTGTATTTTCTGAAGATGGAAAGCTGTTCAAGCCGATTGCGTATCTCTGTGCTTATGTCAAAATAGGAGGTGATGTTTTCTCGTTTGATTTTACGGGAAATACTACCCGGTCTTTGGTAAGCATAGTAAAGAGGTTTATTCAGGAATGCTACTTTATGCGCGTCTATCGCACATAAAGCCGTGAAAAGGGAGTCTTCGTTAATGATTCCATCCTTGAATCTTAAAGAGTTGCATTTCAAAAATTCGGCACTGAAGAATTTAGACCATGCGGTAGTCTTGATATCCTTGCCGAGAAACGCATCTTCAATAATAGCCTCTTGACCGATTAAAATATCGTGACTGAAATTCTTTCCGATGATTTTTGTATGGATATCCGAGTAAAAGACGATTCTGTAACAACAAAAATCGGCTTTGGTTTCTTGCATTTTTTGGACGAGTGATTCGATCGCGTCGGAAACGATATAATCGTCCGAATCAATGAAATAGATATATTCACCTGTGGCATTGTCGAGTCCTGCGTTGCGCGCCGAAGAGAGGCCTCCGTTGGGCTTGTCGAGAATCATGCAACGTGATTCTCGTTCGTATTGGGCGATTTTTTGGCGACTGCCATCTGTCGAACCGTCGTTTACAAGCAGGATTTCCAGATTGGAATAGGTTTGAGCCAAAATGGAATCCACACATTTTTCTACATATCGTTCTACGTTATAAATCGGAACGATTACGGAAACCAACGGGCGCGCATTTCTGTTTTGCATCTTGCAACTTTTGTTTTATTTGGTGATACAACGTGGCGAGAATAGCCAGTGTGATGATTGTCAAACCACCGAAAAACCACATGTTGTTGAATGTGTTTAAGGCTATGGTTGATAACATGCTGCTCCATCCGACCAGAAAAAAAACGGATCTGGAGGAGACCAGATATATATAGGCAAATACGACGAGCACCATGAAACAGAACATCCAAATCATGCCGATCCATCCGAGCCGAAGATAAGGTTGATAATATACAGCTGGGGCGTTGAATATGGGAGAGACCAAATATGCTTCGAAATCATAAGTATATGCAGGCGGAGCAACTTGTAATAATCTTTTCGCGATGAAATCGGGACAACATGACTCCATGAGCAGGACCCGAAAATTATCCCAAGTCAGATGAGGAGTCGCATGATCTATGGCGTTTTGTACGTTTCCCAACGGCGAAGCTGTGTACATATATCCCCAAAACAATGCTTTGGGAATGTTACTCTCAATGAATTCATCCGTCGCACCGCCAATTCGTAAAATATAGGTCTCGTCTTTTTGCGAATTGGCATCCCGTGCATCACCCATAATGCCGAAAAGCATCAAAAAGCAGAATGCTCCGGCTCCAAAGTATAAGATTTTCTTGAAAGATAATCGACCTATGCGTAACAGCCAGATGAAGATGCTGGAGAACAACAGTTGTACAATGGCTCCTCTGTTTAATAGCAGAATATGAGGAATGTAGGACATCCAGACATAGCGTCTGAGATGCTTATTGTGTCGGTTACTTTGGAATTGTAAAAAGACATAGATTCCCCAGAATAAACTGATGCTAGACAACAGCACATGAAACATGGGAATACCTTCGAAATCGCGATATCCGCCAATGCCGTTGAATACGATACTTACGAACGGAATACTGCGACAGTAAATGAACTCCAACACATATCCCGACACGATGCAGCGCCAGAATTGCTTGTTGTGTGGACTGACGGGTATGGGCCGAAAGACGTTTTTTTTCTTTATTTGAGGTAGAAGTCCCAGGAGTATAGCTATTAAGGAGGTGATGGCGATGAACGATATCAGACCTTTCCCTATTGTGCGGTAGTAATCCGACCATTTCAACGAAAAAGAACAAAGTACGACAATGAAACTTATTGCGTACAGAAAAAACGGATTGGTAATTATGCGGGTAGGCAGCGATCGAATTATCATTTTGCTATGCCATCAATTTATCTATCCATTGACTCAACGACAGCGTGTACGACTCACCGATAAAAGGCGTATTCACAAAAGAGTCCGGAATCTGAGGATTGTCGGCATCAAATACACAGATATTATCGGAATTGTAAAACGGTTCATTGAGAATGTAACGATTATTCGTGGCAATTTTTTTCTTCATCGATATAGCTTCGATTATCCTCATTGCCAAACCGGTCTGTTCTTTGTTGCTAACATCGACCATCACTCGGGTCTCGTTAAGCATCTCCAGATAGGTCGCACGTGGCATGTGAACGGTGGATACGAGGTCCGACGAGAGCGATGTTTTTTTCAATCTCTCTTTTATCAAGCTGGTCGTGGGTATATATATATAGGAATTTATCTTGTATCGGTCCTGATATAGTTGCCTAAATTTGACCAATGCATGATATCTTTCTGGAATATAAGTTCCCATGAAGAAGAAATCCGATTCGTATTTTCCTTTTCTGTCCTGTATGATTACGTCGTCGGTGTGGAATAAAGGCAGATATTTCAACGACATCTCTCGACAGTCTCGATAATCGAAAGACAATACTCGATCGAAAGCATCTTTAACGTGCTGAAAAGGATTGGTGGCATTCGAGTCCCATTGATACATGATTCTTTTTGCCTGCGGATTGCGAGAATGGAACTCGCAGAGAAACTTATTCGTTATTTTGTAGCCTCGAATAACCAGAAGAAAGTCGAACCGTTCGTTCTTCGTCTTTTCAATTATCGAAGTATAATGAATTGCTTGTAGCTTGGAAAGTAGCTTTTGGCTTAAATTATTAATTAACTTAAATTTAATGGAATAGTCCCGTTCCGGAAAAAAATCAACTTTCGCGCCTTTACGGATAAGTTTTTCGATTATCATCGTCTCGTATCCATGGAAACAAGGGGCAATGAACAGGATGTGTTTCCCTTGCAAGGTGTTAGTCGGTGCCATTGTAAAATAGTCGCTCAATTATCTATTCGTAGCAAATGCTTTATCCAGTTGTCGATTCTTAGGGCCGACATATCGGTCGGCGAAGATTTGGCAAACAACCAATCTGTGTCTATCGTGATATCGGATTTATCGATGATACAGATATTGTCCGGATTGTAGAACTGCTCATCGATAATGTATTTGTTATTGGTAATTATTTTTTGTCCGTTTGCCAGCGCTCCTATCACACGCATGGCCACACCTGCCCGATCGATATTCACATCGACGATACAGCGAGCATGTTTTTCGATATCATGTACTTCATTTTGCGGAAGCGGTTGGTGCCGAACGATTTTCTCGTAATTGCGCATCGCCCTGATTTCATTGACAAAGTGACGGAATTCACTATTAAACAGATATTTCAGTATGTACTTGAATGGATATTTCCAGATATTTCCCTGTGCTATGTCGCTAACCAAGTATATGAAAGAATGCAGATGTTTGTCCTGAGCCCAATCGTAGAGCTGTGAACATACGGAAATACGATCCCCGTATTTGGGATGCAGAGTTCCTATATGTACGATATCGTATGCAAAGTCTTTTTCACGGTTAATCTGATTTTCAGACCAAAACAAGGGGAGGTACTGTAACCCCTCTTTCTCGTATCTATGGCAATCGCTCAGATCGAAAGAGTATTTATAGTCGAAATATCTCATCTGATATCGAAAGTCCCAAGTGGAAAAAGTATCCCAGAAATATATGTAGGATTCGAGATTTGGGTTTCGTTTTTTTAACTCTTTGATGAGCCTGCAGGATGGAGAAAAAACAGAAATGGAAATCAAAATATCGAATCGTTCAGATCGGGTATCCCGTAAAATAGTATCGGTATGTTTTTTCCGATAACGTGGATTTCGGATGAAGCGGAAACCCCAGTCGATGAAATTCTTGTTGTTACGGAAATCTTCCAGAAAAATGAAAGTTTCGGCATATGTCACCTCGGCCCCCATAGACTCGAGTTCGGTTTTAATTACCTGATAATAACCGTAGAATCGAGGGGCCAGCAATAGAATTTTTTTATTGCGCAGCGGAGTCTGTTGCATGTCGTGCAATGAAAGTGTCAATATTTTCAAAATCGTTATAATGCTCCCTAAGCCATTCCGGATTTTTGTTCCACCATTGAATCTTGTCAAGAGCCTCTATCTGTTGCTCCGTAAATCGGTACCGTATGTGTTTGGCCGGAATACCTCCAACGATTTCGTATGGAGCGACGTCCTTTAGTACAACGGCTCCGGCCCCAATTATTGCACCATTCCCGACAGTTACTCCTGAAACAATGGTTACACCGCGCCCAATCCAAACATCGTGACCGATCTTGCAAAAATCGTTGTCGGAAGCCATTCTAAAAGGGGGATATTTCTCTGTACCTCGGTGAAAAGTGAAATTCGTCACATTCGTAAGGTCCATGTAGAAAGCAGGATAAGTAGATACCCATACGGACGATGGATGATGTCCGACTCCAATTACCACATCGTTGGCGATACTGCAATACTTTCCAATAGCCGTTTTATTCACAATGCAATTCTGAGATAAATAGGTACCGTAACCGATGTGGCTGTCTCGGATGAGACTATAATCGGCGACACTGCTATAACCTTCATACCGGGAGTTGTAGGTTCGGGTTCGTTCTCCGAAATTGACATGGTATTTGCGGGCGATATCCCATTTAACTATCTGGAGCTTGATTTTTGATATAAGCCTGCGTAAATAGGTATACATTGTAATTTATTTAAATAACTTATTATACCCTGCGGTGTCTGTGTATCGTTCGAGCAGATGTACATCGCTATATGTTTTCTCTGTCGGATTGGCATCGAACCATCGGTTCAAATGCTGCTCGACTTCGAGAGAGAGCACTCGTGTTGCATGGTGCTGTACGATTTTTGCAGGACTGCCTGCCAAAACAATATACGGTTCGCTATCGCTTAATTTTGTATAATCTTTGTTCAAAAAACTCTTGGACGCGATAATGCTTCCGTCCGGAGTGCGGGTCCCTTTCATAATAGTAGAGGTGTTACCAATCCAGTTGTAGCGGCCGATTGATATGGAAGCACTCTTTCTGTGAACGGTACCATCGATAGTGTTGATAGAGTAATGGTAGTTGGTATCCATAAAGCAACTGCCGAACGGGATTCGGCAATAGTCTCCTATGGTAATAGACTCCTCGCAATATATTTTCGTATCGCTACCGAAGCCGATATAAGCTCCAATATCGACCATTCCGTGTCCTGTTATTCTGATTGCATAGTCGTGATCGAACATACACGGACCATGGAAAATCAGTTTGGTTCCTGGTGCCAACAGCAACATTGCACATCTTTTGGGACCGGAAAAATCGCCTTGCCGATATCCGAATTTTATCATTCCTCGTTTTATTGAGTCTTTGATTTCGATTTGTCCTGACAGGTTGTAGAACTTTACATGACCGTATATAAATAGAGGAAATTTTATGGCTTGACAGAACGGCAAAGTTCTAAAATTAATATACAAGGTCTTGAATAACCTAAGCCGAGGTCCGGCACATAATTTTTCCAATCTCCACAAGATGCCGTTTATAATACGATGTATTGTCATTGTGCTATTTTTGTTTTTAAGTTATTGATAATACATGCTATATTTTGTTTTTCGGATTGCCCCATCCCTAAGATCCAACAAAGAGACATAAATGTAGCGCTGCACGCAATACAACATAATACGAGACGGATGAAGCCGGAGTTTATGCTGGTGGTGACAAACAGCCCCACAAAGAACGTAATTGAGGTAATAACAAGTATCGGTCGTATGATATCTTTGAAGAATCTTTTCATGGAGATACCAACAATACGGTCGGCCAATTTCATTCTCACCCACATGCATATCATTTCCTCACCTACGATGGCCCATAGCACGCTGTAAGCCGACATTCCAATTTTAAGTAACAGATATCCTATCGGGAGGTTTAGGAAATGGAGGCATCCCATGATTATATACATCCATTTGATTCTTCCAGTGGCATCAATTGCAGTACCCAATCCACAGGTAACCATGAATAACATGGTGGCGGTAAGTACTAATCTGCAAAATCCTACGGTGTATTCGGGAGGATTATTCAACCATAAATGCAGTACATAAGGCATTTCCAAGATTAACGGAATAGAAAAAATCGCACATAGATAAAACATGTATCGGCATGCGATTAATGCAAGTCGTTGCATCCTGTCTCTATCTTGAGCTCCTTCGCTTTTAATGATTTGCGGACGTATGGACTGCAGAATGGCTGTTGCAAAAAATTGCATCAGGCCGTTTACCTGATTGGCTATACCGTATGCAGCATTGATGACGACTCCGAAAAATATATTCAGTAAGATAGGGATTCCTTGAAATCGGCCGATACTTCCGATTGATGCGAAAGTATACCATCCGGCGAAAGAGGTCAATTCTTTCAGAAGCGGTTTGTCGTTGAGGGGGTAAATTTTGAAGATGGTCTCTTTGTACTTGTATTGGCATACCACAACACGCAACAAAAATGCAACAATGGTGGTGCAGACAACAATGACGGAGTACATTATCAGTTTATTTCCCGAGTAATACAACAGGAAAATCACACCAGCCAATTTCAGCAGAGCTTCAGTTATCTCAATAATAGAGAGTAAAAACATATTCTCTCGACTTATCAAAACGGCAATATAGGGCACCGATACTATACTGAAGAATACGCTGCCGCTCAACAGGTGAAGTATATATAGTGTATCATATTGCTTACCCGGGGTAATGGTCAATATATATTTGATGCAATAAATCCCGATTGTTTCTATCAACAGAATTACGCAAACTCCGATAATAAGGTGCAGGACCAAGCTGTAATAAAAGACTCTTCGTAATTTCGCCTCGTCTCTCTGTCCCAATGCGAAAGACAAGAACCGTTGAGAAGATGCTGCTAACGAGGTGTTGAGGAAAGTCAGCATGGATACCAAGCCGGCTACTAAGTTGTATATACCATAGTCCTCGACTCCTAATGCATTTAGTACAAGTCGAGTTGAAATTAATCCGACCAAAATGGTTATGCCCATTTTGACATATAGAATAACTGTGTTTAAGATGACTCTATTGCTCGGTTTCATATCAATATATATCCATGAGGTCTATACAATTTAAGTCAGTATAGTAAGGAAATGAGGTAAGTACCGCATAGTGGTCCTGAGTGTTTACAGTATGAACTGTTGCCTTAATGTCTTGTGAATTTAATATTTCAGCAAAAAGGGTATTGGATTTTATTCTATGTTCATCGGAAGAGGTTATTGAGATGAAATGTGGAAATTCACTATATTCCGTTATATGATCCAGCGGGATAAAATCCAAAAGCAAGAGTGGATTTGCCTGGTCGGTGGCTGCCATGAAATAAGGGAACAGATAAGCTGGTATGTTTTGGGCAGAATTCAGATAAGAGCTTGCATCCAAAAGAAACACCTGCTTGATATTTTTGATATCAACGGACTCATCCTGTAAATATTTCTGGTTGAGAGTCACCAATGCAGCCAAGTGGGCTCCGGCAGAATGTCCAACCAATATCATCTTAAAAGGATTTCCCCCGTAAGATGATATATTATTCTGTATCCAAGCGATTGCTTTTGCGATATCTCGTATGTGGGTCGGATGTGTAATTGTCTTCTGCGGGTCATTGATAGATGACAATCTATAATTAATGCTAACGCATAGAAAACCTTGTTTGACAAAAATGTCGGCATGACGGTCTGTCCATTCCGTTTTATCGCCGTTGCACCACCCTCCTCCATGAATGAATAATAAGATAGGTGTAGCTGAGGGAAGAGTGTGGTTGGCAGCAAATATATCCAGAGTAGTCAAATCATCGGTGTCATACCAGATTTCGAATTTGCGAAAAGACAGGGGTTCGCTCTTTTCGGAGCAACCGCCCAAAAAGTAAGCACACCCCATCAATAATGCACAAATCCAAAGTTTTTTTAAAGACATGCGGTTAAAACTGGAGAAAAGAACGGCAAAAGCGTAATTCTACCTTCCTTTGTACATCTCGTCGTAATATTTTTCGTATTC
>CAYMIH010000018.1:0-27760 GCA_964390585.1 uncultured Alistipes sp.
GCAGGCCGCGGCCCGAAAACATTCGCAAAGCTCCGCAGCCGCCGAAGATAAATTTTATCCGTACCCTGTCGTCGGCAAACTGCAAGCCGAAAACCCGAAAAATGCAGTCCGCAGGATTACGCGGGCCGCAGCTTTGCCCCGTATATTTTGCGACAGCCTCTTGTTAAAATAATTAAAAAAACTTGCCCGTCTCGATAAAAGCGTGTATTTTTGCAAAAAGCAATTAAAATAATTCAGCAAGTAACCATATGTCGTCATTAACCGAATTTTTCAACATCAAGGCGAGTGATAATATAAAAGGTATCACTCATAAGAATAATATTATAAAGCGCAACATAATCGCCTATATGGCCGTCAACGGCGAATGCACCCTCTCGGAACTCACCAAGGAGCTGCATATCAGCGTGCCGACGATCACCAAACTCGTTCAGGAGCTCATCACCGAGAACATCGTTCTCGATCTGGGCAAGGTGGAGACCCCGGGCGGACGCCGTCCCAACGTGTTCGGTCTGGCCAACTCGGCCATATATTTCGCGGGCGTGAACGTGGGGCGCGACAACATGACCTACGTCATCACCGATCTCCAGAACAACATCATAAAAGAGGTTTGCGACAACTCGTTCGAGTTGCAGAACCGTCCGCAGTGCCTCGAAAAGATATGCTCCAACATCGAGAACTTCATCGACACGTGCGGCATCGACCGCGCCAAGATCCTCGGTTTGGGAGTCTCGATCGTGGGCCGTGTGAATCCCGAAATGGGCCGCAGCTACATGTACTTCACATCGAGCGAGGAATCGCTGCGCGACATCATCCAAGAGCGGGTGAAGATACGCGTCCTGCTGGAGAACGACACCCGCGCGCGTTGCTACGCCGAGTACAACTCGGCCCGTTCGAAGGAGGAGAACAACATCCTCTACCTCCATCTGGGCCGCGGCGTGGCCATCGGCATAGTCATCGACGGCAAGCTCTACTACGGCAAGAACGGATTTGCAGGCGAGTTCGGCCACATTCCTTTCTTCGACAACGAGATCATCTGCGCCTGCGGCAAGAAGGGGTGTCTGGAGACCGAGGTTTCGGGTATCGCCATCGAGGAAAAGATCATAAAGCTCATCCGAAGCGGCGTGAACACCATCCTGCGCGACAAGTTCGACCGCGGCGAGCAGATACACATCAACGACATCATCGCGGCGGCGAAGAACGACGACAACCTTTCGATCGAACTTATCGAGGAAGTGGGCGAGAAACTGGGCAAGGCCGTGGCCTTCCTCATCAATACGTTCAACCCCGAGGCGGTGATCGTGGGCGGCAACCTCGCCGAGGCGGGCGACTACATCATGCTGCCGCTCAAGTCGTCGACCAACAAGTATTCGCTCAACCTCGTCTACAAGGACACCAAGTTCCGCCAGTCGAAAATGTCGGAGAACGCCAGCGCATGGGGCGTGGCCATGCTCATACATAACAAGATCATAGGACTTTAACCCGCGTCGGACATGAACATCGAGGGCCGCATATGCCGCCTGAGGGCTTTGGAGCCTGACGATCTCGATGCCATGTACGAGTGGGAGAACGACGCCGAGACATGGCGGGCGAGCGGGACTTCGGCTCCGTTTTCCCGCCATATCCTTTCGCGGCTTATCGACGAGCAGCGATTCGACATCTATGCCACGCGTCAGTTGCGGCTGGTGATCGAATCCGCCGCAAGTGGCATGGCGGTCGGCGCCGTCGACCTTTTCGAGTTCGATCCGCAGAATCTGCGGGCGGGAGTGGGCATAATCGTTGCTCCGCCTCTCCGTCGCCGCGGTTTCGCGGCCGATGCTCTTGCCGCCGCGGAGCGCTATGCGCACGATACCCTGCATCTGCACCAGCTGTGGTGCAGCGCCGCTGCCGACAACGCGGCAAGCCTGCGTCTGTTCGAAAAGGCGGGTTACGTCCGTTGCGGATGCCGCCGCGAGTGGCTGCTCACGGCCGACGGCCCGATCGACGAGGTGCTGATGCAGAAGCTCCTCGGTGAGTAGGGCCGTACCTCGACTCCTCTTCTCGTAATGTGATTCGGGCCCGTCTTCGAATACGGTGTATTGAAGTGTAATTGCGGTTCAAAATTTGCATGACAAATGCAAACCATCAAAGAGAAAGGAATGAGCAATCTTAAAACCGTGTTTGCGAATCTCGAACTTCGGAATCCGATCATCGTAAGCAGTTGCAGCCTCACCGACAACGCCGAGGGGTGTCGCCGATTCGAGGAGGCAGGTGCGGCAGCGGTCGTTCTGAAGTCGCTTTTCGAGGAGAATATCGCACGCCGTACCGAACATCTTACCGACGAGGCGGCGCATTCCGAGTCGGCCGACTATCTGCAAGGTTATCTGCGCGCGCAGATGCTTCGCGAGTATCTCGATCTGGTGAGCGATGCGAAGCGGTTGTGCTCCGTGCCCGTGATAGCCAGCATATGCTGCCGCAGCACGGGCGAATGGACCGAGTTCGCGTCGCAGATCGAGCGCACGGGCGCCGACGCCTTGGAACTGAACGTCATGGGGTTGTGCACGGCGAAGGATTACGCCGACGGCGAGTTCGAGCGTCGTCACACCGAGATTCTCGCGGCCGTGCGGCGCCAAATCAAGATTCCGATAATAGTTAAATTGGGAGCCAATATTTCCAATCCCGTGAATCTCGTCGAACGGCTGCACGGTTACGGCGCATCGGCCGTGGTGCTCTTCAACCGCCCCTACCAGACGGATATCGATATCGAACGCATGGAATACGCCTCGGGGCGCGTGCTGAGCCATCCGAGCGAACTGGCGAATTCGTTGCGCTGGACAGGCATAGCCTCGTCGGCGGTGAAGAACATCTCTTTCGGAGTGTCGGGCGGCGTGCATAACGGCGCAGCGGTGGTGAAATCGCTGCTGGCGGGCGCTTCGGCAGTCGAGGTATGCAGCGTTCTCTACACCGACGGCGCCGAGTGGATCGCCGAGGCTTTGAAAACGGTTGCCGAGTGGCAGGAACGCCACGGGTTCGATACTGTCGAGGAGTTCCGCGGCAAGCTCGATGCCCGCGATCCCGAACATGCGGATATGCTCGAACGCACGCAGTTCCTCAAATACTTCGAGACTTTCAGAATGTGACGGCAAGCGGGCCGCGTGCACGGATTTACGACGGCCGTACATTGAAACGAAACATGGATGTCCCGTAGCATATTAGGAAGAGATCCGATAAAATAAGAGGCTGTCCGCGACTTGTCGGACAGCCTCTGTTTCGGTTTCGAGCGGACGCCCCCCCCCTTGCGGGAGATCGTTCCGCCGATCGGTGTCAAATAGCCTTGGTGTCGTAAAGAATTTGGTTCACTTTGCGTACCGCCGCTGCCGAAGCCGCGAATTTCTCGGCCTCCTCGGGCGTCAGTTCGATCTTCACGATCTTCTCGATGCCCTTGCGGCCTATTACGGCGGGAACGCCGATCATGATATCCTCCTGACCGTATTCGCCGTCGAGATAGCAGCTGCAAGGTATCACACGCTTTTGGTCGCCCAAAACCGACTCCACGACCGAAGCTGCCGCCGCACCCGGGGCATACCAAGCCGACGTGCCGAGCAGCCCCGTGAGGGTAGCTCCGCCGACCATCGTGTCGGCAGCCACCTGCGCCAGCTTCTTCTTCGATATGAACTGCGACGCGGGAACGCCCTTTACGGTAGCCTTCGATACGAGGGGTATCATGGTGGTGTCGCCGTGACCGCCTATCACCATGCCGTCCACGTCGTGGATGTTGGCGCCTGCGGCCTTGGCCAGATAACAGCGGAAACGCGACGAGTCGAGCGCGCCGCCCATGCCGATCACGCGGTTCTTGGGCAGTCCCGTCGACTTGAGCGTGAGGTAGGCCATGGTGTCCATGGGGTTCGACACGATGACGAAGATCGCGCGGGGCGAGGCGGCCAGAGCCTGCGAGACCACGCTCTTCACTATGTTGGCGTTGGTGCCGATAAGCTCCTCGCGGGTCATGCCGGGCTTGCGGGGAATACCCGAGGTCACCACGACCACGTCCGAATTGGCGGTCTTCTTATAATCGTTGGTGCAACCTGCCAACTTGCTCTTCGAGTCGGTGGTGGCCGCAGCCTGATACATGTCGAGCATTTTGCCCTCCGAGAGTCCCTCCTTGATGTCGATCAATACTATTTCGTCGGCTATGTTGCGTGCTGCAAGCACGTTGGCACAGGTAGCACCCACCATGCCGGCGCCGATTACCGTTACTTTTGACATATCGCAATTTATTTAATTGGGTTCAATAGTTTTGTCGCCGCTGCCTATCCGATCAGCTCGGTGTATGCCTCGGGAGTCAGCAGAGCGTCGTAGTCGGCGGGATTGTTCATCTTCACCTTGATCATCCAGCCCTCGCCGTAGGGATCGGTGTTCACCAGAGCGGGATTGGCATCCACGGCATCGTTGAACTCGACCACTTCGCCGCCCACGGGCAGAAAAGCGTCGCTGACGGTCTTGACGGCTTCGATGGAGCCGAACGCGTCGCCCGCGGCCAATGTCTCGCCCACGGAGGGGACGTCGACGAACACTATGTCGCCCAACTGACTCTGTGCGAAATCGGTAATACCGATAACGGCGAACTCGCCCTCGATGCGGCACCACTCATGGTCGCTCGAATACTTCAAATTTGAAGGTACATTCATGGTATATTACGTTTTATTGTGTTGATTTCGTTCCGTTCGCCCCCGTTCCTCCGTCTGCGGCGCGCCGCGCGCACCGACACATCGCCCGAAAGAACGATTATACAAAGATAAGTGTTATTTTATTAACGGCAATGATTTCGTCGAGATTTTATGCTTTCAACACGAACTCTATCTCTTTGAACAGATAACTCTCCGTCGTGCCGTCGGCGCCCTCGACTATCAATGCGCCCGACGGTTCCACCCCACGAATCGTGCCGCGGAAACGGCTGCCGTCGGGACGGGCGTACCAATGCTCCTCGTCGCGGCGGTAGAGCAGACGGCGGTAATCGCGCTGCAAACCCTCCGCATCGCCGTCGCGCAGCATGGCGTAGCGCGCGGCCAGATGGGCGAGCAGCGTCTCCAGCACCTCGCCGCGGTCGAATCGACGCCCCGCCGCCGAGGCCATCGACACGGGGTTGGGCAGCTCGGGATCGAACTGCGTCTGGTTGACGTTCAGCCCGATGCCCGCCACGGTGCGCATGATGCCGCTGCCCTGCAACTTGTTCTCGATGAGCATTCCCGTGATCTTGCGGTCGCCGACATATATGTCGTTGGTCCACTTTATCCGCGCGTCGATGCCGTAACGGGCCAGCGTGTCGCAGACGCCCAGCGCCGCAGCCTCCGACAGCAGGAACTGCCGCTCGGGTGCGAGGAACGCGGGTTCGAACACGGTCGAAAAGGTGAGGTTCTCGCCCTCGGCGCTCTCCCAGCGGTGGCCGCGCTGTCCGCGGCCCGCCGTCTGACGTTCGACCCACACCGTGTCGCCCTCGCGGTAGCGCGCGTCGGCGGCCTCGTCGTTGGACGACGTAAGTTCTTCGAAACGGTATATCATAGGTAAAGTATGGAATTTATCTTCGGCGGCTGCGGGGGTCGCACCGAAGGTGCGAGCCGCCGAAGATTATGATGCCCCGCGGGGCATTATTCATTCTCGGCCATGTAGCGCCACAGCGGCGCGGCATGCAGGCACTGCATTATCTCGTCGCCGTCAAGCAGCTCGCGCACTTCGCGTGCGCTCATCAGATGGACCTTTATATCCTCGCCCGCCTCGGTGTGTTGCTCGCCCGCGCGCTCGACGCCCTCGGCCAGAAACGTATACACTCGGTTGGTGTGGTTGGTCGGGTTGGGCGATGTGGTCATGTAGAGGCGCCATGTGCCTCCCGCATAACCCGTCTCCTCCAGCAGTTCGCGGCGTGCGCTCTGCTCGGCCGTCTCGCCCTGCTCGCAGGTGCCCGCCGCAAGTTCGTAGTGCGTTTCGCCCAAGGCGTGGCGGTATTGGCTTATCATGACGAACTCGCCCGCCGCGGTGCGGGCTATGACGTTCACCCAGTCGGGAAATTCGAATACATACCACTCGGGGACAACGGCTCCCGTAGGTAGCTCCACGCTCTCGCGGCGCACCGTGAACCACGGCCGTCGGGCGACGTATTCGCTCGACAGCACCCGCCACGGACGGTTTTCGGGTTTCTGCATGGCACTCGACGATTTATACCGCTACTCCGAAGTCGCGCAGGGCGTCGTTCAACGATGTCTTCTTGTCGGTCGACTCCTTGCGGCGTCCTATGATAAGCGCGCACGACACTCCGTACTCGCCCGCGGGGAACCTCTTGGTGTAGCTGCCCGACACGACCACCGAACGTGCGGGAACGTATCCGCGGTACTCGACGGGTTCCGCGCCCGTGACGTCTATGATGTGCGTCGAGCCCGTAATCACGGTATTCGAGCCGAGCACCGCCTCGCGGCACACGTGCGCGCCCTCCACCACGATCGAGCGCGAACCGATGAAACAGTTGTCCTCGATGATCACGGGAGCAGCCTGCACGGGTTCCAGCACGCCGCCGATGCCCACGCCGCCGCTCAGGTGCACGTGCTTGCCGATCTGCGCGCACGAACCCACGGTTGCCCACGTGTCGACCATGGTGCCCGTGTCGACGTATGCGCCTATGTTGACGTACGAAGGCATGAGGATGGCTCCCGCCGCGATGTAGGCTCCGTAGCGGGCCACGGCATGCGGCACGGCGCGCACGCCCAATTTCTCGTAGTCGTGCTTGAGCTCCATCTTGTCGTACCACTCCAGCTCGCCGCCGCGCATGACGCGCATCTCCTGAATGGGAAAATACATGATTATGGCCTTCTTCACCCACTCGTTCACCTGCCACTCGCTCTTTTCGGGATCGACAGGCTCGGCGGTGCGCAACATGCCTTTGTCCACGGCCTCCACCGCCTCGCGGATGGCGGCTTTCACCGTCGCGTCGGCCAACATCGAACGGTCGGCCCACGCCCGTTCGACTATTTCTTTGAGATCGTTGTACATATTTATTCTTGTTTCGTGCGGTAAAGATAGATAAAATCGCGTTAATCCGAGGTCGGCGAATACAAAATTAATACCTTTGCATCCGAATAAGGATTACTTTGAGCGGCGGCGTTTCGGAGCGCAACGGCCCAGCCGACGTCACCAAACTGTTTAAGAACGTATGAAGGTTTATAAATTCGGAGGAGCCTCGGTGAAAAGCGCCGACGGCGTAAGGAATCTGCGACACATAGTCGACGGAGAGGAGAATCTGTTCATTATCGTATCGGCCATGGGTAAGACCACCAATGCGTTGGAGAGCGTCTTCACCCACATGCAGAACGGCCGAAAGCGCGAGGCCGACGACGAGATAAAACGCATAAAGGAGTATCACGCCTCGATCATCGACGATCTGTGGGGCGGGCACACTGAGATCGCCGACGTGGACAAGCTCTTCGCCGAGCTGCGCGCCGTGGCCGTCGACACCGTATACCGTGCCGCCGACGCCGAATTGTGGTACGACACGATAGTGGCCTACGGCGAGCTGATCTCGACCACCATCATATCGAAATATCTCGAACTTGCGGGCATACGCAACCGCTGGATCGACATGCGCAAGGCGTTCGTCACCAACCTGCGCCACAAGGATGCCTATGTGGACATCAAGCTCTCGGAGCCGCGCCTGAAGGTCGCCACCGAGAACACGGGCGTGGGCGTCTTCGTGGGTCAGGGCTTCATAGGAGCCGCGCCCGACGGCACCACCACCACTCTGGGCCGCGAGGGTTCCGACTACTCGGCGGCCGTGGCGGCATACATACTCGACGCCGAGTCGATGAGCGTGTGGAAGGATGTGGACGGCGTGCTGAACGCCGATCCCAAGATATTCAAGGACGCGGTGAAGATCGACGCGCTCAACTATCTCGACACCATCGAGCTGGCTTACAGCGGCGCGCAGATCATCCACCCCAAGACCATCAAGCCTCTGCAAAACAAGAACATTCCCCTCTACGTCCGTCCGTTCGGCGACAAGACGAAGCCCGGCACGGTCATCAACGGCGAGGCGGAGCACGTGACGCTGCCCATTTTGATCTACAAGCGCAACCAAGTGCTGCTCACGATCCGTTCGCGCGACTTCTCGTTCGTCATGGAGGAGAAGTTCGCGGTGATCTTCTCGCTGCTCGACCGCTTCCGCATAAAGACCAATCTGGTCAACAACTCGGCCGTGGATCTGAGCCTCTGCGTGGAGTATTCGTGGCATATCGACGAGTTGATAAAGGCTCTCAACGAGGAGAATTTCAGCGTGGAGAAGATCGACGATGCGGAACTGCTCACCATCCGCAACTATACCGACGAACTCTACGAGCGCTTCGCTTCGGATCAGGATCTGCTGGTCCGCCAGTCGAACCCCACGTCGGTGCGCGTGGTGCTTCGCGAGGCCAAGTTCTGAGCCGCCGTGGAATTTATAAGCAAATGGCAGCCGCTTCGAAGCGGTTGCCATTTGCTTATATGGAATAGTATGTTTTGGGGCAGTTAATGTCTTTCGGCTCTCTCGGGACGCAGCCTGCGGAGCGCGCGAACGAGCGAATGCAAGTCGCGGGCCTCCGCGGGGCAGAGGCTGCGGCCCGCGCAGTCCTGCGGACTGCATTTTTCGGTTTTTGGTGTGCTGTTCGCCGACGGCGGTCGGAATGCGACAGCAGTCCGCCGCGAGGGGCGGCGGCGAACTGCGCGGTTCAGAGAACCGCAATAATTCACATGCATCAACCTCACCCGCGCGGCAGAAGCTGTTTCGGACGAAGGGCGGCCTCAGCGAAGAAGCGTAAAGAATAGGACCCCTTTCGCCGACGCCTCCACGTAGTAATACGACTCTTCAGAATCGTTCGGGGCCGCAGCCTCCCACAGCGGAGGCCCGAGAAACTTTTCCGCGCAGCGGCGTTATCTTCGGCGGCTCGCGCCTAAAGCGCGACCCCCGCAGCCGCCGAAGATAAATTTCACCCGCAATCACCGTCGGCAAACAGCAGGCCGCGGCCCGAAAACATCCGCAAAGCGCGCCCCTGCGGCTCGGCGGGCAGAACTAAAGGTGTTCCAGCGTGTAGCGTATCATCTTGTTGCGGATGTTGTAGCCGTCCGACGGATACATCGAATGGTTCTGGTCGGGATATACCATCATGTCGTACTGCTTGCGGGCGCGGTTGAGCGCGTTGCACATCTCCATGGTGTTCTGGAAATGGACGTTGTCGTCGGCCGTGCCGTGCATGATGAGCAGGCGCGTGCGGTCGCTCAGGCGGTCGGCGAAGTTGATGGGCGAATTGTCGTCGTAGCCCGACGGATTCTCCTGCGGCAGGTCGTTGTATATCTCGGTGTAGATGGTGTCGTAGTAGCGCCACGAGGTGACGGGCGCCACCGCTATGGCCATCTTGAAGAGTCCGTCGCCCTTCAAGGCGCATCCCAAGGCCATGAAACCGCCGTACGACCAGCCGTAGATGCCTATGCGGTCGGGATCGACGTAGGGCTGCGATGCCATGTAGCGTGCGAACGAGATCTGGTCCTCGACCTCCAGCGCGCCCAGATTGCCGTAGGTCTGCTTCTTGAACCGCTCGCCCATGAATCCCGTGCCGCGGCCGTCGCAGCAGACTACTATGTAGCCGTTGCCGACCAGCACGTTTTCCCAGTCGAACGAAAGGCGGTCGGCCACCGACTGCGACCCGGGACCCGAGTACTGCGTGAGCAGGACGGGATACTTCTTCGCGGGATCGAAATCGGCGGATTTTATAATGTAGGCGTTGAGGCTGTCGCCGCGCTCGCTGACGAAGGTGAAGAACTCCTTGTGCGGCAGACTCTTCATCCGCTCGGTCAGCTCCGTGCTCTCGGCCAGCGTGCGAATCAGGTGTCCGTCGCCGCCGCGAAGCTCTACGGTGTTGCCCTCCGCGGCCGACGAGAATGTCGATATGTAGTACTTCATACCCTTGCTCGGCGCTATCGAGTAGGTTCCGTCGCGGTCGGTGAGACGGCGTTTGTGCTTGCCCTTGAGATCGACGACGTAGAGGTCGCGGCGCAGCGGCGAACGCTCGGTCGAGAGATAATAGATCTTGTCGTCGGCTACCTCGACTATCGTCGTCACCTGCCACTCGCCCGAGGTTATCGGCCGCAGCAGCCCTTTGGCGGCGGAATGGAGGTAGATATGGTTCCAACCCGAGGCCGTCTCGTTCATCACCAGAAAACGGTCGCCGTCGATGAATCGCACCGTACCGCGCTCGGGACGCTCGACATACGCGGGTGACGACTCGTCGTAAATCACCTTCTGCGTGCCGTCCTTGCGGCAGAGCACCACCTCGAAACGGTTCTGCTTGCGGTTGACGCGGTAGAAATAGAGCTCGCCGTCGGGCGTCCAGTCGATCAGCGGGATATATTGATCGGTCTCGGCCCCCGTGTCGACGCGGCTCTTTGCGCCGCTCGCGATGTCGTAAACCCACAGCTCGACCTTCGAATTGGGATCGCCCGCCTTGGGGTATTTGAACGAATAGGGCTCGTTGTAGAGCTTGCGATCGAAGCGCATCATTTGGAACGTGGGCACCTCGCTCTCGTCGAAACGCAGGTAGGCCAGACTCTTCGAATCGGGCGAAAAGGCGTAGGCTTTCGTAAATCCGTACTCCTCCTCGTAAACCCAGTCGGCGGTGCCGTTTATCACCTTGTTCCACTCGCCGTCGTCGGTCACTGCACGCGCCTCGCCGCCCACGGGGCCGACGTAAAGATTGTTGTCGCGGGCATAGGCCACCAGACGCGAGTCGGGCGAGAAGGCCACGTCGCGCACGTTCTTCAGTGCGGCCACGCGCTCGCCGCCTATGCGCACGATGTCGTAGTCGGCATAGTACGAGTGGCGGTAGACGGGCCGCGAATTGGCGCTCAGCAACAGCATCTCTTCGTCGGGCGAGAACGAGTATCCGCCGAACGCACCTGTGTAGAGCGTGTCGGCCGCCTCGGGATCGGCATAGCTCTGCCGTATGATCGAGTTGCCGCGGCGCACGGTGTAGTGTTCGCCGTCGCGCATCGATTGCAGTCCGTAGACGCCGCGGTTGAGCGAGCTTATCTCGCGAAGTTCGTCGTAGGTGCTTTGCGAGAATGCGGCCGCTATAGTGAGCGCGAGCGCGGCCGTCAGTGTGAGTTTGCGTATCATTGCGAAGTTCTTCAGATTATCGTATGGAATCGGTTAAATATCGTCGACGTTGAAATCGTACCCGAGACGTTTGCCCGTGGTGAATTTCGAGTTGTCCATCTTGGTGTTGAACTGGTCGACCGTGACGCGCTTGTTGCACTCGTAAGGCGGCACCAGCAGATCGAAGTTTATGGCGTAGTTCATCGCGGTCTCCATTATGGCGATCAGCGTCTCGCGCGTGATTCGGTCGCGGCCGAAGTTTTCGGGCCGCGATGCGGTCTGCCGCTTGCCCTCGACGAAGAAACAGCGCTCGCGATTGATGAAGATGCGGCCGATGAGGTAGCCCTCGTCGGCGTTGCGGTTGAACTTGAACGAGTCGGAGAGGAAATTGTAGATGTCGATCACTCCGCAATAGGAATTGTCGCGGTCGCCGCGCACGTAGTCGTTCTGCCATATCACATGGTCCGAGTCGAACTCGAACACGTCGGTGTGCATGCGGAATATGAGCAGGTCGCTGGCTATCTGCAACTGCGTCTCGAACTTGCCGCGGTCGCGGTATTCGATGCGCACGCGCTTGTCCAACTTGCCGTCCAGCTCGTCGTCCATCTCCGAGGCTATCTCGAAAAGCACCTCCTTCAATTCGTTGAATACGGCGAAAGTGTTGTCGAAAACGCGTTGTTTGAGCGTCGATTTGCTGATCAGGTCGGCGAGAATCTTCTCGCGCAAAGGTGAATTGTCCATATAGGTTATTTCGGTTGATTCATGTCGTGGAGTGTTATTTCAGTTTCAGCGTCTGCCCCGCCGAGAGCTGCGAATCGGGACGCAGGCGGTTCATGCGGGCGAGCTTGCGCATGCGTATGCCGTACTCCTGCGAAAGCGAGAAGAGCGTTTCGCCCTTGCGCACGGTATGGCGTTGCACATTGCCCAACCACTTGTTCTGCTTGCGCTCGATGTAGATTATCTCGCCCTGCACTGGATCGGCCGTGCCGCGCGGATCGGCCTCGTTGTACTTGCGCAGAGTGCGTTCCGTAACGGCGAAGGTGCGTGCTATGCGGGCGAAGGTGTCGCCTTCGCGGGCCACGATGTAGTGGGTACGGTTGTTGACATACACGCTGAAACCCTCGTAGGTGCGCTCCGCCACGCGGTAGTCGTTGGGATCGATCCTCGCCTCGACTACCGTCGCGACATCCACGCTGCTGCGGTCGGCGAAACCGTCGCGTATCGCCTCCTCGGCGCGCAGGCGCGAACCGTAGAGCGCAGCTCCGTTATCCTCGTCGAGCAGATAGAGTTCGTACTCCTCGATGATGCGCGTCAGGCGCTGCGCGTAGTCGGGCGCGGTGGCGTAACCCGCCGCTTTCAGGCCGCGCGCCCAGCTGCGGTAGTCGTTCGAGGCGTATGCGAACAGCGAGTCGTAGCGCGGCTGCTGGTCGAGAAAGTCGGCATGGTCCTGATACGACTCCTCCACCGAGGCATATTTGCGGAAACACTCGCCCTTGGCGTCGTCGTCGTGATAGACCCGCTCGCCCGTCCAGTTCTTCTTGCACTTTATGCCGAAATGGTTGTTGGAGCTCTTGGCCAGCGTGCTGTTGCCGCTGTCCGATTCGAGGATTCCCTGCGCCAGCGTGATGCTGGCGGGGATGCCGTAGCGCTCCATGTGGTCGATGGCTATGTTCTTGTAACGCTCGATGTACTCCTCCTTGCTCTGGCGCGTGCCGAGGCTCTGCGCCGAGGCCCCCGCCGTGCATAGCACCGCGGCCAAAAGCGCGACATATATTGCTTTTTTAGAAAAAATCATTATCTTTGTATTTATCAACAAAGGCAAAGATAGATTATTTTGCATAAATAACCAATAAAACTGCTGCGATATATGTTTACCGAAAATGCCAATGCGATTTTCAATCGCGCGATAGAGGATTATCACCGTCACGACGATGTGGACCACGTTTTCGAGACGCCTTTTGCGGCGGGTTCTCTCGATGCGCTGCTCTACGAGAAGAACATGGTCGACACCGTGCAGTGGCACCTCGAAGATATCATACGCGATCCGAACATCGATCCCGTCGAGGCGCTCGCGCTCAAGCGCCGCATCGACCGTTCGAATCAGGTGCGCACCGACATGGTGGAGTACATCGACTCCTACATGCTCGACAAATACAAAGACGTGACGCCGTGCCCCGACGCACGCCTCAATACCGAGACCCCCGCGTGGGCCATCGACCGTCTGTCGATCCTCGCGCTCAAGATCTACCACATGCGGCGCGAGACGCTGCGCGACGACGTGGACGACGCCCACCGCGACGCCTGCCGCAAGAAACTCGACACGCTGCTCGCGCAGCAGGTCGACCTCTCGACAGCCATCGAAGAGCTGCTGGAGGACATCGAAGCCGGCCGCAAGTACATGAAGACCTACAAGCAGATGAAGATGTACAACGATCCGGCGCTTAACCCGATACTCTATGGAAGCAAACAGTAAAGAGACGAAAACCCGAAAACTGCCGCGCCACGTGGCGGCCATACGTCTCTCGGCCATGGGCGACGTGGTGATGCTGGCCCACACGCTGCGGGCCTTCAAGGCCGCGTACCCCGAAGTGAAGGTCACCGTGGTCACGCGCGAGCGGTTCCGCTCGTTTTTCGACGGCATCGACGTCGACTTTATATTCGCCGACACCAAGGGGCGCCACCAAGGATTGGCAGGTCTGTGGCAGCTCTACCGCGACATAGGCCGCCGCGACGTGGATGCCATAGCCGACATGCACGGCGTGCTGCGCTCGGTGGTGGTGCGCAACCTGTTCCTGTTGAGCGGCTACAAGTGTGCCAAGATCAACAAAGGCAGGGTCGAGAAGTGGTTCCGCGTGGGCTACAACAGCCGTAACAGCGTGCCGCTCAAACATACCGTGGTGCGTTACTGCGACGTGCTGCGCCGCTTGGGATTCGAGTTCGACAACCCCGCCCCAGCGGTGAAGATCGCGCGGCCCAACCCCATGGGCGAGAAACGCGGCACATGGGTGGGATTCGCACCCTTCTCGGCGCATGACGGCAAGACCTATCCCGAAGATATGCGCATCGATGCGGTGCGGCTGATGAGCGAGCGCTACGACCGCGTGTTCATACACGGCGGCGGAGGCGCCGAGGCGGAGTTCGCCGCCGAGATGGAGCGCATATATCCCAATGTCACGGCCTTGCACGGCAAGGTCGACATGGCGGGCGAGTTGAATCTCATGTCGAACCTCGACTGCATTGTGTCGATGGACTCGCTGGCCATGCACATGGCCTCGCTGGTGGCCACGCCCGTGGTGTCGGTGTGGGGCGCCACGCACCCCGCGCTGGGATTCCTCGGTTACGGATGCTCGCCCGAGGGGGTGTTGCAGGCCGACATGCCGTGCCGCCCCTGCTCGGTATACGGCGAGCTGAAGTGCAGCAACGGCGACTACCCCTGCCTGCGCGCCGTAACGCCGCGGATGATCGTCGACAAGGTGGACGAAATGATCGGCGCGGCGAAATAGAGGGCACCCCTCGGCGGCTACTCTTCGCTCAGCATGCGGTCGATGAACAGAATGCCGTCCAGATGGTCTGTCTCGTGCTGGAATATCACGGCCGTGAATCCCTCCACCGTCTCGGTGGTATCGGTGAACCGTTCGGTGCGGTAACGCAGCTCGATACGCCGCGATCTCGCCACCGAACCGCGCACTCCGTCGATTGAGAGACACCCCTCGGGTCCCTCCGCCATGTCGTCGGAGGCGGATACTATTTCGGGATTGATGTAAAATTCGAAGGGCTCGCCCTCTTTGTCGAAACGCTGCACCGCGATCACGCGGCGCAATATGCCGACCTGCGGGGCCGCTATCCCCACGCCCTCGTTCCGCGGGTTGCGCACCGTGGCGAGCATGCGTCGGCGCAGAACGGCGAAGTCGTCGGATGCGACGGCCTTTTCGTCGAGCGGGGCGGATATCTGCCGCAGGGTGAGCGAGTCGTCGCGGTCGGCTATGGTCAGCACCCGCATGATCTCGCCCTCGCCGCCGTTTATTATGCGGCGTTCATCGTCGCGAAAGCCGCCGCACGCGGTAGCCGCTACGACCGCGCATACGGCGGCTAACATTTTCGTGGAAAGTTTCATTTGTCTAACGTTTTTTGAGTTCGAGCGTATCGCCCGTGTCCTCCAGCTCGAATATGCGGGCGCGTTCGGCTCCCGCGGGCGAGTTCGGGGCGTGGATCACGAGGCGCAGCACGCCGTCGAAACCTCGGAATACCATGCCGTGGCCGCCGTTGCGGTTGAACAGCGGTTCGGGCTGCTGGCGCCACGGGCCCGTGATGCGCCCCGTGGTCGATTCGGCTATGCCGATGGCGTATTCGCCGTTCATGAAACTCGACCACAGCATCAGCAGCTTGCCCGTGCGGGTGCGGTAGAGGAAACATCCGTCGGTGACGTACGTCTTTTCGTCGCCCTCGCCGCTGCCCGTCGACCACGGTGCTGCCGAGGCGCGGAACAGCGTCACGGGCTGTCCCGTCGGAGCCGACAGATCCTTTTTCAACTCCACGAGCTTCATGGCTCCGTCGCCGATCTGCACCCATTCGTGGCAGTAGACCATGTAGGGGCGTCCGTTCTCGACCCACAGCGTGCCGTCGAGAGCCATCTCGTCCATCGGGGTGGCGGGCAGCTTGTCGCCCACGGGCAGGAATGGCCCTTCGGGACGCTTGGCCGCGAATATCTGCGTTCCGCGCATGGTGTAGGGCGGCATGTTGCGGTCGCGCTTCTTCCATTCGATGTCGCTGTTGAGGGTGGCCAGCAGATAGTATTTGCCCTTGTGACAATGCACCTCGGGCGCCCATACGCGTCCCGTGATCCAGTTGTCGTCGGGCACGTCGAACACCCGCACGGGACCGCTCCAGCGTTCGAGATCGTCGCTCGTGAACACCTCAACGGCGCCTTTCGGGTCGGGTCTGTCGTCAGAGCCCGTAGAGCGGTACATGTAGTAGCGGCCGCTCCGAGGATCGGCGAGGATGTAGGGGTCGCGGATGTTTATCTCGTCGAGACGCATAGTCTTCTCTTGGGCGCGCACGGCACCTGCTGTCGCCGCGCAAAGCGCGAGCAGAAAGATTATGTTCTTCATTTTTGCCATATGTTTCGTTTATTCGGGATCGACGGTGATGTTGTAGAACCGTTCGTCCTTGTCGACGCAGGCCGCGGCCTGCACGCGGGCGCGCGGGTTGCGCAGCGTGATCGGCCCGTCGGCCTTATAGTTGCGCATGCGGCAGCCGAAGAGCGATACGGTGAGCGGACGGTCGCCCTCCACCAGCATGAAGTCGTCGGAGTAGCCGTCGGCCGTGAGGGCGGGATTGCCGCCCGAGAACGCCTCGACGTTCGAGATGGCGGTGTGGCCGCTGCCCGTTATGACTATGGGGTGTATGCCCGTGCCGCAGCCCTTCACGTTGGCTATTATCGAGCCTTGCGCTATCTGCCAATTGCGGTTGAACTCGCCGCCGCCGATCTTGTATATGCCTATCGTCACGCAGTCGAGGTTGAAGTTGGTAAGCTGTCCGTAGGTGTCCCTGCCCAGATATATGCCGCCGTGCACGCCGAAGGTGAAGAGGTCGATCATCTGCGCGTTGTCGGTGTGGTCGATCGTGTAGGTGAACGTGGGGCGGGCTATCACGCTGTCGACCACGGCGCGCGAGAAGGTTCGGCCGAAGAGGCGCATGTTGGCGGGATTGACGTGGCAGTGGAGTATGCGCGGGATGTCGTAGCAGTAGTCTATGGCTATGAACTCGCCGCCGAGAGGGTAGCCGTAGCAGTGCTCGAAGAGTATCTGCTCGCAGATGTTGTCGGGACGGCCGCGGAAGTCCATGGCCATGTACTCGCCGTAGAAAGTCAGGCACGAGAGCGTGACGCCCTGCACCGTGCGGTCGGGGCTCATGCGTATGGTGGGCGGATAGGCCACTATGCGGTTCGGATCGTCGAACGACTGTTCGGGATACCAGAACTGTATGCCGCGCACCTGCGTCGACGACTCCACGGTGAGAAACGGCGCCTCGGCGTCGGAGATCACGAACAGCGACCCCGTGGGCGCACTCTTTTCGGGGTGTTTGGTACCGCGGCCCGTGGGGCCGTGCGCCCCGACGAGCGACACGTTCTGCCGCAGCGTTATGCCCGAGGCTATCGGGTAGCCGCCCGCGGCGGGCTCGACGTAGAGCGCGGCGCCCGATTGCGCGGCCCAGTCGATCGCCTCCTGCAAGCGGTCGGCATTCTCGCGCGGCGAGTTCTCGGGCAGCACGCCGAACTCGCGGATGCTCTTCATGCCCTGAGCCGATGCGGCGAAGACCGCCGCAGCGAGGATCATGGTGAGGAACAGTCGTTTCATAATAATATTCGTTTAACGGTTAGTATTCCTTTCCTCCGAGAAGCAGCCGTTCCAGCTCCTTCACCGTGGCCGCCACATGCGTCGCGCCGTGGCTCTCCAGCTCCTCGCGGCTGCCGTAGCCGTAGAGCACGCCTATGGAGTCGATGCCCGCGGTCCGCGCCCCTACGATGTCGTGCCTGCGGTCGCCTATCATCACGGTGCCGTCCCTGCCGAGACCGTTCTCGCGCATGACGTACTCGATTACGGCCGCCTTGGTCGGACGACGGTGATCGGCCGTGTCTGTGCCTATGAACAGGAAGCGGCGCGCCAGATCGAAGTGTTCGAGCACCATCTGCGCTATGGGCGAGGGCTTCGAGGTGGCCACGTAGAGGTTCATCCCCGCGGCGGCCAGACGGTCCAGCAGGGTGTCGATGCCCTCGTACATGCTGTTTTCGTAGAGGCCCGTGACGTTGTAATATTCGCGGAAGTAATCGCACGCCTCGCGCGCCCGCTCCTCGGTGTACCCGTACATCTCGCGGAACGCGTCCATCAGAGGCGGGCCGATGAACTTCGTCAGCTCCCGCCTGTCGTCGGCCTCCGTTCCGCAGCGGCGCAGGGCGTGCTGCGCGGCGGTGGTGATGCCCACGGCGGGATCGGTCAGCGTGCCGTCGAGATCCCACAACAGATTCTTATATATCTTCGGTCGGTTCATTATCTGAGGTTTCGGTATCTATGGGTTTGAAATATTCGATTATCCTCTTCGCGCGCGCTTCGCCCACCGTCTCCGCCAGCTTCTCCAAAGTCGCCTCGCGGACCTTGGCCACGGTGCGGAAACGCCGCAGAAGCAGCGCGAGGCTCTTGGCGCCTATGCCCTCGATGCTCTCCAACTCGCTGTTGATGAAGGCGTTGCTGCGCTTCTGCCGATGGAACGCTATGGCGAAGCGATGCACCTCCTCCTGTATGTGCATGAGCAGGTGGAAGACGGGCGAGGTGGGACGTATGCCCACCAGCAGCGGCGGATAGCCGCAATAGAGTTCCGACGTGCGGTGACGGTCGTTCTTGGCGAGGCCCGCTATCGGTATATCGAGTCCGAGGGCGGTCATCACCTCGTGAATCGCACCCATCTGACCCTTGCCGCCGTCGGCTATTATGAGGTCGGGCAGCTCGGCCCCCTCCTCCACCAGACGCGAATAGCGGCGGTAGACGACCTCGCGCATCGAGGCGTAGTCGTCGGGACCCGTCACCGTCTTCACGTTGAAGTGGCGGTACTCCTTGCGCGAGGGCTTGCCGTCGCGGAACACCACGCACGAGGCCACGGGGTTGGCCCCTTGCAGGTTCGAGTTGTCGAAACACTCTATGTGGCGCGGCTGACGGTCGAGGTGCAGCGCGCGCTGCATGGCGTTCATCAGCCGTTCGGTATGCCGCTCGGGATTCTTTATTTCGAGGTTCTTCATCTGCTCGGCGCGGTAGATGCGCGCGCTCTTGAGCGAGAACTCCAGCAGGTCGGCCTTTTCGCCGCGCTTCGGCACGGTGAAGACCACCTTGTCGAACAGCAACGTGGTCGAGGGCATGAACGGCACGATGACCTCGCGCGAGAGGTCGTGCGATATGTTGTCGACGATGTATCGGATGGCTGCGGTGAGCATCTCGGGCTGCGAGGCGTCGACTCCCGTGGTGAGCTTCACGGTGTGCAGGGCCACTATGGAGCCGTGGCGCAGGCGGATGAAGTTGCAGTAGGCCGCGTCGTCGTCCTCCAGCAGCGAGAATATGTCGCAGTCGACGATCTTGGCGCTCACTATCACCGAGCGGCTGCGATAGTTCTCCAGCGCGTCGAGCCGCTGCTTGCAGCGCTGCGCCGCCTCGAACCTCAACTCCTCGGCGGCGGTGCGCATGTTCTCCTCCAGATAGCGCCGCACGGGGCGCAGATCGCCTTTCAACACCTCTTTCGCCATTTCGACGAGTTCGGCGTACTCCTCCTCGCTCTGCGCGCCGACGCACGGACCCTTGCAGTTGCCCAAGTGGTATTGCAGACACACGCCGTAGCGGCCGCGCGCTATGGCCTGCGGCGCGAGGTTGAGTTTGCAGGTGCGCAGAGGAATCACCTCGCGGATGAACTCCAGTATCGACCGCTGCATCGACACCGATCCGTAGGGCCCGAAGTACTGCGAGCCGTCGTGGCGCACGGTGCGGGTCGACTCCACGCGCGGGAAGTGCTCGCGGCGCAGCACGATCCACGGATAGGTCTTGTCGTCCTTGAGCAGGATGTTGTACCGCGGCTGGTGGGTCTTGATGAGCGAATTTTCGAGCAGCAGGGCGTCCTGCTCGCTGTCGACCACTATGTGGCGTATCTCGGCTATGTGCCTGACGAGCACCCTCACTTTGGCCGAGTGGTCCTTGTTGCGGACGAAGTACGACGACACGCGCTTGCGCAGCGACTTGGCCTTGCCTACATATATTATAGTACCCGAACGGTCGAGAAACTGGTAGACGCCCGGGGCGAGCGGCAACGCCGCCACCTGTTCCTTCAGTATCTCCTGCCGTTTATCCATGTCGCAAAAATAATTATTTATTACGGTTATCCGCAAAGTCGGCCTTAAATTTCGCGGTCGGCGGACCGATGCGGGATATGTGTCGTATTTCGGATCGAAAAAATTATGCGACGTGCGGGGGAGTGTCGGCGGCATTCAGCGTCCCGAAGTCGGGATGTGCGGGCCGAAGATGCCGAAAAATGTCTATTTCTTTGTAAGAGAGCGGTTTGCGATTACAAAAGTATATAATATCGTCATAAAAACCAAGATAAAGGACAAAAAAAATTCATTTTTTTTCATTTCCGATCTTCTCGGTTGACGATTCGGCCTCCCCCGCGAGGGGGGGGGGATTTCAGTCTGCTGTAATACAATGAGTTACGAGGGTATTACGTCCGTGCACATCTCTTACAAAGAAATATACCGTCTCTTACAAAGAGAGGTGTCGTAAATGTTTTTGAGGGAAAAACGACCAAATGGTATTAAAAGGACTGTAAAGCTCTTGATTAATAATGTCATGTCGGCATTGTCGGTTGCAAGTGGGATAACAATAAGCAGGAAATATGAAAAAACTAATCCTCGGTGTTTTTCTTGCCGTAAGCTGGTGCTCTTACAGCGTCAGGGCGCAGGATATCGCAGTGAAGACCAATTTGCCGTATTGGGCAACCACCACACCCAACTTGGGCTTCGAATTCGGTTTGGGCCGCCGCACGAGTCTCGAACTCACGGGCGGTTACAATCCGTGGACGCTCGATAAGGACAGCAACAAGAAGATCAAGCATTGGTTGGTGATGCCTGAGTTTCGTTATTGGCTGTGCGAACGTTTCAACGGCCATTTTTTCGGTCTTCACAGCGGCTATGTATTCTATAACGTCAGCGGTGTAAGAGTGCCTTTTTACGGCAAATCGACGAAAGACCACCGTTACCAAGGCTGGGCCACGGGCGTGGGTATATCGTACGGCTATTCGTGGCTTCTGGGCAGGCGATGGAATATCGAGGCCACCGTCGGAGCGGGTTACCTCTACACCAATTACGACCGCTATGAGTGCGCTACCTGCGGCCGTTTCAAAGGCAACGCCGACAAGCACTATTTCGGCCCGACCAAAGCAGGTATCTCACTGATCTATATAATCAAATAACAATAGAAAGACTATGAGACGCATATATGCCATACTGTTATTAATATTCGCATTCGGCCCCGTGTCGTTGCATGCCGATAACAAGTCGGGTTATCTCTCCTCGATCGGCGTCAGCCGCGGCGGCGTGGTCAAGCAGGACCGCAATGTCTGCTTGACGATGGCTTTCGATCTGAGCGAGGTGCGAATCCGCACGCAGCATACCGTTGCTCTGACGCCCGTGCTGGTGTCGGCCGACGGCAGCAGAGAGTTGGCTTTCCCTCCGATGGTCATCGACGGCGGAACCCGCAACAAGGTTTATCTGCGGGCGCAACGCCTCGAAAGCGTCGATCTGCCTCCTTACCATGACGATGAGGCGCAGGTGGTAATACGCCGCCGCAACGGCCGCGAGCAGTATTACGACTATTCGGCGTCGGCCCCTTACGAGCGTTGGATGCTCGACGGGCGTGTCGAGATACGCGAGGAGGTGCATGGGTGCGCCAACTGCGGCGAGAGCGAGTCGGAGCGGACGGTGTGGGACGGCGTGCTGCCCGCATACACCCCCTCTTACCGTTTCGACGACGTAGCTCCCGAACCCGAACCCGTCAAGGTGCGTGCCGAGACCCGTACCGCGCGCTTGCAGTTCCGTCAGGACAGCTACAAGATATTGCCCGACTACAAGGACAACAGTGCCGAGTTGGATACGGTTTCGAACTCGATTCTGCTGGTCAGGAACAACTCCGATGTGAAGATCACGGGCATCTACATCACGGGTTACGCATCGCCCGAGGGCAGCGAGGCGCATAACCTCACCCTGTCGGAGAACCGCGCCAAGGCTTTGGCCGACTACATCCGCAGCCACGATGCCATCTCGGCCGACATGCTTCACGTCGATTGGAAAGGCGAGGATTGGGAGGGTCTGGTTCGCGTCCTCGGCGACTACCCCGGCCTGCTGAAGCGCGACGAGGTTTACGCCGTCATCGAACGCTATCCGAACGAACGCGATTTCTGCGAGTTGCAGCTCCAGAAACTCGTTCCGCCGACCATCTATCAACGTCTTCTCAACGAGATCTATCCCGTGCTGCGCCGCAACGAGTACCGCATAGAGTACAACGTGCGCAACTTCAATCTCGAAGAGGCTCGCCGCATGGTAGACGAGCGGCCCGACCTGTTGAGCTTGCAGGAGATGTACAAGGTTGCGGAGTCTTACGGCAAGGGTACGCCCGAGTACGACAAGGTGATGGCCGTGGCGGTGCGTTACTTCCCCTCGTCGCCCGCGGCGTTGAACGATACGGCTCTGGATGCCATCTCGCGCAAGGATTACGGCAAGGCGGCGGAGATGCTCGAAAAGGCGGAGATCACCGTGCGGACGGCGGCACTGCTCAACACGTTGGGTGTGGCATACGCCGAATCGGGTTCTTACGACAAGGCCGAGGATGCTTTCCGTCGCGCTTCGGAGCTGGGCAGCGGCGCAGCCCGTCATAATCTCGACGAGGTGCGTCGAGTTATCAAGCAGTTGTGATGCGCTTACCCGTCATGAAGGTGTTTTTATGAAAATATAATTTACCATTTTGTTTAATTAATTCAATGTAAAATGAAGATTAAAAGTTTACTGTTGACGGCTTTTGCGGCCTCAATGACCTTCGTCGCCTGCGACACCGATAAGGATGTGCAGGGCGAAGACAATGCGCTCAAGAGCGTGACCATCAATCTCACCAATGTAATCGATTCTCGCTCGGCAAGCAATCCTGTCGCCGCCGACTCTCCTGTTGCCTTGAACGGTTTCCAAGTCTTCTTCGCCGACGAAGACGGCAATTTGTATAAGGGACAGAATGCCGCCGCAAGCGTAGCGACGCATTATTTTGCAAGTAAGACCGCGTTCGACGACCGTACCGATCAGGTATTCCATTTCCTGCCCTATGCCGTAGACCATGTGATCGTTATAGGTAACATTACCTCGGAAATTTCGGCAACTACCGAAGACGAATTGGAGAAAACATTGGCTATCGCGGACGAGCAGGATGCCGAGAATCTCTATCTCTACAATAGCGCAACTTTGGATAAGGACGGTACCGATGCTTTGGGCCACCTGCATTACAAGGCCCAAATAGTGCTTGAGCCGCGTGTTTCGCGTATCGAGATCGGTGCGTTCGAATATTTGGCTGAGGGGGGCAATCGGACTTACAAGTCTATCGAAATCGATCAAGTCATGTTTAACAATTATTACCCCTCGGCAAGCAATATCGACGGAGTGGTCAGCGGTACTAAGGTCGCCCAATCAACCGCCAAAGGAGATGTATTCAATGTCTTAAATGATGCAGCCAACCAGAGCGTATGGTGGACCGACGTGTTTAGCGCAGACAATGATCTGAAAATGGTTACGTTGGACGAGGATTCGGAATATAAGCACACGTATGTAGCGGGTGAGACTCCTGTCCTGTGTCCCGCATATCACTTCTTCCCGAATACCTATGATTGTCCTCAGCTTGTATTGAAGCTGATCGGTACGCTTGAGGACGGCGCACAAGAGCCTCTCTATTTGGCGACCAACGGGTTTACCCCCGCAGTGACTACCGATATGGCTAAGGTCTATGTCGTGAACTTCTCGTTCGACGATGGCGATCTGGGTAATCCCGAAAAGTGTGTGACCGTGACCGTAACCGTAAAGAATTGGACGGTTGTGGACGTTACTCCGAACTTTTAATTGATGACAGGATATTCAGGGGGGGGAATTTCGATCCCTTCTCCCCTGTACCTTAACACATTAATCTCGTTTTTATGAAATTGACGAATATTGTTTTCTGCCTGACGTTGTCGGTGGGGGTCGCCACCTCCTGCATCCGCGAGGATCTGGACGACTGTCTGAGCACCAATAAGCTGCTGCTCAGCTATAAGGGCGACGGCACCACGGAGATATTCCACGACAAGATATGTCGAGTGGAGATGTTCGTTTTCGATGCAGAGAATCGATGCGTCAATTCGAGTGTCTTGCCCGAGGACCAAGTTGCGAGCCGCACGGCGACGCTTCCCCCGCTTGCGGCCGGCGATTATCGGATCGTATGCTTGGGAAACACGCACGACACGAGGGTCGACGGCCTTGCCACGGGCGATTTCGGCAGCATGATCTTCGCTGCCGCCGATTACCTCGACGATAAGCAGGTTTTCGGCAACGATTCGCTTTATTATGCGACTCTCCCCTACACCGTGCTGCCGTACAGCGGTCGGGAGGAGGACAATCAAACCAAAGTCATAGAGTTCGCCGCCGCACATTACGATCTGTCGGTAGAGGTGGCGGGCGTTTACGACCCGGGAAGCCGCGCAGGCTCGATGCCCGCGCTGGAGATATGCGGGGTCACGCCATGTACCGATTTCGAAAACCGCGTATGCGGCGAGGCGACCGATTATTTGCTTGAAACACGATACGAGGCCGACGAGGCGCTGCTCACGGCACGTATAAATATAATGCGGCACAAGGATCACGAGAATGTCGACGTATGTCTGCGGTCGGCCACCGACGGGGCGTTGCTGGCCAAAGTCAACCTCGCGGAATTCCTTGCCGACAACCCCGTAATCGACTGTTCGAAACACGAAGTGCTCATCCCGATACGCATCGAATTCAAGTCGGGCGAGATCACGGTGAGCGTTCCCGAATGGTACATCGAACATGTGAAACCCGAATTTTAAGACCGAAAAAACATGCGGAATATAAGAAAAATACTCTATATGACAGTCGCGGCCGCGTGCTGCGGGTTGCTGCCGTTCGGGTGCGTTAAGGAGGATGGCGCCGCGCTCGGCGACCGACACGACGTGACCGTGCAACTCAATGTGGGTACGCGTGCGGTCGGCGAATCCGACGGAACACCGACCTCTGCGGAGGCTGCCATACACACGCTTCGCGTCTATGCTTTCGCCAACGGTCGACCCGCGGGATACTATTTTGCCGAGAACTTGCCGAGCGGTGAGCACACGTTCTTAATGGATATCACCTTTTACTCCGTGGGCGAGCAGACGGTGGATTTCTATGTCGTGGCCAACGAAGCGGCCATGAGCGGACTCTCGCTGGCGCAAGGCTTTTCGGAGGGCACTCCCTCCACGCAACTCGACAACTGCTATTTTGCAGGCCTGAAATTGGAGAACGATCTCGCTGCGGGGCTGCCCATGTTCTGTAAACGACAAGAGGTGCTCGACTTCACGAAAGAGTCGTCGCAAACCCCGACCGATACCTCGCATGCGGGGCATACGCTGCTCGATTATAATATAAAATTCGATTTGGAACGCCCCATGGGCAAGCTGGGAGTCTTTGCCGCCAAGCCTGAAGGCGAGCAGGGCACGTTGTACGTAACGGGTTTGACCATGCTGGAAAGCGGCATGCTGGCGCGTAATTACCTGATGCCGCATAGCGAAGACGAATTGAAACAGATCGGGCTATTCGGCGACCGATTCGCTCTCGCAGTCGTGGAGAACGAGGTGACTGCCGAGATATCCGAAAATGCCGCCGCCGAAGTAAGGAGCGATGCCTCGAAATACACGCCCGTGCTGAACACGCCGTTCTATCCCTTCGAAAATCCGTGGGGCAGCGACCGCTGGGACGTCGAGGGCGACGAGAAGGGCAACATCCTCAAGATCGATTATAAATTCAACGACGTGGCCCGCGAAGGCTTGGTTTACCTGCCGCCTATCGAGAGGAACCACTACTACACTATATGCTGCCTGATGCACAACAGCGGCAAGATAACCATCGAATACAGGGTGGCCGAATGGGACGAGGTGACCTACGAACTCGAATTCGACTATCCGACTTACAGCACGATAACGCCCTTGGACGCATCCCTGCCCGAAGGCGGACAATACGCCCAACCGAAGGTGTGGTGCAATCCGTCCGATTCCGCGGCGGGCAGCTGCTCTTTCGCTTTCAGCCTGACCGCTCCGACGGGGCAGAAGTGGGTTCCCACGTTCCTGAATGCCACCGAAGGCGATTTCAGCGCGACGGTTTACCGCAACGGTGCGGTTGTCGACCCGACCGATTATGTGGCCTCGCAAGATATTTACACGATCGTGGTGCATGCCCTGAATCCCGATAATATCGGCAAGGAGGTGCAGTTCGCCATATCGTACACACCCTCATGGGATCCCGAGGGCAGTTCGCTGCTGCAAATCAACGGACATGGCGGTGACACCAAATGGGAGGGAAGTCCCAATCCCGAGGCGATCGTCATAAAACAGACCGAGATGCCGTAAAATTGACGAGCTATGAAATATATGACATATAAAAGCATGATTGTTTGTTGCATGGCGATGTCTCTCGTCGCCTGCAACGAGGATTGCGACCTCGTCGTGCTGACGGCGGGCGAGGGCAACAGCATCATTCTCGACCTCTCGTCGGAGTCGCTGCCCGTGAGCCGCGTGGTGACCGAGGGTGCGGAAATCGCCGTCAGCCATCTCGACGTGTTGATCTTCGATGCGTCCGAGACGTTGACGTGCCACGAGCGGGTGAGCGGCAGCGTGACGGGCAGCGGCATCGTCACACTGTCGGCCAAGAGGAGCGATTTCGCCGAGAATGCGAAGTATTGGGTCTACTTGCTTGCCAACAGCACTGCCGATGCGGCCGAGTTCGAAAGCGACGGCTTCAGCCTTACCGATCTTCGCTCCATGATGCAGTCCGACGAAGATGTACACCTTACGGGACTCTCCTCGGCGGAGGATGCTCCGCAAACCTTTTTGATGGACGGCGTGGCTTACGATAAGTCTGTAAATGCGACGGAGCCTCAGAGCGCCGCGGCGGTGGTGCTCAACGACGGTGTGGAGAGTGCCGATACCGAGCTGGCGGTTACCCTGCGCCGTGCGGCGGCCAAGATCGTCGTGAGGATCAATCGTGGCGACGATGTGAAGTTCGACGACTCCTACGATTCGAACGGTGCGGGATACTACATGCGCAACATGCCCTACACCACTGCGGTGATAGCGGGCACGGATGCTGAGGCCTCGCTGACCGATACGGACATGACCTCGGGCGGCTATTTCAACTGGACGGATGATGCGATTACCGTGACGGCTTACACCTATGCCCACGAGTGGGCCGACAAAAGCCAGTTGGAAAAGGAGGTGCGTTTGATAGTGAACATCCCGATGTATTATGCGAAAGATGCCCAAGAGGGCGAGGAGCCCGAATTGCGTCGCGACAGTTGGTACCAGATACCCGTCAGCGAGAGCAAGGAGCTCAAACGCAATACCTGCTATGAGGTCGTCGTAACGGTCAATGCCCCGGGAGGCACCGAGCGGCTGAAGCCCATAGAGTTGAAGAATATCAAATACGAGGTTCAGAAGTGGGAGGAGAAGACCATCGACATAGGAGGTGCGGGCGAGCGTCCGATCTATCTTAATCTGAACACCGACAATATGGAGATGCACAACATTGCGGATGACAACACTACCTTGCTGTTCACTTCGTCGTCGGACGTGAAGGTCGAGATCACCTCGGTCTATTATAAAGATAAGTTCGATCAGACACAAACGTTGACTGATGCTCAAATTGCGGCAGCCCATATCACAGCCGTTGCCGACGAGAGTCTGACGGGACATATCGATATTCACAGCGATTTGCCCGAAAACAATGCCATACGTTACATCGAGCTGAAAGTTACCAAT
>CAYMIH010000018.1:27860-32198 GCA_964390585.1 uncultured Alistipes sp.
CAGCGATTTGCCCGAAAACAATGCCATACGTTACATCGAGCTGAAAGTTACCAATGCGGACGACGCCACTGCCCGCACGGTGACTATCGCCCAATATCCGTTGGAGTATATAACCAATATACAAGGGTGGTACAGCTATCGTTCTGACTTTGGGGGAACAACGTTTGAAGATAGAGGAAATAGAACGACAAGTAATAATTATTTTAGATCTAAAGTAGCAGTAGAGATTACTTCAGGAAATAACAAAGGACTGTCTAATATATACGGCTATACATGGAACAATAATTCACAGACTGTAAGTTATCAGAACAATAGTATATATACCCCGGGAAATGCTCGAATGTATCATGTCGTAATTTCTGCAACTTCGAAAGAATACACTTTGGGAAAACCGAGATTGGATGCACAAGGGTATACGGAAAGTAGTGCTGCGAATAACAAATTGGTGTCTCCATCTTTTATGTTGGCATCTCAATTAGGTGCATTGTCAAATACATTCAGTGCGATTGGTCCTGCACGAACACATTGTCAGCAATATGTAGAAGTCTATAAAGACAAAGATGGAAATAAAGTTGTTCTTGATGATTGGCGGCTTCCCACAAGAGCGGAATTGGAAATTATCATAAAATACCAAAATAATTCGGATGCTATGGATGAAGTTATTCGTCGACAGGGATATTGGTGTGCCGATGGAGGACAAGTAACTAACTCAAAAGGTCAGAGCGGAACTGGATATCTCCGCTGCATCCGCGACGCCTATTGATGATCGGAGATTGGTAATGCAATAGAGAACAGATAAAAATATAAGACTATGATAAAAAGAGTGTTACATGCGTTGACGGCCTTGGCTGTCATATCGGTTGCGCTGGTATCCTGTCGGAAAGACGATCTGTCGGCGGCATCGCCCGATGCACGCGACGGTTATGTGGCTCTGCGGTTCAGCGCCGACATCCCCGACATGCGCGAGGTGGTGACCCGCTCGGTCAATCCCGACGGCGGAGGCGTGCAGGACATGACGCTGTTCTGTTTCGACAGTTACGGACTCTTCATCACCACCGTCAAGGCCACAATCAAGCCGACGGATGATTTGTCGGGCGTGTTCGATGCCGAGGTGCCCCGAAATACGCGGAGGATACATTTCTTGGCCAACCAGATCATGACCGATTTCGAGGAGGACAGATACCGCAACAAGTCGGAGGCCGAGGCGATGGCTCTTTTGGAGGGTTCGTCGGGCCGAATGATCTATTGGGCGCGCTTCGCATGCGATTCCTCCGACGTCGATATCGCAACGCAGATAGCAGCCGATGGCGGCACGATAACGATGATCCGCAACCACGCGCAGGTTTCGATCGGCAACCCCGATTATGCCGAGGGCGATGCGACCGAATCGACCAATCCGTGGATCGATGTGACGGGATTCGCTGTCGTCAACACCAATGCTTTCGGTACGGCGGCTCCCTATCATCCCGTTAAGGGCTTCGATTTCGTTTGGCCCGACGACGATTTCGTCACGCTGCCCATGAACGACGCCAAGATGAGCGACATAACCGACGTGACCACCACGACGCGGCAGTATATCTTCGAGAGCGAGAACGGCGTGGACGATCCCGTCAGCATCATCATTCGCGGACGCGCCGCGAACGGCAGCGACGAGCTGTATTATCGCGTGATGCTGGTCGACAGCGACGGCGAGCAGATACTCGTGCGCCGCAACCACCATTACAAGTTGCATATAGCGGGTGCACTCTCGTTCGGACAGACCACTTTCGAGGCTGCGTTGACGGCGGCGGCCACCAACAACGTGTGGATATCCATATCCGACGAGGTGAACGAGGTGGAGAGCAACGACTACATCCTCACGGTGGAGAAGACATCCTACATATTCGACCAAGAGCAGACGGGACAAGTCCAATATGTGCGTTATACCCTTAAAGGCAAAAACGGGACGCCGATAACGGAGTCCGACGCGGCCTCGGTATCGTGGATCGACAACTCGGTGGCCCGCCAGACTTTGGATCCGACTTTTTCCGTCGGCAACGGCGGTGTCGGATATGGCGTCATAGGCGTCAATCTGCTTTCGTTGGGCGACAACGAAATACTGGAGGGTACGTTGCTCGTGAAGAAGGGGCAGTTGCAGCGCAAGATCAAGGTGATCTCGGTCAAGGAGCGGTCGTTCATACCCTCGTGGGTCGGTACGGCGTTGTACGGGTTATTGAACGAGAGCGATCCCACCACATCGCGTCCGCACGTGACGGTGATGTTCACCATACCCGAGAGCTGCCCCGCGGAACTCTTCCCGATGAAGGTGTACATCTCAGTCGACGAGCTTGACATACGCGCCGAGTCGGGCATGGCATTGTCGATGGTGCGCGACGGAGACACGGAGTGGTACAGCAGCGGCGACATCGAGTCGGAGCCCGATTACAAGTACCTCTACACGGTGGAGGCCCCCGGCGTGCAGCGCATCTATTTCGAGAACATCCTGTCGCAGAAGGACGGCTACACGGGAACGCTCTATATCGAAGCGGAGCATTTCGCGACCATGACGCGTACATTCCAATTCACTGATGCCACCCGAACCATAACGGTGGAGGGTTTGGAGAAATACAGTGTGATTCCCGACGGATTTTCAGAAGACGAGACAGTGCTCTACCGATTGGTGCCGCAAAAACGCGGTGCCAGAGTGACGTTCGATCTGCAACTGCTGGAAAAATCGACGGACGATGTGAACGCCGACGGAGGCACGCCGATCGATGCTCAGGAAAATGTCGAGTTCCTGCTCTACTCGCAGAACCTTAACTATCTTCTCGGCAGCAAAGGCGAAATCGCATCGTATGACTGTAACTTCGAACGTTATGCCGACGCCTCAGACGCATGGTGGCAAGAAAACAATCCTGAGGGAGGACGCATGATGATGTTCCGACCCAAGGGCGATTATCTGTCGAATGGAGTATTTGTAAATCCTGCCGGAACCGGCAAATATTCCATCTATATGTATACCAACAAGGCCAAGAGCGACGAGGTGATACGCATCGCATCCAATCTGCGCAACTATCTGGCGATATGCAAGGGACAGGAGTGGAACGGCATAACGCTTCCCGACAATGCGGATGAAAACGGCTATTACAAAGGCAACGAGTACCGCAGCGTGACGTTCGAGTTGGCAAACTACAATCCGTTCCGCTTCGGGGCACGCGTAAAATATGCCGACGGAGAGTGGCAAGGGGATGCCGAGGAGCCTGTACGTACAGGCACGGAAGACATACCCGAAACGGTTACACCGCTGAAATGGACCTATCGGCCCGACCAAAAAGTGGATATCGCGTTCGACATAACGAGCTTCCGCGGGTCGGACGGCAAATCGGTCCATCCTTTCAAAGACGAGACATTCGAAGTCTATGGCAGTACGTTCGACATCTACATCGACGCGCCGATGCTGAAGATCGACGAGAGTCGGTTGGCGGATTACAATCTGAACGAAACGAAGTTGAAACCTCATCCCACGATTCCCGGGCGCTTCGTCTACACGGCGAGTCGGGACAGGGAGACCGAACGCGAGTTCGGTGCCGACGGTACGGAGGTCGAGAACAAGGATGCCGCGGCAAAAAGCCAGAGCGGCGAGCGCAAGATCCTGCCGTTCACCACGAACAAGGTCGTGAGCGCGGGCGACATAGTGATTTCGTCCGACGAGGAGCAGGTGGTATTCTATTCCAAGACATTCGCCGTGACCAACGATCCGATCGCGGGTTCGCTCCGATATAAGACTGCCGAGGGCGAGCAGGCGGTGCCCATCAACGCGTTCGTCTCTTTCGAGCGTGTCCGCAACGGCAGCCGTATAGGTGCGGTATCCGTCACTGCCGACGGCCGCTACGAGCTGCGTCTGCGCAAGGAGTACGAGTTCAGTTGGTATGCCGACGAGGTGGAGCTGCATTACACGGCCCTCGACGGAGTCGTATATCACGCCGTGTACGCCAATTTGGCGGCGCTGTTCGCCGATCCCGACATCGTGCTCGATGCGGCGACGGAGGGCGATTGATTTCTCGAAACCTACGATATTGGGTATTATTCGATTTCGGTTTGTAATCGCGAGCCGCAGCCTCTGCCCCGCGGAGCCTGCGGCTTGTGCAGTCCTGCGGACTGCAAAACTCGCTGTTCGCCGACGGCGGCAGGAATGCGATAGCAGTCCGCCGCAGTGGGGCGGCGGCGAACTGCGCGACTCGGAGAGTCGCATTACCTAATTATAATATATTCGGGCGGCAGCCTGCGGCTCGCGCGGCTCCGAGGAGCCGCAAAATAACAAGACCAAAACAGATTACGATAGATATGTGAAATGATTTT